>JBJTHN010000066.1:0-10922 GCA_046094505.1 Betaproteobacteria bacterium
GTCATCGTCCACTGATCGCGCAACTCGCGCTTGAGCACCTTGCCAATCGCGCTTCGCGGCAGCTCCTCGATGAAGGCCAGGCCCGCCAAGCGCTGCAGCTTGCCGCAGCGGGCGTTGAACCACTCCAACAGGGTTCGCTCGTCTGGGGCGGATGCCGCTGCCGCTGGCGGCTCTGATGCAGACGCAGATGCCGAAGCCGGTGCCGACGCAGATCCCAACGCAGAATCCACGGGCGCCACCCCCAACAGCGGGCTTGTCGCCCCGTCCCGCGGCAACCCTCCACCCGTTCGCAGCACCACCCATGCCACCGGTGTTTCCCCCCAACGGGCTGAAGGCACGCCGACCACCGCAGCATCGGCCACTGCGGGGTGTTGGCGCAGCAGGGCTTCGAGGTCGCTGGGGTAGACATTGAAGCCGCCGCTGATCAACATGTCCTTGCGGCGGTCTATCAAGATGAGAAAGCCGTCTTCATCGAAGCGGCCCACATCGCCTGTGCGGATGTAGGCGCGGCCTTGGTCGTCGTGCCACAGCGCTTGGGCGGTGAGGTCGGCCCTTCCGTGGTAGCCGCTCATCATGCCGGGCGACCGGCCCACCACCTCGCCGGTGATCTGCGCGGTGTGCGCATTCGACCCTTGTCCGTTCCAGGGCCCGGGCAATTCAAGCCCCGCCTCATCAATCAGGCGAATGTCATGGCCCACGCCCGGTGTGCCCACGGTGTGCAGCTTGTTGGGGTGGCGGTGCGCTTCAAGGATGCACGCACCGCCGCCTTCGGTCATGCCGTACACCTCCACCAGCCCGCCAGGCCAGCGGCGCAGCACCTCGGCCTTTAGGGCGGCCGAAAACGGGGCGCTGGTGCAGAACTTCATCTCAAATGAAGACAGATCGGTGCGGTCAAAGTCGGCGTGCGCCAGCAGCCGGCTGTACTGCACCGGCACCAGCATCGTGTGCGTGATGCGGTCACGCTGTGCGGTGGCCAGCCAAGCTGCGGCATCAAAGCGCTGCATCAGGTGCGCGCAGCCGCCCAGGCCCAAGGTGGGGGCGAAGGCCACCAGGGTGGTGTTGGAGTACAGCGGGGTGGACAGCAGCGTGCGGCTGTGCGGTCCGTAGCCGTAGGCCATGCCGCGCCGCACATGCGCCCAGCGCATGCCGTGGGACTGCACGATGCCCTTGGGCAGGCCTGTGGTGCCCGATGAATAGATGATGTTGAAAGCCTCCTCGGCCCGTGAGGCCCAGGGCTGGGGCGGACCCCTGCGGCCTTCCAGGGCAGGCAAGGCTTCCAGGCCGATCACGTCACCGCGGTAGCCAGCCGCGCGGGCCAGTGTTTGGCCCGCTTCATCGGCCCACAGCAGCACCGCTGCACTGTCGCGCAGCATGGCCCCCCAAGACGCAGCTTCCAGGGTGCTGGGCAGGGGCACCACCACGGCGCCAGCGCGCAGCACGCCCACGAAGACCGCGGCTGCAGCCACACTGTTGGCGGCGCACAGGGCCACCGCCTGTCCAGGCTTAATGCCGCGCTGCTGAAGCTCAGACGCCACCGCGTCGGCCACCTCGTTCAGGCGCGCATACGTCCAACGCTTGTGTTCGTCCACCAGGGCCATCGCCTGCGGACGCGCCTGGCCATGCGCGCGCACCAGGTCGCTCAGGCTGTAAAAGGGCGAATCAGGACTCAGGGGCAGCACCACGCCATCCCAATCGACTCGACACCTCAAAGGCGGCGTCGCGCAAGGCCTGTGCGCTGGGGCTGGACCACTCCACCGGCAGTTGTTCTTCGCGGTCGAGCAGGGTGATCACCACGGCCGGCTCGCCCAGATGGTCCAAGCAGGGCGCGCTGAAGGCGTTCACCCCGGGGATGGGGCGCCCTTTGGACCGCACCACGCCGTGCAGCCGCACGTCTTTTCGGGCCGCTTCCACCAAGGCCTGCTCGTGTGGGCCTGGCTTGATCGGTCGAGCGGGAGGGTCGCCGACGGCCCCCGTTGGCGCAGCCAGCGCCAGGCGCAGCCGGTCCGGGGTGAGGCTGGAGGCGAAGGCACGGCCTGTGGCCGTGTGCATCAGGCTCATCACCGTGCCGGCCCGCATGGAAATCAGCAGGGGCTGGCGCGCCTCGATCAGGCGCACCACGGTGGGCCCGAAGTTCCCCCACACCGCCACGGCCACCGCATGACCAGTTTGCTGGGCCAGGCGTTCGGCCCGGCCTTCGGCGGTGCGCACCGCATCTTGCTGGTGCAGGGCCGTCAGGCCCATTTGCAGGGCTGCCGGGCCCAGGGCGTAGCGGCCGCTGTGGCGGTCTTGTTCGACCAAGCCCAAGCGCCCGAAGCTCACCAGATACGGATGTGCTCGCGCGGCGCTCATGCCGGCCGCCTGGGCCAGGTCCTTCAGACCCATGGGGCCGGTGTGGGCGGACAAGGCCAGCAACAGGCGGCCGCCCACCTCCACCGATTGCACGGCCCGCTGGCCGGCATCGGCCGTGGCAGCAGACCCGTGCCCTGGTGGTCGCGGGGTCGCTTGAGCAGGCCGGCGCTCGGGTGCTCGGGAATCTTGGGCAGGTGTGGCGGGCATGAAGACGCAGTTTGCACCATGCAAATGCGTTTGCCAATAAGGAATCCTGCCCGTATCATGGCTTCAGGCAAATGAATTCGCTCCTTGCAAACCATCGAGCGCTGCACGATCCGGAGAACCGCATGAGCACCAAACACTTCGCCTCCCAGGCCGACCTCGAAGAAAAGAAGGTCAGCTTCACCCAAATCTCTGAACACGCCTGGGCCTACACCGCCGAAGGTGACCCCAACACCGGCATCATCATCGGAGACGATGCGGTCTTGGTGGCCGACACCCAGGCCACGCCGGCCATGGCGGCTGACGTGATCCGCCGCATTCGCGAAGTCACCGACAAACCCATTCGCTATGTCGTGCTCACCCACTACCACGCGGTGCGGGTCTTGGGGGCCAGCGCCTACAAGGCCGAGGGATGCCAGCAGGTGATCGCCAGCCAAGACACGTATGACCTCATCGTGGAGCGGGGCGAGCAGGACAAGGCCAGTGAAATCGGCCGCTTTCCGAGGCTGTTTCGCAATGTTGAGACGGTGCCGGCCGGCCTGACCTGGCCCACCCTCACCTTCAGCGGCAAGATGACGCTGTGGCTGGGCAAGCTGGAAGTTCAGTAGCTGCAGCTGGGCCGGGGCCACACCAAGGGAGACACGGTGGTGTGGCTGCCCGGTGAGCGCGCCATGCTTTCAGGCGACCTCGTGGAGTTCGACGCCACGCCCTATGCGGGCGATGCCTACTTTCAGGATTGGCCCCAAACCCTGCGCAACATCGCCGCCTTGGAGCCTCGCGCCCTGGTGCCCGGCCGCGGCCCGGCCCTGGTGGGCCGCGATCAGGTCGAACAGGGCTTGCAGGTCACGCGTGAATTCGTCAGCGACCTGTATGCCTGTGTGAAAGAAGGCGCCACCGCAGGCCGCGACCTCCAGGCGGTGTACCGCGCCACCTATGAGCGCCTGAAGCCCAAGTACGGCAGCTGGGTCATCTTTGACCACTGCATGCCTTTCGATGTGACCCGCGCCTACGACGAAGCCACGGCGCATCCGCACCCGCGCATCTGGACGGCCGAGCGCGACCGTCAGATGTGGGAAACCTTGGAAGGTTGAGGGGTGCGGCCGTTGCTGGTGCGGGGTTTTCATGCACATTGCCTTTGAATACCCGCGGTTCGAGTACCGGCGCCCACCGGAGATGGGCGCATCGGATGCGGGCGTCCACCCCCACCCACTGATCATCGTGGGCGCTGGCCCCGTGGGCATGGCCGCCGCACTCGACGCGCGGGCACACGGCCTGCCGGCCATCATCTTGGACGACGACCACACCGTCTCGGTGGGTTCGCGCGGCCTGTGCTATGCCAAGCGCACCTTGGAGATCCTGGACCGCCTGGGCGTGGGCGAGGCGGTGGTGAACAAGGGCGTCACCTGGAATGTGGGCCGCACCTTCTTTGGCGAGCGCGAGGTCTTCAACTTCAACCTCTTGCCCGAACCCGACCACCACCGCCCCGGCATGGTGAACCTGCAGCAGTACCACCTGGAACGCTTCCAGGTACAGGCCTGCCAGGCCGCTGGGGTGGACATCCGCTGGCAACACAAGGTGGTGGCGGTGAGGCCGGATGCGTCTGGCGCCACGCTCGACATCGAAACCCCGGAAGGCCTGTACACCTTGCGCACCGATTGGTTGGTGGTGTGCGACGGTGCGCGCAGCCCCCTTCGGCGCATGATGGGCCTGGACATGGAAGGCCAGGTCTTCAAAGACCGCTTTCTGATTGCCGATGTGGTGATGAAGGCCCCCTTCCCGGCCGAGCGCTGGTTTTGGTTCGACCCTCCGTTCCACCGTAACCAAAGCGTCTTGCTGCACCGTGAGGCAGACGATGTCTGGCGCATCGACTTTCAGCTCGGATGGGACGCAGACCCCGAGGAAGAGAAGAAACCGGAGCGGGTTACGCCGCGCATACAGGCCATGCTGGGCCCCGAGGTGGACTTTGCACTGGAATGGGTGAGCGTCTACACCTTCCAGTGCCGACGCATGGCGCGCTTTGACCATGGCCACGTGCTGTTCGCGGGCGATGCGGCCCACCAGGTCTCGCCCTTTGGCGCACGCGGCGCAAACTCGGGCATTCAAGACGCAGACAACCTGATGTGGAAGCTGGCGGCCGTGATCAAGGCTTGGTCTCCCCCTTCGCTGCTGCACAGCTACAGCCGCGAGCGCGGCGAGGCCGCCGACGAGAACATCTTGAACTCGACCCGCTCCACCGACTTCATCACGCCCAAGAGCCCCTGCAGCCGGGCCTTTCGCGACGCAGCCCTGCAGCTGGCCCAGCACCACCCCTTCGCGCGCAAGTTGGTGAACTCCGGGCGCTTGTCGGTGCCCACGCACCATGCCCACTCGCCGCTGAGCACAGCCGCTGACGCGCCCTATGAAGGCTGGATGGGCCCCGGCGCGCCGATGGACGATGCGCCGGTGCTGCACGCCGGCCAGCCGACCTGGCTGCTGCAGCACCTGGGTGGGCGGTTTGCGCTGCTGCTCTTCACCGACGATGCCGCCTCGCAGCAAACGGCTCAAGACCTGGCCACGCTGCAAGCTGTGGCTGCACCGGCCCCTGGGCTGGCCCCGCAGCCGGTGGTGCTGAGCGCAGCGCCGCCGGCCGCGCAGACCGCGCAGCAGTTGCAGGCGCAGTTTGGTGCGGTGCTGCTGCACGACCACCAAGGGCTGGCGGCGCGCCGCTGTGACGGCACCCCGGGCACGGCGCTGCTGCTGCGACCGGATCAACACATCGCCGCGCGTTGGCGCGGTGTGCGTGCCCTGGCCATTGAACAGGCCCTGGCGCGTGCCACGGGAAACTGACATGAGCGGCTTGAACCTGAACCCCAACTTCCACCAGGCCGGACAGCGCGAGCTGCGCGACTACAGCGCGGGCGACGACTTCTACCAAGCCCTGATCGAAGCCCACCGAGGCCTGAGTGACGAGCAGAGCCTGCAGCTCAATGCGCGCTTGATCCTGCTGCTGAGCAACCACATCGGCGACTTGGCCGTCTTGCGCCAGGCGCTGGCCCACGCCCGCGAGGCCACCGCATGACCCTGCCCAACGACACCCACGACCCCAGCCTGCGCAGCTGGGTGGAAACCGCCCAAGCACTGGGCTGCGACTTTCCCATTCAGAACCTGCCCTTTGCAGTGTTTCGCCGCGCGGGCACTGCTGAAGCCTGGCGCGGTGGGGTGGCCATCGGAGACCAGGTGCTGGACTTGGCCGCCGTGGCGCAGGCCCAGCTGATCCCGGAAGGCGACCCCTTGGCCCATCAGGCGCTGGCGGCCGCCGCGCAAGACCGGCTGAATGGCCTCATGGCCTTGGGCCCCGCCCACTGGAGCGCCCTGCGCCGCGCGCTGTCGCACCTGCTGCGCACCGGCTCACCGGCACAAGCCAAGCTTCCATACACGGCCTTGGTGCCGCAATCGCAGGCGGCGTTCAATCTGCCGGCGCAGGTGGGCGACTACACCGACTTCTACACCTCGGTGCACCATGCCACCAATATCGGGCGGCTGTTCAGGCCGGACAACCCCTTGCTGCCCAACTACAAGTGGGTGCCCATTGCCTACCATGGGCGCGCCTCCAGCCTCATCATTTCAGGAACGGGTTTCCAACGCCCGCAGGGGCAGTTGATGCCACCGGGGGCCCAGCGCCCGTCGCTGGCGCCTTGCAAGCGCCTGGATTACGAGTTGGAACTGGGGGTGTTCATTGGGCCCGGCAACCAAAGGGGCCAAGCCATCGGCATTGATGAAGCCGAGGCCCATGTCTTCGGCCTGTGCCTGCTCAACGATTGGAGCGCGCGCGACATTCAAGGTTGGGAGTACCAGCCCTTGGGGCCCTTCTTGTCGAAGAACTTCGCCACCAGCCTGTCGCCGTGGGTGGTGACGCTGGAGGCCTTGGCGCCCTTCCGCCTGCCCTTTACCCGGCCGGCGGACGACCCCCAGCCGCTGCCCTACCTGGACAGCCCGCTGCACCGCCAGCAGGGCGCCTTCGACATTCAACTCGATGTGCGCCTGCAGACCACGGCCATGCGACAAGCCGGCCAGGCAGCCTCACCCATTGCGCAGTCCAACTACAGACACGCCTACTGGACCCTGGCGCAAATGGTCACCCACCACACCGTGGGTGGTTGCCCCCTGCAGCCCGGTGACCTGCTGGGCACGGGCACGCTCTCGGGCCCGGAAGCGGGCGAAGCCGGCGCCCTGATTGACCTGACCACCGGCGGCAGCCGGCCCCTGAGCTTGCCGGGTGGCGAGCAGCGCACCTTCTTGGAAGATGGCGACACGGTGGCCTTGAGGGCCTGGTGTGAAAAGCCGGGCGCGGCCCGGGTCGGATTTGGAGCCTGTGAGGGCCAGGTGCTGCCAGCGGCCCCGTAAACTTCCGCCCATGGTGCAGATGCCCGCGCATTCCCAAGCTTCCCGGTGGCCGGCCTGAGCTTTTCTGACCCGCCAGAACCGCGCAACCCTTGGGTGCGGGGGCTGACCCGCCCCACCCTGCAGCCCTGGCAGTTCCTGCTGCTGTACACCGCCTACACGGCCCTGGCCTTTCAGTGGCCCACCTTCGCCTACGCCGCGGCCCAGCTGAACCTGCAAACCTGGGAAGGCTGGCGCACCCTGGCCACCTTGGGCGTGTTGCTGACCCTGTTGATGGTCTTGCTCTTGGGCCTGCCCCTGTTGCTGTCGCGCCGGCTCTTCAAGCTCATGGCGGTGCTGCTGCTCTTGTGCAACGGCCTGGCCAGCTACTTTGTCCACACCTACCAGGTGGTGTTGAACGTGGACATGATGGGCAATGTCTTCAACACCCGTTTTGATGAAGCCTCGGCCCTGTTTCACCCCAGCATGTTGGCTTGGGTGGGCGTGCTGTCGGCCCTGCCTGCTTGGTGGGTGTGGCGCGTGGAGTGGGCGCCACACCGGCCTTGGGTGCGCATCGGGCACTGGGTCTTGGGTGTGGCCCTGGCCGCCGCCTGGCTGTACATCAATGCCAGCTCGTGGTTGTGGCTGGACCGTCACATGAGCCGCATCGGATCGATGACGCCACCCTGGTCATACGTCGTCAACAGCGTGCGCTTTGTGCAGCGCGAGCGGGCCGCCAACCGGCCCTTGGCCTTGTTGCCGGATCTGAATCCGGATACGGCAGCGGACACGCGCAAGCGCGTGGTGGTGCTGGTGATCGGCGAATCGGCCCGCGCGGCGAACTTTTCCTTGTATGGCTATGCGCGCCCCACCAACCCGCAGCTTAGCCTTCTGCCCATTGAGGTGCTGCAAGCGCGCGCCTGTGCGAGCTACACCACCGCTGCACTGGCCTGCATGCTCTCGCCCCACGGCGCCAAGGTGGACGAGCATCCGCCTGAGGAGACCCTGCCGGCCTACCTGCACCGCCACGGGGTAGACGTGGAGTGGCGCAGCAACAACTTTGGCGAGCCGCGCATGACGGTCACCAGCCGCCTGCAAAAGGGCGAGTTGCTGGCGCGCTGTGAACAGCCTGCCCAATCCCTGAGCGAGCGGGACCGCTTCTGGTGCGCCCAGCCGCGCGATGGTGCGTTTGATGCCGCGCTGTTGTTGGGCTTGGAGCAGCGCATCGCCGCTTCAGACCGCTCGCGGGTGCTCATCGTGCTGCACCAGGCCGGCAGCCATGGCCCGGCCTATCACGAGAAGGTTCCACCCGGCTCTGAAACCTTCACCCCGGTATGCAAGTCGGTCAACCTGGGCAGCTGCCCCAGCGGCACCTTGGTCAACGCCTACGACAACTCAATCGTGCACACCGACGCCTTGCTGGCCGAGATCACAAACCGTCTGGGACGGCTGCAAGGGTGGGACAGCACCCTGGTGTATGTGTCTGACCATGGCGAGTCCTTGGGCGAAGGAGGCCTGTACCTGCATGGCACGCCGGCCGCATTGGCACCGGATGTGCAGATGGACATTCCCTTCCTGATCTGGCGGTCCACGCCGCCCGCCCGTGGCGCAGCGGCGCCACCGGCCCCGTCAAACGCGGCACCAGCCCCCGCGCCATCGGCAGGCCCCGCCAACTTGGCCCCACTGGCGCGCCGGCGCGAGGGCCGCTTCAGCCATGACCACGTCTTTCACACCGTCATGGGCGCGCTGGGCCTGCGCAGCGGGGCTTACCGGGCCGAGCAGGATGTGTTCCAACATGAACCCCGCTAGCCGCTGGTCACGCTTTCGCGAATCGGTCCGGGATTGCTTGGGTACTCCGAGCCGTCTGCCACGCGTGTGGCAGTTGCTGGCCTGGCTAGCGGCGGCACTGGCCGTGGCCTGTGCCTTTTTTCCGAGCGACCACGAGGTCCACTACGCCGAGTCGCGTGGGGGCGATGAGCGCCCGGCGGTCATGTTGGTGGAGCACGCCTTGCGCCACGTCAACTCGGTGGTGGCCATCGCCTTGCCCGTGATCAACCGCGACCTGGTGGGCATGGCGCAGTTGACGGTGGTGACGGTGGTGGGAACCGTGGCCACCCACGTCCCCAAGCGCTTGCTCAACGATTGGGTGGTGGCCGGGACCCGCCTGGGTCAGCGCCCACAAGACCTGGACAGCCGCCACAACGTGCCCTCGGGCCACAGCTCCTTGGCCTCGGCGGCCGCTTGGTTTGTGTGCCGGCGCTACGGTTGGCGTTGGGCCTGGCTGCTGCTGCCCATCACGGCCGCCACGATGTGGGCCCGGGTGATGCAGGACGCACACACCGTCTCGGCGGTGCTGGCCGGGCTGTTCGTGGGCGTGGCCGTAGCCCTGTTCTTCGTTACCCCGCGCGAACGCGCTGGCGCTTGAAGGGCCACCACGGCAGGGCCTGCACGAGCGACAAGACCTCGCCCGGCCGCTCGGCCGCGCAACCGGGCAAGCCCTGCAGCGCCTGGCTCCATGAAGGCTGTGCCAAGAGGTGGCGCAAGCGAAGCACGGGCTCGGTATCCAACCGCTCCTTCAGGCACACCAGGTAGTAGTCTTCTTCAACCAAGGGCTCGAAGTTCAGGCCGAAGTCCGCGGCCACAGCTTGCATCCCCAAGCCGATGTCGGCCGTTCCACCGGCCACCATGGCGGCCACGGCCACATGGGTGTGTTCGATGCGGCTGTGGTAGCCGTCAAGCCGTTCGGCTGCAATTCCCTGTTCTTGCAGCAAGTGGTCCAGCAGCAGCCGTGTGCCCGAGCCGGGCTGGCGGTTCACCAAGCGCGTGCCGGGCAGGCGCAGCCGCGCCCAACCACCCGCACCGCCGGCGCTGGCCCCCACCGCTGTTTCTGCACCGGCGGCTGCCGCTGCCGCTGTACCCGCCCCTTTGGGCGGCGTGGCCTCTCGGCGTGTCATCCAGCCCAAGACGCGGCGGTGTGAGCTGATGAGCTTGTGTTCGCCTGGGCGCAAGTGTGGCCCCAGCGCAGCCTTGAACACTTCGGAGGCCTGGCTCAGGCGCGGCACATGAAAGCCCGCCACTTCACACACGCCTTCGTTGAGGTCGCGAAGCGCCTGCTCGCTGCCGGTGAAGCGCAGCTTCATGTGCAGCAGGCCTTGCCCGGTGGCCAGCTCCTGCAAGCGGCCCATTCCCAGGTCGTGGCTGGCGGCCACATTCAGGAAGTGCAATTGGCTGTTGGCGGCCTCGCGCAAGACCTGCCCGAGCTCGGCCCGCAAGGCTTCCAGGTGCGGGGTCATGCGCACCCGGGCCTGGCGTTCGGCGTAGATCAGGCGCTGGGAGTAGTCGGTGAGCGTGGCGCGGCGCCCCTTGTGCCACAGGATGAGTTCCTGCCCGAGCACCGACTCCCACTGGCGCAGGCTGCCCCACACGTGGCGGTAGGACTGCCCCAGCGCAGCGGCGGCTGCCTTGATCGAGCCGGCGCTTTCCAAGGCGTGCAGCAAATCGAACAGTGCATTGCTGAGCTCAGCACCGGTTTGCCGTGAGCTGTCGGCCCCCAGCGCGTAGTGCAGTTGGATGCTCAGCGGGGGCGTGCTGGCGCTGGAGAAAACGGATGAGGACTGGGACACCGGCGCAACCACGGGCTTAACGGGCAAACAACTGGCCGATGTCGGCAAAGGCCTTGAACTCGATGGCGTTGCCAGACGGGTCCAGGAAGAACATCGTGGCCTGTTCGCCCACTTCGCCCTTGAAGCGGATGTAGGGTTCGATCACGAAGCGGGTGCCGGCGGCGCGCAGGCGCTCGGCCAGGGCCTGCCAATCGGCCATCGGCAGCACCGCACCGAAGTGCCGCACCGGCACACCATGCCCGTCCACCGCGTTGAGTGCGGCATCGCCGCAGGACTGGGGCGACAGGTGCGCCACGATCTGGTGGCCGTAGAAGTTGAAGTCAATCCACTCGGGGGAACTGCGGCCTTCACTGCAACCCAAGAGGCCTCTATAGAAGCGGCGCGCTT
>JBJTHN010000067.1:0-7783 GCA_046094505.1 Betaproteobacteria bacterium
TGGCCCAAGGCGATGGCCCCGCCCATGGGATTGACCTTGCTGCGGTCGATGTTCAGGGTGTTGAGCACGGCCAGGGCCTGCGCCGCGAAAGCCTCGTTGAGCTCGATCCAGCCCAAATCGTCTTGCTTCAAACCAGCGTAGCGCAGCGCAGCGGGAATGGCCTCAATGGGGCCGATGCCCATGATCTCGGGCGGCACACCGCGCGAGGCAAAGCTCACAAAGCGGGCCAGGGGTTGCAGGTTGAAGCGCTTGCAGGCCGCCTCGCTGGCCACGATCAGCGCGCCTGCACCGTCGCTGGTTTGCGAACTGTTGCCAGCTGTCACCGAACCCTTGGCGGCGAACACCGGCCTGAGTTTGGCAAGGCCTTCCAAGGAGGTGTCGGCACGCGGGCCTTCGTCCACGCTGACGGTGCGGCGCTTCTCGCTCACGCCCCCACCGAGCAGGTCGGGCGAACGGTCCACCACCTCGACGGAGGTGGTCTCGTCGGCAAACTCACCGGCCGCAATCGCCGCCAAGGCCTTCTGGTGGGAAGCCAGTGCAAAGGCATCCTGGTCTTCGCGCGTCACCTTCCATTGCTGCGCCACTTTTTCGGCGGTCATGCCCATGCCGTAGGCGATGCCAATGTTCTCGTCCCGGTCGAACACGGCTGGGTTGAACGACGGCTTGTTGCCGGTCATGGGCACCATGCTCATGCTCTCGCAACCCCCGGCGATCAACACATCGGCCTCGCCCACGCGGATACGGTCGGCGGCCATCTGCAGGGCGGTCAGGCCTGATGCACAGAAGCGGTTCACCGTGACCCCGCCCACCGACTGGGGCAAGCCCGCCAGCAAGGCCGCAATGCGCGCCACATTCAGGCCTTGCTCGCCTTCGGGCATGGCGCAGCCGATGATGGCGTCTTCGATGGCCTTGGGGTCCAGGGTGGGCACCTGGGCCAGCGCACCGCGCAGGGCGGCCACCAACAGGTCATCGGGTCGTGTGTTCTTGTAGTACCCGCGTCCGCTCTTGCCGATCGGGGTTCGCGTGGCCGCCACGATATAGGCGTCTGTCATTTGTTTGGACATGTTGATCTCCCTGATCAATTGCGGACGGGTTTGCCGGTGGAGAGCATTCCCATGATGCGTTCCTGTGTCTTGGGGTGGTCGAGCAAGCCGCAGAAGCGTTCGCGCTCCAGGCCCATCAGGTACTCCTCGCTCACCAGGGATCCAGCGTCTACGTCGCCTCCACACACCACCTCGGCAATCAGCTGGGCAATGTGAAAGTCGTGCGCGCTGATGAAGCCCCCATCGCGCATATTGGCCAGCTGGCCTTGGATGGTGGCAATGCCGTTGCGGCCCACCACCGGGAACAGCGCCTTGGCCGGTGCGCGGTAGCCGCTTTCGGCCATGGCACGCGCCTGCTGCAGGGCCACGTGCAGCAACTCGTCCTTGTGGGCCACGATCACATCGGCATCCAACAGGTAGCCCAGGTCACGGGACTCCAGCGCCGAGGTGCCCACCTTGGCCATGGCCGCCGCGGTGAAGCCTTCCTTGAGGAAGGCGAAGACGTCAGCACCCGAGTGCGCCGCCGAGGCCATCTCGGCGGCCCGCCGTGCGATGTAGGTCAAGCCGCCAGCGCCGGGCAGAAGGCCCACGCCCACCTCCACCAGGCCGACATAGCTTTCCATGTGGGCCACCCGGCGGGCACAGTGCACCGCCAACTCGCAGCCGCCGCCCAGGGCCAGCCCGCGCACCGCAGCCACCACCGGCACCTGCGCATAGCGGATGCGCAGCATCAGGTCCTGCAGTTTCTTCTCTTCTGGCGCAATGCCCTTGGAGCCGGCCTTCATGTATACCGGCATCATGGACTCCAGGTTCGCCCCAGCGGAGAACACCTCGTCGGGTGACCAGATCACCAGGGCCTTGTGCGAGGCCTCGGCGATGTTCACTGCCTGGTGCAGGCCCTCGGTCACCGCTGGGCTGATCAGGTGCAGCTTGGCGCTGATGCTGGCGATCACGATGTCGCCATCCAAGGTCCAAGCTCGCAGTTCTTCGTTGCGGAACAACTCGGTGCCGCTCTTCAAGGGGTCGGGGCCGGGCGAGCCCTTGACGGCTTCGCGGAACAGCTCTCGCGCATACACCGGCAGGCTGCTCGTGCCCACGAATCGGCCAGATGCCGGGCTGTAGGAGCCGTCGGCCGTGTGCACGCCACCGGCTTGCGCAACCGGGCCTTCAAACACCCAGGCCGGCAGCGGCGCGGCGCACAGGGCCTTGCCGGCTTGGATGTCGTCTTGGATCCACAGCGCCACCTGCAGCCAACCGGCTTCTTGCCACAGCTCAAAGGGGCCTTGCTTCATGCCAAAGCCCCAGCGCAGGGCGAAGTCCACATCGCGTGCGGTTTCGGCAATGGTCTGCAGGTGAACCGCGGCGTAGTGGAAACCATCGCGCAAGATGGCCCACACGAACTGGGCCTGCGGGTTGCTGCTCTCGCGCAACAGCTTCAAGCGCTCAGCAGGCGGCTTCTTCAGGATGCGTTCAACCAGGGGGTCGGCCTTGCCGGTGGACGGCACATACTGCTGCGTGGCCGGGTCCAGGCGCAGGATGGTCTTGCCCTCCTTCTTGTAGAAACCGGCCTTGGTCTTTTGGCCCAGTGCCCCGGCCTTGACCAGGCCTTGCAGCACCTCAGGCGTGCCGAAGTTGCCGTAGAACGGATCGGTCTGCAGCGACAGCGTGGTTTGCAGGGTGTTGATCACATGGGCCATGGTGTCCAGACCCACCACATCGGCCGTGCGGAAGGTGCCAGAAGACGCGCGACCCATCTTCTTGCCCGTGAGGTCGTCCACCACATCAAAGGGCAGGCCGAACTTCTGCGCTTCGGTCATGGTGGCCAACAAACCGGCAATGCCCACGCGGTTGGCAATGAAGTTGGGCGTGTCCTTGGCCCGCACCACACCCTTGCCCAGGGTGCTGGTGGCAAAGGTTTCGAGCTGGTCCAGGATCAGCGGGTCGGTCGATGGCGTGGCGATCAACTCCACCAGGGCCATGTAGCGCGGCGGGTTGAAGAAGTGGATGCCGCAGAAACGGCTGCGCAGCGCATCGGGCAGCGCCTGAGACAGCTCAGTGATCGACAGGCCCGAGGTGTTGGAGGCCAAGATGGCCTGCGGCGCCACGTGCGGTGCGATCTTCGAATACAGGTCCCGCTTCCAGTCCATGCGCTCGGCGATGGCCTCGATGATGAGGTCGCACTCGGCCAATAGGGCCAAGTCGTCCTCATAGTTGGCCGCCTGGATGCGCGCGGCCTCCGAGGCCAAGCCCAGGGGAGCGGGCTTGATCTTCTTGAGGTTGTCGATGGCCTTTTGGGCAACGGCACTCTTGGCGGGCGCCGCGCCGCCGGTGCTGGGCAGGTCAAACAAGACCACCGGCACCCGCACGTTCACCAGGTGGGCCGCAATCTGCGCGCCCATCACGCCGGCGCCCAGAACGGCCACCTTGCGCACATTGAATCGATTCATGAAAAGTCCCTCCAGAGGATCGGCTTGCCTTCACCGCCCACGCCAACCCAGTCGCTTTGGATGTCCCGGATGTCCTACTCGACGCGGATCCAGGTTTGGGTGCGGCCCAGCATGGGCGCGCCGATGTAGCCGCGCACCTCCAGCTTCTTGCCGCCGTCGATGGGCTTGATCCTCACCTTGTAGGCCTTGCCGTTGTTGGGGTCCAGGATTTCGCCACCTTCCCAAAGCGTGTTGTCACTGCCCGCGCGCACACCGGTGATGATGGTCATACCCAGCACCGGTTGGTCCTTGCGGGCATCGCTGCACTTGTCGCACTTGGCGTCTTGCTTGGTGGGGTCCATCAGCTTTTCGATCTTGCCGGTCAAGGTGCCTCCGGCCTCGGTGATGCGAACCAGCGACTTCTCCGTCTTGGTTTCATCATCGATGGACTTCCACAGGCCCACGGGCGTGTTCTGCGCAGCGGCCGTGCCCGGTAGCGCAGCGACCAAACCGCTCAGTGCTACGGTCAGCATCACGTTCTTCCATGCGTACATCTGGTTTCTCCTGACGTTTGGGTTTTCAAAACAAGGACTCGTCCATTTCCATCAGCGGCTTCACACCGGAGCGGGCCGAGCGGATCAGCATCGCCGTTTCGGGCAACAGCTTGGCGAAATAGAAGCGCGCGGTGGCCAGCTTGGCGGTGTAGAACGGGTCACCGCTGCTCTGCTTGTTCAGCGCCACGCGGGCCATTCGGGCAAACAGAAAGGCAAACACCAGGTGTCCACACACCCGCAGGTAGTCCACCGCAGCAGCACCCACCTCGTCGGCGTTGCCAAAGCCCTTCATGCCCAACTCGGTGGTGAGCTTGGTCACCTTCTCGCCCAGGTCGGCCAGCGGGTTGATGAACTCCTGCATCTCCTCGTGCACACCCTCTTCTTCCACGAAAGCGGCAATTTGGCGACCGAAGGCCTTGAGCTTCTTGCCGTTGTCGCCCAGCACCTTGCGGCCCAAGAGGTCCAGCGACTGGATGGTGTTGGTGCCCTCGTAGATCATGTTGATGCGGGCATCGCGCACATGCTGCTCCATGCCCCACTCGGCGATGTAGCCGTGGCCCCCAAACACCTGCAGGCACTCTGACGTGGCCTTCCAGCCGTTGTCGGTGATGAAGGCCTTCACGATCGGGGTCAGCAGGGCGACTTCATCTGCCGCCTCCTTTCGAACGTCTTCGTCGGGGTGGTGCAGTTCCTGGTCGATGCGCAAGGCGGTGTGCACGCACAGGGCACGCGCGCCCTCAGCATAGGCACGCGCGGTCAGCAGCATGCGGCGCACATCGGGGTGCACGATGATGGTGTCGGCCGGCTGATCAGGCTGCTTGGGCCCGGTGAGTGAGCGCATCTGGCGCCGGTCCTTCGCATAGGCCACCGCGTTTTGGTAGGCCACTTCGGTCAGGCCCAAGGACTGCATGCCCACCCCCAGCCGTGCCGCGTTCATCATCACGAACATGGCGGCCAAGCCTTTGTGGGGCTGGCCCACCAAGGACCCCACGGCGCCATCCAAGGTGATTTGGCAAGTGGCATTGCCGTGGATGCCCATCTTGTGCTCCAGGCCCGAGCAGAAGATGCCGTTGCGCGCACCCAAACTGCCGTCGGCATTCACCAAAAACTTGGGCACCACGAACAGGCTGATGCCCTTGCTGCCCGGGGGCGCATCGGGCAGGCGGGCCAGCACCAAATGGATGATGTTGGAGGCCAGGTCGTGTTCGCCGCTGGAGATGAAGATCTTGCCGCCGGTGATGCGGTAGGTGCCGTCGGCCTGCGGCTCGGCCTTGGTGCGCAGAAGGCCCAGGTCGGTGCCGCAATGCGGCTCGGTCAGGCACATCGTGCCGGTCCACTCGCCGCTGGTGAGCTTGGGCAGGTACATCGCCTTCTGCTCGGCCGTGCCGTGCGCATGCAAGCACTCGTAGGCCCCATGGGTAAGGCCGGGGTACATGGTCCAGGCTTGGTTGGCGCTGTTGAGCATCTCGTAGAAGCACTGGTTGACGGTGTGCGGCAGGCCCTGCCCGCCATAGGCGGGGTCGCAGCTCAGAGCGGGCCAGCCCCCCTGCACATACTGGGCATAGGCCGCCTTGAAACCCGTGGGCGGCGTGACTTCATGGGTGCTGCGGTCAAGCTTGCAGCCCTCTCGGTCGCCCACCGCATTCAAGGGCTGCAGCACCTCCGCCGCAAACTTGCCACCTTCCTCCAGCACCGCATTGATGGTGTCGGCGTCCATGTCGGCATGGGGTGGCAGTTCCTTCAGGGCCGATACGACATCCAGCACTTCGTGCATCACGAACTGCATGTCGCGCAGCGGGGGGGTATACGAGGCCATTTCAGTTGCTCCTGTTTACATGCGATTCAATCGAGGGGCGACCGGGGTCCGGCCCCGGCGGCACCACTCTTTGCGTCATCGGTGCACGGCCCAGCCACGCTGGCGTGAGAGCCGCCGCCCTTCATCGGTCAAGCATGGCGACAGGATGCGCACGAAGCCCTGCTGCGCCCGCTCCAGTGCACCCGGATGGCGCAAGAAGCGCGCGTCGTGGTGCAAGGCCAAGATCAAGCCGTGCACTTCAAAGAGGATCTGCCCCGCATCGGTGTCGGGCGCCAGATGCCCCACCTCAATGGCCAGCCGTATGGAGCGCTGCAGCGCCTGGTGCCAGGCCAGAACCATGTCGGCCAAGGCATCTCGCACCGGCCCCGGCCGGTCGTCGAACTCCACGGCGCCGCTGATGTAGATGCAGCCCGAGTCCAACTCCACCGACACCCGCTTGACCCAACGCTCGAACAGCGCTTGCAGGCGAGGCAGCCCCCGTGGATCCTGGATGGAGGGGTAGAAGACCTCTTCTTCGAACTTGTGGTGGTACTCGCGGATCACGGAGATCTGCAGTTCCTCGCGCGAGCCAAAGTGGGCGAAGACGCCGGACTTGCTCATGCCGGTCATTTCCGCCAGTGCCCCGATGGACAGCCCTTCGAGCCCCACATGGGAAGCCAAGCCCAGAGCGGCCTCCAGGATGGCGCTGCGGGTCTGCTGCCCTTTGTGCTGCACCGGGCGCTCCGCCTGGTCGCTGCGCGGCGTCTTGGCGTGGATGGCGGAATCGCGGGTGTTCATGGGGCCTGGATTTATCGAACGGTCGTGCTATTTTGTCTGATCTTGCCTGACGGCGTGTGACAAATCGATGGGAAAACCACAGGTGCAAAACGGGTGGGTTTGAACGCTTGAGGCGCAAGCCCGGCTGGGCTACCCTCGAGGTCCAAGGGGTGGAACGATGGATGTTCTCCAGTTGGATTGCTCGGGCCGTCCGCAGGCTTGGATGACCGCGCGTGAGGCGGCCGTGCTGTACGCCACCGATGCGGTGGCCTGGACGCTTGGCGAGCCATTTCGCATGCTGCGCGGCGGTGTGCAAAGGGCGTCCGGCCTGCAAAGCCGAATCGAGCTGCACCCCATCGTGGCGGTACGAGGGGCCGTACCCGCGCGGGCCTGGCGCCAGATACCCACCTTGAGCAACCCCAAGCTCTTCGCGCGCGACCGGCAACTGTGCGCCTACTGCGGCGGGCACTTTCATCTAGACGACCTCACCCGCGAGCACATCGTGCCCACCTCGCGCGGAGGGCACGACACATGGATGAACTGCATCACGGCCTGCCGCACCTGCAACGGCCGCAAAGGCAGCCGGCTGCCGGAAGAGTCTGGGATGCACCCCCGATATGTGCCCTACGTGCCCAGTCTGCACGAAGACATGATCCTGCGTGGGCGCCGGATCCTGGCCGACCAGATGGAGTTCTTGTTGGCGGGTGTGCCGCGCAACAGCCGTTTGCGCGTGGCTTGACCCCTCAGCGGAGCGCGGCATCGAGACCACCACGGCTTCTGCCCCGCCAACGCCGCCCGGGAGCTGTGCGCAAAAGATGCCGAGCACAAGGCTAAGGGGGCCACAAAGGCCCCCGTGAATGGTACCGGCGGGCCCCCTTGTGACGCTCGGAGTTAACCGCCAACCACGCCGGTTACACCCGTGCCACCGGTACCACCGGTACCACCGGTTGCACCCGTGATCGCATTGGCGGCGATCCCCACAAATAGGACGGCGCCCAGGGCGATCCCGCTTCCTGAGGTGCCGTCCTTGTCGTAAACCATGAGCAGCGAGGAGCCGCTCGAATCCACCGTGAAGGTGGTGGGAACCGTGTTGCTGTCGACTTTTCCCTTGAGCAGGTAAAGGTTCTGAGTGCCAGCAACATTGGCAATGTTGGAGGTGATTCCAGCGGGATCTCCAGTGAACCCCGC
>JBJTHN010000068.1:0-11679 GCA_046094505.1 Betaproteobacteria bacterium
TTCGAAGAACTGGTGGAGCAGCACCTGTGGGAGCCCACCTTCATCGTGGACCACCCGGTGGAGGTGAGCCCCTTGGCCCGCGCCGCAGACGCCGACCCCACCCGCACCGAGCGCTTTGAGCTCTACATGACCGGGCGCGAAATCGCCAACGGCTTCTCAGAGCTCAACGACGCCGAAGACCAGGCCGCGCGCTTTCATGCGCAGGTGGCCAACAAAGAAGCCGGCGACGAAGAGGCGATGTACTTCGACCACGACTTCCTGCGCTCACTCGAATACGGCATGCCCCCCACCGGCGGCTGCGGCATCGGCATCGACCGTTTGGTGATGCTGCTGACCGACTCGCCCTCTATCCGTGATGTGGTGTTGTTTCCGGCGCTTCGGCGCGAATAAGAAATGGGGTCGGAGTCATTTTTGGGCTCAACCTGCCGATACTTCAGCACGGTTGATCCAGCCCAAAAATGACTCTGACCCCATTTCTCCCATTTTTTAGCGGTTAAAGGTCGGCTTGCGCTTGTTGACGAAGGCATCCATGCCTTCTCGCTGATCGGCGGTGCCGAACATGGCGTGGAAGAGGCGCCGCTCGATGTGCAGGCCTTCTGAGAGTGAGGACTCGAAGGTGGCGTTGACGGCTTCCTTGGTGGCCATGACGGCCAGGCGGCCGAAGCTGCAGATCTTGTCGGCGGCGGCCAGGGCTTCGTTCATCACCTGATCGGCCGGCAGCACGCGCGAGACCAGGCCGCAGCGCTCGGCTTCGGCAGCGTCCATCCACCGGTTGGTGAGCAGCATGTCCATGGCCTTGGCCTTGCCCACGGTGCGGGGCAGGCGCTGGGTGCCGCCGGCGCCGGCGATCACGCCGATGGTGATTTCGGGCTGGCCGAACTTGGCGTTGTCGGCGGCGAAGATCATGTCGCACATCATGGCCAGTTCACAACCGCCGCCCAGGGCCACGCCCTGCACCACCGCAATGACCGGCTTGCGCACGCTGCGGATGGTTTCCCAGTTGCGGCTGATGTAGTTGCTGCCGTAGACCTTCTGAAAGTCGTAGTCCTTCATGGCGGCAATGTCGGCGCCGGCAGCAAAGGCCTTCTCGCTGCCGGTGAGGATGATGCAGCCAATGGTGTCGTCGCGCTCAAAGCCCATGAGGGCGCAGCCCAACTCGTCCATGAGTTGGTCGTTGAGCGCGTTCATGGCCTTGGGCCGGTTCAGGGTGATCACACCGGTCTTGAGGTCAGACGTGCCGCGGATGTCGATGAGGATGGTCTCGTAGCTCATGGGTTGGACGGCGGAGCCGGGGGTGAATGGTTGGCAGGGTTACGGGCCCCCAAGTCTATCGGTGGGCGCGGGCCTTGAAGCAGGGGCTGTTTGACCAGCTCGGGCAGGCCGTCCATCACCATCAAGGCATAGGAATCGGCGTCCACCATCACCTGCATGCGCACCGGCAGGTACTGCAACGCGGGGGCGAACCACACCTCGGCAAGCAGGTCACTGCGCCAGGGGTCGAGTTCTCGCTGGGGCTTGGCGTGAATGGTTTGCACGGGGCCCGCAGGCGTGTCCACGGTGACGGGCTCGCCCACCACGTAGCTCCACAGGTCGGAGCGGCGCACCAGCGCCAGGGGGAAGCTGACCTTGTCACCCGCCTGAATGGGCGTGGGGTTGGTGCCAAACAGCCAGGCCAGCTGCACAAACTGGCTGGCCGAATCCTGCGTGCCCGGGGCGGCGGGGCGGCGGGTGCCATCGGGCAGCAGCACCGAGCCGGGCTTGCCGCCTTCACCGGGTTCGAAGACCATGGTGGAGCGCCGCGCGCGGGAGAACAGCACGCGGGTGTCTTCCTCGTACCGCTGAGGCGTCAAACCGTCCGGCCCCAAGCGGCCCTCGCTGTAGACCTTGCGCAACACCAAGGGCGCGGCGCGCGGGCCAATCAGGACCTCCATCTCCACGCGGTAACGGTCGCCTTCACGCAACCACAAGACCTGTGCCGACCCATTGAACTCCCCACGAAAGAAGCCCTTGAGGCTGTAGCGGATGCGGGTGGATGGCGGCCAGGGGTCGACCTGCGCGGCCGGTGCTGGCTTGGGCGGTGATTCCGCATGGGCCACGGTGGCTTGGGCCAGCGGCTGGGGCACAGGCTGTGACACAGGCTCAGAGGGCCCGGCCGCTGGAGCGGGCTCGGGTGTGGCGCTGGGCGGGGCTGCTGAGGCCAGGCTGCTGCCCTCTAGAGGCCCCTCGGGCGCCACCTCCCCCGGGGGCGGCGCCACGCGGCGCTTGCGCACCGGCTCAACCGGCTTGAGTGCACCTTGCACCACCACCTCCACCGGGGCCATGGCCGGGCCTTGATCGTGCCAAGCGGCCATGGTCAGCGCGAACTGGTGGCCCACCCAGGCATGCAACGCCAGGGCCAAGCCCACCACCGCCACGGCCCCCCAGCGCCGGCTCGGGCTGGCCACCCTGGGGCCCATCAGACGCTGGCGCTCCACCAGGCGCGGCGGCGTTCGGCCACAGCCGCAGCGCTGGCGTTGGCCGCGTGGGCTTCACGGCCAGGGCCCGGCTTCGCGCCAGCGGCGTCCACCGTCCACTGCAGGGTGGGCAAACGCGTGGCCTGGGGGTCGGGCTGCAAGGTCAGCGAGAGGATGCGCTGGTCGCGGTTCACGAGCAACACCACCGCTGCAGGCGCGGCGGCACGCGGCCGTGCGCCCTTGCTGCTGCCCTTGTTGGCGCGTTCTTCGGGCTGCTGCGCAGCCAACCACTGCGCCGCATCGTCCAGCCGGCGCACGCGCCAGCCCTGCACCGCCAAGATCTCATCACCCGCGCACAGGCCGGCGGCTTCGGCCGCACTGCCGCGCAACACCTGGCGCACCACGCAGCCGGTGACCGGGCCTTCGCTCAGGCGCAGGCCCCAAGCGGCTGACAGGCGCTCGGCCTCGCGGCTTTGGGCCAGGCCCATGGTGGGCAGCAACTCGGCCACCGGCAGTTCGCCCTTGCCATGCACCCAGGCCTTGAGTTCGGCCGCATAGGAACGCCCACCCACGGCCTTGAGGGCCTGTGCAATGTCGGCTTCGGTGATGCCGATGTTGCCGGGGTCGCGCAGCGCCGCACGCGGGCCACGCGCGCCCGCAGCGGCCACCACAGGAGACCCGCGCTCAGCGCCCAGGGCCCACAGGTGCCGCATCACGGCGTCCAGGCTGCCGCGGCCTTCACGGCGCAACGTGAGGTCCAGGCACAGGGCCACTTGAGAGCCCTTGGTGTAGTAGCTGATGGTGGAGTTGGGCGTGTTCTCGTCTTGCCGGTAGTACTTGTTCCAGGCATCAAAGCTGGCCTGCGCCACGCTTTGCACCCGGCGCCCCGGCATGGACTGCACCGCCGTGGCCGCCTTGGCCAGCAGCTTGGCATAGCGCGCGCCGTCGATCAGGCCACAACGCACCAGGGCCAGGTCGTCGAAGTAGGACGTGAAGCCCTCGAAGAACCACAAGATCTCGGTGTAGTTCTCCTTCGTGTGGTCGATGCGGCACAGCTCGGCCGGCTTGAGCCGCTTGACGTTCCAGGTGTGGAAGTATTCGTGGCTGATCAAGCCCAAGAGCGTGAGGTAGCCGTCACCCAGACCGCCCTCACCCACCCGGGGCAGGTCTTTGCGTGCGGCAATCAAGGCGGTGCTGGCGCGGTGTTCCAGGCCCCCGTAGCTGTCGTCCACCGCATGGAGCATGAACACATACTTCTGAAACGGCGGCTTGCCGCGCGCGCCGTGCCAGAAGCGGATGTGTTCTTCGCAGATGCGTTGTGAATCGCGCAGCAGCCGCTGCCCGTCAAAGCCCGGCCAGGCGCCGGCCACCACGAATTCATGCTCCACACCCTGGGCCTTGAAGCTGCCACGCCAGAAGGGGCCGAGTTCAAAGGGGTGGTCCACCAGTTCGTCGTAGTCGGCCGCTTCGTAATGCAGGCCCCGGCCGCTGGCCTTGCGGCCGGTCATGGCCGTGGCCACATCCCAGCCACGCGGCAAGCCCACCAGGCTCAGGTGGTGAGCCCCGCTTTCGCGGCCATGCACGCGCAGGCACAGGCTGGTGTTGTTGAAGAAGCCGCGGTCGGCCGACAGGAAGGCGGTGCGCACCGAGGTGTCGTAGGCATAGACCTCGTACTGCAGCACCAGCGCGGCGCTGCCACTGCAATCGACTTGCCAGGTGGTTTTGTCGAGCTGTTGCACCTCACGCGCGGCGCGGCCCTGCGTGGCGCTCAGGGCACTGAGGTGACGCCCAAACTCACGCACCATGTAGCTGCCGGCAATCCACACCGGCAGGCTGAGCACCTGCGTGGGGCTGGGTTCATCAATGGTGAGCGTGACGCGGTAGGTGTGGGCGTGCGTGGCAGACGCGTCGATGCGGTAGTGCACGGGCCGCTTGGATGGGCGCGGCGTGTGCTTCATGATCCAGCGGCCCCCAGGAAGCAGCACAGGCTGGCCACGGCGGTCAGGCGAAACCGCAGCGTCATCCAGGCCTGCAGGCCCAGGGCCGCATAACGGCGCCGGTCCACCAGGTAGCAAGCGATCAGCGCCAGTCCCAAGACGAACAGGCCTGCGTAGGGCGGCATCAACACGCCCAGCCAAGCCATGAGTGAGGGCAAGACGCCCCACACCAGACCGGCGTCAGCCGCCCGTGCGTCGGGGCCTTGACCTGCGGTGGCCTCGGGCCACTGCCGCATCACCAAGCCCCAGTGGATGCCGCCCAAAAAGGAGACGATGACGGCGCCGTACGCCGACAGCGCGGCGGCCACATAGGGGTGGGCCTCGCCGGTGACGAGCCACACCAGCAGGGCGCCGAACACAAAAGGAATCAGGCCCGCATAACCCAAGCGCCAGGCCATGGGCGGCGGGTCCAGCGGAACAAGGGCGGGCGGCAAGGCAGCGGTGTTCATGTCTTCGAAGGCTTGGAGGATTGGAGCAGGCGTTCAACTTCGGCCCCGGAGAAAGCGCCGCTGCGCCGGGTGCCGTCTTCCAGCACGCTGGTGGGCGTGCTTTCCACGCGGTGCTTGTTGCCCAGCGCGGTGTTGCGATCGAGCGCCGAAGCGTCGCATCGTGCAGGGGCCGCCGGCGGCAGGCGGCCCTCCACCATCCAGTCGCGCCAGGCCTTGGCCGGGTCGGCCGCGCACCAGATGTTGCGGGACTTGTCTTGGGAGTCTTTGCCCAGGATGGGATAGAGGAAGGTGTAGAGGGTGACGTCTTTGAGGTTGAGCAACTCGCGCTCGTAGCGTTTGCAAAAGCCGCAGTTCGGATCGGAGAACACCACGAGGCGGCGCATACCCGTGCCCTGCTTGATGGCGATGGCGTCCTTGAAGGGCAAGGCAGCGAATTGGATGGCCGTGAGCTTGTCGATGCGCTCGGCGGTCAAGTCTTTGCGGCTGCGGGTTTCGATCACGGGCCCGGAGATCAGGAAGTCGCCCTTGTCGTCGGTGTAGAGGATCTCCGTGCCAAAGCGCAGTTCCCACAGGCCCGGCACGGGCGCGCGCTGAATCTCGTCGGGCTTGGGCAGGCTGGGCATGCGCTCGGCCAAGGCCTTGCGGATGGCCGCTTCTTGCGGGGCTGCGGGTGCGCTGCCCGGCACCTGCGCATGCGCCGGTGTGGGGCCCGCCAGGCCCACCAAACCCAGGGCGGCGGCCAGGGCAGCGGCCGACAGCGGGCCACAGGCCGCCAGGCACAGGCCCATGGCGCGCCGGGTGAGCCCGCGCTTGAGTGCGGGAAGTTGATTGAGCAGGGTCATGCCGCGGTTGCGCAAGGTGCGCAGCAAGGGGTTGGGATTGGAGAAGAGGTGCCACAGGCCATCGGTGAGGCCCGCCATGGCCAAGGTGGGCGCAGCGCGCACGCGGGCCGCGCGCGCCAACAGCTTTTCATCGCCCAGCTGCCGCCAGGGCTCACGTTCAGCCATCACCTGGGACAGGGCGGCCACGTCGGCCAGGCCCAGGTTCAGGCCTTGGCCGGCCAGGGGGTGCACGGCGTGGGCGCAGTCGCCCAACAACATCCAGCCTGGCCCGTGAACGCGGTCGGCACGGCCCAGCACCAGCGGCCAGGTGTGGCGTGGGCCCGCCAGGCGCAGGGGCCCGCAGGCACCGCCCGTGGCCTGCATCAGCGCCTGCTCGAAGGCGGCGGCATCGGCGGACAAGAGGGCCTGGGCCTGCTCGGCCGGCATGGACCACACCACCCCGTAGCCCTGCCCAGGGCTGGGTTGGTCAAAGGGCAGCAAGGCCAACACATCGGGCTGGGCGAACCACTGCCAGGCCATGCCCGCATGGGGGTGCTCACACACCACGCGGGTGGCCAGGGCATGGTGGCCATAGGGGCGCTTGTCAAAGTGCACCCCCAAGGCCGCTCGGGCCTGGGAATCCTTGCCTTCGCACAGCAAGAGCAGTTCGGGCGCAGGCTGCGCAGGCGCAGCACCGATGGGGTCCAGGCCCGCAGGTGACGCCGCGCGCAGCGCGATGTGTGGCGCGTAGCGCACGGCCTGGCGCATCACCGCTTCCAAGGCCCCGGCATCGACGATCCAGGCCAGGGCCTGCGCGCCTTGCTGCCAGGCGCTGAAGTCCAACTGCGCGCCTTCGTCCCCCTGGATGTGCATGTCCAGCACCGGGCACACGGCGTGCGGTGGCAAAGCGTCCCACACCTTGAGCTGCTGCAGCAAGGCGCGCGAGGCCGCGTTCAGGGCGTAGGTGCGCACATCGGCCTCGGCGCTGGCCTCAGCTGGGTTCTGGCCCGCGCGGGCTTGCGGCGCAGGGCTGTCGGCCGCGGCCACGCACTGCAGTTCCACCGCCAGCCCCAAGCGCGCCAAGGACAGGGCCGCTGCGCAGGCCACCAGGCCACTGCCACGCACCACCACCCGAGCGGCCGCCGGCGCTGCACCCGCGCCCGGCAGGCCACCCGTGCTTGAATCCGTTCCCATGCTTGCCATGCCGCTATTGTCGGCTGCCTTGGTCGGCCATGCGGCCAACACAGGACAATGTCACCACGTTTGTCTCTACCCTGCCCCATGAGCCTGCCCAATGAGCCTGCCCCATGAGCCTTGAACCCACCCTGACCATTGCCGGCTTGTTCCTTCACCCGCTGAAGTCGGGCGCCAGCCTGGCGGTGCAGCAGGCCACTGTCAGCGAAACCGGCCTGCAATACGACCGCGAGTGGATGGTGGTGGATGCCGACGGGGAGTTCGTGAGCCAACGCGAACTGCCGCGCATGGTGCAGATCAAACCCGAGCTGCGGCACAGCGAGTTGGTGCTGCGAGCCCCAGGCATGCTGCCCCTACACCTGCGAATCGACGGCGCCGAGGGTGAACGGCAGGTGCGGGTGTGGAACGACACCATGCCCGCCTTCGACATGGGCGACCTGGCCGCGCAGTGGTGCCGAGATTTTCTGGGCGTCAAGGGGCTGCGGCTGGCCGCCTTTGACAGCGAGGCCCAACGCTTGTCCGAAGCCCGCTACAGCGCGGGGGTACAGGCGCGCAACGCCTTCAGCGACGGCTTTCCCCTGCTGGTGTTGAGCCAAGCTTCCCTTGATGAATTCAACCGCCGCCTGCAGGCCCAGGGCCATGCGCCCGTGGGCCTGGAGCGCTTTCGGCCCAACATCGTGCTGTCGGGTGTGGACACGCCCCATGGTGAAGACCAGCTGAGCCGACTGTTCGTGGACACCGCACAAGGCCCGGTGGAGCTGGCGCTGACCAAGCCCTGCCCGCGCTGCCCCATTCCCGATGTGGAGCCCGCCACGGCCGAGCGCCAGCCGCACATCAGTGACGTGCTGCGCGGCTACCGCAGCCATGAGCGCCTGGGCGGCGCCGTGGCCTTCGGTATGAATGCGGTGGTGGTCCAGGGTGTGGGCTGCACGCTGCGCACAGGTGACGCCGTGCGCGCGGCGGTGGGCGTGTAAGGCCCCCCCTTCACCCGCGATGCCCCGAAGCCCCCGATGCAGCGGCCGCTGAGCCGCTGAGCAGCGCCTGGTGGTGAGCACGGCGGTGGAAGGCTTCGAGCCCACCGCTTGGACCGTGGCGGGGGTGCTGCTGGCCCTGGGCGGCAGCGCCTTGGCCCTGGGGCTGAAGCTGCGGCGCACCTAGAATCGCGGGTTCGCTGCAGCCCCCTACACAACAGGATTTCCCATGCGCCTCCAGTGCGGCATCGTCGGCCTGCCCAACGTCGGCAAGTCCACCCTTTTCAACGCCCTGACCAAGGCCGGCATTGCGGCCGAGAACTACCCCTTTTGCACCATCGAACCCAATGTGGGGGTGGTGGAGGTGCCCGACCCGCGGCTGGGCCAGTTGGCCGAGATCGTCAAGCCCGAAAAGACCGTGCCGGCCATCGTGGAGTTCGTGGACATCGCGGGCCTGGTGGCCGGGGCGTCCAAGGGCGAGGGCCTGGGCAACCAGTTTCTCTCGCACATCCGCGAAACCGACGCCATCGTCAACGTGGTGCGCTGCTTTGAAGACCCCAACGTGATCCACGTGGCCGGCAAGGTGGACCCCATCGCCGACATCGAAGTCATTCAAACCGAACTGTGCCTGGCCGACTTGGGCACGGTGGAAAAGGGCCTGCAGCGCTACACCAAGGTGGCCAAGGCCGGGGGCGACAAGGAAGCCTTGCGCCTGGTGGAGGTGCTCAAGAAGTGTGAGGCCACGCTCAACGAAGGCCGACCGGTGCGCAGCATCGACTTCAGCAAGGAGGAGCGCGCCGTGCTCAAGCCCCTGTGCCTGATCACCGCCAAGCCAGCCATGTTTGTGGGCAATGTGAGCGAAGACGGCTTTGAGAACAACCCCTTCCTGGACCGCCTGAAGGACTACGCCGCCCAGCAAAACGCGCCGGTGGTGGCGATTTGCGCCAAGACCGAGGCCGACCTGGCCGACATGAGCGACGAAGACCGCAACCTGTTCCTGGCCGAGATGGGCCAGGACGAGCCGGGCCTCAACCGCCTGATCCGGGCCGGCTTCAAACTGCTGGGCCTGCAAACCTACTTCACCGCGGGTGTGAAGGAGGTGCGTGCCTGGACGGTGCCCATCGGCGCCACCGCCCCGCAAGCCGCCGGGGTGATCCACACCGATTTCGAGCGCGGTTTCATCCGGGCCCAGACCATTGCCTTTGATGACTACATCGCCTGCAAGGGCGAAGGTGGGGCCAAGGACGCGGGCAAGATGCGCGCCGAGGGGAAGGACTACATCGTCAAAGACGGCGATGTGATGAACTTCTTGTTCAACGTCTGATGGGTGTTTGGGTCTATTTTTAGGCCCATATCGCGATAGCGTTCACTCACTTTACGGGCCACCCAGGCTCCGCGGCGGCTGGTTAGCACTCCATTTCAAAGAGTGCTAACATCACTCCGTAAAGGAGAACCTCCGTGTCCGATTCGTCGATGACCCTGAGCAACCCCCGCGCGCTGGCCTTGCGCGACCCTTGGGCCATGGTGCCCTCGCTGGGCAATTTGGATGCCTACATCTCGGCTGTGAACCGCCTGCCCCTGCTGACGCAGGAGGAAGAGCTGGCGCTTGCCCGCAAGCTGCGCGATGAAGGTGACCTGCAGGCCGCCGGCCGTTTGGTGCTGTCGCACCTGCGCCTGGTGGTGAGCTTGTCGCGCCAGTACCTGGGCTACGGCCTGCCCCAGGGCGACCTGATCCAAGAAGGCAATGTGGGCCTGATGAAGGCCGTCAAGCGCTACGACCCCGAGCAGGGTGTGCGCTTGGTGAGCTATGCCATGCACTGGATCAAGGCCGAGATCCACGAATACATTCTGAAGAACTGGCGCTTGGTGAAGGTGGCCACCACCAAGGCCCAGCGCAAGCTGTTCTTCAACCTGCGCTCCATGAAGCAGGGCCTCAAGCAGAACGCTTCTGAAAGCGACGGCGCCACCTACCGCAACACCCTGAGCGACGCGCAGGTGCAGGCCATTGCCCGCGACCTGCAGGTCAAGCCTGAAGACGTGCTGGAGATGGAGATGCGCCTGTCAGGCGGCGAAGTGCCCCTGGAGCCTCAGACCGACGACAGCGACGAGGTGGTGGCCCCCATCGCCTACCTGGCCGACGACACCCACGAGCCCACCCGCGTGTTGGAAAGCCGCAGCCGCGATGAACTCTCGGGCGACGGCATCATCCGCGCCCTGACGGTGCTGGACGAGCGCAGCCGCCGCATCGTGGAAGAGCGCTGGCTGAAGGTCAACGACGACAGCAGCGGTGGCATGACCCTGCACGACTTGGCCGCCGAATACGGCGTGAGCGCCGAGCGCATCCGCCAGATTGAAGTGGCGGCGATGAGGAAGATGCGCAAGGCGCTGGAAGAGGCCCGCGGCTAAGCTGCCCTCAACCGCCCGTTGGGTATTCAAAGCCCGTGCTGGCAAGCCCTACCAGGTTGATGAGGGTGACGTTGGCGTCACTGACAGCCAGATTGGCCAACAGGGTGCCCTGAGCCTGTGTATTCAAGGTATTGACCGCAGCAGTCAATTCAGCTGCCGTGGGCTCTTTGCCTGAGGTTTGCCGCAACAGGTGCCTGGCAATGTCTTGTGCGCTGTCGGTCGGGGTGAGCACGCCGCCCCAGATCGGGAGGCGCATGACGGCGCCAGCCAACTGCTGCAGGGTAAAGCCCTGATCCATGAAGCCAATCACCTGCCCCATCAAGGCCTGCTTGGACAACATGGCGTCACGGCCAATCACGGCCCCGATGAGCAGCAACGCCTGACCGGCGGCATCTGCCTTGCCCAAGTCGAAGGCGATGGCAGCGTCGTCAAAGCGAATGCGCTCGATGTTGCGCATCTCAACTGAACCGCCGGACCCATCCGCAGCAACGGCGAAACGGGTTCCAGCCCAGGGCGTGTCCACCGCCCATGCGCCGCGCTTGCCCTTGAGCACTGCGGCATCCAGGCCAGCCAGTCCATCGATGATGTCATTGCCTCCGGTGCTGACGAGCACATTGGCCAGGTCGTTTCCGATCAGCAGGTCATCGCCTCGAGAGCCCACGGCGTTTTCGATCTCGGTGCCGAAAGCCAAGCTTACGTTATCGCGCCAGGGCATGCCGTCGGTGCCCGCACCGATGGAACTGGATTTGCCCGCACGCAAGTCAATGGAAACCGCAACCGTTGACCCGGAAGCATCCAGCCAATCGGAGCCGCCATCGTCCACGATGGCCAACACCCCGTTGGAGTCCGTGATCTGGGCCATGGTGTAGCGATCATCACCAGCCGCCGACATTCGCTTGCCGTACAGGTAGCGCAAAGCTGAAATGTCGAACCCTCCAAACCAAGAAGGCCACCCAGCCGTGACCAAAGCGTCGGGATGCTGGATCATGATGGTATTGGCCAGTGACCACAACTGGGGCAGCAAGACCGTGGCACCCGAGGTGTCGGTTTGGTCCAGAGGATGCTGCAGTCCCAAGGCATGGCCAATCTCGTGCAACAGCACGAAGTAGCCCTCCTGACCAGGCTTGAGCAGGGTGGCCGTCTCCACGTCCAGCCACACATCGCCGGCCTTGGGATCGTTGCGGAAGAAGTCGGGCAGAAAGGAGTAGCCCCTCGTGTCGCTTTGCTGGTTGATGCCAAAGCGCATCTGCGCCTGAGCGCCAGAGGACTCAACAAACGTGATACCGATCTGTGAGGCCAGCTTGGACAGGATGGAGCGCACCACCTGCTGCTGCTCGGTGCTGAATGCGGCAAAGCCCGTTCCACCCTCTGCGCCAGAGCTGGGCCGC
>JBJTHN010000069.1:0-118779 GCA_046094505.1 Betaproteobacteria bacterium
ACCTTCTTCCATGGCGCCGAAAACCCCAGCGATCAAGTGCGGGGGATACTGCTGACCGACGCCTGGCACCCGGAACTCAACGAGGTGGAGCGGCAGGCCTTTACGGCTTTGATCACCACCTTGACCGATCTGGAGTCGCCACCCGGCGATTTGGTTACCTGACCCGTTGCATGCCCCAGAACACCATGACAAGCCCAAGTGCCGAAGCGCCCTCTTCGGCCCAACCCTGGACCCAACATTGGGGACAGACCCTCAAGGGCTCCATCGACCTACAGGCAAACGACCCGGTGGCCCAAGCCCTACGAGGCTGGTGGCAGCAGCGGTTGCCGAGATTGCGCGCCTGCCCAGACATCGTCGACGTGGGCAGTGGCCCGGCGGTACTGGCCCGCCTGATGATGAGCTTGGGCTGGACACTGGAGCCTCCCGTGCGCTGGTGGTGCGTCGACCAAGCCCAGTTGGGCATGGGTTGGCGACATTCGCTGCCCTCGGCCGTGCGGGTGTTGGACGAGACCCGTTTTGAGGCCAGCACGCCCCCCGAAGGACCCGCTGACGCCCTGGTCAGCAACTTCGGCCTGGAGTACCTGCCCACCCAGGCTGCCGCCCAGGCACTGCCGCGATGGTTAAAGCCACAGGGGGCGATTTTCGCCGTGGTCCACGCCCGTGGCTCGGTGATCGACCGTGTCAGCCAAGAGCATGCCGATGATCTGCAACTGGCCATGGTCGACGTGAGCCTCCACGAACGGGCGAAGGACCTGGCGCAGGCCATGGCCACGGCCCCCAGCGACCCCACTTTGAGAATGATGCACGGTGTTGAGGTCCGCGACGCGTACAACCAAGCCGTCGACCGGCTCAAGCAGCACATGGAGATGCGCGGCCGTGCCAGCGCCGTGTTGGTCGACATGCTCCAGAGTGTGACCGCCGTTCTGCGACAGGTTCCACAGCTGGGCGCAGCAGCGGCCTGCGAACAGATTGCCGAGCAGGCTCAGGCCTATGGTGCCGAAGCCGCGCGCCTGCAGCAGATGCAGGACAGCGCCTTGGACGAAGCACAGGCCCGCGCCTTGCGAGACGCGCTTGCAGCAGCTGACCCGCACCGGGGCGCAATTGAACTGAGCCCCCTAACCTGTTCACTGGGCCTCGTGGCGTGGAACTTGAGCAGCGCGCCGTGATCAGAGATACCAGTGCATGGAGCGGCCGCGCCTACGCCGGATCGCCAGATTCGCCCCGTTTTTGACCCCATCCTCATCGTTTGACCATGTTCATTCGCCTCACGCCCTCCCCTGTTCCATGCAAGCCCGCGCCGTCTGCAATGCACGCGTGGATGCGCAGCCTGTTGCCCAAAACGTTGCTCACCCTGGCAACAGCCGCATGGGCCAGTGCACCCCTGCACGCCACGGCGCAAGGGTCCACCCCGGTGAATGCCCCGACGGATGCCAAGGTAGAAGGCCAAGCAAGGGGGTTGGTGCCGCTCGAAGACTTCTTCCGGCGCGCAGAGTTTTCAGAGGCGGTCTTGTCGCCCAATGGCCGGTATTTGGCCACGCTCTCTTCGATCAACAACCGGCTAAACCTGGTGGTGATCGACCTGGACACACGCCAGGCGTCGGTGCTGACCCGATACGACAACATCGACTTGGGCCGCCTGCGCTGGGTGGGCAACGAGCGCATCCTGTACAGCGCGGTTCAACTCAACGCCCCTTCCGGACAGGACGCACCGCGCGCGGGAGGACTGTTCGTCATCAAGCGCGACGGCAGCGAAGGGCGACAGCTGGCACGCACGGCCAGCCAACTGCTCAAGAACGAAACGGGCGGCTTCCTGGCGATGCAAGCGCTGCGCCCAGTCCCCGGCTCAAGCGACGAATTGATCGTCTCCGCTGTGGTGGCCAACGACGACTCCTTTGACCTTTACCGGATCAACCTGAGTACCGGCCGCTATCGCCTTTTGACCGCCGGGCGTCCATCGGACCGCATTGGCAGCTGGGTGTTGGACAGCAAGGGGGTCCCACGGGTGGCGGTGGCGGGTGGCGCAGGCCGCAGCACCCAGCGCATCGTGCACTATCGCCGTGATGCAGACTCGCCGTGGCAGGTGATTGCCCGTTTCGATGCAACCATGCCACCGGCCTTCGTGCCCCTGGCCTTCGATACCGACGACCAGCACCTGTATGTGGCGAGCAACGATGGGCGGGCGAACATGGCCATCCACCGCTACGACCCGAACGAGCGGCGCATGGTCGAGATGGTGGCGCAGCATCCGCAGTACGACCTGGGTGCCTCACCGCAAGGCACTGCCCTCAACAGCCTGGTGTTCGACCCACAGAGCAACGCCCTCGTGGCATTGCGCATCGATGCCGACCGACCCCAGGTGCTGTGGCTGGATGACACCATGGCCAAGATTCAGGCCTCTGTTGACGCCACCTGGCCCAACCGCTTCAATGTGTTGGCGGGTAACCGCCAATCCAGCCGCGTGCTGATCAACAGCTACTCCGACACTTTGCCGGGCCGCCTGTACCTCTATGACCGGCAGAGCCAGAACATCGAAGAGATCGGGGCTTCTCGCCCCTGGTTGGAAGGACACCTGGCCAGCGTTCGGCCCTTTCGCCTGAAGACCCGTGATGGCCTGGAGATTCCGTCTTATGTGGTGCTGCCGCGCGACCACCGCCCCGGCCAACGGCTGCCCACCGTGGTTCACATACACGGCGGGCCATTTGCACGGGATGTGGTGCAAGGCGGCCGGTACGGCCCATCGTTCGGAGTGCGCGAGGCGCAGGTGCTGGCCTCCCGAGGCTACGCCGTGGTGTTGCCCAACTTCCGCATCACCCCTGAACTGGGCTCGCAGATTTACTACGCTGGCTTTGGGACCTATGGTCAGCAGATGTCGGACGACCATGAAGACGCGGCGGCCTGGGCTGTGGAGCAGGGCTTTGCCGACCCCCGCCGTCTGTGCATTTCAGGCGCCAGTTATGGAGGCTACGCCGCCCTTCAAGCGGCCACCCGGCCAAGCAACCCCTTTGCCTGTGCCATTGCAGGCCTGCCCGTCACCGATCTGAAGTTTCAGCGCGAGCGAGCCGACTACGCCTTCTCGCCTGCGGCGGTCGAGTACTGGCGCAAGGTGCAGGGCGTTCCAGACTTCGACGACCCCAAGGTCCGGCAGTACTCGCCCCTGTTCCAGGCCGATCGCATCAAGATCCCCGTGTTCATGTATGTGGGTGAAATGGACACCCGCACGCCACCTACCCAAGCCAAACGAATGGCTGACGCCTTGGCGGCCGCAGGCAATCCGGTGAAGGAGTACTTCATCGGCAAGGGTGAGGGGCACGGCTATGGGGTGCAGGCGGTGAACGTCGAGTTGTACACACGAATGCTGAAGTTCCTGCAAGATGCCTTGGCTGAGCGCTGAGGGCTTGCGATCCGGCGCCATGCTGCGACTGCGCTGCGTCACCGGCGCACGCCTTTCCAACGGGCTCTTGAGCGCCGCAGCCCCGTGCCCTCACAGGAACAACAGATAGGCCGTTCGCCCCTCGACCTGCAGCACCGAAGGACGGCCCTGTGGCAGGGTCAGGTTCAGGGGCACGTGCCCTAGAGGCAGCCCCTTGATCAGCGCCGTTTTTGGGCATGCCTGGGCCACCCGCGCGATCATGGCCTTGAGGCCATAACCGCGGTCCAGCGGTGCGGCTTTCCATGCGCTGAACTGCCCCAACAGCACCGCACGTTGGCGGGCCAGCACGCCAGCTTGCGCCAACTGCAACAACATACGCTCCACGCGGTAGGGGTGCTCGCCCACGTCCTCCAGGTAAAGCAACCCACCGGTGATGTTGGGCCAGTGGCGGGTACCCAGCAGGCTACAGACCATGCTCAGATTACCGCCCCACAGCCTGCCCTTGGCGCCGAAGCCATCCCATCTGGCCTCTGTTCGAAACCCCAGGGCCTCCAATTCACCCTGCATGGCCTGATCGAAGGTTTCACAGGTGATCTCATTGGCCTCATCCGCCTTTGCGTCCAGGCCCAACTCTCGTCCAAAGTCCTCAACGGCCATGGGTCCGTGCCAGGAGGGCGCCCCGGTGTGTGCCAACAAGGCCAAACTCAAGGCCGTCATATCGCTGTAGCCCACCCAGCGGGTTCCACGATCCACGCTACGCTTGATTCGTTTCCACTGAACGGCATCCAACAAGCGGGTCATGCCGTAGCCGCCGCGGCAAGCCAGTGCCACGGAGGGCGCCTCATCAGCGACCCGGTGGAGGGTTTCCAGACGCTGTTCGTCCGTGCCGGCAAATCGTTGGTACTGCAAGCGAACACTGCTGTCTTCGGTAACGTCATAACCCATCGCCTGCAGGCGCTGCCGTGCACGTTTGATGTGTGCGCGGCGGGTCTCCACGCCGGAGGCGGCAAACAAGGTCAGTGCAGTCGAGGTGGTCATGACGGATTTCCCTGGGAACGATGGGTGAGTCGGCGCTCCCGAAAAAACGCCTGCAGCAAGGCTGCAGACTCTGCGGCCATCACCCCACCCTCCACCTGCGTTTGGTGATTGAGTTCAGGCACTTCAAACAGGTTCAGAACCGACCCGGCCGCGCCCGTCTTGGGGTCAGACGCGGCATACACCACACGCGAGATGCGGGCATGCATCATCGCCATGGCGCACATGGCACAGGGCTCGAGCGTGACGAACATCTCAAGGCCCGGCATCCTGTAGTTTTGCAGCGCCTGCCCTGCCCCGCGCAAGGCCATCACCTCCGCGTGTGCACTGGGGTCGTGCAGCCCAATCGGCTGGTTGTAGCCACCGGCCACCACGGCCCCATTGAGCACCAGCACCGCCCCCACAGGGACTTCGCCCCGCAGCCGGGCCTGCTCGGCCTGTTGCAGGGCCAGCTTCATCCAGTGGCCATCGTTCTGAGGCATCGCCTCAGTTTATTACCGATTGCAGGGGCGGCTTGGCCGATGAGAGGCCAGCGCCTACACACCGGCCGCCGAATTGGCCGCCACCCGCAGGTTCAGCGCGGTTCAATCCAGAGGCTCGTTCGATAGGCGCTATTCCCACTCGATGGTGGCTGGCGGCTTGCTCGACACGTCATAGGTGACGCGGTTGATACCCCGCACCTCATTGATGATGCGGCTGCTCACCCGCTTGAGCAGGCCATAGGGCAGCTCGGCCCAATCGGCCGTCATGAAGTCACTAGTTTGGACCGCCCGCAGCGCCACCACATGGTCATAGGTGCGGCCGTCGCCCATCACACCCACACTCTTGACCGGCAGGAACACGACAAAGGCTTGGCTCGTGAGCTCGTACCAGTTCTTGCCCGTGGCCGGATCGACTTCGCGTCGCAACTCTTCGATGAAGATGTGGTCGGCTCGGCGCAGCAGGTCGGCGTACTCGCGCTTGACCTCACCCAGAATCCGCACGCCCAGGCCAGGCCCCGGGAAGGGGTGGCGGTAGACCATGTCGTGAGGCAGGCCTAAGGCCACACCCAAGGCCCGCACCTCGTCCTTGAACAGTTCACGCAAGGGCTCCAAGAGCTTCAGGCCCAGCTGCTCGGGCAGGCCGCCCACGTTGTGGTGGCTCTTGATCGTGGTGGCCTTCTTGGTCTTGGTGCCGCCGCTTTCCACCACATCCGGGTAGATGGTGCCCTGCGCCAGAAAGGTGGCCGCCTTGAGCTTGGCCGCTTCAGCCTTGAAGACATCCACAAACAGGCGGCCGATGATCTTGCGCTTGGCCTCCGGTTCGCTCACGCCCTGCAGCTCTCCCAGAAACAGGCCGCTGGCATCCACCCGCAGCACCTTGGTGTGCAGCTTGCCGGCGAACATGTCCATGACCATGTCGCCCTCGTTCAGCCGCAGCAGTCCGTGGTCCACGAACACGCAAGTCAACTGCTCACCAATGGCGCGGTGGATCAAGGCCGCTGCCACGCTGGAGTCCACGCCACCCGACAAGCCCAGGATCACCTCCTCGTCACCCACCTGCTCCCGAATGCGCGCCACCGCCTCGGCGATGTAGTCGCCCATGATCCAGTCGCCGCGGCAGCCGCAGATGTCGCGCACGAAGCGATGGAAGATCTCGGCGCCGCGCAGGGTGTGTGTGACCTCGGGGTGGAACTGCACCGCATACAGGCCGCGCGACTCATCGGCCATGCCGGCGATGGGGCAACTGGGGGTGCTGGCCATGAGCTTGAAGCCGGGGGGGAGCTCGGTGACCTTGTCGCCATGGCTCATCCACACCTTGAGCATCCCGTGACCCTCAGGCGTGCGGAAGTCTTCGATGCCCTCGAACAGACGGGTGTGGCCGCGGGCGCGGACCTCGGCATAGCCAAATTCGCGCGTGTCGCTCCAGGACACCTGCCCGCCGAGTTGCACCGCCATGGTCTGCATGCCGTAGCAGATGCCCAAGACCGGCACGCCCATGTCGAACACGGCCTGCGGCGCGCGCAGTTGGTGGTCTTCGTAGGTGCTGGCGTGCGAACCGGAGAGAATGATGCCTTCAGGTGAAAAGGCGCGGATGAAGTCGTCCCCAACATCATTGGGGTGGATTTCGCAGTACACCTGCGCCTCACGCACCCGCCGGGCAATCAACTGCGTCACCTGTGAGCCAAAGTCGAGGATCAGAATCTTCTGGTGGGACATGGCGAAGACTTTCAAGTGCGGGAAGGTTCGGAAGGTCGTCGACGGTTCAGGTGATAGGAGCAGAGGCCGCCCGCAAAAGCAGGCATGCTCAGGGCGCTGCCGACAAGGCCGCGGCCTGCTGGGCTCGGCCCAGCCGCGCGAAGTGGCGAATCGCAATCACGGCGCCGCAAACCTGCAGAGCACAGCAGGCGAAGAAGGGCAGGCCCACCAGCCAGTGGCCAGGCCCCAGCGGTGACACCAGGCCCAGCAGTGCGGCACCCACCACGGGTGCGATCACGGCCATGGCACTGGTCAGAGACGCCACCGAGCCCATGGCGGTGCCCTGCTCCCGGTCAGACGCCGCATTGGAAATCAGGCTTTGCAACGAGGCCGTGATGGTGAAGCCCAAGAGGTTGCACACCACGATGGCCATCATCATCCAGCCCTCGGTGGCCAGGCCCCAGGCCAGGTAGCCCGTGGCGGAGGAGACCAGCCCCATTTGCACCAGGCGATCGGGTTTGAAACGCTTGAGCAAGACGCGCATCAAACCGCCCTGCACCACGGCGGCCACCACACCCACCACGAACAGGGACCAGCCGTTTTCCTTCGGACCCCAGCCAAACTTGAAACTGCAGTACAGCACCCAGGTCATGTGCAGAATGAACTGGGCCAAGTTCGACAGGGCCACCACCCACAGCAAGGGCTTGACACCGGCCAAGGCGGCCAAACCCCGCAGGGAACTGATGGGGTTGGCCTTGCGCCAGTCAAACGGCACACGCTTGTCTGGCGGCAGGGACTCCGGCAGCAACAGCCACCCATACAGGGTGTTCACCACCGCCAGCACGCCGGCGACATAAAAGGGCAGGTGCAGGTCGATGTCGCCCAGAACCCCACCCATGACCGGGCCCAGCACATAGCCCACCCCAAACATGGCCCCGACCAGGCCGAAGCGGCGCGCACGGTCTTCAGGAGACGAAATGTCGGCCACGTAGGCGTGGGCCACTGCGGCATTGGCTTGAAAGGCGCCGCCCACCAAGCGCACCGCCACCAAGACCCACAAGGCCTGCGCCATGGCCGTTGCAAAGAAGTTCAGCGCCAGGCCCAGGAAACCCACCAGGAGCACCGGACGGCGCCCGTAGCGGTCGGACAGGCGGCCCAGGATGGGGGCGGCAAAAAAGTTGGAGATGCCAAAGGCAAAGGCCACCACCCCGTACCAATAGGCATGATCGGCCGCGTCGGTGGCGAACTGACCCACCAGCGGCGGCAACACCGGGATGATCAGGCCCACCGACACCATGTCGATGAGCACCGTGATCAGGATGAAGGGCATGGCCGGCGCTCGACCGGCGAAGGTGCTCATGTGCCGCCCTACTCCATGCGGTAGTTGGGCGCTTCCTTCGTGATCTGCACGTCGTGCACATGGCTTTCACGGATGCCCGCGGCCGTGATCTGCACGAACTCAGCCCGCTCATGCAGGTCCGCCACGCTGGTGCATCCACAGTAGCCCATGGCGGCCCGCAGGCCACCGGCCATCTGGAAGATGATGTTGACCATGGACCCCTTGTAGGGCACACGCCCTTCGATACCCTCGGGTACGAGTTTGTCGGTGTTGGGGTTGGTGGTCTCGTCGTTTTCCTGGAAGTAGCGGTCGGCTGACCCCGCCTTCATGGCACCGATGGAGCCCATGCCGCGGTAGCTCTTGTAGCTGCGCCCCTGGTAGAGGATGACTTCACCGGGCGCCTCTTCGGTGCCCGCAAACATCCCACCCATCATCACGGTGCTGGCACCGGCGGCCATGGCCTTGGCGATGTCACCACTGAAGCGGATGCCGCCGTCGGCAATCAGGGGCACGCCCTTGCCCTTGAGCGCGGTGGCCACGTTGTCAATGGCGGTGATTTGCGGCACGCCCACGCCCGCCACGATGCGGGTGGTGCAGATGGAACCCGGGCCGATACCCACCTTTACCGCGTCAGCGCCCGCCTCGGCCAGGGCCAAGGCTGCAGCCCCGGTGGCAATGTTGCCGCCGATCACGTCCACCCCAGGGAAATGGGACTTGACCCATCGCACACGCTCGATGACGCCTGCGCTGTGCCCATGCGCGGTATCCACCACGATGGCGTCCACGCCCGCCTTCACCAGCAGCTCAACCCGCTCTTCGGTTCCCTCACCCACGCCCACGGCCGCGCCTACACGAAGCTTGCCCTGGGCATCGCGGGCTGCGTTGGGAAAGTTGGTTTGCTTGGTGATGTCCTTCACGGTCATCAGGCCCCGCAGTTCAAAGGCGTCGTTGACCACCAACACCCGCTCCAACTTGTGCTGGTGCATCAGGGCTTTGCCTTCTTCGATCGATGCGCCTTCACGAACCGTGATCAGGCGCTCGCGCGGGGTCATGATGTCGCGCACCAGGACATCCATACGGGTTTCAAAGCGCAGGTCGCGCCCCGTCACGATGCCGGCCACGCGGCCGCCCTCCACCACCGGAAAGCCCGAGACGCCGTATTGCTCGGACAGGGCCTTGACCTGCCTCACCGTGGTGTCAGGGGTGATGATGATGGGGTCGCGCAGGATGCCCGACTCGTAGCGCTTGACCCGCGCCACTTCGGCGGCCTGCTGGGCCGCGGTCAGGTTTTTGTGCACGATGCCAATGCCGCCCTCCTGGGCAATGGCGATGGCCAGTCGAGCCTCGGTCACCGTGTCCATTGCAGCGGACACCAGGGGCAGGTTCAGGGCAATGTTGCGCGTGAAACGGGTGGCCAGGCTGGTGTCCCGCGGGAGCACCTTCGAAAAGGCGGGGACCAACAGCACGTCATCGAAGGTGAGCGCTTTGCCGATCAGGCGCATGAGAAATCTCCGGACGCAAAAACGAATTATAGGGAGGTGCCGGAGGGGCCTACCCGCTTGGAGCCCCTCTTGCGATAGCGTTGTCGCCGTGCTTCCTTGGGGTCGACGAGCAAGGGGCGGTAGACCTCGATGCGGTCTCCATCGCGAAGCGGATGATCCATGGGCCGCAGCTTGGACCACACCCCGCAGGGCAGTGTTTCAATTGCAACGGGCACCTGGCCCCGCACCCGCTGGCTGGCCTTGAGCGCATCGGCCAGCGTGGCGCCCGTGGGCAGGCTCAGGTCCTCCAGCAGCACCTCCTGCGGGCGGGGCGACCAGGCCAGCTGCACCCGAATGAAAGCGCCCGGGACCGGGTTGTCACCGTGCTCCATACACCGCCTCTGCTCGCCTGACGAACGAGTCCACCAGGGTGTTGGCCACCCGGTCGAACATGGGGCTGAGCACCAACTCCAGCGGGCCGGTGCGCAGCGCATACTGCAGATCCAACTCAACCCGACAGGCTGCCGCATCGGCACCATCGTGGGAAGGGGTGGTGTCCGCCGGGGTCCCGCCCACCGGCGTGAAGGCCCAGCGGCCCTCCAAGCGGGAAAAAGGACCATCGACCAGTTCAACGGTGACCGATCGCCCCGCTTGGTGGGTGTTGCGCGTGGTGAAGCTGTGGCGCAGGCCGGAAAAGGCCAGGCCCAACCGTGCCGTTATGCCAACATCGGTCTGCTCCAGCACCTCCGCGCGGTCGCACCAGGGCAGAAACTCCGGATAGGCCTGCACTTGGGTGACCAAGTCGTACATCTGCCGGGCCGAGTACCACAGCAGAACGGATTTCCGCACATGCTTCATAGAATGGCGCAATTTTAAGTTCATGGCCGACACCCCTGCCCTCATCGCCGAGAACCGGCGGGCCCGGTTCGATTACCACCTCGAGGAGCGCCACGAGGTGGGGGTCGTGCTCGAGGGTTGGGAGGTCAAGGCCATTCGATCAGGCCAGGTGCAGTTGACCGACGGCTATGTGCTGGTGAAGAACGGTGAGCTGTTCTTGATTGGCTGCCGTATCAACGCGCTGCGCACCGCCAGCACCCACGTGCGGCCCGACGCCGACCGGACCAAGAAGCTGCTGCTGCAAAAGGCCGAGATCCGCCGGCTGGTGGGCAAGGTTGAGCAACGCGGCTACACCCTGGTGCCACTGAACCTGCACTTCAAAAACGGATGGGTGAAGGCGGAAATTGCCTTGGCCAAGGGCAAGGCCGAACACGACAAGCGCGACACCATCGCAGAGCGCGAGGGCAAGCGCGAAGTGGAACGGGCGATGAAGTCGCGCAACCGCTGAGCGTCAGGCCACTCGGGAAACCGGGCCCTTGCGGGCAAACAGCCGTTCCTGCAGCCGGTTCAGCAGTGGTTGCTCGAGGTGCTCATGGAAGAGCCACCCTCCAACCAGGCTGAGCTTGAACGCCGTCAAAACCCCGATGAGTTGCACAAACGGCTGGTGCGGCAAGTAGGTCACCCACAGGGCGTTGACCACCAGCGCAATGGGAAAGTGCACCAGGAAGACCGAATAGCTGATTCGGCTCAGTGCGCGCGATGCTGGTAGCAGCGTGGCCATTAAGGTGGTCATCCAAGTGGCCAGCCGGGTCTGCCAAGCCCACAGCGCCCCAACCGTTGCCAAGGCGACCAACAGCCGGATGCGAGGTTCCCAAAGGCAAGACAACACGACCAGCCCAACCGCCACGAGCAACCAGCGGGAACGCGCCTTCAGCCCAACCACGACACCCAGGCCATAACTGACCCAGAAATAGGCACCGTACGCATCCCACTGCGGGTCACGGTTGAAGAAAAACGCTGACAGGGCTAGCAAGGTGAGCACCATCACCACCAGGTTGCGCTGCGGGTGACGGGTCAGCTGCGCAAGCATCACCAGCACGGTGAACAGCGCAAACAACTGGAAGTCAACCGACACATACCAAATGCCGGCTGACAGGGCTTCGTGGCCCATGATGTCCTGCAGCATCACCAGATGCAACAACGCTTGCCAGAACTGCGGCGGTGCGCTGATGGAATGGTGATCGATCCAATGGTCAGCCAGCGCATTGCACAGGACGGCCAAAACCAGGGCCAGCCAAAGGGGAACCGCCAGGCGCACGTAGCGCTGTGCAATCTTGCGGGCCGCCATCCGCAACAACTCGGCACCACCAGGCCCCGCCGGCCCCGCAACACACGGCAAGCCCATCGTGCTGAAACTTCGGGCCGCCAGGTACCCCCCCAAGACCAGAAAGACCTGCACGGCCAGCCGACCGTGCTGGGCCAGCCCATCGAAGAACACCGGGAAGAGGTCGTCCGCATGATCGGACATCGGTCCGTAAAGGGCCAGGTGGTGCAAGACGATCAAGCTGCACGCCAACGCCTTGAGAAGGTCCACCACGCCCGTGCCGCGTACAGGGGGCGCCAGCCGCTCGCTCATGTCTGCTTGCGCCGCGCCAGCACGGCCAAGGCCTGAGCCAGGTCCTGTTTCAGATCCGACACCGTCTCAAGGCCGATGCACAGCCGAACCAAGTGGCCCTGCAGGTGCGAACGGTCATTGCGCATGGCGTCCAGAGCGTAAGGAACGGCCAAACTCACAGGCCCACCCCAGGAATAGCCCAGCCTGAACACGCGAAGGGCATCGACAAAGGCGTCGACCTCCTCTTGCGAAAACGAGGCATCCAAGAGGATGGAAAAGATGCCAGCGGCGCGGGTGCATTGCTGGGCCCAATGGTCATGGCCAGGCGATCCCGCAAGCGCGGGGTGCAGCACCTGAACCACCCCCGGTTGCCCTTGCAACCACAGTGCCAGTTCGCGTGCGGCGTGGTCCTGGGCGTCATACCGCAGTTCCATCGAAGGCAGCGCGCGAAGAACCGCCTCGACATCATTGGCCCCCACGCCCAGCCCCAAACGCATGTGCGCCATCAGCACGCGTTCGTGTAGGTGGCGGTCTACGGTGGTGATCGAGCCCATCAACACATCGCCGCCGCCCGACGGGTACTTGGTCAGCGCATGCATGCACAGGTCCACCGCCAGTGCCGATCCTGCCGGCCCCTTCAACGCAAAGGGCTGGAAGGCCAAGCCGGCACCCCAGGTGTTGTCCAAAGCGATCACCAGACCGGCGCGGCGGGCCGCCTGAATCAAGCCCACCATGTCGGGAAATTCCATGGTGACCGATCCAGGCGCTTCCAACCACAGCAACTTGGTGGCCGGCCCGATCAAGGAGGACAAGGTATGGGCCTTCAGGGGATCGTAGATCCGGTGCGCAATACCCCAATCGGCCAGCATCGTGCGTGCCAGGTCCTTGGAGGGCCCATAGGCATTGTCAGGCAACAGCACCTCGTCACCAGGCTTGAGCAGGGCCAGGTTCACCAAGGCCAAGGCAGACAGGCCGCTGGGGGCCAACACGCAATACCGTGCGCCTTCCAAGGTGGCCAAGCGCTCTTCCAGGATGAAGGTGGTGGGCGTTCCGTGCAGCCCGTAGGTGTAGCCCTCCTTGTGTCGCCAATCGCGGCTGCGCAGCGCTTGGACATTCGGGAAAAACACGGTCGAAGCCTTGTGGACCGCAGGCACGACCGAATCAAAGCCCTCGGGCGGGCGATAAGGATGGTGAATGAGTCTCGTGCTCACAGCGGCTGCGCGACCAAGTCGTGCCCCTCGGCCGCCACCACACGTGCCCGTGTGAACTCGCCGACCTTGAGCTGTGTGGAGATTTTCTGTGGCGGCAACAGGCGAACCACGCCATCAATCTCCGGCGCATCGGCATAGCTGCGCCCCACCCCGCCGCGCCGGCCCATCGCTGGCGCTTGGTCAATCAAGACCTGCATGGTGGCGCCTACCCGGCGTGCGAGCCTTTGCACCGACACCGACTCGGCTGCTGCCATAAAGCGCGAGCGACGCTCTTGGCGGACCTCCTCCGGCACCGCCCCGGCCAATTCGTTGGCCGCAGCACCCGGCACAGGGGAGTAGGCGAAGCAGCCCGCACGGTCGATTCCTGCTTCGCGCACGAAGTCCAACAGGGATTCAAACTCGGCCTCGGTTTCACCGGGGAAGCCGGCGATGAAGGTGCTGCGGATGACCAGTTCGGGGCACGCCGCCCGCCAGGCCTGCAACCGCTCGAGGTGGCGTACGCCAGAGGCCGGCCGTTTCATGCGGCGCAGCACATCGGGGTGGGCGTGCTGAAACGGGATGTCCAAGTACGGCAGGATGCGCCCCTTCGCCATCATGGGGATGAGCTCGTCCACATGGGGATAGGGGTAGACGTAGTGCAGCCGCACCCAAGCCCCAAAGGGTTCGGCCAATTGCGACAGGCGCTCGCACAGCTCCACCATACGGGTCTTGACCGGCTGACCGTTCCAAAAGCCCGTTCGGTACTGCACATCCACGCCGTAGGCACTGGTGTCCTGGCTGACCACCAGCAACTCCTTGACGCCCGACTCGAACAGCTTGCGCGCTTCTTCCAGCACGTCGCCGATGGGGCGCGACACCAACTTGCCCCGCATACTGGGAATGATGCAAAAAGTACAGGCGTGGTTGCAGCCCTCGCTGATCTTCAGATAAGCGTAGTGCCGGGGCGTGAGCTTGATGCCTTGTGGCGGCACCAAATCAACAAATGGGTCATGAGGCTTGGGCACATGTCGGTGCACCGCATCCATCACCTCGTGTGTGGCGTGTGGGCCGGTCACGGCCAACACCTTGGGGTGCACCTGCTGCACCAGGTTCTGGCCGTTCTCGCCCGTTTTGGCGCCCAGGCAACCGGTGACGATCACGCGTCCGTTTTCCGCCAAGGCTTGGCCGATGGTGTCCAGGCTTTCCTTGACGGCGTCATCGATGAAGCCGCAGGTGTTGACGATCACCAGGTCAGCACCGGCGTATTCACGCGAGGTTTGGTAGCCCTCGGCGCTGAGCTGGGTGAGGATCAGTTCGCTGTCGGTCAAGGCCTTGGGGCAGCCCAAGCTGGCAAAGGCCACGCGAGGGGCTGAGCTGGTGCCGGCGGCCGGCGCGGCGACATCGGATGTGTTGGGGCGTGGTTGAGACATGCCGCAATTGTCCCGCAGCCCAGACCACCCCGCTGTCGGCTACTTCTTGCCGACCGGAAAGCCTGGAAAGCCCGGCACCGACTGGAACATCTTGGCCCACTGCCCCCAGGCCTCGGTGTTGAAGGCACTGGGGTCGTACAGGGTCTTGGACTGTTCGGTGAACTGCCGCTGCATGTCGGCAAACGCTTGGAGGTTGTGCTCCAGGTAGTGGCCCATCAGGCCCTGCATGGCGTGGCCGTAGAAGCGAATGATGTTGGCCAACATGGGAGCGGAGAACATGGGCACGCCATCGGTCTCCTCTTCCAGGATGATCTGCAGCAAGATGCTGCGGGTGATGTCTTGCGCCGTCTTGGCGTCCTGTACCTGAAAGTCCTGACCCTGCAGCACCATGTCTTTCACATCCTGCAGCGTGATGTAGCTGGAGCTTTGCGTGTCGTACAGGCGGCGGTTGGGGTACTTCTTGAGCACCCGTTGGCGAGCCGTAGCCGCCGCGGGGTCTGCAGCGGGAGGCGGAGAGGGCTTGGTTTTGTGGCGGGCGTTGGTGGCCATGGTGGATGGGCTCCTGCGTGTACCGGCACGCGATGCTTGCACTGTACGCTGCCTGCCCCACCCTTCCATAGGGGGAATTGCCCGGCCGCAGGCCTGCCAGTGTGCCCGTAGCCAGGCAGAACGCAAAAGGCCTGAGTTCTTGTGGAACTCAGGCCTTCACGTTTCAATGGTCGGGGTGGCGGGATTCGAACTCGCGACCCCTTGCACCCCATGCAAGTGCGCTACCAGGCTGCGCTACACCCCGACTAACCCCTCATTATAACGGCTCAATCGGACAGCATCCGACGAATGGCCAAGAGCTCGCGGCGAAGGTCGAAGTCGACGGTCGGGTGAGGCTCGGTTCGCGCGGCTGATCCACTTTGAGCCTGCGAGGAGGAAGCCTCCCAGTCGCCATCCTCTGCGCCCCAGGTCTCGATGGGTTCATCCGGCATCAGGTCGGGCGCCGCCATGGCACCGGCCCGAAGGCTGCTTTCGGCCAGACGGTCACGCGCGCCACTGATGGTGAAGCGCTTTTCATACAGCAACTCCCGTATGCGGCGCACCAGCAAGACCTCGTGATGCTGGTAGTAGCGGCGGTTGCCGCGGCGCTTCATGGGGCGCAGTTGCGTGAACTCCTGCTCCCAGTAGCGCAACACATAGGGCTTGACCATGCACAGCTCGCTGACCTCACCAATGGTGAAGTAGCGCTTGGGTGGAATCGGGGGCAATTCGGAGCTCACGGGGTGATTCTCAGTGCAAGCAGGCGGCGCCGTGGATCAGGGAAAGGCCCAAGGTGGCGGTGGCCTCAGGCTTCATCCGCTGGGGGTTCATCACCCTGCACCACGGCCTTGAGCTTGAGGCTGGCATGAAAGGTCACCACCCGCCGCTCGTCGATCGGGATCAGCTCACCGGTGCGGGGGTTGCGGCCTGGCCGAGCGGCCTTGTGGCGCACATTGAAGTTGCCAAAGCCCGAGAGCTTCACATCGGTGCCCTGCTCCAGGGTCTGGCCCAGGATGTCGAAAAACGCATCCACCATGTCCTTGGACTCACGCTTGTTGAGGCCCAGGCGCTCGAACAAGAGGTCGGAGAGCTCGGCCTTGGTCAGCGTGGGCGTGACCAAGGACGGCAGGATGACGCGATCGTTCACAGTGTGGGCCCTCATACAGTGGCACGCAAACGCGCACCCACGGCGGCGGCACGATCCAGTGCCTGTTGAACCGCCGCCTCGATGCGATCCTCGGTCAATGTAGCGTTTTCGTCCAGCAGTTCAAGCCTGACCGCCAAACTCCGCTCGCCGGCTTGCAGGTCGCTGGCTCCTGCCTTGGGCTTGTAGACATCAAACAAGCGGGCCGAGCGCACCAGGCCCACAGGGTCATGCGCCAAGGCTTGAACCAGGGTGTCGTGGCTCAAGGACTCCCCGGCCACCAGGGCCAAGTCGCGCCAGACCGCCTGCTGACGCGACACCGCTTGGGCCACGGGTACGGGGCGGCTCAACACAGCCTGCAGGTCCAGCTCAAAGACCATGGGAGCGGATGGCAATTCATAGCCCTGGCGCCACCGCGGGTGCAGCTCGCCCACGTGGCCGATGGTCTGGCCATCCAACTGGACCGCGGCGCAACGCCCTGGGTGCAACGCTGGATGCTCGGCCGCCACGAACACCGGCTTGAGCGGCCACAGCAAGGTCTCCACATCGCCCTTGACATCAAAGAAGTCCACGGGGCGCGCCGTGCTGGCCCACTGCAGGGCATCAGCAGACCCCATCGCCAAGCCCGCGATCTTCAGCGGCTGGTCGATACCCGCCACCGTGGTGTCGCTGTCGCGGATGCGGTCATCGCGCTTGAACACCCGCCCAATCTCGAACAGGCGCACGCGGCTGAGTTTGCGCGCCACATTGCCCCGCGCGGCCTGAATCAGGCTGCCGATCAGGCTCGAACGCATCACCGACAAAGGGGCGGCAATCGGGTTGAGCACCCGTATGGCTTTGTCGTTACCCGCCAGCTCCTGCTCCCACCGTTCCTCGACGAAGCTGAAGTGGATGCCCTCTTGGTAATCGAGCCCCGCCAAAGCCCGGCGTACGGCATGCGCGCCGCGCAAAGCTTCAGGCCGCACCCGAGCGGTCACCGGCGCCTGGGGCGGCGTATCGGGAAGTTGGTCAAACCCGAGCACCCGGGCGACCTCCTCAATCAGGTCCTCTTCGATCTGCAGGTCGAAACGGTGACTGGGCACCGTGACGTGGATGAGGTCGTCTTGCCCCTGTGGTGCCAGGCCCAGACGGCTGAACACCGTTTCGCACTGGGCCCGGCTCAGGGGCATGCCCAGGACCTTGGCGGCGCGCGAAACCCGCATGGACACTGTGGAAGCGCCGCCGGATGCCGCTTGTGCAGGCCACTGATCGTCAATGGGGCCGCAGGCGCTGTGCGCGGTTCCACAGATGGCCAACAACAGCTCGGTGATCCGCTCAATCGCGCGCACCGTGCCAGCTGGGTCTACGCCGCGCTCGTAGCGGTGCCCGGCGTCGGTGGAGAAGTTGTAGCGCCGCGCGCGCCCGGCGATGGCCTTGGGCCACCAAAAGGCCGCCTCAATGTACACATCACGCGTGTGGTCACCGACTGCGGTGGCCTCGCCGCCCATGATGCCGGCCAGAGACTCCACGCCGGATTCATCGGCAATGACGCCAACCTGAGGATCCAGGGTCACGGTTTGGCCGTTGAGCAGCTGCAGGGTCTCGCCTTCGCGCGCCCAGCGCACGCTCAAGCCCTGGCCCACCTTGGCCAGGTCGAAGATGTGGGTGGGCTGGCCCAACTCGAACATCACATAGTTGGAGATGTCGACAATGGCGGTGACCGGCCGCTGGCCGCACCGAGCCAAGCGCTCCACCATCCAGGCCGGCGTGGTCGCAGCGGGGTTGATGCCGCGAACGATACGGCCACTGAAACGGCCGCACAGCTCGGGCGCTTCGATGCGCACCGGTAGGCGGTCGGTCAGCGTGACCGCAGCCTGGGGAACGGCCGGCATGTTCAGCGGCGCCCCGGTCAGGGCCGACACCTCCCGGGCCAGTCCCAACAGGGACAGGTGATGCGCCAAGTTGGGCGTGAGCTTGAGGGTGAACAGGGTATCGTCCAGCCCGAGCACTTCGCGCACGCTGGCACCCAGGGGCGCATCTGCGGAAAGCTCCAGCAGACCGGCATGGTCTTCGCTGAGCTTGAGTTCGCGGGCCGAGCACAGCATGCCGCAGCTTTCCACGCCGCGCAGCTGGCCCACCTTGATCTCGAAGGGCTTGCCGTCTTCGCCTGGGGGCAACTGGGCACCCACCAGGGCCAGCGGTACCTTGATGCCCACGCGGGCGTTGGGCGCACCACACACGATCTGCAGCAGACCTTCCTTGCTGTGGGGGCCCGCATCCACCCGGCACACCCGCAGGCGGTCGGCATTGGGATGCTGTTCAGCGGTGACGATCTCCGCCACCACGATCTTTGAAAACGGCGGCGCCACCGGCTGGAGTTCTTCGACTTCCAAGCCGGCCATGGTCAGGCGCTCAGCCAGTTCAGCGGTGCTCAAGCTGGGGTTGCACAGTGTGCGCAACCAGGATTCGGGGAATTGCATGGGAGCTCGTGGTGGGCTTCAGTTGAACTGCGACAGGAAGCGCAGGTCGCCTTCAAAGAACTGGCGCAGGTCGTCCACGCTGTAGCGCAGCATGGTCAGGCGGTCTGGGCCCATGCCGAAGGCAAAGCCGATATAGCGCTCGGGATCAAGACCGAAGTTGCGCACCACATTCGGGTGCACCTGGCCCGAACCCGCCACCTCCAGCCAGCGACCCTTCAAGGGCCCGCTGGCAAAGGCAATGTCGATTTCGGCTGAAGGCTCGGTGAACGGAAAGAAGCTGGGACGAAACCGAATCTGAAGGTCGTCGGTCTCAAAGAAGGTGCGGAAAAAGTCGGCAAATACCGACTTGAGGTCCTTGAAGCTCACGTTCTCGCCGATCCACAGGCCTTCACACTGGTGGAACATGGGCGAATGGGTGGCGTCGCTGTCCACGCGGTAGGTGCGCCCCGGGGCGATGACCCGAATCTCGGGCATGGCCTTGCCCGCAGCCAGCAGGGCCTGGTGGCGCTTCACATGCTGCACCGCGTGGCGAACCTGCATGGGACTGGTGTGGGTGCGTAGCAGATAGGGCGAGCCGTCAGCGCTGTTCATGTCGACATAGAAGGTGTCGTGCATGGAGCGCGCCGGGTGGTCGGCTGGCGTGTTCAGCGCGGTGAAATTGAACCAGTCGTTTTCAATCTCGGGGCCATCGGCCACTTCAAACCCCATGGAGCCGAAGATGGCCTCGATGCGCTCGAGTGTGCGCGACACCGGGTGCAGACCCGCATGGCCACGGCGGCGCCCGGGCAGGGTCACGTCCAAGGCTTCGGCTCGCAGCTGCGTTTGCAGTTCGGCATCGGCCAACGCCTGGCGCCGCGCCTGCAAGGCCGCTTCGATCTGCGTCTTGGCCGCGTTGATCTCGGCCCCGCGGGCCTTCTTCTCTTCGACCGGCAGCGCACCCAGCGACTTGAGTGCTTCGGTCACACGGCCGGCTTTGCCCAGGTAACGCGCCTTGGCATTTTCCAGGTCTGCGGGGGTCGCAGCCTGGTGGAATTCTGCGGTGGCCTGGGCCACCAGGGCATCAAGTTCGTTCATGCAAGGCGTCAAGACAGTCGTTGGCGCAAAAACAAAAACGGCCGTCACACAGGTGACGGCCGGGGGGCTGATGGGGTAAGGGCACCCAGGGTGCCTTTACCGGGACATCAAGCCAGTTGGGCCTTCACCTGGGCCACGATGCTGCCAAAGGCAGCCGGGTCGTTGACGGCCATATCGGCCAGCACCTTGCGGTCGATGCCGATGTTGGCCTTCTTCAGGCCGGCCATGAACTTGCTGTAGGTGACGCCGAGTTCACGCGAAGCAGCGTTGATACGGGCAATCCACAACTGACGGAACACGCGCTTCTTGGCGCGACGGTCACGGTAGGCATATTGGCCCGCCTTCATCACCGCCTGTTTTGCGATGCGGAAGACGTTCTTGCGGCGGCCCCGGAAACCCTTGGCCAGGGCCAGAACCTTCTTGTGACGGGCGCGTGCGGTAACACCACGTTTGACGCGAGGCATATTGAATCCTTTCCTTGAAGATGACCGGGAGGCTTACAGACCTGCGAAGGGCAGCATCTGAGCCATGTGACCCATATTGGTCTCGTGCACGTTGACCGCGCCGCGAAGCTGGCGCTTGTTCTTCGTGGTCTTCTTGGTCAGGATGTGGCGCTTGAACGCCTGACCGCGCTTGACGGTGCCACCCGGACGAACGCGAAAACGCTTTTTCGCGCTGCTCTTGGTCTTCATCTTGGGCATGACTGCTCCTTTTAGTTGACCCCTGCAGGCGATCCGAAATCGACTTCGGATGCTTGTTGGCCTGCAACGGCTTCTTCGTTCGAGCACCCGGTGACCAAACCGGGTGTTCGCGAAACTCTCTTCAACGGCGCTTGGGCGCCAACACCATGATCATCTGACGGCCTTCGAGCTTGGGCATGTGCTCGACCACCGCCACGTCGGCCAGCTCGTCACGAATCCGCTCCAGCAGGCGCATGCCGATGTCTTGGTGCGTGATCTCGCGACCGCGGAAGCGCAAGGTGACCTTGCCCTTGTCTCCGTCTTCGGCAATGAAGCGGCGCAGGTTGCGCATCTTCACGGCGTAGTCGCCTTCGTCGGTGCCGGGACGGAACTTGACTTCCTTGATCTCGATGACGTGCTGCTTGGCCTTGGCCTCCGCCGCCTTCTTCTGCTCCTGATACTTGAACTTGCCGTAGTCCATCAGGCGGCACACAGGCGGATCGGCTTGCGCCGCAATTTCCACCAGGTCCACGTCGTACTCACCAGAAAGCCGCAAGGCTTCCTGAATGCTGACGATGCCTAAAGATTCGTTTTCGGGCCCGTTCAAACGCACCATGGGTGCGATGATCTCGCGATTGAGTCGATGCTTGCGCTCGACATTGGGCATGCGGCGATCGAGAAACGTAGCGATGGTTCGAATCCTTTCAGGACATCAACAGAAAAACGCCCGTCGGCTTCTAAGCCTTGGCAGCGATGTCGGCCAGCGCCTTCTCGGTGAAGGCTGACACGGACATCACCCCCAGGTCTTGGTTGCCTCGGGCGCGTACGGCCACGCAATCGGTTGCCATCTCCTTGTCACCCACGACGAGGATGTAGGGCACCTTTTGCAGGGAATGGGCGCGAATTTTATAGGTGATTTTCTCGTTTCGCAAATCGAGCTCGCACCTAAGGCCTTGTTTTTGCAGCGTTTTAGCCACATTCCGGGCGTAATCGGCCTGGGAATCGGTGATGTTGAGCACCGTCACCTGCGTGGGCGCCAGCCACGCGGGCAAGGCGCCGGCATGCTGCTCGATCAGGATGCCGATGAAGCGCTCCAGGCTGCCCAGGATGGCGCGGTGCAGCATCACGGGGGTTTTGCGCTCGCCACTTTCGGCCACAAACTCGGCGTCCAGGCGTTGCGGAAGCGAGAAATCGACCTGGATGGTGCCGCACTGCCACTGTCGGCCCAGGGCGTCTTTGAGGGTGTACTCGATCTTGGGCCCGTAGAAGGCGCCGTCGCCCGGCGAGATGATGAAGTCGCAGCCGCTGTTGCGCAGGCTTTCCATCAGGGCATGCTCGGCCTTGTCCCAGAGTTCATCGGCGCCAATGCGCTTTTCCGGGCGGGTGGCGACCTTGTAGAGGATCTCGGTGAAGCCGAAATCCGCGTAAACCTTCTGCAGCAAGGCGGTGAAGGCGTTGCACTCATCGAGGATCTGGTCTTCGGTGCAGAAGATGTGGCCATCATCTTGGGTGAAGCCCCGCACCCGCATGATGCCGTGCAGGCCACCACTGGGCTCGTTGCGGTGACATTGGCCAAACTCGCCCAAGCGCAGGGGCAGGTCGCGGTAGCTCTTGATGCCCTGCTTGTAGATCAGGATGTGGCCGGGGCAGTTCATCGGCTTAAGCGCATAGTCGCGCTTTTCCGACTCCGTGGTGAACATGTTCTCCCGGTATTTGTCCCAGTGGCCGGTCTTCTCCCACAGGGTCTTGTCCAGGATCTGGGGGCCCTTGACCTCTTGGTAGCCGTTGTCTTGGTACACCCGGCGCATGTACTGCTCCACTTGCTGCCACACGGTCCAGCCCTTGGGGTGCCAGAACACCACGCCGGGGGCGTGGTCGTCCACATGGAACAGGTCGAGTTCACGGCCCAACTTGCGGTGGTCGCGCTTTTCCGCCTCCTCCAGCATGGTGAGGTACTGCTGCAACTCGTCCTTGGTCGCCCAGGCCGTGCCATAGATGCGCTGCAACATCTCGTTGTTGCTGTCGCCGCGCCAATAGGCACCGGCCACCTTCATCAACTTGAAGTGCTTGAGCTTGCCGGTAGACGGCACATGAGGGCCGCGGCACAGGTCTTCGAAGCCGCCTTCGCGGTACAGGCTGACCTCCTGACCGGCCGGGATGCTGCCGATGATCTCGGCCTTGTAGTGTTCGCCCATGGACTTGAAATGCGCCACGGCCTCGTCGCGTGGCAACACGCGGCGCACCACAGGCTCGTCCTTCTTGGCCAACTCACCCATGCGTTTTTCGATGGCCTGCAAGTCATCGGGCGTGAACGGGCGCTTGTAAGAGAAGTCGTAATAGAAGCCGTGTTCAATCACCGGACCGATCGTGACCTGCGCCTCGGGAAACAGCTCCTTGACCGCATAGGCCAAGAGGTGGGCGGTGGAGTGGCGAATCACCTCCAGGCCGTCGGGGTCCTTGTCGGTGATGATGGCCAAGGCCGTGTCGGCTTCGATGCGGTGGCTGGTGTCCACCACGCGCGCAGCATCGCCCTGCCCCACCCGGCCCGCCAGGGCCGCCTTGGCCAGGCCCGTGCCGATGGAGGCCGCCACGTCGGCCACCGTCAAAGGCGCAGGAAATTCGCGGCGGGAACCGTCGGGCAAGGTGATGGTGATCATGGGTGCACTCCGGGATCTGAAATGAAAAACGCGGCCAAGAGGCCGCGCTACAAGGGGGACCTGAAAAGCTCAGGCGCAAGCCACCGCGGCGGTGACCCGCATACGGGGCACGCAAGACGTTCGCGGTGTCATAACCATGATGCCTTTCCCGACCTTGTTCGTTGTCACCAGACCCTGATTGTAGGCGATGGCCCTTGCGCTCAAGGCAAGGGCAGCGCGTCGATTGACGGCTGGCTCACACATTGCGCCCATTCCTGGGCCAGCTGCTCGCTGGCTCTCCAAGCGGCGGACCACAGGCGTTCGCGCTCCTGCGGTTCATTCAAGTAGCGCTTGAAGTCGGATCGGTCGGGAATCTTGCCACCGGGCAAAGACTGCAGCCACTCAGGCGAGGGACTCAACACGATGGCATTGTCAAGAAAGGGTGTCGCACCGTGCCGGTGGCGCCAGGGCTTGTCCAGCCACCCCGGCACCAAACGGGGCTGGAAGTGCGGCACCAGTGCCAGCCCTTCATCCAAGCGGCTAAAGGGCAGGTGCATGTGGTAGTCAGTTAGTCCACCGTCCCAATAGGGCCCGGGCGGTGCGCCCGCAATGTCGTGAACGGGCTTCAGCCAGAACGGAATGCTGCAGCTGGCCAACAGCGCGTCTTCGAAGTTCGACGAATTCAGAACGGCTGCTGCCGTGGTTAGGTCGGCCTCGGGCTTCATCACCCAATTCGGGACTTGCCCGTCTGGGCTGAACCACACCCGCTGCAAATGGCTGTTGAGCAGGCGACGGTCCAGCGCATTGATCCCAACAGCGGCTGCAAACCCTGCAGCCATGCGCCAGCGCCCAGACCGTGTCAACAGCCCACGCCCCCGCGAAGCCAGGATGTGCAAACGCCAGTGCGGGTGGGCACACAGGGCCAACACCGCCGGTTCGGGAAAGTGCGCCCGCAGCGTCTGGCGGAACTGGTGGCTGACCACCGCCGCGCCAGGCAAGACCCCATCGACCGTTCCATAACGTTCGTGTATGTAGTCGTGGCCCAAGCGTTGCAGGGCCTCCAGCGGCCCAGGTGTGCACGCAGCCGCCATGCGCCAGGCGCCGATCGAGGCCCCCACCAGGTCTACCGTGTGCCGGCCTTGGGGCAGCCAGTGTCCAAACAAGAAGGCATCCAGGTGCAGCAGCACCAGCCCCTTGGGGCCGCCGGCCGCAGCGGCCACCACGCGGATGTCTTGTGGCTGCAGGCCGCGCTCGCGCAGGTGCGCCCGGGCACGAGGCCCAGCATGGATGCACAGCGCACGGGGCAAGGCCATGTGGCGGCCCGGCTCAGCGGCCTTGCTGAAGCTTGGCAAACGCCGCGGCCATGGCCCCTTGTGCGGCGGGTTCAGGCGTTCCAGAGGCATGCCGGTCGGCCGGGCCCGATGGGTGGCGTCGCGCCCGTTCGTCACGCGCAGCCGGCTGAAAGCGGTTGCCCTCCTCGCGCGCAGCGCCCTTGCCAGGATCGGCATCGAGCTTCATGGACAGGGAAATCCGTTTGCGGGCCAGATCCACCTCCAGGACCCGAACCTTCACCACGTCTCCGGTCTTGACCACCTCACGCGCGTCCTGCACGAATCGGTTGGCGAGCTGGCTCACGTGCACCAAACCATCCTGGTGCACACCCAGGTCCACAAAAGCACCGAACTGAGCCACATTGCTGACCGTGCCTACATGAACCGACAACTCATCGGCGATTTGCTGGACGATCTTCTTCAAAACAAGATTCCAAAACAGAACAAAGCAGAAAGAGGGAGCCGCTTGCAAACCCGACGTTCACGGGCAAGCGGCCATGTGTGTGAAGGCCCAAGCAGCCGATCAGGCCGGCGTATCCCCGCGCAAGGCCGCGCGCAAGCGCTGGCCGATCTCAGGACGGTCTTTGAAGGGGTCGGACGGGTTGCGCGACATCAGCACATCCTCCATCCGGGTCTGAATCGGTGCCAGGGCGTTGGGATGGCTGTAGATGTAGAACTGCTGGGCCTCGATGGCAGCAAACGTGGCAGCGGCCACGTCCGATGCGCTCACCTTACCCGAACTCACCGCCTTCTCGCTCATCGCTTGCGCAATGAGTTGGCTGGGCGTGGGCTTGCCCTGGCTGCGCAATTCTGGGGGGCGGTTGCGGTGGCTGTGGCTGATGCCGGTGGGCACGAAGTACGGGCACAACACGGACGCCCGGACCTGGTCGGTGACCAGACACAGGTCTTGCTGGAGGGTTTCGGTGAGCGCCACCACGGCGTGTTTGGTGACGTTGTAGACGCCCATATTGGGCGCACACACCAGGCCCGCCATGGAAGCGGTGTTGACGATGTGGCCCTGCCAGCCTGGTTGGGCTTGGGCCGCCTTGATCATGTGCGGTGTGAAGAGCCGAACGCCATGGGCCACACCACGCAGGTTGACCCCGAGCACCCAGTCCCAGTCGCGCTCGGTGTGCTCCCAGATCAGGCCACCATGGGCCACACCAGCGTTGTTAAAGAGCAGATGGGGCGCGCCGAACTGTTCGAGCGTGCGATCAAGCAGCGTTTGCACCACAGCAGATTGGGCGATGTCGCCGTGGCAGCCCAACACAGTGGCACCGGCCTGGCGCACCCGCTGCACGGCGGCTTCCAAGGCGTCGGCCTGCACATCGCTCATCACCACGTTCAGGCCGCGTTGTGCAGCCTGGAGGCTGAACTCGAGGCCGAACCCGGATGCGGCGCCGGTGATCACGGCGGTTTGGCCGGCTTGAAGTTTCATGTTGCGTGTTCCGGTTCGAGGAGCATCTCCAGGTGCGGGATGTCATCCTCCAGATAGGGTTCAGAGGCGGCCTTGAAGCCAAAGGATTCGTAGAAGCGTTGCAGGCGGGCCTGCGCGCTGATGCGGATGCCGTGCCCGGGCCACAGGTTTGCGCAGTGGAGCAAGCCCTGCGACATCAATTCTCGCCCGACACCACTGCGGCGGACGGCCGGCGCAGAAATCACACGGCCGATGGACGGTTCGGGGTACTTCACGCCAGGGTCCACGATGCGCAGCACCGCCTGCAAACAGCCTTGTGCATCGCGTCCCAAGAGGTGGTGGGCCTGTTTGTCCACGCCGTCGGGGTCTTGGAAGACACAGGTCTGCTCCACCACAAACACCTCGCTGCGCAAGGCCAGGAGGTCGTACACATCCAGCGGGCCGAGCTGGTGCAAGCGGCCCAGCGTCCAGGTCAGTGCCATCCGTCGATGCGCACCAGCTGCTTGCCGAAGTTACGCCCCTTGAGCAGGCCCAGAAAAGCCTCGGGAGCGCTTTCAAGCCCCTGCGCAATGGATTCACGGTACTTGAGCTGGCCTTGCGCCACCATGCCACCCAACTCCTTCAGGGCTTGGGGCCACAGCTGCATGTGCTCGCTGACGATGAACCCTTCAATGCGCATGCGGTTGACCAGGATCAGCGAAGGGTTGGCCATGGGTAAGGGGTTGCCGTTGTAGCCGGCAATCATGCCGCACACGGCGATGCGGGCAAAGGCGTTGGAGCGCAGCATGACCGCATCCAGAATCTGGCCGCCCACATTCTCAAAGTGTGCGTCGATACCCTGGGGACAAGCGGCCTTCAAAGCCGTCAACAAGGACTTCAGGTCCGGGCAAGCCTTGTAATCGATGCACTCGTCAAAGCCCAGTTCCCCTTTGACGTAGGCGCTCTTGTCAGGCCCTCCGGCGATGCCGACCACACGGCATCCACGGGCCTTGGCCAACTGGCCCACGGCACCTCCCACAGCGCCGCTGGCCGCACTGACCGTGACCGTTTGACCCTGCTGCGGCTGCATGATTTGCGTCAGGCCATACCAGGCCGTCACACCGGGCATACCCACAGCCCCCAGGTAGGCTGAGATGGGCAAACGAGGGTCCACCTTGCGCAACAAACCGGGCTGGCTGGCGTCCACCACCGAATAGCGCTGCCACCCGCCCATGCCCACCACGGGGTCGCCCACCTGAAAGGCCGGGTGCATCGACTGCTCGACGACGCCCACCGTACCACCGATCATGGTGGTGTTCAGCGGTTGGGGATCGGCATAACTCTTGGAGTCGTTCATGCGGCCGCGCATGTAAGGGTCCAAGCTGAGGAACTGGTGGCGCACCAGCACCTGCCCCTCTCGAAGCGCGGGCACGGGTGCATCCACCCGCGCAAAGTTGCCGGCGCTGGGCTCCCCTTGGGGGCGCGACACCAGGTGGATTTGGGTGTTGATGAGGGTCATTCAGAGCCTTTCTTTTCGGGCAAAACGCGCAAGCCGCTGCCCGCGGGCAGCGCACGGAGGTACTTGAAGGTGCCGGTGGCGTGGGCGCACAAGAGCCCATTGGCCGCATACACCGATCCTTCGGCGTAGGCCATGGTGCTGCTTCGGTGCAGCACACGGGCGCGGCAGGTGAGTTGTCCCTCACCGGGGCGCATGAAGGTGGTCTTCATCTCGACGGTCACCACGCCGGGGCCCTTGTCCTGCCCCTTCATGTTCAGGCTGCGTGCGGCCTGCGCCATGGTGACGTCCAAGAGGGTCATGGTCACGCCACCGTGGGCAACCTGCCAGGTGTTGAGCAGCTCTGGCCTCATGGGCAAGATCAGCTCGGCCTGGCCGCCTTGCATGTGCAGCAGTTGCAGGCCGAGAAAGTCGGCAAACGGAACCTGTGTGAACACCGGACGCTCAACCACCGTTGACCGCCGACACACCGCCATCCACGGCCAGGATTTGGCCGGTGATGTGCTTGCCGGCCGCGCTGGCAAACAGCAGCGCTACGCCCTTGAGGTCGTCGTCATCCCCAATGCGGTTGAGCGGTGCGGCCGATGCCAGCCTGTCAACGCCAAAGTGCTCCAGGGTGCCCTTGGTCATCTTGCTGGGGAAAAAGCCGGGGGCCAGCGCGTTGACGGTGATGCCGTACGCGCCCCACTCCGCCGCCAAGGTGCGGGTGAGGTTGACCACCGCCCCCTTGCTGGTGCCATAAGCAATGAACTTGACATGCGCCGAGCCCGCCAGGCCTGCGATGGAGGCCACGTTGATGATCCGGCCGCTGCGGCGCGGGATCATGCTGGCCTTGCCAACAGCCTGGGAAAACAGGAAGACACTGCGCACATTGAGGTTCATGACCTTGTCCCAGGCCTCCAGCGGGTAGTCCTCGGCCGGAGCTCCCCAGGTGGCCCCCGCGTTGTTCACGAGGATGTCGATGGGGCCCAGGCGCTGCAGGGTCTCGGCCACCACGCCTTGCACCTGCGCAGGGTCGCTGGCATCGGCTGCCACCCAACGGGCATCGATCCCCTTGGCGGCCAACTCTGCTGCCGCCTCCTCCAGGTCTGCCGCCTTGCGTGAGGTCAGCATCACCTTGGCGCCCGCCTCTCCCAGGCTTTCGGCGATCTGCAGACCCAGGCCCCGCGAGCCACCGGTGACCAAGGCCACCTTTCCCGTGAGGTTGAACAACTGTTGGATGGGGGTGCTCATCTCGACACGCCTTTCAGGGTTTCAGAACCAATCGTCCTGCATGGTGCGGCACACATCTTGGCGGGACGACACCACTTGAAGCCAGGGGCCAATCTTGGGCAATTCATACTCATAGAAGTATCGGTTGGCCGCTCGCAGGCCTTGATGCTGCGGAGAGTCCGATGCTGCGGACAAAGCCACGTCCAACCACACCCAGGCCATCACCACATGACCAAAGGCCTGCAGGTAGGGTGTGGCATTGGCCAGGGCTTCCTCGGCCACGCCGGTGGCCCAAGCGGCCTTGGTGGCCCCGCCCAACTCTTTCAATGCCTTGGCCAGCTGATGGCCGTGAACCGCAAGCCCCTGGTGCTGGCTTGCGCGCTCGATCGTGGTGTTGATGCGGCCGGCCAAGAGCTTGAGCCCGGCCCCACCGTCCATCACCACCTTGCGGCCCAGCAGGTCCAGGGCCTGGATGCCGTGCGTGCCCTCGTGGATCATGTTGAGACGGTTGTCGCGCCAGTACTGCTCCACCGGAAAGTCACGGGTGTAGCCGTAGCCACCATGCACCTGTATGGCCATGCTGTTGGCTTCAAGACACCACTCGCTGGGCCAACTCTTGGCAATCGGTGTCAGAACCTCCAGCAGCGTATGGGCTTCCTGGCGCGCCTCGGGTGAGCCGGTGTGCAACTCGTCTACGAGCCGCGCGCAGTACAACTCCAGGGCCAGAGCGCCTTCGCAGTACGCCTTTTGGGCCAGCAGCATCCGCTTGACGTCTGCGTGCTCGATGATGGGAATCTGCGGCTGCGCGGGGTCTTTGCCCGAGGGGCCGATGGGGCGGCCTTGCGGGCGCTGGCGCGCATAGGCCACAGAGGCTTCATAACCGGCCATGCCCAGCATGGCCGCTGCCATGCCGACCCCAATGCGGGCCTCGTTCATCATGTGGAACATGCAACGCAGCCCCTGGCCCGGCTCGCCCACGCGGTAGGCAATGGCGCCCGCACCTTGGCCGTCCAGACCACCGCCGCCCTGCCCCGCACGAACCGGAAACCGGCCTTCACCAAAATTCAACAAGGTGTTGGTGGTGCCACGCCAGCCACACTTGTGGTTCAAGCCCGCCAGGGCCACATCGTTGCGCTCCCCTGTGAGTTCGCCCTTCTCGTTCACGAGCTTCTTCGGAACGATGAACAAGGAGATGCCCTTAACGCCTGCAGGCAGTTGGCCATCTGCGTCCGGAATCTTGGCCAACACCAGGTGGATGATGTTGTCGGTGAGCTCGTGCTCACCGGCACTGATCCACATCTTGTTGCCTCGCAGCCGGTAGCGTGGCCCCAAGGGGTCCGACTCGAAGTCAGGACCATCAGGCACGGCTCGGGTAGCCACATCCGACAGGCTGGAGCCCGCTTGCGGCTCGCTCAGGCACATGGTGCCGGAGAAGCGACCGCTGAACTCATTGAGCGCAAACACCTGCTGTTGAAGCGCCGTGCCATGCGCCATGAGCAAATTGGCGTTGCCCACGCTCAGCAAGCCTGCACCGATGCTCACCGAGGCCTTGGCAAAGAAGGCATTGGCCGCCGACTCCACCGTATAGGGCAGCTGCATGCCACCGATGGCGTAATCTTGCGCGGCGCTGAGCATCCCGCTGGCGGCATAGGCGTCCCAGGCCTCCTTGGTGGCCCGAGGCAAGATGACCGTCTGCCCATCAAAGCGAGGCTCCTCGGTGTCCACCAGTCGGTTGAAAGGCGCGTACTTGTCGCGAGCCAGCCGCTCACAGGTGTCCAGCACCTGGCTGAACGTCTCCAAGCTGTGGTCGGCAAAGCGATCCCGCTCCAGCAGCGTCTGCACCCGCAGCCAATCATGGAGGAGGAAATCGACGACGGCACGCATATCAGATGCTCCAGCCACGGGTGGGCCACCAGCCGGACGGCCCCGCGCGCGCTGTGCCGCTCAGGTGCCTCACAAGACCTCGAAGATGCCTGCGGCCCCCATGCCGCCACCAATGCACATGGTGACGCACACGCGCTTGGCGCCCCGCCGACGTCCCTCGATCAGGGCATGCCCGGTCAAACGCTGGCCCGAGACGCCATACGGATGCCCCAGGGCGATGGCGCCACCGTTGACATTCAAACGGTCGGCGGGAATGCCCAACCGGTCTCGGCAGTAGAGAACCTGCACCGCGAAGGCTTCGTTGAGTTCCCACAGGTCGATATCGTCGACGGAGAAACCAAAGCGCTTCAATACCTTGGGCACCGCGAACACCGGGCCGATACCCATCTCATCGGGCTCACAACCGGCCACGGCGAAGCCCAGGAAGCGGCCCAGCGGCTTGAGGTGGTGCTGCTGCGCAAAGGCCTCGCTGACCACCACGCAGGCACCGGCACCATCGGAAAACTGGCTGGCATTGCCAGCCGACACGACGCCACCGGCAATCGCCGGCCGGATCCCGCTGATCGCTTCGACGGTGGTGCCTTCGCGGGTGCCCTCGTCCTTGCTGACGGTCACCGTCTGGGTGCGCATGCCCAGAACGGGGTCGGCCACACCGGCGGTCACGGTGATCGGGGCGATCTCCTCGTCGAACTTCCCCGCAGCCTGCGCAGCGCAAGCCTTCTGTTGGCTGGCTGCACCGTACTCGTCCATCGTCTGGCGGGTGATGCCGTAGCGCTTGGCCACCTGCTCTGCCGTTTGCAGCATGTTCCAGTAAATCTCCGGCTTTTGCGCATACAGGGCGGGGTCGCGCAGCATGTGCTGGTTCATCTCCTGCTGCACGCAGGAAATGCTCTCCACACCGCCGGCCACATACACGTCGCCTTCACCAGCGATGATGCGCTGCGCAGCCAGGGCAATGGTCTGCAGTCCGGAGGAGCAAAACCGGTTGACCGTCATGCCGGAAACCGACACCGGGCATCCAGCCTTCAGGGCGATCTGGCGCGCAATGTTGGCACCGGTGGCGCCCTCCGGGTTGGCGCAGCCCATCAGCACGTCTTCCACGGCGCCGGCTTCAATGCCGGCACGGGCAATGGCGTGCTGCACCGCATGGCCACCCAAGGTGGCACCGTGAGTCATGTTGAAGGCGCCTTTCCAGCTCTTGGCCAAGGGCGTGCGGGCAGTGGAGACAATCAGTGCGTTGCTCATCGTGGGTGATCCTGGTATTCGCGATGCGTTGCGAGGGCGTCAGCTGAAGGTCTTGCCGTCGGCTGCGAGCTGGGCCAGCAGCGGCGCGGGCTGCCAGAACTCGGCGTCGTCATGGGGGTTGCGTGCAAAGCGCTTCATCGCCTGCACCACGTTGAACAGCCCTTGCGTATCGGCGTAGCACAGCGGCCCGCCACGCCACAAAGGGAAGCCGTAGCCGGTGAGGTAGACCATGTCCACGTCGCTGGCCTTGTTGGCAATGCCCTCTTCCAAAATCTTGGCGGCCTCGTTGACCAGCGAATACACCAAGCGGTGAACGATCTCCTCATCGGAAATCTTGCGCGGGGTGATGCCCAGGGCGCTGCGGTGTGCCTCGATCATCTGCACCACCTCGGGCGATGGAATGGCGTCGCGCTTGCCCGGCGCGTAGTCGTACCAGCCCGCACCGGTCTTCTGGCCGTAGCGGCCCTTCTCGCACAAGAGGTCTGCCGTCTTGCTGTAGCGCATGTGCGGCTTTTCCACATAGCGGCGCTTGCGGATCGCCCAGCCGATGTCGTTGCCCGCCAGGTCTCCCATGCGGAAGGGGCCCATGGCAAAACCGAACTTCTCCACGGCCTTGTCCACCTGCGCCGGCGTGCAACCCTCTTCCAGAAGGAAGCCAGCCTGGCGGCTGTACTGCTCGATCATGCGGTTGCCAATGAAGCCATCGCACACCCCCGAGACCACGGCCGTCTTGCGGATGGTCTTGGCCACCTTCATCACGGTGGCCAGCACGTCCTTGGCGGTCTCGCGGCCTCGCACCACTTCCAACAACTTCATGACGTTGGCGGGACTGAAGAAGTGCATGCCCACCACGTCCTGGGAACGCTTGGTGAAGGAGGCGATCCGGTCCACATCCAAGGTGGAGGTGTTGGAGGCCAGGATGGCACCGGGCTTGGCCACAGCATCCAACTGCTGGAAAACGACCTGCTTGACACCAATGTCCTCGAACACAGCCTCGATGATGAGGTCGCAGGCCTTGAGGTCGTCGTAGCTGAGGGTGGTCTTGAGCAGGGCCATCCGCTCGTTGTACTTTTCGGGCTTGAGCTTGCCCTTCTTGACCTGCGCTTCGTAGTTCTTGCGGACGGTGGCCACACCGCGGTCCAGCGCCTCTTGTTTGGTTTCCAGAATCGTCACGGGAATGCCGGCGTTCAGGAAGTTCATCGAGATACCGCCACCCATGGTGCCGGCGCCAATGACGCCCACGGTTGCAATCGAGCGCAGCGGCGTGTCGTCCGGGACGTCGGGAATCTTGCTGGCAGCACGCTCGCCGAAGAAGGCGTGACGCAGCGCCTTCGACTCTGGCGTCATCATCAGAGACAGGAAGTGGCTTCGCTCGAACAGCAGACCGTCTTCGATTCCCTTTTGGGTGGAGGCCTCCACACAGTCGACACACTTTTCGGGGGCCGGAAAGTTCTTGGCCACCGCCCGCACGGTGTTGCGTGCAAATGCAAAGTAAGCATCGCCCTGAGGGTGCGATGCCTTGTGGTTACGCACCAAGGGCAGTGGACGAAGATCAGCCACCTCCCGTGCAAAGGCGCAGGCACCCTCCAGCAGGTCGCCCTCGATCACACGGTCAAACAGCTTTTGGCCGGGCAATGCGGCGAGTACTTCGCTCTTCACCGGGTCGCCCTTGACGACCATGTTCAAGGCGGTTTCAACGCCCAATACGCGCGGCAGACGCTGTGTGCCACCGGCGCCCGGTACCAGGCCCAGCTTCACTTCTGGCAACGCAATCTGCGCGCCAGGGGACACCACCCGGTAGTGGCAACCCAGGGCCAGCTCCAAGCCACCGCCCATGCACACCGTGTGGATGGCCGCCACCACCGGCTTGGGCGTGTTCTCGCACAGGCGGATCAGGCTCAGCAGGTTGGGCTCCTGAATGGCCTTGGGCGAGCCGAACTCTCGAATGTCGGCGCCTCCTGAGAAGGCCTTGCCCGCGCCGGTGACCACGATGGCCTTGACTGCAGGATCGCCCACGGCCTGCTCGATCCCGGCTGCCAAGGCCACGCGGGTGGACAGGCCCAGACCGTTGACGGGCGGGTTATTCAGGGTGATGACGGCAACGGCGCCGCGCACCTCGTAGCTTGCGCTCATCGGGCGGGTCTCCTTGTGGACGGTTCGCGGGAAGTCAGGACCAGGGCGCGACGCAAAATCGCACGCTCGTTCTATTCTAGGGGGCTCACACCTCGAGCCATTCCTTGCGGATGTAGCGGTTGTCCCGCAGTTCAGAGGGCGTGCCCTCAAACACGATCTGCCCATGGCCCATGACCAGGCAGCGCTCGGACACCTCCAGCGCAATGGTGAGCTTCTGCTCGACCAGCAACACGCAGACGCCACGGCGCTTGAGCTCGCGCAGGTACTCGGCCACCAGCTCCACAATCTTGGGAGCCAGACCCTCGGTGGGCTCGTCGATCATGATCAGGTCGGGGTCACCCATCAGGGTTCGGCACAGCGTGAGCATTTGCTGCTCTCCACCGGACAACACCCCGGCCTCTGTGTGCTGGCGCTCCTTCAGCCTTGGAAACAAGGCGTACATGTCGTCGAACTGCCAGCGGGCCTTGGGGTCGGGCTTGGCTGCCTTGCAGCCGAGCATCAGGTTCTGGTGCACGGTCAGCTTCGGGAAGATGTCGCGGTTTTCGGGAACATAGCCGATGCCGCGGTGGGCGATCTCGAAGGCTTTGCCGCCGATCAGCTCCTGTCCCTTCCATTGAACCGAGCCATGCGCGTCGACCAGGCCCATCACCGCCTTGACGGTGGTGGAGCGGCCCGACCCGTTGCGGCCGAGCAAGCCGACGATCTCGCCGGGCTGCACGCTGAAGTTGACGCCATGCAGCACATGGCTCTTGCCGTAGTAGGCGTGTAGGTTCGTAACGTTGAGCATGTGACTTGGGCTGTGGAGGATCAGGCCGCAGCCGAGGCGGCCTGCTGGTCGGCGAGCACCGAGCCCAGGTAGGCTTCTTGAACACGGGCGTCCGCTCGCACCCGCTCGGGCGTGTCAAAGGCGATCACTTCGCCGTAGACCAGCACGGCAATCTTGTCGGCCAAACCGAAGACCACGCCCATGTCGTGCTCCACAGTCACCAAGGTCTTGCCCTCGGTCACGTCGCGGATGAGGCGGACAAACCGGGTGGTTTCGCTCTTGCTCATACCCGCGGTGGGTTCGTCCAGCAAAATCACCGGTGAGCCGCCTGCGATGGTCACGCCCACCTCCAAGGCACGCTGCTCGGCATAGGTGAGGTTCATCGACAGGTGGTCTCGCTTCTTGTCGAGCTTGATCATCTCCAACACTTCGTCCACGCGTTCGGTTACGTCGTCGAGGTCGGCCAAAAACCGCCAAAAGGCATAGCGGTGGCCCAGGCTCCACAGCACGGCACAGCGAATGTTCTCAAACGCCGACAGGCGGGTGAAGAGGTTGCTGACCTGAAAGCTGCGGGCCAAGCCCCGCCGGTTGATGTCGTAGGGCTTGCGGCCATCGATGCGTTGGCCCATGAGCCGGATTTCTCCGCGCGTGGGAGCAAACCGACCGCTGATCAGGTTGAACAGCGTGCTCTTGCCCGCCCCGTTGGGGCCAATGATGGCCACACGCTCACCTTGTGCCACGCTGAGACTGGCGCCGCGGATGATCTCGGTCTTGCCAAAGCTCTTGTGCACATCGATCAGCTCAAGTGCCAGCGCCTGTGACGTGGGGCTGTGCTGCTGGTTCATAGCGACTCCCGGCGCTTGATTTCCTTTTCGATCTCTTCTTGTGTCTGGTCCCACTCACGCTTGAAGGCGCGCCGGGAGAACTCGAAGAGAACGATACCCAGGACCAGGGTGAACACCGCACCGAACCAAGCATCCAAGCCCGTGGCATCCAGCGTGGCCCCCATGAACCGAACATCCGGGCCCATGGCCGCGTTCATCTGCAGGTGGTAGGTCATCTCCACCATGGCAGCCCCACCCACCAAGACCGTCAAGCCCGTACCGGCCAGTGCCAGGTAGGAGGTCCACAGGCGCCGCAACTTACCGAAAGCGGCCACCCTCAGGTTCATCATGATGAGGCTGGCGAAGCCACCCGGCGCATACATCACCATGAACAGGAACACCAAGCCGAGATACAGCAGCCACGCCTTGGTGAGTTCAGACAGCAGCACCAGTGCGATCACCATGAGGACGGCGCCAATGATGGGACCAAAGAAGAAGGTGGCCCCACCCAGGAAGACAAACAGCAGATACGCGCCTGAGCGGTGGGCCCCCACCACTTCACCGGTGACCAGCTCGAAGTTGATTGCCGCCAGGCCACCGGCAATACCGGCAAAAAAGCCCGATGCCATGAACGCCAGAAAGCGCACCATCTGGGTGTTGTAGCCTACAAACTCCACGCGCTCGGGGTTGTCACGCACCGCGTTGAGGATGCGGCCCAGTGGGGTGCGGGTGAAGGCGAACATGGCCGCTGTGGTGATGAAGCAATACGCGGCGATCAGGTAGTACACCTGAATCTGGGGCCCGAAGGTGATGCCCAGGAAAGGCTCGCCCACCACGCGGTTGCCGGAGATGCCGCCTTCACCGCCGAAGAATTCCGGCAGCATCAACGACATCGACCACACCAGCTCGCCCACGCCCAGCGTAATCATGGCGAAGGTGGTACCGGACTTCTTGGTGGTGACATAGCCCAACAGAAAGGCAAAGAACAAGCCGGCCAGCCCGCCCACCAGCGGCACCAGGCTCACGGGGATGGCCAACTTGCCTGCCGACACCAGGTTGAGTGTGTGGATGGCCAGGAAGGATCCCAAGCCGCTGTAGACTGCGTGGCCGAAGCTGAGCATGCCGCCCTGGCCCAGCAGCATGTTGTAGGCCAGGCAGGCCACGATGGCGATCCCCATTTGGGACAACATCGTCAGCGCAAATCCACTGGTCCACAGCATGGGCGCAACGATCAGCAGCAGGGCAAACAGGCCCCACACGATCCAGCGCCCCACGTTCAGAGGCTTGAAACGATAGGCGGGACGGGTTTCGTCAATGGTCATGGTGTCGTGGCCCCGCCATCAGTCTTCACGGGTACCCAGCAGGCCCTTGGGCCTGAAGATCAGAATCAAGACCAGCAAGAGGTAAGGCAGGATGGGTGCCGCCTGCGCCAGTGTGATCTTGAGGAAGGGATAGCCAAACGTCTGTGGTGTCACCGCCCAGCCCAAGGACCGCGCGGCATCAGCCAGGGAATGGTCAACGGTCAAGGGCAGCGTTTGCAGCAGGCCAATCACCAAGGAACCCACAAAGGCCCCGGCCAGTGAGCCCATGCCACCCACCACCACCACCACAAACACGATGGAGCCGACGATGGCGGCCATGGACGGCTCGGTGATGAAGGTCATGCCTCCGATCACGCCAGCCAAACCCGCCAAAGCGCAACCGCTGCCAAACACCAGCATCAAGACCTTGGGCACGTTGTGGCCCAGGGCTTCGACCATCTCGGGATGGGTCAGCGCGGCCTGAATCACCAGGCCGATGCGGGTGCGGGTGAGCAGCAGCCACAGGAACAACAGCATCACCACCGCCACGGCCATGATGAAAAACCGCGCGGCTGGGAAGGTGGAACAGGCGACCTTCACCGTCTCGGTGCTCACACACAGGGCCTTGGGCGCCGCCCCCAGCATGAAACCCAAGCCGGTTTCACTGGACTGGATAACCGTGAAGGCTGAGCCCTGCAGGATTTCCGGCGGCGAAAACGGCACGTTCGACAAACCCCACACCAGCTTGACCACCTCCAGCACCACGTAGGACAGACCAAAGGTGACCAACAGTTCAGGCACATGCCCGAACTTGTGAACCTTGCGAAGGGCGTATCGTTCGAACAAGGCGCCCATGAGACCCACCACCAGCGGCGCCACCAGGAAGGCGGGCCAAAAGCCCACCGCCTGCGACATCGAGTAGGCCAGGTAGGCGCCCACCATGTAGAAGCTGGTGTGGGCGAAATTGAGCACGCCCATCATGCTGAAGATCAACGTCAGCCCAGAGCTGAGCATGAACAGCAACAGGCCGGCGCTGATGCCGTTGAGGATGTTGATCAGGACTTGGTCCACTTGCCGCGGGATCCTATGGGCGTCCGAGGGACATTCAAGAAAAGGGCCCTGCAGACTCTCGCCTGTAGGGCCCCCGGTTCAAGTCAGGTAGTTTATCGCGGATTCGGGCGCTTCATCTGGCACGAGGTGGGCGTGCTGGCCACATAGGGCTCGAAGGTACGAATGGTGCGAAAGTTGTAGCCGGTGTTTTCAACGCTGTAATCGTTGGGTTTGGCACCGGCCTTTTCCCATCGGCTGATGAACACATGCTGCTGCAACTGGTGGTCGGTCTTGCGCATTTGTACCTCGCCCGACAGGCCCTTGGCCTCCAGGCCCTCCAGGGCAAATGCCACCTTGAGCGGATCGGTGCTCTTGGCCTTGGTCATGGCCGCGCTCAACAGCTGGTAGGCGCTGAAGATCTGGGCCGTGTAAAAGTCGTCGTTGAACTTCGCCTTGTAAGCGTCCATGATCTTGCGGGCCTCGGGGGACTCGTAAGACATGATGCCCACCTGGTACACGCGGCCAGCAGCATTGGGGCCCAGGGCGGTGGGGGTGCCACTGACCGAGGCGTAGTAGGTGTAGAACTTGGCATCTAGGCCTGCGTCATTGGCCGCCTTGATCAGCAGCGTGAGGTCAGACGACCAATTGCCGGTGACCACCGTGTCAGCGCCAGAGGCCTTGATCTTGGCGATGTAGGGCGCAAAGTCACGGGTCTGGGCCAAGGGCGTGAGATCCTCACCCACGATTTGTATGTCGGGGCGCTTACGAGCCAGGTTCTCCTTGGCGTACTTGACCACCTGTTGACCATGTGAATAGTTTTGGTTGATCAGGTACACCTTTTTGATGTCCTTCTGACCCTGCATGAAGGTGCTCAAGGCTTCCATCTTCATTGAGGTGTCCGCGTCCAGGCGGAAGTGCCAGAAGTTACACCGCTCGTTGGTGAGTGCGGGATCGACTGCGGCGTAGTTCAGGAACAGCACCTCTTTACCCGGATTGCGCTCGTTGTAGCGGGCCAAGAAGTCGATGATGGCAGCCGCAGGGCCGCTGCCTGTGCCCTGTGCCACATAGCGCACGCCTTTGTCGATGGCCGCCTGCAGAACGCTCACGGTTTCCTGCGGGCTGAGCTTGTTGTCAAAGGGCATGATCTCGAACTTGACACCAGCCGAGTTGGACTTGCTGAACTGCTCACCGAGGAACTGAAAGCCCTGCAGTTGGTTTTTGCCTGTGGCCGCCGTCAGGCCGGTCAGCGCGTCGATCCAGGCGATCTTGATGGTCTCTCCCTTTTGCGCGTGGGCCATGCCAGCGCTCAAAGCCATACCGGTGGCCATTGAAGCGGCCAGCATCGTGCGGGTGAATCGGGTCATCTCGAAGTCTCCTTCATTCAAGCTGCGGGAACGGTGATGTTGTGGGGCCGAAAGGTACCGGAACACCGGTACACCACGACTCAGGGCATACCCCAAAATAGGGCCAAGACCCCCAGCCCAGTCAGGGCTTTCGCAACGGTGACCCCACCCTACACTGGTCTCCCAACCCCGCACCACCCTGCCCCGACCGATGCCCCACTCCACCGACGACCCCCGATACCCCGTCCGTAAACCCGACGAGCGGTGGCGTCAGTCCCTGGATGAACTGGCCTACCAGGTCACGCGACGGGCCGCCACCGAGCGGGCCTTCACGGGGCGGTTCTGGGACCACTGGGAAGGCGGCCACTACGACTGCGTGTGTTGCGGCACGCGGCTGTTTCACTCCAAAACCAAGTTCGACGCAGGCTGCGGTTGGCCCAGCTACTGGGAGCCGGTCAACGACCAGGTGATCGAAGCCCTGCCCGATCGCAGTCACGGCATGGTGCGTGTGGAAGTGCGCTGCCGCCAATGCGGTGCGCACCTGGGTCATGTGTTCGAGGACGGACCCATGCCTACGGGGCTGCGGTACTGCATCAACTCGGCCTCGCTGACCTTCAAGGCCAGCACCGCGTCAACCGAGCCCGAGCCACCCCAGCCCGAGCCTGGGTCCCAGCCATGAAGCTGCTCTTTGACTTTCTGCCCATCGTGCTGTTCTTTGGGGCATTCAAGTGGTCTGAGGGCCATCCAGACATCGCAGCCCAGTGGGCCACGGCCCACGTGGGCTTCCTGGTTCAAGGTGGTGTCGTCACCCCCGAGGTGGCCCCGGTCTTGTTGGCCACACTGGTGGTGATGCTGGCCACGGCCGCACAGGTCTTGTTTCTCAAGGCCCGGGGACGCCGTGTGGACACCATGCTGTGGGTGAGCCTGGGCCTGGTGGTGGTCCTGGGCGCGGCCACGGTTTGGTTTCACAGCGAGACGTTCATCAAGTGGAAGCCCAGCGTGCTCTATTGGGCCATGGGCGGCGCTTTGCTGCTGGGTCAGTGGGTCTGGAAACGCAATCTGCTGCGCAACTTGTTGGGCGCACAGATGAGACTGCCCGACGCCATCTGGGGGCGCCTGAGCCATGCATGGGCGGGCTTTTTCGCCGCCATGGGCGGCCTGAACCTGTGGGTGGCGTATCGCTTCGACACCGCCACCTGGGTCAACTTCAAACTCTTCGGCGGCATGGGCCTCCTGGTGGCCTTCTCCGTGGCACAAGCGGTGTGGGTCTCGCGCCACTTGATTGAAGAGCCGGAGGTTTCTCCATGAACACACCGCCGCCCGGGCCGCGTGTCGGCTGCGCTGCCATCGAGCAGGCGCTTGAGCTGGCTCTGGCCCCCATTGAGCTGGAGGTGCTCGACGACAGCCACCTGCACGCCGGACACGCCGGCGCGCGCGAAGGCGGGCACTACACCGTGCGAATTCTCAGTGAACGCTTTGACGGGTTGGGTAGGGTCGCACGGCACCGGCTTGTGTATGATGCCTTGGATGGGCTAATCCCACGCGGGATACACGCCCTGGCCATTCAGGCCCGCAGCCCCCACGACTGAACCCCCCTCCCCATGAACAAAAAGCTTCTGATGCTGGCGGCCGCGGCCGCCTTTCCGATCTGCGCCATTGCCCAGAACGTGGCCGTCGTCAACGGCAAGCCCGTGCCCAAGTCCCGCATGGACACGTTGATGCAGCAAGCCAGCCGCAGCGGCCAACCGGTTACGCCAGAGCTGGAGGCACGCGTGCGCGAGGAGGTGGTGCTGCGCGAAATCTTTGCCCAGGAAGCCGAGCGCCGTGGCATTGCCGCCACGCCCGACTACCGCGCGCAGATGGAGTTGCTGCGCCAGACCTTGTTGATCCGCGAGCTCTTTGCCGACTGGCAGCGCAAGAACCCTCCCACCGATGCCGAGATCAAGGCGGAGTACGACAAGTACAAGTCGCAAGCGCAAGGCACGGAGTACCGCGCCCGCCACATCCTGGTGGAAAAGGAAGACGACGCCAAATCGCTGGCCGCGCAGCTCAAGGGCGGCGCCTCTTTCGACGACCTGGCCAAGAAGCACTCCAAGGACCCGGGCTCGGCTCAGCGCGGTGGTGACCTGGACTACGCACGGCCCGAGTCCTATGTGCCCGAATTCGGGCAGGCCATGGCCAAGCTCAAGAAGGGTGAGACCAGCGAGCCGGTGCGCTCACAGTTCGGCTGGCACATCATTCGCCTGGAAGACACCCGCGAGGCCCAGTTCCCGCCGCTGGAAGAGGTGCGTGACCGCATCGCCCAACAGATGGTCCAGAACAAGCTGCAGGCCTACCAACAGGGCCTGCGCGACAAGGCCAAGACCGACTTCAAGTTTTCTCAGTAAGGCGCCCCGCATCGATCACCAGGCGGCGGTCGCAGCGTGCGGCAATCGCCTGGTCGTGCGTCACCATGAGCAAGGTGGTGCCTTCGTCGTGGTTCATGCGAAAGATCAGATCCATGATCCGCTCGCCGGTGGCATGGTCCAGGCTGCCGGTGGGCTCATCGGCCAGCAGGATGGCCGGCCGCACCACAAAGGCCCGCGCCAGAGCAACCCGCTGTTGCTCGCCGCCTGACAGCACCTTCGGGTAGTGGCCTACTCGGTTGGCCAAGCCGACGCGCTCCAGCATCTCCAAGGCCTGCTGGCGTGGCTTGGGGCGGCCGAGCAGCTCCAGGGGCAGCATCACGTTCTCCAGCGCACTGAGGTGGGCCAGGAGCTGAAAGCTCTGAAACACGAACCCCATGCGCCGGGCCCTGAGGTCGGCGCGGTGGTCTTCGTCCAGATCGAAGAGGTTTTGCCCTTCCACCAAGACCCGTCCCTGCGTGGGTGTGTCCAAGCCCGCCAGGATGGACAGCAAGGTGCTCTTGCCCGAACCCGAAGCCCCCACGATGGCCACGGTCTGCCGCGCCGGCAAGACAAAGCCCACATCGTCGAGAATCGTGAGCTCACCATCGGCATCGCGCACGCGTTTGCTCACGTGCTCCACCACCATCAGGGCATCTGTCATGTCTGGCCGTTTGAAAGCAGCTGCGTCACCCAGCCGCCGAAATTGGATTCGTCACTGTAGCCTGATCCTGTTGGGCTGCGCGGCGTCAGGGCTTGGCGCGACCACCGCCACGACCATCCTGGTTGTGGGCGACAGCCTCTCGGCCGAGTACGGCATTCCACGGGGCTCGGGCTGGGTGGCCCTGCTGCAACAGCGCCTGGACCAGGAGCGCCGCGGGGTGCGCGTGGTCAACGCCAGCATCAGTGGCGACACCACGGCTGGTGGCCGCTCGCGCCTGGCCGCCCTCCTGCAACAGCACAAGCCAACCCACGTGATCATTGAATTGGGCGGCAACGACGCCTTGAGGGGTTTGCCGATGGCCAGCACCCGCGACAACCTCTTGGCCATGACGCGGGCTGCACAAGCGGTGGGGGCGCAGGTGCTGCTCTTGGGCATGCAAGTGCCACCCAACTACGGCAAGGCCTACACCGATGCCTTCGCAGCGGCGTTCGTGGAGGTGGCTCAGGTGACCCAAGCGGCCTTGGTCCCCTTCTTTCTCAAGGGTGTGGCCGATGGCTCAAAGGCCCAAGAGCTGTTTCAAGCCGACCGCATCCACCCCAAGGAGACCGCACACCCCTTGATGTTGGACAACGTCTGGCCAACCTTGCGGCGCTTGCTGCCCAAGGCCAGCGGCAGCGGCTGATCCCTGTTGAGTCGAGCCCGCTGCAGGCCACACATGGGCGCGCGCTGGCGTGTTTCACTGGGCCAGCTGGCGCTGACGGTCGGCCCGCTCGGGCTTGTCACTGGGCTGGCGTTCGTTCGAACGGTTCTCGGGCGGCCGCGGAATGCTTCTTGCTGGCTCACCCCGCTCTGGGCGTAGGGCCGGTGGGGGACGGTCCACAGCGCGGTCAGCGGGACGATCCACAGGACGATCGACAGGACGATCCACAGGGCGATCGACAGGACGATTCAAGGGCCTGTCCCCGCGACGCTCCAGGGCGGGTTCAGGCAGAACCCACTCTCTCACGGGCCGATCAATGCCGTGGCGGCGCTCGGGCCGGGGTGGCCGTTCATCCAGGCCGGGCGGGCGTACGGGGCGGTGCTCGGGCACCCCCGGCACCACCACCGGCGGCAAAGGGCGGCTGCGAACCTGGCCCGGCGACCACACCCATCGGTTGTTCCAATGAATCCACCGACCGAAGTAGGACGGCGCAAATCCCCAGGGAGCATCGTCTTGCCAGACCCAGCCCCATGGGTGGGCCCACACCCACCGCCCATCACGAAACGGCTCCCAGCCCGGGCGAACCCCCAGGGGAGCCCAGATCCACCCCTCGTCTGGGTGGCGCTCCCATCGGCCGTGGCGCTCCAAAGCCTCCAGGCCCGTGACCTCGCTCCAAGGCGAGGCCGCCGCCGAAACGGGTGCATCAGGGGCTTGGTCGCGCGCCTGCACCCAGGAAGCAAAGGCATCTTGGAGCAACACCGTGCTGCGCAAGCCTCCACCGGCCTGCGCACCCATGGCCTCCAGGCGCTGGCCCTCAGCCAGCTGCAGCCGAGCGTCGGACACCTGCACGCTGAGCAGGCCACGAAGGGCAGCGGCGGCCGAGCGCCCACCCGCGATGGTGTCGCGGTCCACGCGGTACAGGCCCGGTGACAAGGGGTGCGCAAGAAACTCACCCGTCAAGAGCTGCAGAGACCGGGCCCATTCGGGCGTGCGCACACGGGCCACGAGGTGCCCCTGGTGGACACGCACTTGGGCCGCTTGGGTGTCCAAGCGCACCAGCTCCACGTCGCTGCTGGGGCCGACCCACAGGCCCAGGGTGCCCACCTGGATCTCCACGCGCGCCTGCGCTTCGCTGCGGATGCGGTCGCCTTCTGTGATGGGCCGGTTGAGCTGCACGGGGATCCACTGCCGGTCCTGCGAATCCCAGACTTGTGCGGCCCCGTTGAGGCTCGCAACCCGGCCCACGCGTTCAATGGGTGCCGGTACGGCAATGGGGCCCGTCGGCTCAGGCTGTGCCCGCACCGCCTGGGGCCCCAGCAAGCCGAACACCGAGGCACACGCGAGCACCGCCCAGGTAGACAAAGGCAGCCACGGTGCCGCGCGGAAAGAGCCAGAGCAAAGGTTCATGGCTGCATAACGCAGCAACTAAAGCCGCGGATGACGGCCGCCCTTCAATCGTCATCGCCTTTGGCCGCGGCCAACTCGGGAAACAGGATGTCGGTGTATCCGAATTGACTGAAGTCGCGCATGCGCTGCGGATACAGAATGCCCAGGAGGTGGTCACACTCGTGTTGCACCACCCGCGCATGAAAGCCGTCGACCACGCGATCAATGGCCTGCCCCTGTTCGTCCAGGCCACGGTAGCGCACCCGTGTCCAACGGGGGACTTGCCCCCTGAGACCCGGCACCGACAAACAGCCCTCCCACCCCAGGGTCTCCTGCGCGCCCAGGGGCTCGATCACGGGGTTGATGAGCACGGTGGGGGGAATGGGGGGCTCCTGGGGATACCGGGGACTGACCTGCCCAGTGCCAAAAATCACCACCTGCAGGCTCACACCGATCTGTGGAGCGGCCAGGCCTGCGCCATGGGCTGCGACCATGGTGTCTCGCATGTCGACCAACAAGCTGCGCAGCTCGTCGCTTGGCACGTCATGCACCGGCTCGGCCAGGCGGCGCAGGCGCGGATCGCCCATGCGCAAGATCTCCCGCACACTCATGTCTTCTCCTGTGGTGCCGGCCCCGCCAGCAAGGCCCTAAGGCCATCTTCGTCCAACACGGGCACGCCCAACTCCCGTGCTTTGTCCAGTTTGCTGCCAGCCTCTGTACCCGCCACCACCCAATGGGTCTTGCGCGATACCGAGCCCGCCACTTTTGCACCGGCGGCTTCAATCAACTCACGTGCTTCATCACGGCTGAGGGTGGGCAGTGTGCCGGTGAGCACCACGGTCAGGCCCGCCAGGGGTCTCGGTGCGTCTCCGTGCACACCCTGTCCTTCGACCCACTGCACACCGGCCGCGCGCAGCTGCTCCACGATTTCGCGATGGTGGGCTTGGTCGAAGAAGCCCCGAATGCTGTGGGCCACGATGGGGCCCACATCCGGCACCTCCAGCAACGCCTCCAAGCTGGCCTCGATGATCCGGTCCATGGAGCCGAAGTGGCGCGCCAAGTCCTTGGCGGTGGCCTCACCCACATGGCGAATGCCCAGGCCAAACAGAAAGCGGGCCAAGGTGGTTTGCTTGCTGGACTCGATGGCCGCCACCAGATTGGCCGCACTCTTGTCACCCACGCGGTCCAAAGCCGCCAGCTTGGCGACCCCCAAGCGGTACAGATCGGGCAAGGCGCTCACGATCCCGTGGTCCACCAACTGTTCCACGACCTTGTCGCCCAAGCCCTCGATATCCACCGCCCGGCGGCTGGCGAAATGCAGGAGCGCATGCTTGCGTTGTGCGGGACAGTAAAGCCCCCCGGTACAACGCCAATCCACCTCCCCCTCTTCACGGGCAATGGGGCTGGCGCACGCGGGGCAGCGCCCTGACAGACGCTGTACCAGATCAAACGGCGCACCCACGGCCTCAGGGCGCCGCTCCAGAACGACCGACACCACTTCAGGGATGACGTCACCTGCTCGGCGAACGATGACGGTGTCGCCCTCCCGCACATCCTTACGCCGCGCCTCTTCCTCGTTGTGCAAGGTGGCGTTGCTGACGGTGGTGCCGCCCACGAAGACGGGTTCGAGTTTGGCCACGGGCGTCAGCTTGCCCGTCCGCCCGACCTGAATGTCGATGGCCCTCAAGACCGTCATCTGTTCCTGCGCCGGGTACTTGTGGGCCACTGCCCACCGCGGCTCACGGGTCACAAAGCCCAGACGGTCCTGCGTGGCACGGTCATCAACTTTGTAAACCACCCCGTCAATGTCGAAGGGCAATCGATCGCGCAGGCGCTCGATGTCCTGGTGAAACGCCACCAGGCCCGCCCCGCCCTCCACCACGCGGTGATGCGCATCCACCGGCAGGCCCCAGGAGGCCAAGGCCTGGAGAACGGCGCTGTGGCTGGCTGGGCCTTGCCCGGCGGAGTCGGCCCATCCCTGAACCAGCCCCAAGCCATAGGCAAAGAAGCTCAACGGGCGCCGCGCTGCAATCGCCGGATCCAGCTGGCGCACCGCACCCGCGGCGGCGTTGCGGGGGTTGACGAAGGTCTTCTCCTGGCGATGCCCTGCGGCGATGAGCGCGCGCTGGCGCTCGTTGAGCGCCTCAAAGTCATCTCGTCGCATATAAACCTCGCCCCGCACCTCCAGCAGCGGCGGACAGGTGCCATCCAGGGCCTGCAAGCGCAAGGGAATCTGGCGGATGGTGCGCATGTTCTGCGTGACATCCTCGCCCGTTTCGCCGTCGCCGCGGGTGGCGGCCTGAACCAACACCCCCTGCTCGTAACGCAGGCTGATGGCCAGACCATCGAACTTGAGCTCACAGCTGTACCGAACCGGCGTGTCTTGCGCCGTCAAACCCAGTTCCCGCCGGACACGGGCATCGAACTCCAAAGCCCCAGCGTTGCTGGTGTCGGTTTCGGTGCGGATGCTCAGCATCGGCAAGGCATGCGCCACAGGCGCAAATCCCTGCAGCGCCTGGCCCATCACGCGCTGGGTGGGCGAGTCCGGTGTGCGCAGCTCGGGGTGCGCGGCCTCCAGATCCTGCAAGGCCTGAAACAGCCGGTCGTACTCCGCATCCGGGATTTCCGGCGCGTCAAGCGCGTAGTAGCGCCGCGCATGGTGTTCGATCAGCTCTCGCAGGGCCTGCGCCTGCGCCTGAACGGTGGGCGGTGTGGGCACGGAGCCAACCGTCCTCAGCTGAACACGCGCTGCGCCGCTGGGCTGCCAGCCGGTAGGTCGCGCGCTGCCAAGGCTTCATACAAGCGCTGAAGGTCCTGGTGGATTCCCGCGAACTGCTGCAGCGCCACCGGCCGTCCATCATCGTCGACCAACACGCCGTCCAAGTCCTGCGAAAGTGCCCAGGCCAGCCGTTGCCACTGCGAGAACGGCTCCGCCGCCTCTGGAGACTGCGGCACATCCAGGGACAGGGTGCAGCGGCGCAGCGCCGATTGGTCGGGGTCCTCGGCCAGGGCTGCCTGCGCGTCGAAGCTCAAAACAACCAAGGGTGGGGCCTCAGGGTCTTCGCCGGCCAGCACCCACTGCCCGGCGATGGGCCCTGCCACCATGCCCTGGCGAGCCGCGCACTGTTGCAAGTAGCCTACTGTCCAGTACGAGCCCTTGGCTTGCAGATGGACAGCCAGCTGCGCGTCGTGCGCATGGGCAAACTCATCGAGCTCGCGGGCACGGCCCACGACCTCGCTCATGTCGGCGAAGTCAACCGATGCCGCCACGGCATCCGCGAAGGCCTGCACCTTCTGAACGAACTCCGAATAGCCGATCTCGTTGATCGGCCCGGCTCGGTTGGCCAACTGGACGCCAGCCTGAAAGGCGCTGTAGCGCTGGCCATGGGCGGGCGGCTCCCAAAGGCCGGTTTCCGCGTTGAGCCCTTCAAGCAGCATCAGCTTGCTGCCCACCCGTCGAGAGACCGGCAATGCCTGCAGCACCGAATCGGCGGGCAGCGGTGCTTCCGGAACGATTTCGGCAATGGCATCGATGAGCGGGTCAATCGCCGCTCGACGCCGCAGGCCGGCCGGTCTCACGCCGCGCTCGGCTGCCGGCACCGAGTGGTCATGGGCCACGCCGGCGACCGGCGTGGGCTCAAGCGCTGGGCCCTCCGTTCCTTCGGACCCCGCAGCCACAGCAGGCTCCACGCCCGACAGGCTGGGCTCCATGCGCTCCTGGGGCTGTGTGGCACGGCGCGGCCGTGCCCGCCACGAAGTCCACACGCCTTGAGCCAACAAGACCAACAGCACCGCTGCGGCCAAGGCCAGCAGACCCTGTGTCAGCGTCATGCGGCCTCCGCCATGCTCAGGGCCGACTCCATGTCCACCGCCACGATGCGCGAGACGCCCTGCTCCTGCATCGTGACGCCCACCAACTGACGCGCCATTTCCATCGCAATCTTGTTGTGGCTGATGAACAGGAACTGCGTGCCTTCGGCCATCTGCGTCACCAAACGCGCATAGCGCTCGATGTTGGCATCGTCCAGCGGGGCATCCACCTCATCGAGCAAGCAGAACGGTGCGGGGTTGAGCTGGAAGATGGCAAAGACCAAGGCAATCGCGGTGAGCGCCTTCTCACCACCTGACAGCAGGTGAATGGTGCTGTTCTTCTTGCCCGGGGGCTGCGCCATCACTTGAACGCCGGCGTCCAGGATTTCGTCTCCCGTCATCACCAAGTGTGCATGACCGCCGCCGAAGAGCGGGGGGAACATGCGACCGAAATGCTCGTTGACCTGTCGGAAGGTTTCGCCCAAGAGGTCACGCGTCTCGAGGTCGATCTTGTGGATGGCGTCTTCCAGCGTGGTGATGGCTTCCAGCAGGTCGGCGTTCTGAGCGTCGAGAAACCCCTTGCGCTCGCGGGCACTGGTGAGCTCGTCCAGCGCCGCCAGGTTCACCGCGCCCAGCGCCTGAATCTCCCGGTTGATCCGGTCGATTTCGCCCTGCAAACCCCACAGTTTGACGCCCGCGCTTTCAATGCCGGCGGCCAAGGTTTCCAGATTGACTTCGGCAGCCTGCAGTTGCTCCAGGTACTGGGCACCACCGAGCGCTGCGGCCTGCTCCTCCAACCGCAGCTGCGTGATCCGGTCCCGCAGGGGCTGCAGGCCACGCTCAATGCCCATGCGCTGCTCGTCGGCCTGGCGCAACTGGGCACTCAGTCCCTCGTAGCGCTGGCGCACGGCGGCCAGCGCCTGTTCACGCTGCAGCCGCTGCTCCAAAGCCTCTTGCAAGCCCGCTTGCGCAGAAGCATCGTCGAGCTCCTGCAGTTCGGCCTGGGCGACCTGTGAAGAAGCGGCGTTGGACTGAATCTGCTCATCGGCCGTCTGCATCAGCCGCTGCAGCTCCTGCGCGCGTGCTTGCAAGGTGCGCCCGGCGAAGGAAGCTTCCTGTGCCCGTCGCTCCAGGCCGCGCTGCTGTTCGCGTGCAGCCACGAGGCGACGCTCCTGCTCGATCACCGTTTCATCGAGTTCTGCGTGACGCTCCTGCTCCACGGCCAGCTGCTGGTCCAACTCCTCAAAACGCGCCTCTGCAGTGGCGCGCCGCTCCAGCAGGTTGTCCACCTGGGCGTCGATCTCGCCCAGCTCCTCATCCAGCTGAACCGCGCGCTCCAACGCGGCCTGGTTTTGCTGGCTGAGCTGCAGCCAGTGCACTTCCACCTGGTGAGCGCACGACTGGGTGGCCGCGGCCTCTTGCCGAAGCTCCTCCGCACGCAGCTGGGCCTGTGTATGGGCGGCCTCGGCGCGGACCAAAGCCGAGCGTGCGTCGTCGCTGAGCAGGGCCTGAGCCCGCTGCTCGGTTTGGAGGTTTTCAATCTCCTGTGCGCGGGCCAAGAGTCCGGCTTGTTCGTTGTCGGGCGCGTAAAAACTGACCGCCTCGGCGCTGACCATATGGCCCTCGCGCGTGATCAGGACTTCGCCCTGACGAAGCTGTGAGCGTTGGGCCAAGGCCATGTCCAGGGATGCCGCCGTGTACACCCCCTGCAGCCAATCCTGCAGCAGGTGGCGCAAACGGTCTTGGCCATCCGTGCGCACCAGCCCCATCAGCGGCGGGCCGGGCGGTTGCACGCCCGTGGCCCCAGCGGTGTGGACCGAGCCTTCCGTGCTTGCGCTGTAGAAGGCCAACTTGGCCGGCGGAGGATCACCGGCGAAGGCCTTGAGGGTGTCCAGACGGCCCACTTCCACGGCATGCAGGCGCTCGCGCAGTGCGGCCTCCAGGGCATTCTCCCAACCCGCTTCCACGTGCAAGCGGGTCCAAAGCCCTCTTAGGGAGCCCAGCCCGTGCTTTTCCAACCATGGCTTGAGCTTGCCCTCGGTTTGCACCTTGTCCTGCAAGGCCTTGAGGGCCTCCAGGCGTGCGGATAACGCAGCCTGGCGGGCGGTTTGCTGGTTGGCGTCATCCTGTGCGGTGCGCCGTGCCGCCTCCAATTCCGGCACGCGCTCGCCCATCTCGCTCAGGCGCGCAGCCGCTTCCTGTGACACGCGCTGGGCATCCTGTCGCTCCAGCCGCAGGGCTTCCAAGCGCGCGGCATCCGGCGCGCCCAAGCCTTTTCGCTCGCCGCTGATGCGCTCGCGCCGGCCCTGCAGCGCGCGCAACTGTTCGTCCACACCGCGGCTCTCAGCGGCCAGCAACTGAATCTGCTGCTGCACCTCAGCGCCGCGTTGGCGCTGCTCTTGGGCGCGTTGCTGTGCCGCACGCACCGCTTCTTGGGCATCTGGCAGGCGTGCGGCCTGCTCCTCGACCTGCGCGGCCAAGACTTCAGCCTGCTCCAGCGCAGCGGCCTGCTGCGCCTGCAAATCCTCAAGCTCCTGGGCCGCCAACTGCTGCCGTTCGGCCCACTGCGCATCCTGTGCCCGCAGTTCGGCCAAGCGGGCCAGCACGCGCTCGCGGCCTTCGACCACATAACGGATGCGCTCTTCGAGACGGCTGACCGAGAGCGCGGCTTCCCCCAGGGCACCCTGGGCCTCGTGCAACTCGTCGCTGGCGGCGTAGTGCTCTTGACGAACCGACTCCAGGGACGATTCCACTTCGCGCAGCTCGGCCGTACGGGCTTCGAGTTCGTTGACCGCCTGACGCATCGAGGCCTGCACCCGCTCCTGTTCACCGGCTGCATCGCGGTGCTTGAGGAACCACAACTGGTGCAGCTTGAGCGTGCCCTGCTCCTGAAGCTGCCGGTACTGTGCCGCCACTTCGGCCTGGCGCTCGAGCTTGTCCAGGTTGGTGTTGAGCTCGCGCAGGATGTCTTCCACCCGTGTGAGGTTCTCCCGCGTGTCCTTCAAGCGGTTTTCGGTCTCGCGGCGGCGCTCCTTGTACTTGGACACCCCAGCGGCTTCTTCCAGGAACAGGCGCAGTTCCTCGGGTTTGCTTTCAATGATGCGGCTGATGGTGCCTTGGCCGATGATGGCGTAGGCCCGCGGACCCAGGCCAGTGCCCAGGAACACATCCTGTACGTCACGGCGCCGCACCACCTGGTTGTTGATGTAGTAGCTGCTGTTGCCGTCACGGGTGAGCACACGCTTGACGGCAATTTCGCTGAACTGGTTCCACTGACCTCCGGCGCGGGCCAGGGTGTTGTCGAAGACAAGCTCGACGCTGGCGCGGCTGGCGGGCTTGCGGCTGGTGGTGCCGTTGAAGATGACGTCCAGCATGGACTCGCCACGCAACTCGGAGGCCTTGCTCTCGCCCAACACCCACCGAACGGCGTCCATGATGTTGCTCTTGCCGCACCCGTTGGGGCCGACCACCCCCACCAGTTGGCCGGGCAGTTCAAAGGTGGTGGGATCGGCAAAGGACTTGAAGCCGGCCAGCTTGATGGATCGCAGCCTCATGGGGCTCCTGCTTGCACCCGCCGCATGCGACGCAAGTGCTTGATTTAGTTGGATAAATTTCCAGCCTTGAGGGGCCGGATCAAGCGAAGATGATAACATCGCGACATGCCCAAGACCCCTGCCAAAACCCAGCGCGCACGGCCTTCGACGCCGCCCAGCGCCCCCAGCAAACAGCTCGACGTCTTCCCCAACCCGGCGCCCGAGCGCGATTACGTCATCCAGTTTCAGGTCCCGGAGTTCACCTGCTTTTGCCCCTTGACGGGCCAGCCCGACTTCGCCCACTTCACCATCGACATGATTGCCGACCGTTGGTGCGTGGAACTCAAGAGCCTGAAGATGTACATGTGGTCCTACCGCAATGAAGGTGCGTTCCACGAAAAGGTCACCAACGCCATCCTGTCGGACATCGTTGGGGTCTGTGAGCCGCGCTTTGCCCGCATCACGGCCAAGTGGTACGTGCGCGGCGGCATCTACACGAATGTCGTGGCCGAACACCGCAAGAAGGGCTGGAAACCCCAAGCCCGCGTGGACCTGCCGGCGTTTGAACCGGCCACCGGCCTGGCCGGCTGAGGGTTCCTGCGTGAACCCTTTGCTGCAACGGCTGCAGCCCTACCCCTTTGAGCGGCTGCGGGCCCTGACCGCGGGCGTTTTGGCCAACCCGGCGCTGCGGCCCATCAGCCTGGGTATCGGAGAGCCCAAGCACCCCACACCGGTCTTGGTGGAAGACGCCCTGCTGGCTGCGCTGGGCGGATTGTCGAGCTACCCGGCCACCGCGGGTGATCCCGCCCTGCGCGAAGCCGCAGCGGCTTGGGTTCAGCGGCGCTACGGGGTTTGCCTAGACCCAAACACGCAGCTGCTGCCGGTCAATGGATCACGCGAGGCCCTCTTTTCATTGGCGCAGGCCGTGATCGACAGCAGCCAGCCGGGCGCCGCGGTGGTCTGCCCGAACCCGTTCTATCAAATCTACGAAGGCGCCGGGCTGTTGGCAGGTGCAGAGCTGGCCTTTGCCAACAGCGACCCCGCACGCAACTTCGCCATCGATTGGTCGCAGATCGACGAGGCCACCTGGGCCCGAACGCAGTTGCTGTTCGTATGCTCGCCAGGCAACCCCACCGGCGCGGTCATGCCCTTGTCGGAGTGGGAACGTCTGTTTGCCTTGAGCGACCGACATGGTTTCATCATCGCCAGCGACGAGTGCTATTCCGAAATCTACTTTGGCGAGCAGCCCCCCTTGGGCTCGCTGCAGGCCGCGCACCGGCTGGGCCGCACCGACTTCCGACGCTTGGTCGCCTTCACCAGCCTGAGCAAACGCAGCAACGTGCCCGGCATGCGCTCGGGCTTCGTGGCCGGTGACGCGCAAGTGCTCAAGCAGTTCCTGCTCTACCGCACCTACCACGGCAGTGCCATGAGCCCAACCGTCCAGCGTGCCAGCGTGGCCGCCTGGAACGACGAGGCCCATGTCCAAGCCAACCGGGCGCTCTACAAGCGCAAGTTTGAGCTGGTCACTCCGCTGCTCAGCGAGGTCTTGGACGTGGCGCTGCCCGATGCGGGCTTCTACCTCTGGGCGGGTGTCCCCGGTGGCGATGACCTGGGCTACACACGCAGCTTGCTCGCTCAATACAATGTGACAGTGTTGCCGGGCAGCTTCTTGGCCCGAAACGCGCATGGCGCCAACCCCGGCGCAGGCCGTATCCGCATGGCCCTGGTGGCCGGTGTCGAGGAATGCCTCGAAGCCGCCCACCGTATTCACCAGTTCACCAAGGAATTCTGTTCAACATGAGCACCGTCCAGCTGCAAGCCATCATTGACACAGCCTGGGAGGCGCGCGCCCAGATCAACGCCCTGAATGCACCGGAGGTGCGTGAAGCGGTGGAGCACGTGATCGCCGACCTCAACAAAGGCCGTATCCGTGTGGCCGAACGGCAGGGTGTGGGCCAATGGCAGGTCAATCAATGGGTCAAGAAGGCGGTGCTGCTGAGCTTCAGGCTCAACGACAACCGCGTGATGCGCGCCGGCGATCTCGGCTTCTTTGACAAGGTGCAGACCAAGTTTGCCCACCTGGACGAGGCGCAGATGCGAGAGACGGGCGTGCGTGTGGTGCCGCCTGCAGTGGCCCGCCGCGGCTCCTACATCGCCAAGAACGTGGTGCTGATGCCCAGCTACGTGAACATCGGTGCGTATGTGGACGAGGGCACCATGGTCGACACCTGGGCCACCGTTGGATCCTGCGCCCAGATTGGCAAGAACGTGCACCTGTCCGGTGGTGTCGGCATCGGCGGCGTGCTGGAGCCGCTGCAGGCCAATCCCACGATCATCGAAGACAACTGCTTCATCGGCGCGCGCTCTGAGGTGGTCGAGGGGGTCATCGTGGAAGAGAACTCCGTGATCTCCATGGGCGTGTACATCGGCCAAAGCACCAAGATCTATGACCGCGCCACCGGCGAGGTCAGCTACGGCCGGGTGCCGGCGGGCTCGGTGGTGGTCAGCGGCAACCTGCCCAGCGCCGATGGCAAGTACAGCCTGTACTGTGCGGTCATCGTCAAGAAAGTTGACGCCCAGACCCGCGCCAAGACCAGCATCAACGACCTGCTGCGGGCCTGATTGAAGCTCCTGTCCTTCATCGAATCCGAAGCCGCCCGACTCGCCGAGTCGGGCGTTTCGTTTGGGCACGGCACCACCAACGCTTTTGACGAGGCCACGTGGCTCACGCTGTGGGCCTTGGGATTGCCGCTGGATGACTTGGACGGCGTGGCCGATCGAACCTTGGCGGCTGCGGAGCAGCAATCCGTGCGCACATGGGTGAACCGGCGCATCCACGAGCGCATTCCGGTGGCCTACCTCACGCGTGAAGCCTGGCTGCAGGGCGTTCCCTTTTACGTGGACGAGCGCAGCATCGTGCCCCGTTCCTTGATTGCCGAGAACCTGGCCGACGGCGACCTCGATGAATTGCTGGGCCGTGAGCCCACCCGCGTGCTCGACTTGTGCACGGGTAACGCCAGCCTGGCCACCTTGTGCGCCATGGCCTGGCCCGAGACCGAAGTCGACGGTGCCGACATCAGCACACCGGCCCTGGAGGTGGCCGCCATCAACCGAGAGCGGCATGGGCTGCAGCAGCGCCTGAACCTGCTTCAGGGTGATGGCCTAAAGGCTGTTCTCGGGCGGCGATACGACCTCATCGTGTGCAACCCGCCCTACGTGAATGCCCAGTCCATGGCCGCGCTGCCAGACGAGTTCAAGGCCGAGCCGGCCTTGGCGCTGGCCGGTGGGCTCGACGGCATGGACTTCATCGCGCACCTGCTCAGCGATGCGTCGTCGCACCTGCTGCCTGGCGGCTGGCTCGTCTTGGAAATCGGTCATGAGCGCAGCCGCTTTGAGGCCCGATTCGGTGGACCAGACGGCCTGCAGCCCCTGTGGCTGGAAAACTCCAGTGGCGCCGATGCCGTGCTGGCGCTCAGCGCCGAGCAGTTGCACGGATGGGCTGTGCGCGCGCAGGCGTGTGCTGCTGAAAGCCCTGCACCGCCAACTGCCGCCCGGGGCGGTCAACCATGATCACATTGCGGGACGTGACGCTGCGGCGCGGCGCCAAGGTGGTGCTGGAGGGCGCCAGTGTCACGCTCAACCCCGGCGAAAAGATCGGCCTGGTGGGCCGCAACGGCGCTGGCAAGTCCAGCCTGTTTCTGGCCCTGTCGGGTCGCCTGGAGACCGACGCCGGCGAGGTGGAGGTTCCCAGCCATTGGCGCGTGGGCGAGGTGGAGCAGCACACGCCCGAGACCGAGCAGGCCGCCACCGATTTCGTGCTGGAAGGTGACCGTGTCTTGATGGCCGCGCACGCCGCGCTGGCAGCGGCTGAAGCAGCCCAAGATGGTCACGCGATGGCCGAGGCCCACGCCGCCCTGGCACAGGCCGGCAGCTTCGATGCGCGATCGCGTGCCCAAACCTTGTTGATGGGATTGGGCTTCACGGTGGGCCAACTGGACGCGCCGGTCAACAGCTTTTCTGGGGGCTGGCGCATGCGGCTGCAGTTGGCCCGTGCGTTGATGTGCCCAGCCGAACTGCTGTTGCTGGACGAACCCACGAACCACCTGGACCTGGACGCCTTGGTGTGGCTGGAGGCCTGGCTGCAGCGCCACCCGGCCACCCTGCTGGTGATCAGCCACGACCGAGAGTTTTTGGACGCGGTCACCAAGGTCACCCTGCACCTGGAAGACGCCCGGCTCAGCCGCTACGGCGGCCCCTACACGGCCTTCGAATCCATGCGCGCCGAGCGCCTGCTGCAGCAGCAGGCGGCCTTTGATCGACAGCAAGACCGCATGGCGCAATTGCAGCGCTTCATCGACCGCTTCAAGGCCAAGGCCAGCAAAGCCAAGCAGGCGCAAAGCCGTGTGAAAGCGTTGGCGCGCATGGAGAAGCTCGCCCCGGTGCTCACGGCATCGGACTTCTCGTTTGACTTTCGCGAACCCGCCTCGGTTCCCAACCCCATGATCAGCTTGCGCGACCTGCAATGCGGCTACGGGCAGCAGGTGGTGGTGCGCGGCGTGCAGCGCAGCGTGCTGGCCGGGCAGCGCATCGGCATCCTGGGTGCAAACGGTCAGGGCAAGTCGACCTTCATCAAGACGCTGGTCGGCGAGATTGCGGCCTTGGGTGGGACCAAGGTGGAGGGCAAGGGGCTGGCCATTGGCTACTTCGCCCAGCAGGAGATGGACCTGCTGCAGGACGACGACACGCCGCTGCAGGTCCTGGTACGTTGGGCCCGGGAGCGTGGCCCGGATGCGCGCGAACAAGAGCTGCGCGACTTTCTAGGCCAGTTCCGCTTCACCGGTGACCAGGTCATGCAGGCGGTCGGCACCTTGTCGGGTGGCGAGCGGGCGCGCTTGGTCTTGGCCATGATCGTGTGGCAGCGCCCCAACCTGCTGGTGCTGGACGAACCCACCAACCACCTGGACCTGCAAACACGGGAGACCCTTTCGTTGGCCCTCAATGGCTTTGAGGGCTCGGTCTTGCTGGTCAGCCATGACCGCGCCCTGCTGCGCGAGGTCTGCGATGAGTTTTGGCTGGTGGCCGGCGCAACCTTGCAGCCCTTCGATGGCGATTTGGACGACTACCAACGCTGGCTGGCCGAAGAACATCGCGCGCGCAGCGCACAGCGGCTGAGCAAGCTAGCCTCCAGCAACACTCCGGACGTTGCCTCAGGTGGGCAGCAAGCCCCCAGCCAACGGCGCGAAGACCGAAAGGCGGCTGCGGCTGCCCGGCAGGAGATGGCGCAGCGCACCCGGCCTTTGAAGCAGGAGCAGCAGCGCATCGAAGACCGGCTGGCCGCCATCGCTGTGCAACGCGCCGCCTTGGAGGCCCGCGTGCTGCAGGGCAGTTCCGCGGGCGGCCTTTCAGCCGCGCAGAGGGCCGAGACCGGTCGAACGCTGCACGGCCTGCAAGAGGAGGAGGCCGCCCTGGAGCACCGTTGGCTGGAGCTCGGCCAGACGCTGCAGGAGCTGCAGGCGCAGGACGCTACGCCCTAGGCGAGGCAGCGGCCAGCCGCAACATCAGCGCCACACGGGCCTGTGCCGGCGTTAGGCGCGCGGCCACGGGCCAACCATGTTCAGGCTCGCCCACCACCCACCCGCGGGTGCAGCGGGTGGCAACCAACACCTGTTCACGCTGCAGCCGGCCTTGGGCCACGGCCTGTTGCAACACTTGATGCAGCGCATCGTGCATCGATCCATTGCCCGTGGCGCTGACCACCACGCCCTGTACGCTGGCATCGGCCAGCAGGGTCCGCAGGAGCTGGCCGTCGGCCCCCGCATGGCTGTGCACGATCTCCACCCGTGGCCAATGTTCAACATCAGGGGGCATGCCCACCGGGCCCATCGGCGCGACACACGTGTCGGGCCAGGGTGCTGTCGGGGGTGCTGCACGTTCGTCCTTCGGTGTGAGCCACACCCACGCGCCCCGCTCCCACAGCGCCCCCGGTGGCCCGTCACCGCCCCCAAAGGCTTCCAGGGCGAAGGGGTGCACCTTGCGCACCTGTGCCGCGGGCCAGGCCTGACCGCCGAAGGCCATCCACAGCCCCTGGGCGGCGGGATCGGCCGCCAGGTGCAAGGCCTGACGCAGGTTCTGCGGCCCGTCGGCCTGGCTCGAAGTGGCCGGCCGCATGGCCGCCGTCAGCACCATGGGCTTGGTGCCGCGCAACACCCCTTGCAGGAACACAGCGGTCTCTTCCAGGGTGTCGGTGCCGTGCGTCACCACCTGCCCAACCACGCTCGGGTCGTCCTGCCCTGCTTGCAATTCAGCGGCCAGGCGCTGCCACACCGCGTGGCCCATGTTGCGGCTGTCCAATTGCGCCACCTGCAGCGCCTGCACTCGCTGGATGCGCCCCCCAAGGTCGGGCAGCAGCGGCCGCAGCAGCTCTTCCACAGCCAACTGCCCTGCCTTGTAGGCGTTGTCGGGGGCGCCCACCGGTGCCGTGCCGGCGATCGTGCCCCCCGTACCCAAAACCCGAACCGTACCGGCCTGCTGAACCACCGTGTGCTGGTTTCGTGACGACATCTGCAAATTCCTCTGGATAAAAACACAGCCACTGGATAGAATGACAGCCCAACGCCGCCTGGCACTGACCCGGATTGCACCATGCTCGACCGCCCCAAGCTCACCGACCGGCAACAACAGATCCTGGATTTGGTCCAAACCGCCATCGAGCGCACGGGCGCCCCGCCCACCCGCGCCGAGATCGCCGCGACCCTGGGCTTCAAGTCGGCCAATGCCGCCGAGGAACACCTGCAGGCCCTGGCCCGCAAGGGCGTGATCGAGCTGGTGGGGGGTACCTCGCGCGGCATCCGCCTGCGTGGCGAAGCGCTGCGCGCCCTGCAGGAGTCGCGCGGCCGGCAGTTCAGCCTGCCCCTGCCCAGCTTGGCCCAATTGGCACTGCCACTGGTGGGGCGTGTGGCTGCAGGCAGCCCGATCCTGGCCCAGGAACACATCGACCAAACCTACACCGTCGAAGCCACCCTGTTCCCGCGCAAGCCCGACTACCTGCTGCGCGTGCGGGGTATGAGCATGCGCGACGCGGGCATCCTCGACGGCGACCTGTTGGCGGTTCAGCGGGCCACCGAGGCCAAGAACGGGCAGATTGTGGTGGCGCGGCTGGGCGACGAGGTCACCGTCAAGCGCCTGCGGCGTACCCGCACGGCCATTGAACTGCTGCCCGAGAACCCCGACTTTTCCGTGATCACCGTGCCCCTGAACGGCGAAAGCGAAGTGCCTTTCGCCTTGGAGGGCATCGCCGTGGGCCTGCTGCGCAACACCATGCTGATGTGAGGCGGCACAATGCGGCTGCTGCCGCAGTGCCCGCCATGAACATCATCATCCTCGACGACTACCAAGACGCCGTACGCAAACTGCCCTGTGCGGCCAAGCTCGAGCACCTGAACGCCAAGGTGTTCACGAACACCGTCAAAGGGATCGGCCAGCTGGCCGTGCGTCTGCGCGACGCTGAAATCCTGGTGCTCATCCGAGAGCGCACCCACCTGCCACGCACCTTGCTCGAACGCCTGCCCAAGCTGCGCATGATTGCGCAAACAGGGCGCATCGGAAGCCACATTGACCTCAAGGCCTGCACCGACCTGGGCATCGTGGTGTCCGAAGGTGTCGGCTCGCCCGTGGCACCGGCCGAGCTCACTTGGGCCCTCATCATGGCCGCCTCGCGTCGGCTGCCGCAATACATCGGCAACCTCAAGCACGGTGCCTGGCAGCAGTCGGGCCTGCGCGCCTCCAACATGCCGGTGAATTTCGGACTGGGCAAGGTGCTCAAGGGCCAGACCCTGGGCATCTGGGGCTACGGCAAGATCGGCTCCATGGCGGCCCAGTACGGCACCGCCTTCGGCATGCGCGTGATCGTCTGGGGCAGCGAAGCCGCCCGCCGCCGCGCACTGGACGACGGCCTTGAAGCAGCCAGCAGCCGCGAAGCCCTGTTCTCGGACAGTGATGTGTTGAGCCTGCACCTGCGGCTGAGCGACACCACCCGTGGGATCGTCAACCTGCAGGACCTGTCGCTGATGAAGCCCACCTCGATCCTCGTGAACACCTCCAGGGCCGAGCTCATCGAGGACGGGTCTCTGGTGGCCGGCCTCAATCGGGGACGCCCGGGCATGGCAGCGGTGGATGTGTTTGAAAGCGAGCCGCCCCTGGCTGGCCACCCGCTGCTGCGCTTGGAGAACGCCATCTGCACGCCGCACATCGGCTATGTCGAGCGCGACAGCTACGAGATGTACTTCTCCTCGGCCTTCGACAACGTGCTGAACTTCCTGGCGGGCACACCCACCCACGTGGCCAATCCCGAGGCCTTGCGCTTCGAACGCTGAAGACCGCCTCTGCTCAGGCGCTTGGGCCCTGCGGGCCACCCGCGGGGGCCGCAAGGTCGAACACCAGCACCTCGGCATCCCGGCCTTGGCCCAGGTCCACCACCGGCTCGTCCTTCAGCATCAACGCATCGCCGGGCTGCAAGGTGCAGCCATTGACCTCCAGCGAGCCCCGCACCAGGTGCACGTAGGCCAGCCGTCCGGGGGCCAGTTCCAGCTGCGCACGCGGGTGTGATTCGTTGAACAAGCCCCCATACAGGCGGGCATCGGCACGGATGGACACCGAGCCCTGCGCACCGTCTGGGCTCACCAGCAGGCAAAGCCGTCCGAGTTTGTCGACGTCATCGAAGGCGCGCTGTTCGTATCCGGGCTCGCCCCCAGGTGAGTCGGGCAAGAACCAGATTTGAAGAAAGTGTGTCTCTCGATCGGCTTCGTGGTTGTGCTCACTGTGGCGTATGCCGTGGCCGGCACTCATGCGTTGCACCTCGCCGGGGCCGATGGTCGAACCGTTGCCCAAACTGTCCCGGTGGCCCAGGCGGCCGCTGAGCACCACGCTCACGATCTCCATGTCGCGGTGCCCATGCGCTCCGAAGCCGGTACCTGGCGCCACCCGGTCTTCGTTGATCACCCGCAGATTGCCCCAGGACACAAAACGCGGGTCTTGGTAGCCGGCGAAGGAAAAGCTGTGAAAGCTTCGAAGCCAGCCGTGGTCGGCGTAGCCCCGTTCTTGGGAAGGGCGAAGGGTCATCATGGCTGTGTGCTCAAGCATACAAAGCCGCAGCCCACCCGGGCCTGCAGCAGCCCTGCACTGTAGGCCGCTGCTCGCAGGCCACCGGGCGGGCCGCCTTGAACCGCCCGTTCAAATAAGATGAAGCCATGGCAGACAAGCACCCGGCCCTGACGCCCGAGGCCCTGACGATGCTGACGGCCGCCGGGCAGGAGTTGCTGTCTGAAGGCCGGCGCCTGCTGGCCGAAATGGCCGGCGTGGCCAACCGCGTGCGCCGCGTGGCCACCGGGTGGGAAACCGAACTCACGATTGCCGTCGATGGCGTGATGTCTTCGCCCACGGTGGTGGAGTTGGTGGAAGCCTTTTTTCAACAAGGGCATCCGGTTGGATCGGGCAGACGAAAATCGCAAGGCGCTCCGGCTGAATCTCCGCCCACGCGTCTGAGGTTGCGCAGTGAGGTGCTCGCGGGGACATGGGAAGCACCGCTTGCCGGCCAGGCCGACCTGGCCATTGGCATTGCCCTGAGCAGCATGAATGCCCCGGCCGGCTTTGCGGTGGAAACGCTGGGGGAACTGCCCTTCGTGCTGTGCATGAGCCCCAACCACCCTTTGGCGCAGGGCCCCAAACCCCTTGGCGACGATGCCTTGGTGCGGCACCGCGCGGTGGCGGTATCGGACTCTGCCTCCCGCCTGTTGCCGCTGACGGTCAACCTGTTGCCGGGCCAAGACGTGCTGACCGTTTCTTCGCAACATGACAAGCTGCAAGCCTTGCTTCGTGGGCTGGAGCAACTGTCGCGCCCGGCCACACGCCGCGCGCTGCTCTACCGGCTGTAGACCATGGCCGGCAGCTGCGCCCAACCGCTGGCCCTGAAGGGGCTGGCGCCCCTGCGGTGACGCGCTACAGGGGGCGCTTTGCGCCCACGCCTTCGGGCCCTTTGCACGCGGGCTCGGTCGTGGCAGCCTTGGCCAGCTGGCTTGATGCACGCGCCCACGGCGGGACATGGGTGGTGCGCATCGAAGACACCGACACGCCGCGCTGCATCCCCGGCGCCGATCATCATATCCTGCACCAACTCGACCGCCTGGGCCTGCGGTCGGATGAGCCGGTTCGGTGGCAATCCCCTTCACCATCGCAAGGCGCGTATGAATCAGCGTGGCGTGCCCTGCAGGCCAAGGGCTGGGCCTATGGCTGCGCCTGCAGCCGCCAGGACATCGAGCGTGCCCTTGCACGCGTTGAGGGGGTGAACACCGGGCAGCCGACCGCAGCGGTTTACCCCGGCACCTGCCGGACGGGCCTGCAAGGGCGAACGCCTCGGGCCTGGCGCGTTCGGGTGGAAGGGCAGTGGGCCTGGCACGACCGTCGATTGGGGCCGCAGTCGCAAGACCTTCCACGCGAGGTGGGGGACTTCGTCATTCGGCGCGCAGATGGGCTGTGGGCCTACCAACTGGCGGTGGTGGTGGACGACGCGGCGCAGGGCATCACCGATGTCGTGCGGGGCGAAGACCTGGCCGACAACACGCCACGCCAGCAGCACCTGCAAAGGCTGCTGGGCCTGCCCCTGCCCCGCTACCTGCACACGCCGCTGGTGTGGGCTTGCGATGGGCAGAAACTTTCCAAACAGACCGGTGCGCAGGCCGTGGATGTGGACCAGCCGCTGTCGGTCTTGCAGGCCGCCGCGCAGGTCCTGCAGCTGCAGATGCCAGCCGCGGGCGGCACCAAACCGGTGTGGTCGAGCCCACCTGAGGCCGCACACAACACCGCCAACGTGGAACGCTGGCTGGAGCAGGCCACACAGGCCTGGGCGCAACGTTGGTTGGCCGTACCCTGATGGGGGCACGCGTGCCGCACCCGGCCAGGCCCGCGCGGCCCCGGTACCATGCTCGCCTCACACCACCGGACACACCATGAGCACACCCTCCAGCGGTCTCCAAATCGAAGACCTGACCATCGGAACCGGCGCCACCGCACAAGCGGGCCAAGACGTCACCGTTCACTACACGGGTTGGCTTCACGACCCCACGGCCGATCAAGGCCGAGGCCGGCGCTTTGACAGCAGCAAGTCCCGCGGCGACCCCTTCGAGTTCAGCCTGGGTGCCGGCATGGTGATCCAAGGCTGGGACCAAGGCGTCGTGGGGATGCAGGTGGGCGGCACCCGGGTGCTGACGATTCCGCCCGAACTGGGCTACGGCGCGTACGGCGCAGGCGGCGTGATTCCGCCCAATGCCACCTTGGTGTTCGAGGTGGAACTGTTGGCGGTAGCCGGCTAGCCGCCCGGCCCACACCTAGGGCAGCAGAAAGTGCTGCCGGTAGTACGCCAACTCGTCAATGGACTCGTGCACATCGGCCAAGGCGGTGTGCGCCTGCGCTTTCTTGAACCCGTCGAGGATCTGCGGGTTCCAGCGGCGGGCCAATTCCTTGAGCGTGCTCACGTCGAGGTTGCGGTAGTGGAAGAAGCGTTCCAACTCCGGCATGTATTGGGCCAGGAAGCGGCGGTCCTGGCAGATCGAGTTTCCACACATGGGGCTCTTGCCCTTGGGCACCACGGTGGCCAGCCAGCCCAAGACCTGGGCCTGCGCCGCCGCTTCGTCCACCGTGGAGGCACGAACCCGGTCGATCAGGCCGCTGCGGCCGTGGGTGCCCTTGTTCCAAGCATCCATGCCGTCCAGCACGGCGTCGCTTTGGTGGATGGCCAACACCGGACCCTCCAGGCGCACCCGCAACTGCGCATCGGTGACCACCACCCCAAGCTCGATGATGCGGTCGTTGGTGGGCGACAGGCCCGTCATTTCCAGGTCGATCCAGATCAGGTTCTGCTCGTCGATGGGCAAGGTGTGTTCGGTCATGTGCGGATATCACGGCTGGGTCATGGGCATTGTGGCAGGCCTACACTGAGGCCATGGACGTGAACCCCGTGGCCGACTCGCTTTCCCTGCTGACCTGGGCCTTTGCCGGCTTGGTGGCGATGCAGGCGCTGGTGCGCTTGGTGCTGCTGGTGCGCCAAGTTCGCCATGTGCAGGGCCACCGCGCCCAAGTGCCGGCAGCCTTTGCCCAGCGCGTCAGCTTGGCCGACCACCAAAGAGCGGCTGACTACAGCAGCGCCAAAGCGCAGTTGGAAGGGGCCGTGGTGTTGGTGGAGGCGGCGGTGTTGCTGGCGTGGACCCTTCTGGGCGGCCTGGATGCCCTGAACCATGGGCTTCGGGCCTGGATCCACGACCCCGCGCCCTCGCCTGCCTCGGCCCTGGCCTACCAGGTCTCCTTGGTGCTGTGCTTGTCCCTCATCAGTGGTTTGGTCGACATTCCCCTGGACCTGCTGCGCCACTTCGGCGTGGAGCAGCGCTTTGGCTTCAACCGCATGACGCTCAAGGACTACGCCACGGACGCCCTCAAGGGCGGCGTGTTGAGCCTGATCCTGATGACGCCTTTGCTGGCCGCGGTGCTGTGGCTCATGGGGCAGGCTGGTGAAACCTGGTGGCTGTGGGCCTTTGCCCTGCTGGCCGGGTTTCAGCTGCTCATGATGGTGGTGGTACCCACCTGGATCGCCCCCTTGTTCAACCGTTTCTCACCGCTGGCCGACCCGGCCCTGGAGACGCGCGTTCGGCAGTTGATGCAACGCTGCGGGTTTTCGGCCAAAGACCTCCTGGTGATGGATGGCAGCCGACGCTCGGCACACGCCAATGCCTACTTCACGGGATTGGGCAGGGCCAAGCGGGTGGTGTTCTTCGACACCTTGCTCAAGGCCTTGACCCCGCAAGAGCTGGAGGCCGTGCTGGCGCATGAGTTGGGGCACTTTCGCCACCGGCACGTGGCGCAGCGCCTGGTGCTGCTGTTGGCACTGAGCCTGCTTGGTCTCGCACTCTTGGGCGCCGCATCACAGTGGAGCGGTTTCTACCTGGGTTTGGGTGTCCAGCCCAACCTCATGGCGCCCAACGACGGCCTGGCGCTGGCCTTGTTCGCCTTGGCGCTGCCACCGGCCTTGTTCCTGCTCAGCCCGCTGGCGGCCTGGTGGTCGCGCCGGCAGGAATTCGAAGCCGATGCCTTTGCCGCCTCTCAAGCCGACGCCCCTGCCCTGGCCTCAGCCCTGATGAAGCTGTACACCGACAACGCCGCCACACTGACGCCAGACCCTTGGGTGGTGCGGTTTCAGTACAGCCACCCGCCGGCCCTGCAGCGCCTGCAGGCACTGGGCCAAAGCACGGCGCCAACGCACCCGCCACCACATGAACCCTTTAATTCCTGAAGCCGCCGAGGGCGGCGCGCCAATGCCCAGCAGCGCCCAAGCACTGGCGCAGTGGGACGCCCGCCGCATGCCCGCCCGCAACCTGGACGCCGGCGAGCTCCAAAGGCTCGTGGCCTTGCTGGATGGGTGGGAGGTGCACGGTGCGGTGTTGCAGCGCAGCTGCTCGTTTGCCAATTACCATGACACCATGGCCTTCGTGAATGCCGTGGCTTGGGTCGCCCACCGCAGCGACCACCACCCCGACCTTCAGGTGGGCTACAACCGCTGCCAGGTGCAATGGAGCACCCATTCCTCGGGTGGATTGACGCTCAAAGACCTGATCTGCGCCGCGCAGGTCGACGCCCTGCTGTGCCCCAGCAAGGCTTGATTGTTGCGGCCTTTGGCCGCCACTACACCTTGGAAACCGAGGACAGACAGCGTGTACAGGCCCACGCGCGTGGCAAGCGCAACGAGGCGGTGGTGGGCGACCGCGTGAACTGGAACACCACCCAAGGCGGCGGCGAAACCCAGGCGGTCATCGAATCCGTGCAGCCGCGGCGCAACCTGATGCACCGCCAGGACCTGATGCGCACCAAGTCCTTTGCTGCCAACCTTGACCAGGTCTTGATGCTGGTGGCCAGTCAGCCGCTGTTCAGCGAGTCGCAGCTCACGCGGGCCATGGTCGCGGCCGAAGCGGCCGACATCGAACTGGTCATCGTGCTGAACAAGACCGACCTGCCCGATGCGCCGCTGGCGCGCGAGCGGCTCAAGCCCTACGCCGCCATGGGGACCCCGGTGTTGGAGCTGTCGGTCAAACACGGCCGCGAAGACAGCCTGCGACAGCTGACGCCGCTGCTGAGCGGGCGCACCACCTTGCTCCTGGGCGCCAGTGGCACCGGGAAAAGCTCCCTGGTGAACCTGCTGCTGCCTCAAGCCCAGTCGCGCGTGGGCGAGCTGTCGCAGGCCTTGCAGGCGGGGCGGCACACCACCACCCACACCCTGTGGCATTGGCTGGACGACCGCCGTGCGGGCGCCCTGATCGATTCACCGGGGTTTCAGGAGTTTGGCCTGCAGCAGGTGCCCGCTGCCGACTTGGCCCTTCACATGCGCGACTTTCGTCCGCTCTTGGGCCAGTGCCGCTTTCACAACTGCCAACACCGGCTGGAGCCGGACTGCGCCATCACGGCGGCGGTGGCCGAAGGCCGCATCAGCGCCCATCGGCACCGCATTTACCTGGAGATCCTGCAGGAGTTGCAGGCCCAACGCTGGTAGCCGCACCGCAATGCCCGCGCGGCTTGCGGCCGCTTAGCCCACCAGATTGGCCAGTGTCATCAAGGCCAGTAGCAGCATCCACAAGACCACCGAGCGCCACACCAAGGCCACCACATTGCGCAGGTGTCCCAACTGCACCGGCACCCCCGGTGTGGAGCCGGCTGAGTCAGCTGCATCCGCGGCCACACCCGTGGAGAAGGTCTTGGAACGGTCGGGCGTGACCCCAGGAGCCGCATGGCCCCCCAGTTGCACGCCGACCGCACCGGCCGCTGAGGCCAGGATCACGCCTTCGTTGCCGTGGTGCCACAAGCCGGCGTCCCGCCGCCAGCCGTTGATGGCCTCTTCAAAATTGCCCACGACCGCAAAGCCGAAGGCGGTCAAGCGGGCCGGCAGAAAGTCCATCGCACCGAAGTACTCGTTGGAGACCCGGCGCAGTTCTTCGTTGGTGGGGGCCTGCAGGCTGTTGCTCTGGTAAGCCCAGTAACGGCTCATGAACTCGGACATGCGGTAGAAGACGGCACCGGCTGCCCCAAAGCCCAGCGCGGCCAGCAGGACGAAGAAGAAGAACACGCCGAAGACGTGACGGTGCGCAGCCAGCAAGCCGTGTTCGATCACATGCCGCAAGACCTCGGTCTGGGGCAACTCCAAGGCATCCAGGTGCAGCCAGTCAGACAGCAACTGGCGCGCGGTGGCCTCGTCGTTGCGCTCCAGGCATTGACGTATGTCGGTGATGTAGTGGCTGAAGCTGCGAAAGCCCAGCGTGAGGTACAGAACCCCCACATTCAAGGCCAGCGCCAGAAGCAGGCTGAAGCGGGCCACGATGAGGTGCGCCACCCAAACCAGGACCGTGGGCGTGGCCACCGACAGCCACCACACCACACGTGCGTGCCGCGCCTGGCCTGCATCGAAGGTGCGAGCGACCCACCGGCACCAGTTGACCGCTGCGTCGTGGACCCGTGTGTCCCGCGGCAACGACTTCAACTGCTCCAGCAGGAGCGCAAACAGGACCGCGAAAAAGCTCATGCCCGCGATGATAGCGGCCGTGCCAACAGGTGATAGAAGTTGCGCAACATGGCCGCCGTGGCCCCCCAGATGAAGTACTCGCGGTCTTCACCTGTGTAGCCACAGCCCTGCCAGGGCATCGACAGGAACTGCCGCGTGCGCTGCTCCACGACGATTCGGTGACGGCGGTGATGGGCAGGGTTCATCAAGAAGTCCAGGGGCACCTCGAAAATGTCCTGAACCTCCTGCGCGTCGGGCTGCAGGCGCAGCGGCGGCCGCACCCGTGCCACCACGGGGGTCACTTCGAAAGCGGTCACGGTTCGGTACGGGGGCAACTGACCGAGGATCTCCACGGCCTCGGGGTCCAGGCCCACCTCCTCGCGGGCCTCCCGAAGGGCAGCGGCCGGCGCATCAAGATCCCCCTCTTCCAGGCGGCCACCAGGAAAACTGACCTGGCCTGCATGGGCACGCAGGTGCGCGGTGCGCTGGGTAAGCAAGACGGTCAGGCCCTGTGGCCGGTCCACCAAAGGCACCAACACAGCGGCGGGGCGCAATGGGGTGTCGGACAGCAGTGCCCCACCGTCCCCGGTCAGAGGGGGCTCCCAGACTGCAAGGTTGGCCAACTGAGCACGGAGCACCTGTGGTTCCCAGTGGCGGGCATCGAGCGCCGGCAAATGGGCGTCCACCCCGATGACGGGAACAGACCGTGGGTCGGTGATGACGGGGGCTCGCATGGCGTGATTGTCCATGCAGGCCCAGCGTGCCGATCGGGCCCGGCGCTGGCCAAGCCCACCCGGTGGCATGCACCGGGGCGCGCCTGCGCACCCCCCCCGAGCCAATCGCTTGTTAGGCGAGCTTTTCCTTGATGCGGGCCGACTTGCCACTGCGCTGGCGCAGGTAGTACAGCTTGGCCCGGCGGACATCGCCACGGCGCTTGACTTCGATGCCGGCGATCAGCGGGCTGTAGAGCTGGAACGTACGCTCCACACCCTCACCCGAGGAGATCTTGCGGACGATGAAGCTGCTGTTGAGGCCGCGGTTGCGCTTGGCAATCACCACGCCTTCGTAGGCCTGCACGCGCTTGCGTGTGCCTTCAACAACGTTGACGTTGACCACCACCGTGTCACCAGGGGCGAAAGCCGGGATGGTCTTGTTCAGGCGGGAAATCTCTTCCTGCTCGAGGGTTTGGATCAGGTCCATGGGGGCTCCGTTGATCGTGCGCCTGGGGAGATTGAAGAAATATAGGGCCCCGGCCAGAGGATCAAAGCTTTCGAGTATACAACGCCGCCAGCACCTGCTCGTCCTCCGGGCTCAGCCGGCCAGCCGCGCGGGCCGCCTCAATCAGATCTGGGCGTCGACGGGCCGTGATCTCCAGGGACTGCACGCGCCGCCAACGCTGGATATCGGCGTGGTGGCCTGACAGCAAAACACCCGGCACGGCCTGCTCGGCGTGCCCGTCCGCCCACCGCTCAGGCCGGCTGTAGTGAGGGCCTTCGAGCAGGCCATCGCCCTCAAAGCTCTCCTGCTCATGTGAGGCAGGGTCGTGCAACACGCCCTGCTGCAGCCGCGCCACCGCATCGATCAGAACCAGGGCCGGCAGGTCGCCGCCGGAGAGCACAAAGTCGCCCACACTGACGTCGATGGCGGCATGCCGTTGAAGCAGCCGCTGGTCGACCCCCTCGTAGCGACCACACAGGAGGACAGCCCCCGGCCCCTGTGAGAGTTCGCGCACCCAGGCTTGCGTCAAAGGCTGCCCAGAGGGGGTGAAATGAAGCAAGGCCGCCTGATCGTCAGCCCCTCGGTCTTCACGAATGGCCTGGATACAGCGGTGCAGCGGCTCGGCCAGCATCACCATGCCCGGTCCGCCCCCAAAGGGTCGGTCGTCGACCCGCCGGTAGGGCCCGCTGGCGTGTTCACGCAAGGGCCACAGGCGCACCTGCACCGCGCCAGAGTCAAAGGCCCTGCGGGTGACACCGTGGCTCAAATGCGGCCCGAACAGCTCGGGCATCAGGGTGATCACATCAAAACGCGGCATGGCCAAGCGACCTCAATCGTCCAGGCCCCAGTCGACCTGCATGCGCTTGGCCGCCAAGTCAACCCAGTCCACATAGGCTTGCACAAAGGGCACCAGGCGTTCCACCGCTTGGCCCTTGACCGCATCCACACCCTCAATGCGCAGCACCGAGTGCGGACCCGTCTGCATCAGGCCCACCACCGTACCCAGCAATTCGCCTTGGCGGTTGACCACCACCAAACCCATCAAGTCGACCCAGTAGTACTCGCCGTCTTGGGCCGTGGGAAAGCTGCTGCGCCGCACAAACAGGCGCAGGCCCTTGCAGGCTTGCGCAACGTCGCGGTCGTCCAGGCCCTGGATGAGCGCCACCACGCCCTGGCCTTGCTCGCGGGCCGATGCCACACGCAGCGGCTGCTCCAAGGCCAGCAGGCGCACCTGCTGCGCCTGCGCGATGCCCGCAGGCCACTGCCAATACCAGCGCTTGCTGGAGAACAGTGCCTGGGGGTCGGGCGAGAACGGTTTCAGGCGCAGCCCACCCTTGATGCCCCAGGCACCGGTCACCACCGCCACCTCGACGGCATCGTCGGGCCAATCCGAATCCGAGGACGCTGCAGCACTCATGGGCGATCAACGATCAAGCTTGTCAGAAGACCCCGCAAGCCATGCCTGCGGTTGTGAAATGAAAAAGCCCCGGACACGAAGCGTGTGCGGGGCATGATGCCCGCGCCGACCAGTGGCCGGCGCGGCCCGGGCAAGCCCTGCGGGCCGCCGAGGACCGAAACGGGCCTTAGGCTTGAGCCGACTTGCGGGCCACATCCACCAAGCGGGTCACCGCCGGGGAGAGCTGCGCGCCCACACCGGCCCAATAGCTGATGCGGTCCATGGACACGCGCAGGCCTTCAGCGGCACCGGACGCCACGGGGTTGTAAAAACCCACGCGCTCGATGAAGCGGCCATCGCGGCGGTTGCGCGAGTCGGCAACCACGATGTTGTAGAAGGGGCGCTTCTTCGCGCCGCCACGAGCCAGTCGGATGACGACCATGAGAATTCCTCGAACACGAAAGACGGTGCAAGGATTCGAGGGAGACACGCATCGAACCCTGGCGATGGATGGCCCTGGTAAACCAAGGCCGCGGCGGTGACCGTAGATACGCCTTCCCGCACCCCAAGCCGCTCAGGCTTTCTCAAGAAAAGCCCCATCAGCCTAGGCAGCAGCAGACCGCTCACCAAAGCCTTCTATTATACGAACTTCTGACGATTGCACAGCACCCCATGACCGAACCTGCCCCCGGGGCCCTGATTCGCCCCTGCCTGGCCATCGACCTGCCAGCGGTTCAAGCCATCTATGCCCATGCGGTTCTCCACGGCACCGGCACCTTCGAGCTGGATGCGCCAAGCCTTGAAGAAGTGACCCGCCGCCATGCGGATGTACTGGCCAAAGGCCTGCCCTGGTTGGTTGCAGAGTCACAGGGTCAGGTCTTGGGCTATGCCTACGCCAACGCCTTCCGCCCACGCCCGGCCTACCGCTTCTTCCTGGAAGACTCCATCTACCTGGCGCCTGATGCACAGGGCCAAGGCTTTGGCCGGCTGTTGCTGGCCGAACTGGTGGCACGCTGCACCGCCGCCGGCGCACGCCAGTTGCTGGCCGTGATCGGTGACAGCCAAAACGAGGCCTCGATCGGCGTGCACCGCAGCTGTGGCTTTGAACACACGGGGGTGTTCAAGCAAGCGGGATGGAAGTTCGGACGTTGGCTGGACGTGGTGCTGATGCAGCGCGCCCTGGGGCCAGGAGCGGCCGAGGCCGCCGGCTCGGGCGGTGTGCGATGAGCACCGTGGGCCCCGTGCGGTCCAGCGTCCACTCCAAGACCGTGGCAACCTGGGCGGCGGTGTTGGGAGGCTTCTTCGGGCTGCACCGCTTTTACCTGCGCGGCATGGCCGACCCTTGGGGTTGGCTGCATGCGGCTGCGGCCTTTCTGGGGATGATGGGCGTGCAACGCATCCGCAGCCTCGGGGTGGACGATCCAGTGGCCACCTACTTGCTGCCATGCCTGGGCTTGACGATCACGGCGGCCATGCTCTCGGCCATCGTGCACGGGCTTACACCCGACGAGCGCTGGGCAGAACGCCATCACCCTGACATCGGCACCATTGCGACCGCTTGGGGCCCGGTTCTGGGCGTGATCCTGGCGCTGATGCTGGGTGCCACCGCCCTGATGGCCACGGTGTCCTTCGTGGGCCAGCGTCTCTTTGAAGCGCTGCTGGCGGCTTAACAGCCAGGCGGCCCGGCCGTCAGCTTGAGGGCCAGCCCGGGTCTTCCACGCGCTGAAGCGCGGGGTCGCCCAGCGCTTGCAGTTGTTCAACCCAGGCAGCGCCCAGGCCTGGCCACTCCAGGCCCGGCAGCACGTCCCACAGCGGCTGCAGCACAAACGCCCTTTGCAGCGCCCGTGGGTGGGGCAGCTGCAGCTCCGGCGTGTCCAGCAGGCGGTGGCCGTAAACGATCAGGTCCAAATCCAGCGTGCGCGGCGCGTAGCGGTAGGGCCGCTCCCGGCCGCATTCGGCTTCCAGGGCCTGCAAGGCGCGCAAAAGCGCCCACGGCGCCTGCGCATCACCGTGACCCTGCATCACCACCACGGCGTTCAAAAAGTCAGGGCCCTGCGCCTGCCACGGGGGGCTCTGGTACAGGGGTGAAACCGCCCAGCGCTGCAGGCCCAGCCTGTGCTCAATGGCTTGAAGCCCCCGTAGCGCGGTCTTCAAGTGCGCACGCGCGTCTCCCAGGTTGGAGCCCATGCCCACCACGATCCACTCCGCTGCGCTTGTCATGTCGGCGATCCGGCCTGCGATGCCCCAAGCGTACGGCAGGCCGCCGCCTCACCGCGCCCCACGGGTGTTACGAAGCCCCATCCCCGGCGCCACCACCAGCGCCCGAGCGACGGCGGCGCCGACGGCGCTTGCGCGGCGCATCACCCACCGGGTCCTCGCCGTCCAGAGGCTCGCCACCCGGTGCGCCGGCCTCCTGCGGCCCAGGCGCCTGAGTTTGGCGGGCAGAGCCCGAGCGCCCGGCCCTGCTCCCTTCGGCACCATCCGATGGGGACGACGCCCGGGTCGACTTCGCGCGGCGTGCGCCGGGTTGCGGCCGAACCGCGGCCATCAAGGCCTCTCGCTCCTCGTCGGAACCCAGGGAGTAGTCTTCCCACCACTCGGCCAGTTCGCTGGGGACCTCATCCACGTCTGAGCGCAGGCGCAGGAAGTCGAAGGCCGCCCTGAATCGCGGCTGCTCGACCAAGGAGGCGGGGCCGCTGCCGCTGCGGCGCTCGAAGCGGGGTTGCATCAGCCAAATCTCGCGCATGTCGGCGGCCAGCTTGCCCCGACCGGAGATGTCACCGATGCGCGCATCAAACACTTCATCGATGGCCGCTTGCAGCGCCGGCACTGCGGGCGTGCCTTCGTCCTTGAGGTGCTGCCAACGTTGACGCACCTCATCCCACAAGAGGCACGCCAGCAAAAAGCTGGGCGCCACGGGCTTGTCCTCGCCCACGCGGCGGTCCGTGTCGGCCAGCGCCAGTTCCACGAAGCGCGCAGCGGCGGAACCCTTGGAGTGCCCGAGGGCCACATCCAGGATCGGAAACACGCCACGCAGCTCAAAACGCCGGATGGCCTCAATGCTGGCCAGGGCGTGCCCCGTCTGCAGCAGCTTGACCATCTCGTCGAACAGGCGCGAGGCGGGCACGCTGGCCAAGAGGGCCGCCGCGGCCTTCATCGGCTTGGCAGTGGCCTTGTCGATCTCAAATCCCAGCTTGGCAGTGAAACGCACCACGCGCAGCAGGCGCACCGGGTCTTCACGGTACCGGCTGGCCGGGTCGCCAATCATGCGCAGCACCTGCTTGCGCACGTCGGCCAAACCTTGGTGATAGTCCACCACCACGCGGCTGACGGGGTCGTAATAGAGCGCGTTGATGGTGAAGTCGCGGCGCGCCGCATCCTCGATCTGCGGCCCCCAGACGTTGTCACGCAGCACGCGCCCACTGGCATCCACCGCATGGCTCTTGCCGGCCAGCTCGCCTTTGGCCGTGCGCTCATTGCCGTCGACCTGTTCGGCAGCAGCGGCGTCCAGATAGGCCCGAAAGGTGGACACCTCAATGACCTCATGGTCGCGCCCGCGGCCGTAGATCACATGCACGATGCGAAAACGCCGGCCGATGATGAAGGCGCGACGAAACAGCGACTTCACTTGCTCGGGTGTGGCGTTGGTGGCCACATCGAAGTCCTTGGGACGACGCCCCACCAGCAGGTCGCGCACCGCCCCCCCCACCACATAGGCCTCAAAGCCGGCGTTCTTGAGCGTGGTGACCACCTGCACGGCACGCTCGTCCACCAAGGCGGGGTCGATGCCATGCTCCTGGGCCGACAACTCCACGCGCCGGCCCAGGGGAATGCCGCTGGCGGTGGCCTGCTCGGCCTTGCCCAGCAGCTTGTTGATGAAACGCGTGATCATGTGAAGAGCCGCAGTATGGGCCAGCCTCGTTGTTGGGCCACGTCGGCCAGCGACGGTGTGGGGTTGGTGGCCACCGGGTGGGTGGCCCACTCGAGCAGCGGAAGGTCGTTGATGGAGTCGCTGTAGACCGTGATCCGGTCGAAGGCGTTGCGCCCACCCGTGTGGCCCAGGCTGGTCAACCAGTCTTGCACGCGGGTGATCTTGCCTTCCTTGAACGTCGGCGTACCCCTGATCATGCCAGTGGCGTGGCCTTGCGCATCGCGCTCGAGTTGCACGGCAATCAGGTGCGCCACGCCAAAGGCCCGCGCAATGGGCTCGGTCACAAATTCGTTGGTGGCGGTGACGATGGCCATCAGGTCTCCGGCTTGGCGGTGCTGTTCCACCAGGGCGCGAGCGCTGTCGCGCAAGGCCGGGCGCATCACTTCCTGCATGAAACGCTCGCGCAGCGCCAGGCTTTCAGCCAAAGGGCGCTCGCGCCAGCCCGACGTGGCAAAGGCCACATAGGCCGGCAGGTCCAGTTTGCCGGCTTGGTAGTCCGCGTAAAACACATCGTTGCGGCGCTTGAATTCAATGGGGTCCACCCACTGGTTGCGCACCAGAAAGTCGCCAAAGGCATGGTCGCTATCGGTCTCGATCAGGGTCCCGTCGAGATCGAACAGGGTCAGGTTCATGGTTCTTCGTCCAACATCTGCCGCAGCAGGGGCACCGTCAACGGACGCTGATGCTGCAGGGCATAGCGGTCGAATCGATCCAGCAGGCCGGTCAGGCTTTTGAGGTCACGCGCCAGTCGCCGCAGCGCATAGTCCAAGACCTCGTCACCCAGGCGCAGGCCGCGGCGCTGGGCCTCCCCTTGCAGGGCTTGGCGCAAATCGGATTCTCCCAACGGCCACAACGACAGCACCAAACCCCAACCGAGCCGGCTGCGGATGTCCTCACGAATGGGCAAGTCCACCGGCGGCAACCGGCCGGCCGCCACCACCGCCGCACCTTGGGCGCTGGCCTGTACAAAGGCGCTGAAGGCCGCGTGCTGCTGCTGCGGTGACCAGGCCTCGGCCTGGTCCATCAACAGCCACTTCGTGTCGTCAGACAGGAACAGTGGGCCTGTACTGCTGGCGTCCAGCCAAGCCACCCCCTGCTGCCCCCGGCCGGCCCGAGCCTGCAGGGCCTGGAGCAAATGCGTCTTGCCGCAGCCGCTGGGTCCCCACAGGTACACGGGCGCGCCACCCGGCTCCAGGCTCAACAGGGCCTGTACGGCCGCCTCATTGCCCAGCGCGATGAAACTGTCGAAGTCTGGGGCCGCGGCCAGCCCGATGTCCAGCGCCAATTGCCGCAAGCTCAACCCCGGTAGAGCTTGCTGTCAAAGTACAGTGCCTGCGCCCGGCGCAACAACACCAACAGCACCGCGCTGGCCGGCAACGCCACCAGCACGCCCACAAAACCCAGCAGCTGCCCAAATGCCAGCAGCGCGAAAATCACTGCCAAGGGGCTCAGGCCGATGCGCTCGCCTACCCAGCGTGGGGTCAGCACGAAACTCTCCAGCACCTGCCCCACCCCATAGACCAGCAGCACCATGGCCGCTCCGGTCATGGGCCCGAACTGCAGGACACCGGCCAACAAGGCCATGACCAATCCCACGCCAAAGCCCAAGTAGGGCACGAAGATGGCCAAGCCGGTGAACAAGCCCACGGGCAGCGCCAGGTCAAAGCCCAACATGAGCAGCGCCGCAGAGTAGTACGCCGCCAGTGCCAGCATCACCAGCACCTGCCCCCGAAGGTAGTGGCTGAGCAGGTCGTCGCACTCGCGCGCAAACCCGAACACCGAGCTGCGCAGGCGCAGCGGCACGAGCGAGGCTGCCCAAGCCGAACAGCGCTGCGCGTCCATCAGCAGGTAGTACAAGGCCACCGGCACCAGCACCAGATAACCGACCACCGCCAGCGCCACACTGCCGCCAATGCGCAGCGAGCTCAGCGCGGCCGTGATCAGCTCTTCGGCATTGCCGCCAAACACCTTGAGCATCAGGGCCTTGATCGCCGCCACATCCAGGCTGAACTCCAGCCCCCAGCCGGCCAACCAAGGCGCCAAGGTCTCATTGAAGCGCACCGCCAGGCGCGGCACTTGCTCGCGCAGCAGGGGCAGCTCATGCAACAGCACCGGCACCAACAGCAGCAACAAGCCCAACAAGGCCAACAAGGCACCGGCCTCCACCACCAGCACCGCCAAGAGCCGTGGCACCCCACGGGCCTGCAGCGCGCTCACCGGGGCGTGCAGGATATAGGCCAACACCGCAGCCACGACGAAGGGCGCCAACACCGGCGCAAGCAGCCACAGCACCAGAACGACCACCAGGGCCAGCAGGGCCCAGCGCCAGGTTCTTGACAAGAGGTCTGCACCCATGGTGGTCTTGCTCAATGCAGCCCGGCCATGCGCTGCAGTTCCTGCAAACGCTCACGCAAGGCCTGCGCGTCTTCGGCCTGAGGGCAGGCGCGCAAGTAGACCTGCAATTCTTCGGCGGCCTGCGTCCACTGCTCCAGTTCGGCGTGCACCAGGGCGCGGTCGCGGCGCTCCGACCATTCCTGGGGCAGCACCAGCACCAGCCGGTCCATCACCCGTTTCATTCGCACCCAATCCTCGGCGCTGCGGTGGATTTCCTTGAGGTTGCGCAACAGCCGCGCCAGGATCTCCCGCGGCGTGGCAGCCTGCAGAAACAGGCCCAGGGGCACCTCGTAGTCGCCTACCAAACCGCGCTGTTGCCGGTAGGGCAAGAGACGCTCGTCGAGCTCGTCACGCGACAGCGACCGTCCGCTGATCGGGTCGATGATCACCTCGCCTTGGGGCAGGCTGCACTTCACCAGGAAGTGCCCGGGAAAGGAAACGCCGCGCGCCTTCAAGCCCACGCTGTGGGCCATCTCCAGGTAGACCACAGCCAGGGTGATGGGAATGCCACGGCGGGTCTGCAAGACCTCGTGCAGGTGGCTGTTGCCTGGGGCGTAGAAGTCGTTGACGTTGCCGCCAAAGCCCAGTTCCTTGAAGAAATAGTGATTGAGCAGCCGCAGGCGCTGCTGGGGCGCCGCATCCGGCGCCAAGCGGCGGGCCAAGCGGGCGGCCAGTTCATCCACCTGGGCTACCACCGCCATGGCATCCACGGCCGGGTCTTCGTCCTGCGCCACGGCAGCCGCAGCTTCCAGCAGCATGAAATGGGCGTCGTCGGCTACGAGCGTGCGAAAGTACTCGAGCCGGGCGCGCTGGGCGGTTGAAGGTGCCGTGGACATGCTGCGTCAAGTGTACGGCGGCCACCTCGCGGGCCTCAGCCGCTGCGCCTAAAGGCCGAGCGGCGCACGCCCATGGCGGCCAAGGCGGCCAGGTACAGCACCCCAGCCCCCATCAACACCCCAGCCAGCCAGGCGATGCGCACCCAGGGCTGTGCCCGAAGGGCCAGCCAGTCCACCGCCCCCGCGCCCACCCACAGCACGGCCCCCAGCAGGCAGCAGGCCACGCCCACCTTCAACAGGTACAGGCCCCACCCGGGCGAGGCCTGCCAGGCACCGCAGCGCCGCAGCCCCCAAAGCAGCCAGCCGGCGTTGACCAGGGCAGCCAGGCCAATCGACAGGGCCAGACCGGCCACACCCAGGGCGGGCACCAAGGCTGCGTTGAGCACCTGCGTGAGCACCAACACCACCACCGCAATGCGCACGGGTGTGCGGATGTCCTGGCGTGCATAAAAGCCCGGCGCCAGGATCTTGACCGCGATCAGCCCGATCAGCCCCACGCCATAGCCCATCAGCGCCCCTTGGGTGCGCAGCACATCGCCGTCGCTGAACGCGCCATAGTGAAAGAGCACCGCCACCAGCGGTTGCGCAAAGAGCAGCAGGGCCACGGCGCAAGGCAGTGCCAACAGGACCACCAGCCGAAGCCCCCAGTCCAGCAGGTCGGCGTAGCGTTGGGTTTGGCCTTGAGCCTGCGCCGCCGACAGTTGGGGCAGCAGCACCACACTCAGCGCCACGCCAAGCAAGGCCGTGGGGAGCTCCATCAGCCGGTCCGCGTAGGTCAGCCAGCTGATGGCACCGGGCCCCTGGTAAGACGCAATCAGGGTGTTGATGAGCAATGAGATCTGGGCCACCGACACGCCCAAGACCGCCGGCGCCATCTGCTGCAGCACGCGGGTGACGCCCGGGTGCTGCCAGGCCTGCTTCAGCCCTGCCGGGGTGATGGCAAAGCGCGGCGCCATCCCCACCCGCCGCAGGAACGGCCACTGCAGGGCCAGCTGCAGCACGCCGCCGGCCATGACCCCCAGACACAGCGCATAAATCGGGTGCAGCCCAAACCGTGACATGTAGGGCCCGCCCCACACCGCCGCCGTGATCACGCTGAGGTTGAGCAAGACCGGCGTGGCCGCCGGTGCTGCGAAGCGGCCATAGGTGTTGAGTACCCCGGCCGCCAAAGCCACCAAGGCCATGAACCCGATGTAGGGAAACATGAGGCGCGTCATCCAAACGGCCTCGTCCAGCTCAGCCAAGCCCGAAGCCATGACCCACACCAGCACCGGCGCTCCGGCCACGCCCAGCACCACCGTCAGCAACAGCACGGCCAACAGCACACTGGCCACGGCGCTGACCAAACGCGCGGTGGCTTCATCACCCTCACGGGCCTTGGCCTCGCCCAGCAGTGGCACAAAGGCCTGGGAAAACGCCCCTTCGGCGAACAGGCGTCGCAACAGATTGGGGATGCGAAACGCCACGTTGAAGGCGTCGGTCCACGCACTGGCACCAAACTGCGTGGCCACCACCCACTCCCGCGCCAGACCGGTCACGCGAGACGCCAGGGTCAGCAGCGAAACGGTCGAGGCGGCCTTGAGCAGGTTCATCGGTGAACCGGATTATAGAAACCCCATGCACGGCCCCCTGATTTGGGTATACTCCTGAGTTTTCCAAACACTCAACCCTTACAGCCCTCGCAGCTCCAACACATGGCCACCTCTACCAAAGCCAAGAAGACGGTCCGTATCGCATCGGGCCGCAAGCGTGCCCGGCAGGACGTCAAGCTCAATGCGGCCAACACCGCACTGCGCTCGAAGTTCCGCACCGTGATCAAGAACGTCCAAAAGGCCGTGGTCGCCGGTGACAAGCCCAAGGCTGCTGACCTGTTCAAGCTGGCCCAGAGCGTCATCGACTCCGTGGCCGACAAGGGCATGTTCCACAAGAACAAGGCTGCCCGCCACAAGAGCCGACTGTCCGCCAAGGTCAAGGCGATGGCCGCCGCCTGATCCAAGCCTTTGCGGCTTGTCACGAAAGGCCCGCTTTGCGGGCCTTTGTCGTTTCTGGCTCCCCGATCAACACCGTGATGAACCAACGCCCACGCCCACCGCTGCACTGCTGTAGCCGGCCTACACGGGGCCCGAGCCGGCGCGCAGGCTGGGCCGATGGCTCAGACCTCGCGCACTTGCAGCCCATTGTCGCGGGCGAAGTTCATCACGAAGTCCCAGGCCATGGGCTCAATCTCCTTGAGGCCCTCATCCACCAGCACCGCCTTGGCTCCGTCAACGGTGCGCGGCTGGCAGTACGGCGAATAACCGATGTGGGCCGCCGCACCACCGACCGAGCCGCCCGGACGAAACGACGACATCGCACCCGCCAGGCGCTCTGACCAGTCATTGGGTCGAAATGACCGCCCGTCTGCGGTGAGTCCGATGATGTAGTACTGGCGAGCCATCCCGACATTGTGCCTTGGCGTGCTGCAGCGCAGCACCTGTTGACGGCAGACACCGCCCTGACGCCCCACAACACTAGAATCTTCAACGACCTTCGGGAGTTTTCAACATGACCAACGCCTCCACGGATCAGCCCCATGTGATGACAACATACGGCCGCCTGCCGATTGCGCTGACCCACGGCAAAGGCTGCCGCGCCTGGGACACCGATGGGCGCGAGTACCTCGATGCGCTGGGGGGCATTGCCGTCAACACCTTGGGCCACGCACACCCCCGACTGGTGGCGGCGCTGCAGGACCAGGTGGCCAAGCTCATCCACACCGCCAACTACGTGCACATTCCACTGCAGGAGGCCTTGGCCGCACGCCTGTGCGAACTCTCGGGCATGAGCAACGCCTTCTTCTGCAACTCGGGCTTGGAAGCCAACGAGGCCGCCATCAAGATTGCACGCAAGTACGGCCATGACCGGGGCAACACCGAACCGGAAATCCTGGTGTTCGAACGCGCCTTCCACGGCCGCTCCTTGGCCACGCTGTCGGCCACCGCCAATCCCAAGATCCATGCGGGCTTCGGGCCTTTGGTGGGTGGCTTCGTGCGCGTTCCCTTGAACGACCTGCCCGCGGTTGAACGCGCGCTGGCCGACCATCCCCGCATCACCGCCGTGTTCCTGGAGACCATTCAGGGCGAAGGGGGTGTGAACCCCTCGCGGGTCGAGTTCCTGCAGGGTTTGCGTGCCATTTGTGACCAGCACGACAAGCTGCTCATGCTCGACGAGGTGCAGTGCGGCATTGGCCGCACCGGCAAGTGGTTTGCCCATCAGTGGGCCGGCATCGTCCCTGACGTGATGCCACTGGCCAAGGGTTTGGGCTCGGGCGTTCCGATCGGGGCCGTGGTCTGCGGGCCCAAGGCCGCCCGCGTCCTGCAGCCCGGCAACCATGGCACCACGTTCGGCGGCAACCCCCTGGCCATGCGGGCCGGCGTTGAAACGCTGCGCATTTTGCAGGAAGACGGCCTACTGGCCCACGCAGAATCGGTGGGCGCACAGCTCAAGGCCGACCTGCAGCGGGAGTTGGGCACACAGCCCGGCGTCAAGGACATCCGGGGACAGGGCCTGATGCTGGGGGTGGAACTGGATCGACCCTGTGGCGCGCTGCTGGGGCTCGCCTGCGAGGCGGGCCTGCTGATCAGTGTGACGGCCGATAGCGTCATTCGCCTGGTGCCGCCCCTGATCATGACGCACGACGAGGCACGTGAAGTGGTGGCTCGGCTGGCGCCCCTGGTCCTGCAGTTCCTCGAGGACAGCGACGTGAAGGCCGCTGCATGAAACCCGGCCTGCCCCTGATTCGCCACTACCTGCAGTTCAAGGACTTTCGGGCTGAGGAGTACGGCTACCTGTTCGAACGCACGGCCATCATCAAGAAGCGCTTCAAGAACTACGAAAAGTACACCCCCCTGGTCGACCGCACCCTGGCCATGATCTTTGAGAAGGCCAGCACCCGCACCCGCGTGAGCTTTGAGGCGGGGATGTACCAAATGGGCGGCTCGGTGGTGAACTTGACCACGGGTGACAGCCAACTCGGGCGCGCCGAGCCGGTGGAGGACAGCGCGCGCGTGATCAGCCGCATGGTCGACATCGTGGTGATCCGCACCTACGAGCAAAGCAAGCTCGAAGCATTTGCAGCCCATTCGCGCGTGCCGGTGATCAATGGCCTGACCAACGAATACCACCCCTGCCAGATCCTGGCCGACCTCTACACCTACATCGAACACCGTGGGTCGATCGCGGGCAAGGTGGTGGCGTGGGTGGGGGATGGCAACAACATGGCCCACACCTGGTTGCAAGCCGCGGAAATCCTGGGCTTCACGGTGCACATCAGCACGCCCAGCGGCTACGAGGTGAACCTCGAGGTGGCGGGCTTGCGCGATGTCAGCTGCTTCAAGGTCTTCAAGAACCCCCTGGACGCCTGCCGCGGCGCAGACCTGGTCACCACCGATGTGTGGACCAGCATGGGCTATGAGGCGGAGAACGAGGCCCGCCGGGCTGCGTTTGCCGACTGGTGTGTGGACGCCGACATGATGGCCGCGGCCAAGCCCGGTGCCCTGTTCATGCACTGCCTGCCGGCCCATCGGGGGGAAGAAGTGGCCGCCGAGGTGATCGATGGACCGCAAAGCGTCGTGTGGGACGAGGCCGAGAACCGCATGCACGTTCAAAAGGCCTTGATGGAGTACCTGCTGCTGGGCCGTATTGGCTGACCCCGAACCCTGCGCCGGCCGCTTCTAGAATCGGCGCATGGACATCCGAACCAACCCCATCCGAAGCCGGCTTCAAGCCCTGAGAGAGGTCATGGTGCAAGAGGGCGTGGACGCCCTGCTCGTGCCTTCGGCAGACCCCCATCTCTCGGAGTACCTGCCCGAACGCTGGCAGGGCCGGCAGTACTTCAGCGGCTTCACAGGCTCCATGGGTACCCTGGTGGTGATGCAAGGCCAGGCGGCCGTGTTCGCCGACAGCCGCTACTGGGTTCAGGCCGAGGCCGAGCTGCAGGGCACGGGGGTGGACCTGGTCAAGATTCCCACGGGCACGGCCGCCCACCACGTGCAGTGGCTGGCCGATCACGTGCACCGGGGCGGCACCGTGGCGGTGGATGCACAGGTGCTGGGGCTGGCCGCCGCCCAGCAGCTTCAGTCCAGCCTGGACCTAGCCGGCATTCGGCTGCGCACAGACGTGGACCTGCTGCAAGGGGCCTGGTCGGATCGCCCCGAACTGCCCGCGCAACCCGTGTATGCACACGAGGCGCCCCATGCCCCGCTGCCCCGCGGCGCCAAGATCGACCAGGTGCGCCAGGCCATGGCGCGGCAAGGCGCCACGCACCACTTCGTGAGCACGGTGGACGACATCGCCTGGATCACCAACCTGCGCGGCTCGGACGTGAGTTACAACCCGGTGTTCCTGGCGCATCTGCTGGTGGCACCAGCAGGCGTCACGCTGTTCGTGGGGGCGGGCAAGGTACCAGCCGGCCTGGCTGATGAACTCAGCAGCCAAGGTGTGGCCACGGCCGACTACGCACAGGCCCCAGCGGCCCTGGGCCATCTGCCTGCCGACGCCACACTGCTCCTGGACCCCCGCCGTGTGACGCTGGGCCTGCGGCAAGCGGTGCCGGCGTCGGTCAAGGTCGTCGAGAGCATCAATCCCAGCACGCTCTTCAAGAGCCGCAAGACCCCTGCAGAAGCGGCCTTCATTCGCGAAGCCATGGCACGCGATGGCGCGGCCATGTGCGCCTTCTACGCGTGGTTCGAGCAGGCACTGGGCCGTGAGCGCATCACCGAGTTGACCATTGATGAACGCCTGAGCGCCGAGAGGGCCAAGCAGCCTGGCTTTGTGGGCTTGTCCTTCCCGGTGATCGCAGGCTTTGCCGCCAACGGCGCCATGCCGCACTACCGCGCCACCCCCAGCGCCCACGCGGTGATCGAAGGCAACAGCCTGTTGCTGATCGACTCCGGCGGGCAGTACCAGGGCGGCACCACCGACATCACCCGCGTGTGGCCCGTGGGCGAGGTCAGCGCGGCCATGAAACGCGACTACACCCTGGTCCTCAAGGGCACCATGGCCCTGTCCCGCGCCCGCTTTCCGCGCGGCACGCTCAGCCCCATGATCGACGCCCTGGCGCGCGCGCCGCTGTGGGAACAGGGCATCGAGTTCGGACACGGCACAGGCCATGGGGTGGGTTACTTTCTCAATGTGCACGAAGGCCCACAAAGCATCAGCAAAGCCATACCCGAGCCGCACATGGCCATGGAGCCGGGCATGATCACCTCGATTGAGCCTGGCGTGTACCGTCCCGGCCAGTGGGGCGTGCGCATCGAGAACCTCGTGCTCAACGTGCCCGCCACCACACCCGAGGGCGGGGCCTTTGGCGAGTTCCTCGAGTTTGAGACCCTGACCCTGTGCCCCATCGACACCCGCTGCATCGAGCGCACCCTGATCCGCGAGGATGAAGTCCAGTGGCTCAACCGCTACCACGTCCTGGTGCGGGAACGCCTGTTGCCCCTGGTGCAGGGTGATGCACGGGCCTGGCTGATCGCCCGGACCGAAGCCCTTTGAACCACAGCGCTGTGACGCCCGAAGCGGGCGGACCCCTGGCCTTGGAAGCGGCGCTCCAAGCCTACGAGCTCGACCGTCTGAGCGGTGGCGCACTGTGCACCGCCTTCCGTGATGCTGCACGACACTGGCCTGGCCTGCCGCCGCGCTTTTTCACGGTGTTGGAAACCCTGTTGCAGCCCCTGGAGTCCAGCGCCTTGTTCAGCGAAGAGAGTTGTGCCTTCAGCCGCCACGACCTGGCGGCCTCCTTGCGCCCTTGGTTGCAAGCCGCTGAGGTGAAGGCGCCCTGGGCTGCACGCTCACCGGCGGAATCGGCCCTGGGCTTGCCACCGGTGCCCACGCCATGAGCGAATCCTTGAACAGACGCCAGACCATGGCCACTATCTTGGGTTTGGCCGGCTCGGGCACGGCAGGTGCCTCGGGCACAGGCACCATGCCCAAGCCCGCGGCCGGCGCATCTTCGGCCGCACCTTCGGCCGCATCCACGCGCCCCAACAGTCCCGGCCCTATGGTGGCCCTGGGTGGCAGCGTGCGCTTCGACAACCCGGTGGTGTGGAAGCGACTGGTGGAGTTGGCCGGCGGCCCGGGCTCCCGCTTCGCCGTGATGAGCATGGCGGCGGGGCGCCCCGAGCGCGCGGCCACCTTGGCCCAACAGGCCTTGCAGCGCGCTGGCGCGCGCACCGACTGGGTGGCCGTGGCCCCGGCGTTGAAGGACCAGGACCTGGCCGCGGCGGTTCGTGACCCCCAGTGGCTGCAGATGGTGGCCGCATCCCAAGCGGTGTTCTTCACGGGGGGTGCACAGGCGCGCATCGTCGACACGCTGCTGCCCGGGGGACAGGAAAGTCCTTTGCTGCAGGCCGTGAGGAACCTGCAGGCCAAGGGCGGCCTGGTGGCCGGCACCTCGGCCGGCGCGGCCATCATGAGCCAAACCATGTTCCGCGATGCCCCGTTCGTGACATCGGTGCTCAAGGGCGTGTTGCGCAAAGGCGTGGAGTACGCACCCGGACTGGGCTTTGCACCGCCAGGGCTGCTGATCGACCAGCACTTCCTCAAGCGCGGTCGCATCGGCCGCATCATTCCCCTCATGTTGGGCACCGGCGACCGCTTGGGGCTGGGGGTGGACGAAGACTCCGCAGCCCTGATTCACGACCAGGAGGTGGAGGTGCTGGCCGGCCGCGGCGCCCTGTTGGTCGAGTTGCATGCGGCCAAGCAGGGCCTGGAAAACGGCGCGCTGAGCCTGCAAGGGGCCCGAATTTCCCTGTTGGAGCCGGGCGACCGTTTTCACCTGGAGACCGGCCGCCTGCAGCCCTCGGAAGCCAAGCTCGCGGCACCGGTGGGCTTTCGCGCCCCCAACTTTGACCCCACGTTCGAGTTTGACCGTTACTTCATGGACATCCTGGGCGACTACGCGATCGTGGACGCCATGATTCAGCTGGTCGATGGGCCCAAGCAACAGGTGCGCGGCTTGGCCTACACACCCCTGCCGCGCCCCGGTGACGGGCGGCGCGACCTGGGCTTCGAGTTCATCCTCACGCGCGACGAACACACACGCGCCTGGGCCCCTTTCGGCACCGGCGGCGACCCCTACACGATTGAGCGCGTGCGGCTGGACATCCGCCCGGTGCGGGTGCCGCTGCCGATGGTCCGCGACTGGTCGGAGCCGGCCTGATGCAAGCACGTCGCCACGACCTTCCACCGGCCGCCCCCGGCACCGAGTCTCATGTTCTGAGCCTGCATTTCGGCACGGCCGCTGGGGGCCGAAAGGCCTACATCCAATGCGCACTGCATGCCGATGAGATTCCAGGCCTGCTGGTGGGCTTTCACCTGCGGCGGGAATTAGACCGCCTCGAACGGCAGGGGCGCATCATCGGGGAGATTGTGTTGGTGCCTGCGGCCAACCCGCTGGGCGGCGCACAGGCGCTGCTGGGTGCGCAGATCGGCCGCTTCGATCTGGGCACGGGTATCAACTACAACCGAGGCTACCGAGACCTCACGCCCGAGTTGGCCCCGAGTTTGGCGGGTCGCCTGGGGCCCAATGCGGCGGCCAACACCCGCCTGATTCGACAGGCCTGTCTTGAAGCGCTGGAGGCCTGGTCGCCGGCCAGCGAAGCCCAGGCGCTCAAACGTTGCCTGCAGCACCTGGCCGTGGACGCCGACACCGTTCTCGACCTGCACTGCGACAGCCAAGCCTTGATGCACCTGTACGCGCCCACCCCATGGGCCGAGACCGGCGTGGCCCTGGGGCAATGCTTGGATGCGGCCGTGGTGCTGCTGGCCAAAGAGTCGGGCGACAACCCCTTTGACGAATCGGTGTCGCGCCACTGGTGGGAACTGCAGGAAGCCCTGGGCGGTGAACACCCCATTGAGCTGGGCTGTTTTTCCACCACGGTGGAACTGCGCGGCGAAGCCGACGTGGCCCACGCCGATGCCGCACGCGATGCGCAGGGTCTCTTGGCCTTTCTGGAGCAACGCGGGCATCTCACGCCCGGCAGTGCTGCGTTGCCCTCGGCGGGCACGGCGTGCACGTGTTTGCCGCTGGAAGGGGTCGACCCATTGGTGGCCCCCTGCGGTGGTGTCTTGGTGTTTCACAGCACGCTGGGTGAATCGGTGAAGGCCGGGCAGACGGTGGCCGAAATCGTCGACCCCTGGACCGCCACCAGCACACCGGTGTGCAGCCAAGTCGATGGGCTCTTCTTCGCCCACAGCAAGACACGCTGGGCCATGCGCGGCGATCGCATCGGCAAGGTGGCCGGGGAAAAGGCCTTTCGCAGCGGCAAGTTGCTGTCGCTGTAGCCGCTTGTCTGTCGCTGCAGCGGCCTGGGCTGTCTCCGCGGCCGGGCTGGCTTACTTGATGGGCTTGAAGCGCACGCGCTTGGGGCGCGCACCCTCTTCACCCAGGCGCTTTTTCTTGTCGGCTTCGTACTCCTGGTAGTTGCCGTCGAAGAAGGTCCACTGCGAGTCGCCCTCACAGGCCAGGATGTGGGTGCAGATGCGGTCCAGAAACCAGCGGTCGTGGCTGATGATCATGGCGCTGCCGGCAAATTCGAGCAGGGCCTCTTCCAGCGCCCGCAGCGTTTCCACGTCGAGGTCGTTGGAGGGCTCGTCCAGCATCAGCACATTGCCGCCGCGTGCCAGGGTCTTGGCCAGGTGCAGGCGGCCGCGCTCACCACCGGAGAGTTGCCCCACCATCTTCTGCTGGTCGTTGCCCTTGAAGTTGAAGCGTCCCAAATAGGCACGTGAGGGCATCACAAACTTGCCGATGGTCAGGTTGTCCAGGCCGCCGGAGATGTCTTCCCAAACGGTCTTGTTGCTGTCCAGGCTTTGGCGGGACTGGTCAACGAAGGCCAGCTGCGCCGTTTTGCCGATGACGATGTCGCCGCTGTCCGGCTTCTCCACCCCTTGGAGCATGCGGAACAAGGTGGACTTGCCCGCGCCGTTGGGGCCGATGATGCCCACGATGGCGCCCGCGGGCACCTTGAAGCTGAGGTTGTCGATGAGCAGGCGATCGCCAAACGACTTGCTCACGCCCATGAACTCGATCACCTCGTTGCCCAGGCGTTCGGCCACGGGAATGAAGATTTCATTCGTCTCGTTGCGCTTTTGGTATTCGTAGTCGCTCAGTTCCTCGAAGCGGGCCAGTCGCGCCTTGCTCTTGGCTTGGCGGCCCTTGGCGTTCTTGCGCACCCACTCGAGCTCTTGCTTCATGGCCTTGCGGCGCGCGTCTTCACTCTTTTGCTCGGCCTCCAGGCGGGCTCCCTTCTGGTCCAACCAGTCTGAGTAGTTGCCCTTCCAGGGAATGCCGTGACCGCGGTCGAGTTCCAAAATCCACTCGGCTGCGTTGTCCAGGAAGTAGCGGTCGTGGGTGATGGCCACCACCGTGCCGGGAAAGCGCTGCAGGAACTGCTCGAGCCACTCCACGCTTTCGGCGTCGAGGTGGTTGGTGGGCTCGTCCAGCAGCAGCATGTCGGGCTTGCTCAAGAGCAAACGGCACAAGGCCACGCGACGCTTTTCACCGCCGGACAGGTTGCCGATGGTGGCCTCCCAGGGCGGCAGGCGCAAGGCGTCGGCGGCCAGCTCCAGTTGCAGGTCGGTGTTCTCGCTGCCGGCTGCGGCAATGATGGCCTCCAGCTCCGCCTGCTCCGATGCCAGCTTGTCAAAGTCCGCATCCGGTTCGGCATAGGCCGCATAGACCTCGTCCAGGCGCTTCTTGGCGGCCAGCACGCCACCAATGCCCTCTTCGACCGCCTCGCGCACGGTTTGGTCGGGGTTCACCAAGGGCTCCTGTGGCAGGTGGCCGATCTTGATGCCCGGCATGGGCGTGGCCTCACCTTCGATCTCCCGGTCGATGCCGGCCATGATCTTGAGCAGCGTGGACTTGCCTGCGCCGTTCAAGCCCAAGACGCCAATCTTGGCGCCGGGGAAGAAGGACAGGGACACTTCCTTGAGGATCTGTCGCTTGGGCGGCACCGTTTTGGTGACGCGGTTCATGGTGAAGACGTACTGGGCCATGGCTTGGGGCGTTTTCTGTAGGGGGTGCGCGGCGGCACAATCTACGATTATCCCCGAGCCACCCCAACCACATGACCATGAAGCCTGCTGCTACCCCACAAGCCACCGCGCATTCGACCAACCCCAGCGGGCCCACGCCTGCAGCAGGGCCCCAGCGGCGGCAGGTGCTGCTCGGCCTGGCCAGCGCGGTCTGGGCCCCGGGCTTGGCGGTGGCCCAGGGCAGCGACTACCCCAACCGTGCGATCAACCTCGTGGTGGGCTACCCGCCAGGCGGCAGCACCGACCTGACAGGCCGTGTTGTGGGGGCGGAGCTGGCCAAGCAGCTGGGCGTTCAGGTGGTGGTGGAAAACATCGGCGGTGCCGGTGGCGTACTGGGTGCGCAAAAAGTGGTGCAGGCCGCGGCAGACGGCTACACCCTGCTGCTGGGCGCGAACAACGAGACCGCCATCGCCCCCCTGGTCAACCGCAAGCTGCGGCTGAACCCGCTGCGCGACCTCACCGGTTTGGGACTCATCGCGTCCCAGCCCATGGTCTTGGTGACCTCGGCCGGCAACAAGGATGCACCCCGCAGCACCGCCGAGTTCATCCAAAAGGTCAAACGCAACCCCGGCCGCTTCAGCTACGGGTCCTCCGGTGTGGGTACGGCCCTGCATCTGGCCGGCGAGATGACCAAAGAGGCGGCTGGCCTGTTCATGGTCCACATTCCCTACCGGGGCGTGGCACCGCTGACCACGGACCTGCTCAGCGGACAGCTGGACTTTGGCGTGTTTGTGCTGTCCAGCGCCCTTCCCCACATCCGCAGCGGCAAGATGATTCCCATTGGCACCACGCAAGCGCGCCGTGCAGGCCTGACCCCGGAGATCCCGGCCTTGGCCGAACACCCTGCGCTCAAGGCGGTGGACATCAGCAGCTGGTTCGGCCTGTTTGGCCCTGCCGCACTGCCGGCACCGGTCGTGCAGCGCCTGCAACGCGCCTTGGCCGATGCCTTGCAGGTGCCGGATGTTCGCAAGCGCCTGGAGGATTCGGGCGCGACGATGGCACCAGCCGGTGTGAACTTCGGCGCCTTTCACAGCGCCGAAATTGAGAAGTACCGGCGCATCGTCGAGTACGCGAAGATCGAAGAGTAAACCGCTTCACCCGAACCACCATGCACACCGACCACCCACGCCAAGCGTCCTTCGAACTGCAGCCGCCAGACCTCAGCCGCTGGCGCACAGGCAACACCCGCACCCCAGGGGTGTGGCGCTTCGAGGCCACGCAGCCCGGGCGTGAGGTGCTGGTCACTGCCTTGGTACACGGCAACGAGTTGTGCGGTGCCTGGGCCCTGTGGGAGGCGCTGGAGGCCGGGGTTCGGCCGCGCTGCGGCGCCTTGACCCTGGCTTTTTGCAACCTGTCGGCCTTCGACCGTTTCGACCCGCAGGACACCGACCGGTCGCGCTTCGTGGACCAAGACCTGAACCGGCTGTGGGGCCGCATGGCCTGGCACCGCCCTGGTATGGCGCTGGACACGGAACAGCGCCGGGTGCTGGAGTTGCAGCCGGTGGTCGAGCGCGCCGATTGGCTGCTCGATCTGCACTCGATGCATGCCGAGGGCCCCGCCTTGGGCCTGACCGGCTTGATGCCCCACCACGCAGCGCAGGCGGTGGGCTTTGGCGCACCCGGCTTGCTGGTGGCCGATGCGGGCCACGCCGCGGGCACCCGCATGCGCGACCACGGACGCTTTGGCGATGCGCAGGACCAGGCGGCGGTGGCGCTTTTGGTGGAGTGTGGTTGGCACGGCGCGGCGTCCTCCCGCCGCGTGGCGTTGGATGTGCTGCACCGGTTTCTGTGTGCGAGTGGCTGCCTGCAGCCCGGCGACCTGCCGGCCCATTGGCGCCAAAGCGATTCCAGCCAGGCGCCACAGCAGCTGCTGGTCACGCACGCCATCACGGTGCAGGCGGGGGCAGCCCCACACTTCACGCAGCCGCATCGCACCGGCGATGTCGTGCCGCAAAAAGGGACGGTCATCGGACACGACGGCGCGGGCCCGGTGGTCACGCCTTACGACAACTGCGTTCTGATCATGCCCTCGCTGGCCCATGCCAAGCCAGGCGCAACCCTGGTGCGGCTGGCGCAAGCGGTTTGACTGCTGCCCATGCCGCCACACGGCATGGGCTACACTATCCTTGTCTGCGCGGCGCTCCAGTCCTCGCACGGGCGGCCCAACGCGTCCCTTCTTCAGCTTGTTCCCAGCCACGACTGGTGCCCTCCTCCCGGAGTGGCGGTTGGCAGGAACCCAAGCCCTCACAGGGCTCCAAAACATCACATGAACTTCACCGATCTCGGCTTGGCCGAGCCCATCCTGCGCGCCGTGCGCGAACAGGGTTACGAGACCCCTACCCCCATCCAAGCCCAAGCCATCCCAGCCGTCCTTCAGGGCGGCGACCTGATGGCCGGCGCCCAACCCGGCACCGGCAACACGGCCGGCTTCACCCTGCCCTTGCTGCACCGCCTGGCCGCACAAACGCCGCTGCGCAATGCGCGAGGGCGCGTGGCCATCCGGGCCTTGATCCTCACACCCACCCGCGAATTGGCAGCACAGGTGGAGGAAAGCGTGCGCACCTACGGCAAGTACCTGCCCTTGACCTCCATGGTGATGTTCGGCGGCGTGGGCATGCAGCCCCAGATCGACCGCCTGCGCAAAGGGGTGGACATCCTGGTGGCCACGCCGGGTCGCTTGCTCGACCACCATCAACAAGGCACCCTGGACCTCTCACAGGTGCAGGTCTTCGTGCTGGATGAAGCCGACCGCATGCTCGACATGGGCTTCATTCACGACATCAAGAAGGTGTTGGCCATCGTGCCGGCCAAGAAGCAAAGCCTGCTGTTTTCAGCCACGTTCAGCGACGACATCAAGGCCCTGGCCGACCGTCTGCTCAACCAACCGGCCCTCATCGAGGTGGCACGCCGCAACGCCACCGCCGAAACCATCGCCCAACGCGTGATCATGACCGGGCGCGAGCGCAAGAAGGAGTTGCTGGCCCGCTTGATCCGCGAAGGCGACTGGCACCAGGTGCTGGTCTTCACCCGCATGAAGCACGGCGCCAACCGCTTGGCCGAGTACCTGAGCAAGGAAGGCATCCCGGCCATGGCCATCCACGGCAACAAGAGCCAGGGGGCGCGCACGAAGGCCCTCAGCGAGTTCAAGTCCGGCGCGCTGCCGGTGCTGGTGGCCACCGATATTGCCGCCCGTGGCATCGACATCGACCAGCTGCCCCACGTGGTGAACTTCGAGTTGCCCAACGTGCCTGAAGACTATGTGCACCGCATCGGCCGCACCGGCCGCGCGGGCGCCCAGGGCGAAGCCCTGAGTCTGGTGTGTCGTGATGAAGAAATCTTCTTGCGCGACATCGAAAGGCTGATCAAGCGCGAGATCCCACGCGCCAGCGTGCCGGGCTTTGAGCCGCCTGCCGACGAGAAGGCCGAGCCCATCGTCTTGGGCCGCATGACCATCGGCGTGGGCGGTACGCGCCGGGGTGGCGGTGGTGGTCATGGCCGCGGTTCACGGCCCCAGGGCGCAGCGGGCTCTAACGGCCGCCCTGCATCCAGGGATGGCCGGGGACCTCGTCCAGGCGCAGCACCGGGGTCACGCAACAGTCGACCCGGTCCGCGATAGCGGCCCACTCGGCCATCGGGCGCTGGGCGAGGAGCCGGGCCATCTCCGCTCGCGTGTGCAGCGCCTGCTCCGAGCCCGGCACTTCGCCCCGGCTCCAGTGGCGGGCGGCCCATGCGTCATGGCCGATGGCCTCGCACCAGGCCTGCCAGAACTTGGCCTCTAAGGCGCCCACGGCCAGGTGGCGGCCGTCGGCGCAGCGGTACACGCCGTAGCAGGCTGCGCCGCCATTGAGCAGGCTGCTGCCGCGGGCGGGCACCAGGCCCAGGCTTTGGGCTTCTGCCCGTGCAATCACGGCATGGCGCCACACCTCGTGCGTCATGGAGATGTCCACAAATCGGCCCTGTCCGGTGCGCTGTGCCCCCACGAGGGCCGCCAACAATCCCGACACGGCGGCCAAGGTGCCGCCCAGCAGGTCGGCAATCTGGAAGTTCGGCACGGCCGGGTCTTCGCTTTGTGGCGCGCCAATCTGGTCCAGCACCCCGGACAAGGCGATGTAGTTGATGTCATGCCCGGCGCGCAAGGCATACGGGCCGCGTTGGCCGTAACCCGTGATGGAGGCCATCACCAAGCGGGGATTCAAGGCCTGCAGCACCGGCCAATCCAGGCCCAGGCGCTGCATCACCCCCGGCCGAAAGCCTTCGATCAAGACGTCGGCGCTGCGCAACTGCTCCAGCAAGCGGTCACGGTCCGCGGTCTGCCGCAAGTCCAGGCGCCAGGAAGCCTTGTGCCCATTGAGCTCGCGGAAAAAACCGCTGGGCTCGTCAGTGGCCGCCTGAGCAGGGCTGCGGTACAGCAGGCGCGCACCATCGCCCACCCCCGGGGGCTCCACCTTGATCACCTCTGCGCCCCAATCCTGAAGGTGGCGCGTGGCCAGCGGCCCCGGCAGCAGCTGGGTGAGGTCGATGACCTGTACCCCGGCCAGCGGCAGACTCATCGGAACACGCCCTCGCGCAGCCACTTCGTGGCCACCCACTTCTCACCCTCGGTCACCGGGGCTCCGGCATGCAAGGTCAGGGTGGCCGGGTGCGGACGGTCGTAGCTGAAGAACACCGCATGGCCCTTGATGGGCGCCACCTCCAACCCAACATCGGGAAAGGTGGTGGCCCCGCCAGCCGTTGGCGTGTTCAAGTAGACGATCAAGGTGCCCACCCGTTGCCCTCCGCGCTTGAGAACGGCCGCACTGCCAGGCGATGCAGGGTCGAAGTAGTCATGGTGCGGCTTGTACTCGGCGCCCGGCTGGTAGTGCAGCACCTGCAGACCTTCGCCGTGTTCAACGGGCCAATTCAAGAGCGTGGCCATGCGCTGCTCCAGGCGGCGGATCAGTTCGGACTCGCCTCGCTCGAAGAACATGCCGTGGCTGGTGCGGGCGTCATGGACTTCCGCCTCTCCGTCCTCATGCCGAACGGTCTCTGATCGGCCCATGCGTGGACGGGCACTGTCGACCAGCTCGTCGCATTCCTGATGTGTGAGCAGCCCACCCAACACCACGACCACCGGGCGCTGCATCACCGCCAGCACGTCAACCTTGAGGTCGCCCGCGTCAGCGGTCGAGCCCGGCTGCAAGCCCACAAAGGGAACCGGACGCGGCGCTTCGACCACGGCCCGCAAGGATTCTTCCATGGCCGCCATCGCGGTGGCTTCCTCCCAACCACTGGCCCGCATAGCCTGTAGCACCGACTCGGGCGTGCAACCCGCCTGGGCCTGCTCCACGATCCAACGGCGCAGAGCATCGGTGATGACTTGGCTCATAGCAGTGTTCCCCGCGCGCTCAGCTTTGGCGACGCCGAAAGACCAAGCGATCAGGCTCGCTGGCCCGTTCATCGAAGGCGTAGCCGTCCAGCGCAAAGGACTTCAGGTCCTCCAGCGTCTTGGCCCGCCTTTGAATCACATGACGCGCCATCAGCCCACGCGCCCGCTTGGCAAAGAAGCTGATGATCTTGTAGCGTCCATCCTTCCAGTCTTCGAACACACACTCCACCACCCGAGACTTCAACGCCGGGCGGTCGGCCACCTTGAAGTACTCCTGCGATGCCAGGTTGACCACCAGGGGCTCGCCATCACGGGTGCTGCGCCGCGCCGGCAGGCGGCTGTTGAGGTGTTGCGCCACCTCGTCTGCCCAAAAGGCGTAGAGGTCGGGGCCACGGGCATTGCCCAGCCGCGTGCCCATCTCCAGACGGTAGGGTTGCAGTTTGTCCAGGGGGCGCAGCGCCCCATACAAGCCCGAGAGAATGACCATATGGTCCTGGGCCCAGGCCAGGTCTTCTGGCGACAAGCTCTGGGCCTGAAGCCCGTCATATACGTCGCCGTTGAAGGCCAGCACGGCCGGACGGCTGTTGGCGGCGGTGGACTTGGGGGACCAGGCCGCGTAGCGTGCGGCATTGAGGCTGGCCAGCTTGTCCGACAGGTCCATGAGCGACGCAATCTGCCCCACCTTCAAGGGGCGCAGCAAGCCGATCAACTCGGCCGCCTGCACCATAAAGGCGGGCTCGGTGGCCTTGCGGGCCACGCCAGCAGGCAAGGGTGACTCGTAGTCCAGTGACTTGGCGGGTGACAGCAGGAACAACATGGATGGACCTTAACCCAGCCTGGACAACCCCATGGCCTGCTCAGCCGACCCAGCGACGCGCGTTGCCGAACATCCGGCGCCAGGGGCTTGCGGCACTCACATCGCCGCCACGCCAGCTCATCTGAACCTCTCGGAACACACGCTCGGGGTGGGGCATCAGCACGGTGAAGCGCCCATCGGCCGTGGTCACCGCGGTCAGGCCCTCGGGGCTGCCGTTGGGGTTGAAGGGATAGCGCTCGGTGGCCTGGCCGTGGCCATCCACGAACCGCATGGCCCGGTGCACCCGCTGCGGATCCCCGCTGCGGCTGAAGTCGGCATAGCCTTCTCCGTGCGCCACGGCCACGGGTAGGCGGCTGCCGGCCATACCGGCAAACAACAGGCTGGGGCTGTCCAGGATCTCCACCTGTGACAAGCGCGCCTCAAACTGTTCGCTCTTGTTGCGGGTGAACCGCGGCCAGTGCTGCGCGCCCGGGATCATGGGGGCCAGGGCCGCCATCATCTGGCAGCCGTTGCACACGCCCAGTGCCCAGGTATCGGACCGAGCGAAAAAGGCCTCGAAGGCGTCCTTCATGGTGGGATTGAAGCGGATGGACCGCGCCCAGCCCTCCCCGGCGCCCAGGGTGTCGCCGTAGCTGAAGCCCCCGCAGGCCACGAAGCCCACATAGTCCGCCAATCGCGCCCGCCCCGATTGAAGGTCGGTCATGTGCACATCGAGCGTCTCGAACCCGGCCTGCGACATGGCATAGGCCATTTCCAGGTGGCTGTTGACCCCCTGCTCTCTCAAGATGGCCAAGCGCGGGCAAGACAGGTTGAGGAATGGTGCCGCCACATCTTCGACCGGGTCAAAGCTCAAGGCCAGGTGCAGCCCCGGCTGCGCTGGATCACCCGCCGCTTCGTGTTCGGCGTCGGCACAGGCCGGGTTGTCCCGCTCACGGGCGATGCGCCAGGCCACCTCATCCCAGGCCTTTTGCAAGCTCTGCAGCGAACCGCTGAACACCGTCTTGGTGTCGCGCCACACCTCCACCACGCCGCGGTCGTTGGGCTTGCCAATGAAGTGGCTGTGGCGCGACAAACCGTGTGCCCGTAGGCGCTGAATCACCTCGTTGCGCTGGTCGGTACGCACCTGAAGCACCACGCCCAGCTCCTCATTGAACAAGGCCTTGAGGGTCAGCTCGTTGCGCCGCTGCGAAACCTGCGTCGCCCAGTTCTTCGAGTCGCCGTACTCGGCCCTGCTGTCGCCAATGCCGTCGCCCTCGGTGACCAGGATGTCCACATTCAAGCTGACGCCGGTCTGGCCGGCAAAGGCCATCTCGCAGACGGCCGCCCACAAGCCCCCATCGCTGCGGTCGTGATAGGCCAAGATCAACCCATCCTGCCGAAGTTCCTGAACGGCGCTGTAGAGCGCGCGCAGGTGTTGCGGGTTGTCCAGATCGGGCACTTCAGAGCCAAAGGCCTGCAGGGCCTGCGCCAGGATCGAGCCACCCATGCGGTGGCGGCCTTGCCCCAGGTCCACCAGAATCAGGGTGGTGTCGCCCACGTCCGTGCGCAACTGCGGGGTGAGTGTGCCGCGCACATCGGCCACGGTGGCAAAGGCCGACACGACCAAGCTGACTGGCGCCACCACCTGCTGCGTGCCGTTTTCATCGGTCCAACGGGTGCGCATGGACAAGGAATCCTTGCCCACCGGCACACCGATACCCAAGGCAGGACACAACTCCAGGCCCACAGCGCGCACCGTGTCGTACAAGGCCGCATCCTCACCCGGCTCGCCACACGCGGCCATCCAGTTGCAGCTGAGCTTGATGCGCGAGAGTTCCACCGGTGCGGCCAAGAGGTTGGTCAGGGCCTCGGCCACCGCCATGCGGCCGGAGGCTGGCGCATCCAGTGCCGCCAAGGGCGTGCGTTCGCCCATGGCCATGGCCTCACCGGCGAATCCGGCGTAGTCGGCCAGCGTCACGGCGCAATCGGCCACCGGCACCTGCCACGGCCCCACCATCTGGTCGCGGTGGGACAAGCCCCCCACGGTGCGGTCACCAATCGTGATCAAAAACCGCTTGCTGGCCACCGTGGGGTGGCGCAACACGGTCAAGGCGATGTCTTGCAGGGCCACGCCCGTGAGGTCCAGTGACGGCGCCCGCCGCGTCACGCGCTGTACATCCCGGTGCATCTTGGGCGGCTTGCCCAGCAGCACCTCCAGGGGCATGTCGATGGGCCGTGCACCGCCAGGCCCATCTTCCAGCACCAGTTGCGCCTCCTGGGTCGCCACGCCCACCACCGAATAGGGGCAGCGCTCGCGCTCGCAAAAGGCCACGAAGGCGTCCTGGCGCGCTGGGTCCAAGGCCAGCACATAGCGCTCTTGGCTCTCGTTGCACCAGATCTCCTTGGGTGCTAGGCCGCTTTCTTCCAACGGAACTTTGCGCAAGTCAAAGCGCGCTCCACGGCCCGCACCGTCCACCAACTCCGGAAAGGCGTTGCTGATGCCCCCGGCGCCCACATCGTGGATGGCCAGGATGGGGTTGTCCAGTCCCAAGGCCCAACATTGGTTGATGACCTCCTGAGCCCGCCGCTGGATTTCGGGGTTGCCGCGCTGCACCGAGTCGAAGTCCAGCGCTGCCGTGTTGGTGCCGGCGGCCATGGACGAGGCGGCGCCACCGCCCATGCCGATGCGCATGCCGGGTCCGCCCAACTGAACCAGCAGAGTGCCAGCCGGAAAGACCCCCTTCTCGGTCAAGTCGGCACGGATGGTGCCCAGGCCGCCGGCGATCATGATGGGCTTGTGGTACCCACGACGCACGCCGTCCACCGTCTGTTCGTAAACCCGGAAATAGCCGCCCAGATTGGGCCGACCGAATTCGTTGTTGAAGGCCGCGCCGCCCAGCGGGCCTTCGGTCATGATCTGCAAGGCACTGGCGATGTGCTCGGGCTTGCCCACCGAGCCCTGCTCCCAGGGCTCGTCCAGCCCCGGCAGGTGCAGGTTGGACACGGAAAAGCCGGTCAAGCCCGCCTTGGGCCGGGCACCGCGCCCGGTGGCCCCCTCGTCGCGGATCTCGCCGCCGGCCCCCGTAGAAGCCCCCGGAAACGGCGAAATGGCTGTGGGGTGGTTGTGGGTTTCCACCTTCATCAGCACGTGCGCCGTTTCGGTGTGGGCGCCATAAGGTCGCGCCCCCGGCGCGCGCGGATCGGCCTGCCAGCGCTGCAGCTCATGGCCTTCCATCACCGCAGCGTTGTCGTGGTAGGCCACGATGGTGTGCTGGGGGCTGGTCTTCTCGGTGTGGCGAATCATCGCGAACATCGAGTGCGGCTGCCCAATGCCGTCGATGGTGAACTCGGCGTTGAAGATCTTGTGGCGGCAGTGCTCGCTGTTGGCCTGCGCGAACATCATCAGCTCGACATCGCTGGGGTTGCGCCCCAGTTGTTTGAAAGCCCGAACGAGATAGTCCATCTCGTCATCCGACAAGGCCAGGCCCCATTGGGCATTGGCCTCATGCAAGGCTGCGTGCCCACCCTCCATCACATCCACGGTGGCCAAGGGTTCAGCCTGCCGGCCCTCAAACAGGGCTACCGCCGCGCCCAAGTGCTCGGACACGCTTTCGGTCATCCGGTCATGCAGCAGGCCAGCCACCGCGGCCATCTCCTGGGGGTCCAAGGTGGGCCCGGCGGAGCCCGCCAAGCGCTGCACAACGCCCTGAAGAAGACCCTGCACCAGCCCTTGCTGCAGCACCAATCGGTACTCCGTCACCCGTTCCACCCGGCGCACGGGCAAGCCGCAGTTGTGGGCGATGTCGGTGGCCTTGCTGGCCCAAGGGGACACGGTTCCCAGCCGGGGCATCACCACCACCCGCGGACCTGCGGCCTCCTCGGGCGCGTCGTCCTGCAGCTGCCCATCCAACAACGCCGCCACCGCCGCCTGCTCAGCAGCCCCCAGCGGGTGTTGCGGCCACACCCAGTAGACGTGGCGGCTTTGCAGGGCCTGCACCCAGGGGGCGACCGCCTGCACCTGGCGCAAGAGGGCCTGCAAGCGGAATTCGGAGTGGGCGGTGCTGCCGAAAACGGCGAAGATCGGCAAGGACGGGGCGCTCATGTCCGGCTAGTTTAAGGTGAGCCCACCGCGCACGGCCGGGCCGGGCCGGGTGGGATAATTGGCGGATGTCGTTCACGATCAAGTCCCCTTCCGACATTGAGGGCATGCGCACCGCGGGCCGCTTGGCTTCCGAGGTGTTGGACATGCTGACCGCCCATGTGGTCCCCGGCGTGAGTACCGAGCGCCTGGACCAAATCGCCCACGACTACATCACCCAGGTGCAGCAGGCGATTCCGGCCCCGTTGAACTACACACCGCCGGGCTACATCCCTTATCCGAAGTCCATTTGCACCTCGGTCAACCACCAGATCTGCCACGGCATCCCCAACGAGCGGCCGCTCAAGAGCGGCGACATCGTCAACATCGATGTCACCGTCATCAAGGACGGTTGGCACGGCGACACCAGCCGCATGTTCGTGGTCGGCGAAGGCTCCATCGCAGCCAAACGTCTGTGCGCCATCACCTACGACGCCATGTGGCGTGGGATTGCCAAGGTCAAACCCGGGGCGCGGTTGGGCGATATCGGCCACGCGATCCAGTCCTTTGCGGAAGCCCAGGGCTGTTCCATCGTGCGCGAATTCTGTGGGCACGGGATCGGGCAGAAATTTCACGAGGAGCCGCAGGTGCTGCACTACGGCCGGCCTGGAACGCTGGAAGAACTGGTGCCGGGCATGACCTTCACCATCGAGCCGATGATCAACGCGGGGCGGCGCGAGATTCGTGAACTTGGCGACGGCTGGACCATCGTCACCAAGGACCGGTCCCTATCGGCCCAGTGGGAACACACGGTGCTGGTGACCGAGAGCGGATTTGAGGTGCTGACCTTGTCGGCCGGGTCCCCACCGGCCCCTGCCTTCATCGACCCAACGGCCTGAGGCCTGCCCTGCGTGGACACCTCCCGCGCCCCCATCGCCGAACTGCGACAGGCCCACCGCAGCCACCAGCAGGCCCTCACCGACGCCTTCGCCCAGAAGCGTCCCAGCGCGGCGGCCACCAAGGTGCTCTTGCGCGGGCTGGCCCAAGGAACCGACCGCACCCTGGCGGCGTTGGCACAGGTCACCGGCTTATCACCCGAGGTGGCCCTGGTTGCCGTGGGTGGCTACGGGCGTGCCGCCCTGTTTCCGCATTCGGATGTGGACGTGCTGCTGTTGGTGCCCTCCCGCCTGGAGGGCGACCGAGTGGTGCAGGAAGGCATCGGCGCCTTCATCACCGCCTGTTGGGATTGCGGTTTGGAGATCGGCTCGTCGGTGCGCACGCCCGAGCAGTGCGCCCAGGAGGCGCAGCGCGACGTGACCATCCAAACGGCGATGCTGGAGTCGCGGCGGGTGTTTGGGCCCACCAAGCTGGTGCAGGCCTTTCAGCAGGCCACCAGCGCCGTGATGGACCCCACCGCCTTTCTGCGCGCCAAGACGCTGGAGATGTACCAGCGCCATCAAAAATACGAGGACACCCCCTACTCCCTGGAGCCCAACTGCAAGGAAAGCCCCGGGGGCCTGCGCGACCTGCAGGTGCTGCTGTGGGTGGCCCGTGCAGCCGGTTATGGGCGCAGCTGGGCGGAGTTGGCCACCAATGGGGTCATCACGCGGTTTGAGGCGCGACAGATTGAGCGCAACCAAGCCACCCTGACCACCATCCGCGCCTGGCTGCACGTGGTGGCCAAGCGCCGCGAAGACCGCCTGGTGTTTGACCTGCAGACCCAGCTTGCCGAACGGATGGGCCTGCAGCCCGCGCGCGGCCAGCGGGTGTCTGAAGCCCTGATGAAGCGCTACTACTGGGCAGCCAAGGCGGTGGTGCAGCTCAATGAAATCGTGATGCAGGAGGTGCAAGAACGCATCGCCGGCTCGCGTGATGTGCCCATGCGGGCGTTGACGACCGACTTTTTGGACCGCGGGGGCTTGTTGGAAGTCGCCCGCGACGACCTGTACCGCGAGCGCCCCTCGGCCATCCTGGAGACCTTCAGCATCTACCAGCGAACCTTGGGCATCAAGGGCCTGTCGGCACGCACGCGCCGCGCCCTGTACAACGCGCGCTCGTTGATGAATGCAGCGTTTCGCCGCCATCCGGAACATCGGCAACAGTTCCTGGACATCCTCCAGTATCCCGGTGGCGGACAGACCCACACCCTGCGCCTGATGAACCAAACCAGCGTTCTGGGCCGCACGCTGTGGGTGTTCCGGCGCATCGTGGGACAGATGCAGCACGACCTGTTCCACGTGTACACGGTGGACCAGCACATCCTGATGGTGGTGCGCAATGTGCGGCGGTTCTTTGTTCCCGAGCACGCCCACGAGTACAGCTTTTGCTCCAACCTGGCCGCAGGCTTCGACCGGCCCTGGGTCTTGGTGGTGGCAGCGCTGTTCCATGATGTGGCCAAGGGTCGCGGGGGCGACCATTCACAACTGGGATCCACCGAGGTCCGCCGCTTCTGCCGCGACCACGGCATCGGCGCACAGGACACGCGCCTCATCGACTTTCTGGTTCGCGAGCACCTGACCATGAGCCGCATCGCGCAAAAAGAAGACCTGTCGGACCCGGATGTGATCAACGCATTTGCCAAAACGGTTCGCGACGTGCGCAGCCTCACAGCCCTGTACCTGCTCACGGTGGCCGACATCCGGGGCACCAGCCCCAAGGTGTGGAACGGCTGGAAGGGCAAGTTGCTCGAAGACCTGTTTCGTGCCACCCGCCGTGCCTTGGGCGGCGAGCCGCCTGGGGCCTTGGCCGAAGTGGAGACCCGCAGGGCAGAGGCACGCAGCCTGCTCGCCTTGGCCTCCCAACTGCCGGGCACCGAAAAGCTCCTGTGGGAAACCCTGGAGGTGAGTTACTTTGCGCGGCACGAGGCAGCAGACCTGGCCTGGCACGCCCGGGCGCTGTGGCGCCACCTGCAGACCCAGACACCCGTGGTCAACGCCCGCGCTTCTTCGGTGGGCGAAGGCCTGCAAGTCCTCGTGTACAGCCCCGACCGGGCCGACCTGTTTGCGCGCATCTGCGGTTACTTCGACAACGCCGGGTTCAACATCCTGGATGCCAAGGTGCACACCACGCGCCAAGGCTATGCCCTGGACACCTTTGAGGTGGTGCAGGCCCATGCCGGCCACCGTTCGGATGTGGCCAGCGCACACCGCGACCTGATCGCCCTGGTGGAACATCAGCTCGCCGCCGCCGTTTCGTCCACAGAGCCCCTGCCCGCGCCGGCACAGGGCCGTTTGTCACGCCGCGTGCGCAGCTTTCCCATCACCCCTCGCGTGTCGCTGCGTCCCGATGAACGCGGCCAACGCTACCTGCTGTCGGTGAGCACCAGCGACCGCGCCGGGCTGCTGTACTCCATCGCCCGCGTGTTGGCACAGCACCGCATCAACCTGGAGTTGGCCAAGGTCATCACCCTGGGGGAACGGGTGGAAGACACCTTCGTCGTGACGGGCGACGCCTTGCGTCATGCGCGCACGCAGCTGCAAATCGAAAGTGAGCTGCTCGACGCGGCGGGGGCAGCGCGCCCCGCCGTGGCTGCGTAAACCCATGGCGGTTCGTGTGATTTCGGTCCGCGAGGCCCTGGACCCGCCATCACGCTGGGACGCTGTGCTGGATGCCCGATCGCCCGCCGAGTTTGCGCTGGACCGCTGGCCAGGCGCGCAAAGCTGGCCCGTGTTGGACGACGACGAGCGGCGCCTGGTGGGCACCGAGTACAAGCAAATCTCGGCGTTTGATGCCCGCAAGCGTGGGGCAGCCATGGTGGCGCGGCGCATCGCCGGCCTGCTCGATGCCCACAGCGCCAGCCTGCCACGGGACTGGCAGCCCCTGGTGTACTGCTGGCGTGGCGGCCAACGCAGCGGCACCCTGGCCTGGTTTCTGGACCAGGTGGGCTTTCGGGTGCACCTGCTCAAAGGCGGCTACAAGGCGTTTCGATCCGTGGTGCGCGAAGACCTGGACACCCTGCCCAACCCCCTGCGATTCGTGGTGATCGGTGGGCGTACCGGCAGCGGCAAGAGCCGCTTGCTGCAGACCCTGGCCGCGCACGGCGCCCAGGTGCTGGACCTGGAGTCACTGGCCTGCCACCGGGGGTCGGTGTTGGGCGCCCTGCCCGGGCAGCCCCAACCCAGCCAAAAGCAGTTTGAAACCCAGGTGTGGCGGGCCCTGCGCGGCTTCGACCCGATGCGCCCTGTGTTTGTGGAAAGCGAGAGCCGCAAGATTGGCGCGGTGCAGGTGCCCCAAGCGCTGATCCTGCGCATGCGCCAGCACGGCCGCGTGGGCCTGGTGGACATGCCGCTGCCGGCGCGGGTTCACCTGTTGCTCGAGGACTACGCCCACTTCTCACAGGATGTGCCGGGCTTTGGCGCCCTGTTGGAGCACTTTGTCGAGCTTCGCGGGCGTGAGCGCGTCTTGCGCTGGAAGGCGATGGCCGAACAGGGGCACTGGGCTGAGGTGTTTGAGGAACTGGTGTGCGAACACTACGACCCGCTGTACGGCCGATCGATGGACCAGAACTACAGCGGCATGTCCCAAGCCCTGCCCATCACGCTGCGAGATGGGGGCGCGCAGGCCCTGAGGGAAGCGGCGCAGGAGCTGATCGCACAAGAGGGCGCCCTGTTCGAAAGGTTCGAGCCGTTCGAGCCATTCAAGCTATTGGCCTCGCGCCCCTAGGCTGCCCCGCGGGGCAGCCGCCCTCAGGCGAGCCGCTGAGCCCCGCCCTGTGGACGTATCAAACGTCCTTCCAATTCACCCGCGTGGCCTCATGCCCTTCACCGGGCAGTGCCTTGTCCCGAACGATGCTGTTGATGATCCCGCACCAACCGCGTACCCCAACTGGCCTCTTTGACGCTGCCATCTTTGCTGACTTCCAGCGACTTTCCTGCGGCCTGCGCGCGGGCAATGGTGTTGAAGACATCAACATGGGACTGCGGTTCAATCTTGGGCATTCGGTCCTCGGCGGTCAAAAAAAGGTCGCGGCAGCTTGAGTATGCTGCCGCGACCGCCGCACTGCCCAGAGTTAATCGGGCGTCAACCCATGTGCAGGCCGCCATTGCAGGAAAAGTCGGCGCCGGTGGTGAAGCCGGAGTCTTCACCCGCCAGCCAGCCCACGATGGAGCCAATTTCCTCCGGGGTGCCCAGGCGCTTAACCGGGATGGTGGCCACGATTTTTTCCAACACCTCGGGCTTGATGGCCCGAACCATGTCGGTGCCAATGTAGCCCGGGCTCACGGTGTTGACGGTCACACCCTTGTTGGCCATCTCTTGTGCCAAGGCCATGGTGAATCCGTGCATGCCGGCCTTGGCAGCCGAGTAGTTGGTCTGGCCCGCCTGCCCCTTCTCACCGTTGACCGATGAAATCTGGATGATGCGGCCCCAGCCCCGCTCCACCATGTCCGGCACCACCTGCTTGGTGACATTGAACATGGAGTTCAGGTTGGTGTCGATGACAGCGTCCCAGTCTTCGCGGGTCATCTTCAGGAACATGCGGTCACGCGTGATGCCCGCGTTGTTCACCAGCACATCGATGGGGCCGTGCTCCGCCTTGGCCTTTTGAAAGGCTTCGGTGGTGGAGTCCCAAGCCGAGACATTGCCCACCGAAGCGTAGAAGGTGTAGCCCAGGGCCTTTTGCTCGGCCAGCCACTTGGCGTGGTCGCGGGTGGGGCCGCAGCCGGCGATGACCTTGAAGCCGTCCCTGTGCAGGCGTTGGCAGATCGCGGTACCGATGCCGCCCATACCGCCGGTGACGTATGCAACTTTTTGACTCATTCTTGTCTCCTACCTCTCCAAAATGAGGACTCGCCTCGGTTTCACATCTGCTTTGTTGCGCGGGGCATGTCCCAGGGAACGGGGCCACCGCCGCGGCTGTTTTTGTTGCGCAACGACTTTCATCGCTCCACCGCCAGCGACACACCCATACCGCCACCAATGCACAGCGCAGCCAGACCCTTCTTGGCGTTGCGGCTCTGCATTTCATGCAGCAAGGTGACCAAGATTCGGCAGCCCGACGCGCCGATGGGGTGGCCGATGGCGATGGCCCCACCGTTGACGTTCACCCGCGCAGGGTCGATGTCCAAGGCCTTGTTGACGGCGCAGGCCTGAGCGGCAAAGGCTTCGTTGAGCTCGAACAGGTCCACGTCCTGGGCCTTCCAGCCGGCCCTGGCCAGCGCTTTTTGCGAAGCCGGCACCGGGCCCATGCCCATGGTGGCCGGATCCAGACCGCTGGTGCCAAAGGCCGCAATGCGGGCCATAGGCTTGAGTCCCAAGGCTGCGGCCCTGGACGCCTTCATCACCATGACCGCGGCGGCACCGTCGTTGATACCCGACGCATTGCCGGCGGTGACGCTGCCGGCCTTGTCAAATGCCGGCCGAAGGCCAGCCAGGGCTTCGGCATTGGTCTTCTTGTTGATGAATTCGTCGCTGTTGAAGACGATCGGGTCACCCTTGCGCTGCGGGATGCTCACACCGACGATCTCGTCCGCGAACTTGCCCGCATCCTGCGCGGCTGCGGCCTTCTGCTGTGAGCCCAACGCCAGGGCATCCTGCATGTCACGGGTGATGCCGTGGGCCTTGGCCACGTTCTCGGCCGTGATGCCCATGTGGTACTGGTTGTAGACGTCCCACAAGCCGTCCACGATCATGGAGTCCACCATTTTCCAGTCGCCCATGCGCTGGCCGTCGCGGCTGCCCAGTACCACGTGGGGGCTGGCGCTCATGTTTTCTTGCCCCCCGGCGATCACGATTTCGCTGTCACCCCAGGCCACGGCCTGGGCCGCCAACATCACCGCCTTCAGGCCAGAACCACATACCGCGTTGATGGTCAAAGCAGGGGTTTCCTTGGCCAGGCCCGCCTTCATCATGGCCTGTCGCGCCGGGTTCTGTCCGGCGCCGGCCGCCAGCACCTGTCCCATGATCACCTCGCCCACCTGGTCGGCAGCCAGCCCGGTGCGGCTCAGCAACTCGGCTATGACCACGCTGCCCAGCTCAGTGGCGGCGGTCTTGGCCAGCGTTCCGCCGAACTTGCCCACCGCGGTGCGGGTGGCGGCAACGATGACGATGTCTTCGCTCATGAAAGTCTCCTGCAGGTTCAATACGAAAGGTTCAAAAAGGGGGCTCAGCAGCCGTGTAGGCACAAGTGCTCAGGCCTTTTGCTTGACATAGCGGCCCGGGGCAGCCTCAATGGGCCTGTGTTGACGGTTGCCAGGCGCTTTGGGTGCTGCCACCTTCTTGCCCGCATGCGAGGCCAACCAAGCCGCCCAGTCGGGCCACCACGAGCCGGGCCTCTCGGTGGCCGACTCCAGCCAGTCATGGGCCGATTCCAGCAGACGATCCTGGGTCCAGTAATGGCGTTTGCCCTTGGCCGGGGGATTGATCACCCCAGCGATGTGGCCTGAAGCCCCCATGACAAAACGCTTCTTGCCTTTGATGATCTCGGTGCTGCGGTAGGCCGCTTCCCAGGGCACGATGTGGTCTTCACGGGAGGCGTAAAGGTAGAACGGCGCCTTGATGGCCCCCACATCCACGGCCTGACCGCAGGTACTCAAGCGGCCTGGGATGCGCAGTTCGTTCTGCAGGTACAGGTGGCGCAGGTACCAGCAGTACATGGGACCCGGCAGATTGGTGCTGTCGGAGTTCCAGTACAGAAGGTCAAACGGCGGGGGTGTCTCACCCTTGAGATAGTTGCCCACCACGTAGTTCCACACCAGGTCGTTCGGTCGCAGGAAGCTGAAGGTGGCCGCAAGTTCACCGCCCTTGAGCAGGCCGGGGCCACTGGGCGCGTCGGCACCGATGGTCATCTCCCGCATCTGAACGGCGGGCTCATCGACAAAGATGTCGAGGATGCCGGTATCACTGAAGTCCAACAGGGTGGTGAGCAGTGTGACGCTGGAGGCCGGTTGTTGCCCGCGCGCGGCCAGCACCGCCAAAGCCGTGGCGAGGATGGTGCCCCCTACGCAAAAGCCCAACATGTTGAATTGCTTTTGCCCGGTGATCGCCTGCACCACCTCAATGGCCTGGATGGGCCCTTCGGCGATGTAGTCGTCCCAAGTCTTGGCCGCCAGGCTTTCGTCGGGGTTGCGCCAGCTCACCACGAACAGGCGATGGCCTTGCTCCAGGGTGTAGCGGATCAAGGAGTTGTCTGGCTGCAGGTCCAGGATGTAGTACTTGTTGATGCAGGGCGGCACAAAGAGGATGGGCCGCTCATGGACCTGCGCGGTCAAGGGCTTGTATTCGATGAGCTGCATGAGCTCGTTTTCGAAGACCACCGTGCCTTCGGTGGTGGCCACATTGCGCCCCACCTCAAACACCGTTTCATCCGTCTGGCTCATATGCCCCCGGCGAATGTCGGCCAACAGCTGCTCCACGCCCTTGGCAATGCTCTGCCCCTGGGACTCCAAGGCCTTTTGCTGGGCCTCGGGGTTCAAGGCCAGGAAGTTGGAGGGGCTGGCCGCGTCGATCCACTGCTGCACGGCAAAGCGCACGCGCGCCTTGGTCTTGGCATCCCCCTGCACCGCCTCAGCCATCTCCATCAGGGTGCGGGCATTGAGCAAGTAGGCCCGGGCGGTGAAGGCCGCCATGGGGTTCTGTGTCCAGGCCTGCGCCGCGAAGCGTCGGTCCTTGATGGGTGCAGGCTGCTCAGCGGCACCCAGGGCCTGGTTCCACAGTTGGGTCATCTCCTGTAGGTAGCCCTGCTGCAAGCGAGACAGGTCTTGCGCAGGCAGGCTCATTCCGGCCATGGCCGTGAAAGCGTCGCCCACGGCATGGCCCAAGGCCTGGGCGTTTTCACCCAGGGATCCAAGCGGGGGTTGGGGTTGGGACTTGCGTTTGGCCATCGTGGTCTCCTGCTGCTATCCGGGCCTCAATGCCCTCACTCTAAGGCGGCAATCTTTCCTGGTCATGACAGCATACGCCCGGCGGTCTGCACAATGCCATGGGCGGCGTTCGGGTGGACGCCTGCCGTGAACCGGAGCCTCTTGCATGTACCTGGTGGCCATTGCCTGGATGTATGTGGTGCTGATGATGAGCATCGTGGAGGCGCTGTCGCCCCAAGGAACGGTGCTGGGCGCCCTGTTCACCTTTGCCCTGTATGGGGCGCTGCCCCTGGGCATCGTGATGTACATCCTGGGCACCCCCATGCGGCGACGGGCCCGCATCGCAGCATCGGCGTCAGCCATGGCGCCAAATGCTGGCGGCCATACGGCCGGTCAGCCCATCGCGCCGGAACGAAAAGAACCGTGAGGTGTCGCTGACCGTACACAGGCCGCTGCTGCTGATGCGGTGCAGACCGGCAGCGTGCAGGCGCAACCGGGCCAAGGCAGCCAAGTCAGCACGCCAACGAGGGGTGCCGTCTGAGCGGGGCGCATAGCGAAACACGGCTGCTGCGTCGCCATCCACGCTGGTGTTCGCCGCACAGGGTGAATGCCCAAAGGCTTGCAGCACGTCGGGCCCCACCTCAAAGGCCTGGGGGCCGATACACGGTCCCAGCCAAGCCTGCACCTGAGCCGGGCGGCATCCGGCCTGCTCGCACAGCGCCTGCAGCGTGTTTTCCAGGACACCGGCGGCCAGGCCTCTCCAGCCGGCGTGGGCGGCTGCCACCGCACGGCCGGCCTCATCGGTCAGCAGGACCGGCAAGCAGTCGGCCACCAACACCGTGCAGGCCAACCCCACCCGGGTGGTGACGGCCGCATCGGCGGTGGCGGGGCTCTCGACGGGGCTGGCGTGCTCATCGAGGTCCAGCACCTGTGCGCCATGCACCTGGCGAAGAAACACCGGTTGTGCCCCCAGCGCGGCCCCATAGCGGCGGATGTTTTCGCCCACCGCCTGAGGGTCATCCGCCGGCGCGCCCGGGGGCTCCAGGGCCGGCGGGCGCAGGTTCAGGCTGCCGTAGGGCGCGGTGCTCATACCGCCGACGCGGGTGGCCATGGCCGCACCCACACCCGCGGGCAGCGACCAGTCGGGTATGAGCAGTGGCACCGCACTCATGGGGCTGGCCCCTCACTCGGCGTCGGGACAGACCGAAGGCTGGCTCTGGCTGAACGCCGGCAGGCCCATGCACTGCTGGAAGATCCGCATCACCGTGGGTACATGGTCCAAGCGGCACTCAAATCGCTGGGCGTTGAAGATCTGCGGGACCAGGGTGATGTCGGCCAGTGTGGGCGTGTCACCGTGGCAGAACAGGCCGGCGGACGGATGGTCGGCCAGCTGCCGCTCCACCGCAGCCAAGCCCGTTTCGACCCAGTGCCGGTACCAACGGTTCTTGTCGTCCTCGCCCAGGCCGAGGTCGGCCGTCAGGTAGCGCAACACACGCAGGTTGTTGAGTGGGTGGATTTCACAGGCGATGTCGTAGGCCAGCGCCCGTACACGGGCGCGCCCACGGGCATCCTGGGGCATCAAGGCGGGATCGGGATGCGTTTCCTCAAGGTACTCGATGATGGCCAGCGACTGGGTCAGCAGGTGCCCGTCGTCTTCGCGCAGCGTGGGCACCAAGCGCGAAGCGGACACCGCCGCGTACGACTCGTTGAGGTGTTCGCGCCGCGGCAGGTGTACCGAGATATAGCCGTAGTCCAGGCCTTTGAGGGCCAGGGCGATGCGCACGCGGAACGAGGCGGAGGACCGGAAGTAGTTGAAGAGTTCCATGGGTGTGGGGTCTTGATGGGCTTCAGACGAGCGTCAGCGCACTACACTGGGTGTCATGTTGTTGAGCCACCGTGCCCGCATCCAACATTGCCGAGCCTGCGGCACGGCGGTGAGCTACCGCGTGCCGCCCGACGACAACCGGGAACGGGCCATGTGCGGCGGCTGCGGCCATATCCAGTACGAAAACCCGCTGAACGTGGTGGGCACGGTACCGGTTTGGCAGGACAGGGTGCTGCTGTGCCGCCGCAACATTGAGCCGCGGCACGGCTTTTGGACCCTGCCGGCAGGATTCTTGGAACTGGGCGAATCCACCGCCGACGGCGCGCGGCGCGAGACCGATGAAGAGGCCGGCGCCGATATCGAACTGGGCCCGCTGTTCTCGCTGCTCAATGTGGTGCAGGTGGGTCAGGTTCATCTGTTCTACCTGGCCACGCTCAAAAGCGACGTGTTCCAACCGGGCCCCGAAACCATCGAGGCCCGTCTGTTTGCCGAACACGAAGTACCCTGGGATGAACTGGCCTTCCGCACGGTCAAGGTGACGCTGCGGCACTTCTTCGAATGCCGGCGCAGCGGGCAGTTCGAATTGCACTGCAGCGACATCGGCTGACCCCGATCAACGCTTGGCCGGCGGCAGGTCGGTGCACGAACCATGCGCCACCTCGGCGGCCATGCCGATGCTCTCACCCAGCGTGGGGTGTGGGTGAATGGTCTTGCCAATATCCACGGCATCCGCACCCATCTCGATGGCCAGTGCAATCTCACCAATCATGTCGCCGGCGTGGGTGCCCACGATGCCGCCGCCCAGGATCTTGCCGTAGCCATGGGCCTCGGGTGCATCATCGAACAACAGTTTGGTGAATCCCTCGTCGCGGCCATTGGCGATGGCCCGGCCCGAGGCGGACCATGGGAACAGTCCCTTCTTGACCTTGATGCCCTGCGCCTTGGCCTGGTCCTCTGTGAGGCCCACCCAGGCCACCTCGGGGTCGGTGTAGGCCACGCTCGCGATCACCCGGGCGTTGAACGCCGCAGCAGCCAGTTCGGGCTTGCCCAGCAACTCGCCTGCAATCACCTCCGCCGCCACATGCGCCTCGTGCACGGCCTTGTGGGCCAGCATGGGCTGACCCACGATGTCACCAATGGCGAAGATGTGCGCCATGTTCGTGCGCATCTGGATGTCCACGTCGATGAAGCCGCGCTCGCTCACCGCCACACCGGCCTTGTCGGCGGCAATTTTCTTGCCGTTGGGCGTACGGCCCACGGCTTGCAAGACCAGATCGTAGGTACCTTCGCTCTTGGTGCCGTCCAGTCCCTCGAACTGCACCTTGATGCCTTGCGGCGTGGCCTGTGCCCCGACCGTTTTGGTCTTGAGCATGATCTGGTCGAAGCGGTGGGCATTCATCTTCTGCCAGACCTTGACCAGGTCACGGTCAGCGCCTTGCATCAGGCCATCGAGCATTTCCACCACATCCAGCCGTGCGCCCAGGGTGCTGTAGACCGTACCCATTTCCAAGCCGATGATGCCGCCTCCGATGATCAGCAGCTTCTTGGGCACTTCCTTCAGGCCCAGGGCACCGGTGCTGTCGACGATGCGCGGGTCGTCCGGCAGGAACGGCAGGCGAACCGCCTGTGAGCCCGCGGCAATGATGCAGCGCTTGAAGGCGATAAGCTGTTGGCTGCCCGTCTTGTCCTGCCCGGCGCCCGTGGTTTCTTCCACCGTCACACGGTGGCTGCCGGTGAAGGCACCGTAGCCCCGTACCACCGTGACCTTGCGCATCTTGGCCATGGCAGCCAAACCGCCGGTGAGCTTGCCGATCACCTTCTCCTTGTGGCCACGCAGCTTGTCGATGTTGAGCTTCGGGGCACCGAAGTCCACACCGAGGTCGGCCATGTGGCTGACCTCGTCCATCACCGCGGCCACGTGCAGCAACGCCTTGGAAGGGATGCATCCCACATTCAGGCACACGCCACCCAAGGTGGCATAGCGCTCGACCAGCACCACCTTCAGGCCCAGATCGGCCGCACGAAAGGCCGCGCTGTAGCCGCCCGGTCCTGCACCCAGCACCAGCACATCGCACTGGAGATCGAAGGCCGAGCCATCGTCGGCCACGACGGCAGCTGCAGGGGCGCCTTCCGGAGCAGGCGCCAGCGGCGATGGCGCGGGTGCAGCAGCCCCGGCCACCGAAGCCGCCACCTCCAGCGACAGCACCACGGTGCCCTCGCCCACCTTGTCGCCGAGCTTGACCTTGACTTCCTTGACCACGCCCGCGTGGCTGGACGGAATCTCCATGGAGGCTTTGTCGGACTCCACGGTGATCAGGCTTTGCTCCACCTTGATCGTGTCGCCCGGCTTGACCAGCAACTCGATCACGGCCACTTCTTTGAAGTCGCCGATATCGGGAACCTTGATGTCGATGATGGACATGGCTTCCCCCGTCACAGCATGATCCGGCGGAAGTCCGCCAGGATCTGGCCCAAGTAGGCATTGAATCGGGCGGCAGCCGCGCCATCAATGACCCGATGGTCCCAGGTGAGGGACAGCGGCAACATCAGCCGCGGCACGAACTCCCGGTCATTCCAAACCGGCTCCAATTGGCTCTTGCAAACGCCCAGGATGGCCACCTCCGGCGCATTGATGATGGGCGTGAAGTAGCGCCCACCGATGCCGCCAAGGCTGGAGATGGTGAAGGTGGCGCCGCTCATATCCGCAGGACCCAGCTTGCCTTCACGGGCCTTCTTGGCCAGCTCGCCCATTTCCTGGCTGATCTGCAGAATGCCCTTCTGGTCGGCGTTCTTGATCACCGGCACCACCAGGCCGTTGGGCGTGTCCGCCGCAAAGCCGATGTGCCAGTACTGCTTGTAGACGAGTGCGTCACCGTCCAGCGAGCTGTTGAACTCGGGGAACTTCTTGAGCGCGGCCACGCAAGCCTTGATCAGGAAGGCCAGCATCGTGACCTTCACACCGGTCTTTTCGTTTTCTTTGTTGGTGGCCACGCGGAAGGCCTCAAGCTCGGTGATGTCGGCGTCGTCATGGTTGGTGACGGCCGGGATCATCACGGCGTTGCGCAGCAGGTTGGCTCCGCTGATCTTCTTGATACGGCCGAGCTCTTTGCGCTCAATCGGGCCGAACTTGGCGAAGTCCACCTTGGGCCAGGGTATCAGGCCCAAGCCATCCCCAACGGCGCCCGCAGCGGGAGCACGGGCCGCTTGCGCGGCGGTCTGAACCGCACCCGCCATCACGGACTTGGTGAAGGCCTGTACATCGGCCTGTGTGATCCGGCCTTTGGCCCCACTGCCCTTGACCTCGTGCAGCGGTACGCCGAGCTCACGGGCGAACTTGCGCACCGTGGGCGATGCGTGCGGCAAACCCGTGGCCGGTGCGGCCGTGGGGATGTGAGGGGCCTGTGGGACGTCGGGTGCGGCGCCGGAAGTGGCCGCCACGGCGATGGCTGCAGCCGGCGCGGGTGATGTGGCGGGCACGGGTGCCGGCGCCGGTGCAGCGGCAGCATCGCCCTGCGCCTGTAACACCAGCACGAGGCTTCCTTCCCGAACCTTGTCACCCAAGGCAACCTTGAGCTCCTGGACCACGCCCGCGTGGCTCGAGGGAATCTCCATCGAGGCCTTGTCGCTTTCCACCGTGATCAGGCTTTGCTCCAACTTGACCGTATCGCCGGGCTTGACCAGCACCTCGATGACGGCCACCTCATCGAAATCCCCGATGTCGGGGACCTTCACTTCAACCAGTGCCATGTTCCTGTCTCCGTAATGCGTTCAAGCGAACAGGGGGTTGATCTTCTCGGTGTTCAAACCGTACTTCTTGATCGCCTCGGCCACCTTGGCCGCCGGCACCAGGCCTTCATCGGCCAAGGCCTTGAGCGCGGCCACCACCACGTAGTGGCGGTTGACCTCGAAGTGCTCGCGCAGCTTTTTGCGGAAGTCCGAACGCCCAAACCCGTCGGTGCCCAGCACGGTGTAGCCCTTGTCCTTGGGGATGAAGGCGCGGATCTGCTCGGCGTAGTTCTTCATGTAGTCAGTGGCCGCCACCACCGGGCCCGGCAGTGTGGACAACTGCTGCGTCACATAGGGCACGCGTTGCTTCTCGGTGGGGTGCAACAGGTTCCAGCGTGCGCAGTCCTGGCCTTCGCGGGTGAGTTCGTTGAAGCTGGGGCAGCTCCACACGTGCGCCACCACGCCCCAATCCACCGCCAGCAGCTTCTTGGCTTCCATGCTCTCGCGCAGGATCGTGCCCGAACCCAGCAGGTTGACCTGCGGCGCCGTCTTGGCGCCCTCTGCCCGCTCCAGCAGGTACATGCCTTTGATGATCTGCTCTTCGGTGCCGGGCTTGAGGCCGGGCATGGGGTAGTTTTCGTTGAGCAAGGTCACATAGAAGAACACGTTCTCCTGGCGCTCCACCATGCGCTTCATGCCGTGGTGCAGAATCACGCCCACCTCGTGGGCAAACGTGGGGTCGTAGGACACGCAGTTGGGAATCGTCCCGGCCAGGATGTGGCTGTGGCCGTCTTCGTGCTGCAGGCCTTCGCCGTTGAGCGTGGTGCGGCCGGATGTTCCGCCCAACAAGAAGCCGCGGGCCTGCATGTCGCCCGCTGCCCAGGCCAGGTCGCCAATGCGTTGGAAGCCGAACATCGAGTAGTACACGAAGAACGGCACCATGATCCGGTTGTTCGTCGAATACGAGGTGGCCGCAGCGATCCACGAGCTCATGCCGCCGGCTTCGTTGATGCCTTCTTGCAGGATCTGGCCGGCCTTGTCTTCGCGGTAGTACATCACCTGGTCCTTGTCGACCGGCGTGTACTTCTGGCCCTCGGGGTTGTAGATGCCCACCTGGCGGAACAGGCCTTCCATGCCGAAGGTCCGGGCTTCGTCCACCAAGATGGGCACCACGCGCGGGCCCAGGGCCTGGTCGCGCAGAAGCTGGGTCAGGAAGCGCACATAGGCTTGGGTCGTGGAGATCTCACGCCCTTCGGCGGTGGGCTCCAGCACGGCTTTGAAGGTTTCCAAGGCCGGCACGGTGAAGCTCTCGGTGCTGACCGTGCGCCGGTGCGGCAGGTAGCCCCCCAGGGCCTGGCGACGCTCGTGCAGGTAGCGCATCTCCGGGGTGTCGTCGGCCGGCTTGTAGAACGGGATCTTGGCCAGCTCGCTGTCTGGGATGGGAATGTTGAAGCGGTCGCGGAAGTGGCGAATGTCCTCGTCCGTGAGCTTCTTGGTCTGGTGGGCGGTGTTCTTGCCTTCACCGGCCTTGCCCATCCCCCAGCCCTTGACGGTCTTGACCAGCAGCACGGTGGGCTGGCCCTGGGTGTTGTTGGCACGGTGGAACGCGGCGTACACCTTCTGGGCATCATGCCCGCCTCGGCGCAGGTTCCAGATGTCCTCATCGGTCATCTTGGACACCAACTCCAGGGTGCGCGGGTCGCGGCCGAAGAAGTTCTTGCGCACGAAAGCGCCATCGTTGGCCTTGAAGGCCTGATAGTCACCGTCCAGCGTGTCCATCATGATCTTGCGCAGCGCGCCGTCCTTGTCGCGCGCCAGCAGGGCGTCCCACTCCTTGCCCCACAGGAGCTTGATCACATTCCAGCCGGCTCCGCGGAACTCGCCCTCGAGTTCTTGGATGATCTTGCCGTTGCCGCGAACAGGGCCATCCAGCCGCTGCAGGTTGCAGTTGATGACGAAGACCAGGTTGTCCAGATTTTCGCGCGCGGCCAAGCCGATGGCGCCCAGCGATTCCGGCTCGTCCATCTCGCCGTCGCCGCAGAAGACCCACACCTTGCGCTTGCTGGTGTCGGCAATGCCACGGGCATGCAGGTACTTCAGGAAGCGTGCCTGGTAGATGGCCATCAAAGGACCCAAGCCCATGGACACGGTGGGGAACTGCCAGAACTCGGGCATCAGCTTGGGGTGCGGGTAGCTCGACAGGCCCTTGCCCTGCACTTCCTGGCGGAAGTTCAGGAGGTGCTCTTCGCTCAACCGGCCCTCCAAGAAGGCACGAGCATAGATGCCCGGGGCGCTGTGGCCCTGCATGTAGAGCAGGTCACCCCCATGCGTGCCGCCTTTGTCGGTGTCGTCGGCATGCCAGAAGTGGTTGAAGCCCGCGGCGAACATGTGCGCCAGCGATTGGAAGGAACTGATGTGGCCGCCCAGGTCACCGCCGTCTTCCGGGTTCAAGCGGTTGGCCTTGACCACCATGGCCATGGCGTTCCAGCGCATGTACGCGCGCAAGCGCCCTTCGAGCTCCAGGTTGCCCGGGCTGTGCTCTTCCTCGGTGGGCTCGATGGTGTTCACATAGCCGGTGGTGGCCGAGAACGGCATGTCGATGCTGTGCTCGCGTGCGTGCTCCAGCAGCTGCTCCAAGAGGAAGTGCCCGCGCTCATGGCCCTCGCTTTCCAAGACGGCCGAGAAGGCATCAAGCCACTCCCGGGTTTCCTGTTGATCCAAGTCCTGGGGCTGTGCAGCGCTCATGTCTACTCCTTCTCGGTTGATGCAGGAGCCGGCGGTTGGCCGGCTGTGTCGGGGCCTCTTGGGGCTCTTGTGCGGCACGCTAGCCGAGGCTAGGTGCTCAGGCCATTCGGGCATGCCTGTGGACACACCCGAACGCCGTGTTGCGAAGTATTGCAGAACTTTCGTCAAATTCCAAATCGTGCGACTTCGTTTCTTATTATGAAACACAGTCTGCCCCAAAAGCTTCTGGTGACCCGTCGATAATCCCGTCATGTACCGCGCCCTGAGCCGCCGCTGGTCGCCCCGCCAGGCCCTGGAAACCCTCAAACGCTGGGCTCTGCGCTGGTGGGGTCGCCAGTCACCCTCGCGCCAAGACCGCTACGTGATCTTGGGCCCCCTGGTTTCGGTGCTGCTGTTCCTGACCGTCATCTCGGCCACCTTTTGGTTCCTGCGGGCCGAGGAACTGCTGCACGAGGAAGAAGGGGTGGCCCGTGCGGGAGAAATCGCCCAGCAGCAGGTCCGTCTTCGGCTGCTGGACAACCAGGAACAGCTCATCCGCCTGGCCCGCGAACTCGCGATTCGTGACATCGGCCGCGGAGGCTTCATCGAGCAGGGACGCACCCTCACGGGAGACCGGCCCGAAATCACGCTGATGCAGTGGCTGTCGCCCACGGGGCAGGTTCGCCTGTCCTTTGACCCGAACCCCATGGTCGGCGAGGCCCAGCCCGAAGCCACCTTTGAGTTGAAGGGCGCCGCTCGCAAGCTGGCCGGCCCCGCCGTGCAGACCTTCCTGGAGGCCCAGGCGCGGCGCCTGCCCGCACACTCGCCTCACTACGTAGACGATGAGGGCCGTACCGTGATTCGGCTGGTGGTGCCGCTGTTGGCCCTAGGCGAATTCAGCGGAGCCGTGGCCGCGGAGATCGATGTGGAGATGCTGCTGCGCCGATCTCTGGCCGAGGACCAGACCCGTCGCAACACCCATTCGATCATCGACATGGACGGCACCGTGGTGACCACCACCGGCGCCACCCTGGTCACGGGCAATCCCCGCGTTGGACGGGTACACGAGGTGCCCCTGGGCAGCATGGCACCCGGCCTGCAACTGCGCACCCAGGGCTGGCGCACATCCTCCAACCTGATCGGCAACACCCTGTTCTGGATGGTGGTGGGCCTGTCAGCACTGACCGTGTGGATGCTGCTGGGGTCGCTCCAACACCTGCGCCGGCGCAACCAGATGCAGGCCACCCTGGTCCAGGAGACGAACTTCCGCCGCGCGATGGAGAACTCCGTTCTGACGGGCATGCGGGCCATGGACCTCGAAGGGCGCATCACCTACGTCAACCGGGCTTTCTGCGACATGACGGGCTACAGCCCACAAGACCTGATCGGCCTGGTACCGCCCTACCCCTACTGGCCACCGGACCGCATCGACGAAACCATGCAGTTCCTGCAGCAGGAGCTCATGGGCAAGACCCCATCGGGCGGCATTGAGGTCAAGGTTCAGCGCAAGGACGGTGAGGTCTTCGATGCGCGCATGTACGTGTCGCCCCTGGTGGACCACCGTGGCGAGCAGACCGGCTGGATGACCTCGATGACGAACATCACCGAGGCCAAACGGGTGCGCGACCAGCTCACCGCGTCGCACGAGCGCTTCACCACGGTGCTCGAAGGCCTGGACGCCGCCGTCAGCGTGGTGTCCATGAGCAGCGGCGAACTCCTGTTCGCCAACCGCTCCTACCGCGTGTGGTTTGGCAGCAGCCCCCGCGGGCACCTCTTGCTCAGCGAGGGCAGCGCACCGGATGTGCACGCACCTTTGCACGAATTGGACGACCCGGAAGATCCGATGTCGGGCCTGCCGGCCGACAGCATCACCGAAGCGGTGACCGACCCGCGAGAAGTCCCGGTCGAGGGCTTGTCCAAGTGGTTTGACGTGCGGCTGCGTTACCTGCAATGGACGGACGGCCGGCTGGTGCAGATGATCATCGCCACCGACATCACCGCACGCCGCCGCGCCGAGGAAGCCACTGCGCAGCAGGCCGAAAAGGCCCAAGTGACCAGCCGCTTGGTGACGATGGGCGAGATGGCCAGTTCGGTGGCGCACGAGCTCAACCAGCCGCTGACGGCCATCAACAACTACTGCAACGGCATGGTCAACCGCGTACGCGAAGACGCCATCGCCAAGGACGACCTGATCGCCGCCCTGGAAAAAACGGCCAGGCAGGCCGAGCGTGCTGGGCAAATCATCCACCGCATCCGTGCCTTCGTGAAGCGAAGCGAGCCGCAGCGCCAAACCGCCGATGCCCGCGACATCATCGACGACGCGGTGGAGTTGGCCAACATCGACCTGCGCCGGCGCCGGGTGCAGCTCAACACCTACCTGGCCCAGCGACTGCCTGCCCTTTATTGCGACCCCATCCTGATTGAGCAGGTTGTGCTGAACCTGGTGAAGAACGCTGCCGAGGCCATCGACCTGGCCGACATGCCCCCGGCACGGCGTCGGATCGAACTGCGCGTGGTGCCGCGCCTGCAAGACCAGCAGGAGCCTATCGTCGAGTTCAGCATCACCGACAACGGCCCGGGCATGTCTGAAGAGGTCTTGGGGCGCATCTACGAGGCCTTCTTCTCGACCAAACGCGAGGGCCTGGGCATTGGCCTGAGCCTGTGCCGCTCCATCATCGAATCCCACCGGGGGCGTCTGACGGCCGAGAACCTTTACAATGGTGAGTTGGTGAGCGGATGCCGATTTGTGTTCACACTGCCCGTGGACACCGCCCACCAATTCGAAGCACCGCCCCAAACCGATGGTCCGCGGCGCCCCGAAGCCTCCACTTCTTCTTGAGACTATGAGCTTGATCCCCAAGAAAGGCACGGTTTACGTTGTTGACGACGACGAGGCCGTGCGCGATTCTCTACAGTGGTTGCTCGAGGGCAAGGACTACCGCGTCAAGTGCTTCGATTCGGCCGAATCGTTCCTGTCGCGCTTCGATCCGCGCGAAGTGGCCTGTCTGATCGCCGACATCCGCATGGACGGCATGAGCGGCTTGGAGTTGCAAGACCGCCTTCTGGAGCGCCGCAGCCCGCTGCCCATTGTCTTCATCACGGGCCACGGTGACGTGCCCATGGCGGTGTCGACCATGAAGAAGGGTGCGATGGACTTCATCGAAAAGCCCTTCAAGGAAGCCGAACTGCTGGGCCTGGTGGAGCGCATGCTCGAGCAGGCACGGGCTGCCTTCAGTCAGCACCAGGAACAAGCCAGCCGCGATGCGCTGCTGTCGCGCCTGACCACCCGCGAAAGCCAGGTGCTGGAGCGTATCGTGGCCGGCCGCCTGAACAAGCAGATCGCCGACGACCTGGGCATCAGCATCAAGACGGTGGAGGCTCACCGTGCCAACATCATGGAAAAACTCAACGCCAACACGGTGGCCGATCTGCTGAAGATCGCCCTCGGGGCCCAAGCCAAGGCCTGAGCGGTCAACCATGACCGCCGATGCAAGCAGGGCCGCAGCAGCGGCCCTTTTGCATGGTGGCTTCCTTACACAGCCACTGTCCAGCAC
>JBJTHN010000070.1:0-7817 GCA_046094505.1 Betaproteobacteria bacterium
GGCCTTATGAGGCCGCCAGAAGACGCTTGAGGTCGGCCTCGATGGCCGCAGGCGCTTGGCCGTGGCGCATGAACAGGCGGATGCGGCCCTGGGTGTCGAAGACATAGGTGCCGGCCGTGTGGTCGATGGTGTACGTGTCGGGCGTTTTAGCCGGTACCTTGGCGTAGAAGACCTTGAAGTCCTGCGCCACGGACTTGGTTTGCGCTTCATCTCCGCGCAGGGCCACCACATCGTCCCCGAAGGCCTGGGCATAGGCCTTGAGCACCTCGGGGGTGTCACGCTGCGGGTCCACCGATACGAACACCGGCTGCACCTTGGCGCCGTCGGGGCCCATGGCCTTGCGCACTGCGGCCAACTCGGCCAGCGTGGTGGGGCACACATCGGGGCACTGGGTGTAGCCAAAGAAGACCAGCACCAGCTTGCCCTTGAATTCATCCAGCCGGCGCACGCGCCCATCGGGGTCGGGCAGCTCGAGCTTGTTGGCGTAGCTGGCACCCGTGATGTCGATGGCGGTAAAGCCCGCCGCAGCCGAGGATGCGCCGCCCGCACTGCCGCGGTCGGAGCACGCGGGCAAGACCAGCAGGGCGCCCAAGGCCAGGCCCAAAGCCGCGGCCATGGTCTTTATTCTCATGCCCATCACAGCCCCCCCAAACGCGGCAACCACGGCCGCAGGTAGTGGTCCAACATCAGCGCGGCAAACAGCAGCGACAGGTGCCAAATGGAAAAGCGGAAGGTGCGGCGCGCCAAGCCGTCGCTGTAGTCACGCATCAGCTTCCAGGCCAGCCCAATGAAGTGCAGCCCCAGGTACAGCGCGGCCACCAGGTACAGCCCACCACTGAAGCCAAACAGCACGGGCAAGAGCGTGGACGCCAGCAGCACCAGGGTGTACAAGAAGATCTGCAGCCGCGTGAACTCGCTGCCATGCGTGACCGGCAGCATCGGCAGGCCCGCACGCGCATAGTCTTCCGTTCGGTACAGGGCCAGCGCCCAGAAGTGCGGCGGGGTCCACAGGAAGATGATCATGACCAGCAGCACGCCCAAAGCGCCCACCTCGCCCGTCATGGCCGTCCAGCCCAGCAGGGGTGGCATGGCCCCCGAAGCACCGCCAATCACGATGTTCTGCGGGGTCAGGGGCTTGAGTACCACCGTGTAGACAATGGCGTAGCCAACGAAGGTGGCCAGGGTCAGCCACATGGTCAAGGGGTTTACGGCCCAGTACAACACGGCGCAACCCAGGCCGCACAGCAGGGCCGAGAACACCAGGGACTGCGTGTTGCTGAGTTCGCCCTTGGCCGTGGGCCGCCACGCCGTGCGCGCCATGCGGCGGTCAATGTGCTGCTCCACCAGGCAATTGAAGGCCGCGGCGGCGGCGGCCACCAACCAGATGCCGGCGCTGGCCAGCAGCACACGCCCCCATTCGGCCGCCGAGGGCCAACCGGGTACCGCCAGCAACATGCCGATCAGCGCGCAGAAGACGATGAGCTGCACCACGCGTGGCTTGGTCAGCGCGTAGTACTGCCGCACCCGCGAAGCCTTGGGGCTTGGCGGGACCAGGGGCACAGCGGCCATGGATTCAGGGGCAGCGGACATCGTGGCTACAGCTCAGGGCGCGATTCTACGGAGCGCGCGCGCATCCACAGGGTGGCCAAGCCCACCACCAGCACCGCAGCGCCGCCGGTGTGCGACACGGCGGCCAGCAAGGGCCAGCCCAGCACCACGTTCGAAACCCCGGTGGCCGCTTGCCACACGGCCACACCCGCCAGAAACAGCGCCCACCGCCCTGCAGCGGCCTGTTGCGGCGCGTGGCGCCACAGGGCCCAGGCCATGCCCAGCAATGCGGCCAGCACCACGTAGGCCATCAGCCGGTGCGTGTAGTGGATGGCGGTCAGGGCGTCCATTTCCAAGGTGCCGCCTTGGGCATTGAGGCCCAGGTGCCTTTGCAGCGCAAAGCCCTCGACGAAATCCATGGTGGGCCACCACTGGCCGTGGCAAGTGGGGAAGTCGGTGCAGGCCAAGACGGCGTAGTTGGTGCTCACCCAGCCGCCCAGCGCAATCTGCAAGCCACTGAGCAGGGCCAAGACCATCAGCGCCGCCCGCCAGCGCGCCGGGTGTGTGCCGGCGTCAAAGAAGCCCGCCTGGGACTGACCGCCGCGCTGACGATAGCCCTCGGCCTGCACGGCCAACAGCACCAAGAGTCCCAGGCCGCCCATCAGGTGCAGGGTGACGATGGCCGGATAGAGCTTCATGGTCACGGTGAGTGCACCGAACAGCCCCTGCAGGCACACCCACACCAAGGTGGCGGTGGGCCACCAAGGGGATACCGGCACGCTGCGGCGCAGGGCCCAGGCGGTGGCCGTCATCACCAGAATCAGCACCCCCACGGCCGTGGCCAGGTAGCGGTGGATCATCTCGATCCAGGCCTTTTGCGTGGTCACCGGGCCATCGGGCATTTGCAGCTCAGCGGCCGAAATGTGGCTGGCCGCGCCCACCGGGCTGAGGCTGCCATAGCAGCCTGGCCAATCAGGGCATCCCAGGCCCGAGTCGGTGAGCCGGGTGAAGGCGCCGAAGAGCACCAGGTCAAAGGTGAGGAAGAGTGTGACGAGGGTAAGTGCTCGCAAACGTCGTACCGGATGGCCGTTGCGGTGGCGCAGCCACACCCAGGCCAGGGGTGCGCTGGCCAGCAGCAGGCCCAAGATCGCCAGGCGCGCAATGGGCGCCAGGTTCCACAGCGGGGTGGCCTCGGTCATGTGCCCTCTCCGCGGCCCGGGGTGTCCCAGAACTTCGAGGCCTTGAGCAGGCGGTCGAGGTCTTTCTTGAACTTGTTGGGGTCGGCCTGGACGGGGGCGCGCATCATCCACTCGCCCATGGGGTCGACCACGTAGAGGTGGTCTTCCAGGGCCGCGCCGGCTTCGGGCTGCAGCCAGGCCGCGATGGCGCTGCGGTCGGCACGCAAGATGCTCATGCCCGGGGTGGCCAAGAGGGCCTGCGCCAACTCGGGCTTGATGGGCCCCTCGTCGGTGACCAGCCACACCTTGTCCAGGCGGTCGCGTTCACGCCCGGTCATCTCCCGCAGCTGGCGCTGCATGAACAAGCGCTCTTCGCAGGCCTGCTCGCAAGCCGAGGGCGCAACCACCACCAAGATCCACTGCCCGCGCAGCGAGCGCGCCTGCACCGCTTGGCCCTGCAGGTCCTTCATGGGAAAGCTGGGCCACTCATGCGAGGCACCGGGGCGGGGCGTGATCAGCGTGGCGTAGTTGGTTCGACCCTCCGGGCGCACCACGAAGTAGGTGAAGTAGGAGGCGATGACCGGGGATGCGCACACAAGCAGCACCAACAGCAGCTTCCAGCGGCCCGTGCGCGTACGCTGGCTGTCGTCCATCGACACCTCGGGCAGGGAATGCACCGTCAGGCCCACCGGTTCATGGGGCTGCTGCATCGGTGTCGTGTCGGGTGGTCGGGACAAGGGCCTGGGCTCCTGGAGAACGTCGATCGAATCAAACCGGGGGGTGGGGCTGCGCGCGGCGCTGCCGCCACGGCCGCAGCCACTGAAACCAGATGAACAGGCCCAGCACCAAGGCGCTGAGCGAGAACCACTGCACCGCGTAGCCGCGGTTCTTATCGGCGCTCGACCCCACCACCGTCCAGTCGCGCTTCAGGCCATCGTCCAACACCTCGCTGCAGGCGGCGCTGGTGCACACCTGCGCCGGCTCCAACTGCTGAAGGCTGATGGGCAGCAGCGCCGGCAAGCGGAACTCAGCGGCATACGCGCCCATCTCGACATTTTGCCGAAGCAGGCCCTGTTGGCCGCCTTCAAAGTCCATCAACCGCGATGGCGGCGGGGCCACCCGGGCGTGCAGCCGCACCGGCACATCGGCCGGTGTGGGCACCGGTTGCGTCAGGGTGCGGTCGCGAAGGTCGCGGGCTTGCCAGCCGCGCTGCACCAGCACCGTGCGGCCATCGGGCAACTGCAGCGCGGTCAGCACAAAAAACCCCGCACGCCCACCCATGGGGCGGTTTTCCAGGAACACCGTGCTGTGGGCCAGCCACTGCCCCTGCAATTGCACCAGCCGGTGCACCTGGTCCAGGCCATGCAGCTGGCCTGCCGGCAGCGCGGGTTCTTGCGCGCGGGCCTGAATGGAGGCGTGCAGCGCGTCCTTCTGTGCGGCGCGGTCGAGTTGCCACAGGCCCAGCCCGGCCGTGAGCGCCGCCATACCCGCCGCCGCCACGGGCAACAGCAGGCGCCGCAGCACGCGCCTTAGTCGGGCGGCAGCACCGCCTTGCACTGGGTGTAACAATGAAGTCATGAAACTGCTGATCGCCTTGGCCCTGGTGGGCATCATCGCCGCTTTGGCCAGTGCCGGGGTGTTCATGCTGAAAAAGTCCCGCGGGGGTGACGGGCGGGACAACAAGATGGCCCGTGCCCTGGCCCTGCGGGTGGGCTTGTCGATTGCCCTGTTTCTGTTTGTGCTGTTTTCCTACTGGATGGGCTGGGTGCAGCCTTCGGGCCTGCCGGTCAACCGCTGAGTAGGCTCACAGGCCTTCAGCGCACAAACACAAGGGCGCCCGAGGGCGCCCTTTGCTTTTCTGATGCGTTATACGCCGCAGGCTTAGAGCCAGTACACCAGGAAGTACAGGCCCAACCACACCACGTCCACGAAGTGCCAGTACCAAGCGGCGCCTTCGAAACCGAAGTGACGGTCTTTGGTGAAGTGGCCTTTTTGCAGGCGCAGGGTGATGAACAGCAGCATCAACATGCCCACGAACACGTGAAAGCCGTGGAAGCCGGTGAGCATAAAGAAGGTGGAGCCGAAGATGCCCGAGCTGAGCTTGAGGTTCAGGTCGCGGTAGGCATGGGCGTACTCATAGCCTTGCACCGCCAGGAACGCGGCACCCAGGATCACGGTGAGCCACATCCACACGATGGTCTTGCTGCGGTTGCCGGCGATCAGCGCGTGGTGGGCCACGGTGAGCGTGGCGCCCGAGGTGAGCAGCAAGGCCGTGTTGACGGTGGGCAAGGGCCAAGGGCCGATGGTGGCAAAGGGCTCGGTGATGCCCGCAGGGGATGCGGTCACGCCACCGGCACTGGGCCAGATGGCCTTGAAATCAGGCCACAACAGTTGGTGCTCCAGGTTGCCCAGCGTGGGCACTGAATGCACGCGGGCCCAATACAGGGCGCCGAAGAAGGCCGCGAAGAACATGACCTCGCTGAAGATGAACCAGCTCATGCTCCAGCGGAAGGAGATGTCGATGCGCTCGCCGTACAGGCCGCCTTCGCTTTCGCGGATGGCGTCACCGAACCACTGCTTGAGCACGAAAGCCCACCACAGCAGACCGAAGATCAGCGAGTACATGCCCCAGCCGGCACCGTTGATCCACTGGCCAGCGCCCAGGATGACGAAGAACAGGCCAATGGCGGCCATCACCGGATGCCGCGAAGGCCCGGGAATGAAGTAGTGCGGTGTTGCGCCGTGGGTGGCTGCGGACATCGTGTTTTCTCCTCGTACCAAAATCAAATTTGCGCCACGCCGCTGGCGACGATCCAGTTCACCAGCCACCACACGCCCAGCACGAACAGGGCTGCGGCCAGGAGGCCTGCGGCAATCACGTGCACGGGGTTGAGCTGGGACACATCCCGGGCATAACCGTCGGAGCGGCGAATGCCCAGGAACGACCACGCCACCGCCTTGAAGGTCTGCAGCAGCGAGCCCTTGCGGGCCACCGCATGCTGGAGGTCTTGGCCGTCACGGGGCGTGTTCATGGCGTGCTCCACCGTCAGGACCCCGCAGCGGGCTGCGCCGGCCCGGCCTGCAGGGCCGCAGCCTTCACGCCCTTGCCCTTGACCTCAAAGAAGGTGTAGGACAGCGTGATGGTGGTGACGTCCTTGGGCAGCTTGGGGTCGATGACGAAGGCCACCGGCCAGCTGCGCCGCTCCCCAGGGGCCAGGGTGTATTCGTTGAAGCAGAAGCACTCGAGCTTGTTGAAATGCGGCGAGGCCTGCATGGGGGCGTAGCTGGGAATGGCCTGCGCGGCCATGGTGCGGTCCTGCACATTGCGGAATTCGTACATCACCGTGGTGAGCTCACCCGGGTGCACCTGCAAGGAACGCTGCGCGGGCTTGAAGTCCCAGGGGCCACGCGCGTTGGCATCAAACTCCACCGTGATCAGCCGCGAGCGGTCGACCTGGGTGTTGACCATCAGTTGCGCGGCCTGCTGCGGCGTGGACTGCCCGGCGCCCACGCGCTCGGACACCGACAACACGTTGATGCCCAAGGCATCACACACGGCGCGGTAGATGGGCACCAACGCATAGCCAAAGCCAAACATCAAGCCGGCGATGACCACGAGCTTGCCCACCATGCGCCGGTTGTCCTGGCGCAGGGCGGTGGCTTTGGTCTCGGGCTCGCGGTTCATCGGGCTTGGGGCTGGGGGCTGGCGGCTGAGGGCAGCAGTGCGCCGTGCTCAGCGGCCCAGCAGTGTGATCTTCAGGGCAAAACCCACCGCGACGGCCAACGCCACGGTGGCCAGGATCAAACCCAGCCGCCGGTTGGCGCGCTTTTGCTCGTCGCTTTGCATGGTGCCTTGGCCTGATGTGCAGGGTTTGCTCAGCGCAACCTTCAGCCGATCACCCGCGTGGCCGTGGCATCCAGCTTGGGCGGGGTTTCGAAGGTGTGGAACGGTGGCGGCGAGGGCACTTCCCACTCCAGGCCTTCAGCGGCTTCCCAGGGCTTCTGCGCGGCCTTCTCACCCTTGCCCATCATCATGGGCAGCATGACCAAGACGAAGAAATACACCTGCATGAGGCCAAAGCCCAGCGCACCTACCGAGGCAATCGCGTTGAAATCGGCGAACTGCATCGGGTAGTCGGCGTAGCGGCGGGGCATGCCGGCCAGGCCCAAGAAGTGCATGGGGAAAAAGGTGATGTTGAAGAAGATCAACGAGCCCCAAAAGTGAATCTTGCCGCGGGTTTCGTTGTACATCCTCCCGGTCCACTTGGGCGCCCAGTAGTACACGCCGGCGAACATGGAGAACAGCGAGCCGGCCACCAGCACATAGTGAAAGTGCGCCACCACGTAGTAGCTGTCTTGCAGCTGGATGTCGATGGGGGCCATGGCCAGGATCAAGCCTGTGAAGCCACCCATGGTGAACACGAAGAGGAAGCCCACGGCCCACAGCATCGGGGTCTCAAAGGTCATCGAGCCCTTCCACATGGTGGCGATCCAATTGAACACCTTCACGCCGGTGGGCACCGCTATCAACATGGTGGCGTACATGAAAAAGAGCTGGCCCGTAACCGGCATGCCGACGGTGAACATGTGGTGTGCCCACACGATGAAGGACAGGATGGCAATCGAGGCGGTGGCATACACCATGGAGGTGTAGCCGAAGAGCTTCTTGCGGGCGAAGGCCGGGATGATGGCGCTCACGATGCCAAAGGCCGGCAGGATCATGATGTACACCTCGGGGTGGCCGAAGAACCAGAAGATGTGCTGGTACATCACCGGGTCACCGCCGCCAGCGGGGTTGAAGAAGCTGGTGCCGAAGTGGCGGTCGGTCAGCGTCATGGTGACGGCGCCGGCCAGCACGGGCATCACCGCGATCAGCAGGTAGGCGGTGATCAGCCAGGTCCAGGCGAACAGCGGCATCTTCATGAGCGTCATGCCCGGTGCACGCATGTTCAGGATGGTCACGATGATGTTGATCGAACCCATGATCGACGAAGCGCCCAGGATGTGCAGGGCGAAGATGCCGGCATCCATCGAGGGGCCCATCTGCAGTGTGAGCGGTGCATACAGCGTCCAGCCGGCTGCGGGTGCGCC
>JBJTHN010000071.1:0-13753 GCA_046094505.1 Betaproteobacteria bacterium
CCCTGCCGGGCGAGCGCGGCCATCTGGCGGCACCAGTTGCCGATGGCCAGTGCGTCCACACCACGGCCCTCATTGGTCACGAGACTGGAGCCCACCTTGATGACGATGCGGCGCGCATCGCGTAACACGGCAGGGTTCAGGTGGGACACGTCGATCATGGGGTCGCTTGGTCGGTACAGGTCAGGCGTAGGGGTCAGGCCGCTGGGCGCCTTGGCGCGCGGGCCTTGCGTCGCAGCTCATTCAGTCGCGCCTGAATCGAGGGTCCACCGCATCGGGCTCGGGCAGCACCTCGGCCGAGGCCTCAAAGCGGGCGTCGGGCTCGGGGATCACCGGGGCGCGGTGGGCCGCCACATGGTCATAAATGGCATGGATCAAGGGGTCAAGCCCCTGGCGGGCGAGCGCTGAAATCTCAAAGACCGGGCCCTTCCACTTGAATCGCTTGACGAAGTCTTTCACCCGCGCGGCACGCTCATCCCCAGGCACCATGTCCATCTTGTTGAGCACCAACCAACGGGGCTTGCGGTACAAGGCTTCGTCATACTTGCGCAGTTCTTCGACGATGGCCTTGGCCTGTTGCACCGGGTCGGCGTCGTCAAAGGGGGCCAGGTCCACCAGGTGCAGCAGCAGCTCGGTGCGCTGCAGGTGGCGCAGGAACTGGTGGCCCAGTCCAGCACCGTCAGCTGCTCCTTCGATGAGGCCGGGGATGTCGGCCACCACGAAGCTCTTTTCAGGGCCTACGCGCACCACGCCCAGGTTGGGGTGCAAGGTGGTGAAGGGATAGTCGGCAATCTTGGGCCGCGCGTTCGAGATGGCGGCTATCAGCGTGCTCTTGCCCGCATTGGGCATGCCCAAGAGGCCCACATCGGCCAGCACGCGCAGTTCCAGACGCAACTTCTTGGCTTCGCCGGGCCAGCCCGGCGTCTTCTGGCGCGGGGCTCGGTTGGTGCTGGTCTTGTAGTGCAGGTTGCCGAACCCGCCGTCGCCGCCCTTGCACACCAGCACCGGCTCGCCGGGCACCAGCAGTTCGGCCACCACCTCGTCGGTTTCAGCGTCGCGCAGGATGGTGCCCACCGGCATGCGCAGCACGATGTCCTCGGCGGCCGCCCCAAACTGGTCGGAGCCTCGGCCGGGCTCGCCGTTCTTGGCTTCGTGCCGCCGCGCGTAGCGGTAGTCGATCAGCGTGTTGAGGTTGCGGTCGCCCACGGCCCACACACTGCCGCCGCGCCCACCATTGCCGCCATCAGGGCCGCCGAAGGGGATGAACTTTTCGCGCCGAAAGCTCACGCAGCCGGCGCCGCCGTTGCCGGCTGCGACATCAATGGTGGCTTCGTCGACGAATTTCATGGGGGCCTCAAAACGGCAAACCCCGGCGAACCGGGGCTTGCGCGGGGAACATCAGCGCCGGCTTCAGGCGGGCGTGACGGCCACCGTGTGGCGGTTGAGTTCACCCTTGGTGGCGAAGCTCACCGTGCCGTCCACGAGGGCGTACAGGGTGTGGTCCTTGCCCATGCCCACGTTGGGGCCGGCATGGAAACGGGTGCCGCGCTGGCGCACGATGATCGAGCCGGCCGGGATGGTCTGGCCGCCGAACACCTTGACGCCCAGCATCTTGGGCTTGGAATCGCGGCCGTTGCGTGTGGAGCCGCCGCCTTTTTTCTGTGCCATGGATCTTTACTCCTGGAAGGTTGGGAAGGGCTCGGGGCTCAGGCGTTCACGGAGCTGATTTCCAGCTCGGTGAAGGTCTGGCGGTGGCCTTGCGACTTCTTGTAGTGCTTGCGACGGCGCATCTTGAAAATGCGCACCTTGTCGTGCTTGCCGTGGGCCACGACGGTGGCTTTCACGGTTGCACCTGCCAGCACAGGCGTGCCAACCTTCAGTTCGGCGCCGCTTCCGACGGCCAGAACCTGGTCAATCACGATTTCCTGGCCAACGTCCGCAGCAATCTGTTCTACTTTGATCTTCTCGCCGGCAGCAACCTTGTATTGCTTGCCACCGGTTTTTATGACCGCGTACATGGGAAATCCTTTCGTTGATCGTTCCTCCTGGCGGCTTCAAACGCCCTGAAGCTCAGGGCAAGCCGACCAGAAGCCGGTGATCCCCGCCCCCAAGAGGCTGTGCAGCAGCACGGCTGCCCAAGACGCAGAGAACCCACAAGTATAGCAAAAACCCGAATCGCGGCCAGCCGCTCCCTATAATGCGGCGCACTTTGCCGAGCCCGTCTGTGACCACGCCCTTTACCGCCGACATTGATTGCGCCGCCTGGCTGGAGGAGCAAATGCTGCAGGTGGATGGTGTGATCCGCCAACAGCTGCACTCCGACGTGGCCCTGGTCCAGCAGATCGGGCATTACATCGTCGGCTCCGGCGGCAAGCGGATTCGCCCGCGCCTGCTCCTGATGGTGGCGGCCGCCCTGGGCCACCAGGGACCCAAAGCGCATACCCTAGCGGCAGTCGTTGAATTCATCCACACGGCCACCCTGCTGCACGACGACGTCGTCGATGAGAGCAGTCTGCGCCGGGGCCGCCAGACCGCCAACGCGATGTTCGGCAACGCCGCGGCCGTTTTGGTGGGTGATTTCCTGTACTCGCGCGCCTTTCAGATGATGGTGTCGGTGCAGTCCATGCCGGTGCTGGACATTCTGGCCAACGCGACCAATGTGATCGCCGAGGGCGAGGTGCTGCAGTTGATGAACATGCACGACCCCGATGTGGCCGTGCAGGACTACCTGAAGGTCATTCGTTACAAGACCGCCAAGCTGTTTGAGGCCAGCGCCGAGCTGGGAGCGGTGTTGGCCGGGGTTTCCGCAACCGATCGTGCGCGCTGTGCCGTTCTCGGCCGCCACCTGGGCACCACCTTCCAGCTCATGGACGACCTGCTGGACTACGACGGGCAGACCGAGGCACTGGGCAAGAACGTGGGCGACGACCTGCGCGAAGGCAAGCCCACCTTGCCCCTGCTGTTGGCCATGCAAAACGGCAGTCCGGCCGAACGCGACCTGGTGCGCCAAGCCATCGAAAACGGTGAGCTAGAGCGGCTGCCCGAGGTGGTGGCCGTGGTTCGGCGCACGCAGGCCTTGGAGGGGACACGCCAGGCCGCACAGGGCGAAGCCGATCTGGCACTCGTCGCACTGCAGGCCCTGCCCGCCTCGGTTTGGCGGGAGGAATTGGCCCGACTGGTCCGCCTGTCCACCCAGCGCTCAAGCTGAGCACTGCCCGCCTACGACGCCCAAGGAGCCCGCATGGAGATGAGACTCCTGAAGCTGTGGATCATCGCGGGGTGCATGATCTTGACCACCGGGGCTTGGGCCGCGGCGGGTACGGTTCAGGTGGTGCTGGGGCAGGCGCGCATCATCCAGTCCACCGGCCAAGAGCGGGCGGCCATCAAGGGTGATCACGTCTACACCGGCGACACGATCACCACGGCGGCCTCGGGTCAGGTGCAGCTTCGCATGATCGACGACGCCCGCCTGTGGGTGCGGCCGAATTCGCGACTGGTGATCGAGCAATACCCGGGCGATGCGGCTGCGGCCCAGGGGCCTCGGGCCCAAACCGCCACCCGCCTCCTGGAGGGTGGCCTGCGCGCGGCCACCGGCGCCATCGGGCAGCGATCGCCCGACAAGGTCCGCTTGAGCACGCCCAATGCGGCGATCGGCATCCGGGGGACCGAGCTGGAGTTGGCTTTCTTCCCGGCCCACATGGCCGACGCCCTGCAGACCCCGGCGGGCACCTACCACCGGGTGTATGAGGGCCGAACCCGTGTGAGCGCGCCGGGCGCGCCCCCGCTGGATGTGTTGGCGGGGCAGGCCGTGTTCGTGAGCCTCGAGCCCGGTGAGCCGCCGCGGGTGCTGCCGCAGATACCGCCCTTCCTCAACCTGCCCGATGGCCCCGTGGCGTCCCCCGCGCGCGCTGAGGCCGCTGCGGAAGTCCGCAGCCTCAAGATCGGCTTGCGCATGGCCTCGCCCATGGCCGACGGGGCGGTGGTGACCTCCAGTGCCGGGGCCCCGGTGGAGCCCGTGCAGACAGCGGCCACCGCCCGCGAAGGCGAGCCGGCGCGCTTGAGCCTGTCCTACGCACCGCCACCCAGCTCACGCCAGCGGCGAGCCCCGGAGCCCCCGGTCACCCTGACCCTGGACATCACCGCCAAACTTCAGGACGGCCAGGCGCAGGTTCAGGTGCAGGACGTGCAGCGTGGGGGGTCCTTGAACCTGACCCTGCCACTGGGCACCTGGACCGACATCAGCGGACGCGCTTCCTGGCTGTCCGGGGGGCGTCAAACCATATCTTCGAGCAGCGCGCGGCCCGAATCGGCACGGGTGCTGATACGGGTCGACACGGGTCCCTGAGATGCGGCGAGCCCTGCTGGCCTGCAGCTTGGTCTTGGTGCTGGCGGGCCATGCCCTGCAGGCCTGGACACTGCCGGGCCTGCAGCGGCTGGAGTGGTGGCTGTACGACGCCCGGATCGCCTGGTGGGCCACCCCCATGGCCGAAGACCAGGCCGACGAACGGGTGACCATCGTGGACATCGATGAGTCCAGCCTGCGCGAGCCCGAACAGGGCGGCGAAGGGCGCTGGCCATGGCCACGAGAGCGGCTGGCTGCGCTGGTGCAAGGCCTGTTTGAACAGCAGGGTGCTGCCGTGGTGGGGCTGGACATCATTCTGGCCGGCAGGCACCCGGGGGATGCGCAATTGGCAAAGGCCATGCGCATGGGGCCGGTGGTGGTGGGAGACGCCTTTCACACGGGTGGCGGCTCGTCGGGAGCACCCCCCCCGGGCCTGGACACCAGCAGCTGGCCCACCCTGCAGGTGCGCATTCGCAGCTATGAACACGCCATCGGGGTGGTGCCAGATTTACGGCAGGCCGCCGCTGGCAGCGGTCATGTGCAAGCCCTGCGTGACGCCGATGGGGTGACCCGGCGCGTACCCATGCTGGTCGAGCATGCCCAGCGTTGGCATCCGTCGCTGTCGCTGTCGGTGCTCAGGGCCCTGTCGGATGCACCTGCGCCCGTGCCGGTGTGGGCATCCTACGGGGACCGCAACCGCATCGAAGCGCTCGAAGTGGCCGGGCTCCAGGTACCGGTGGACGAGGCCTTGCAGTCCCTGGTGCCTTACCGCCGCGGCAGCCGAACGGTGCCGGTGGTGTCGGCTGCCGAGGTGTCCCGAGGCCGCTTGGCACCCGGCAGTCTTCAGGGTCGCATCGTGCTGGTGGGCTCTTCGGCATCAGGCCTGGCCGACCTGGTCACGACTCCGCTGCACGCGAGTCTGCCGGGCGTTCAGGTACACGCCGAGTTGATCGCGGGCTTTCTGGATGGGCGCGTTCCCCGTCAACCCGCCTACGCCCGCATGGCCGAAGTGGTGCTCGTGCTGCTGGCCCTTCCCCTGGCCTGGTGGGGTGGACGTTGGCGCCCACTGACCCTGGTGGCTGCTGCGGGCTGTTGCGCCGTGCTGCTGGTGGGAGGTCAAGCTGCACTGTTGCAACATCACGGTTTGCTGCTGCCTTTGGCTGCACCCCTGTTGGCCATCTTCCTGCCCACGGCCTTGCAGGTGGCCTGGGGCTATGCGGTGGAGTCCCGCTCACGCCGGCAGATGGCCACGCTCTTTGCCAGCTATGTGCCCCCCGAGATCGTGCAGCGCTTGTCTGAGAACCCCGGCGCCTACTCGATGAAGCCGGTGGAGCGAGAGCTTACCGTCCTGTTTGCGGATGTACGGGGCTTCACCACCGTCTCCGAAAGCCTGAGCCCGCAGGCCCTGGCAGACTGGATCAACGAGTACCTCACGGCCATGAGCCTGGTGATCCGCGAACAGCATCACGGCACCCTGGACAAGTACATCGGCGATGCCGTGATGGCCTTCTGGGGTGCGCCACTCGAAGAAGCAGCGCATGCCGAGCGTGCCGTCTGTGCCGCATTGGCCATGCAGCGCAAAGCGCGGGAGCTGAGCGCGGCGTTTGTGGCCAAGGGCTGGCCCCCAGTGGCCATCGGGGTGGGCGTGAACAGCGGCTTGATGCGTGTGGGCGACATGGGCTCGCAACTGCGGCGCGCCTACACGGTGATGGGCGATGCGGTCAACTTGGGCTCACGCCTGGAGGGCCTGACGCGGGCCTACGGCGTGGATGTTCTGATCGGCCAGGACACTCGGGAGCGGCTGCCCAACTGGGTGTGTCGCGAGGTCGACCGGGTTCGGGTCAAGGGCAAGCAGGTGCCCGTGCGGATCTATGAACCGCTGGGCCCGAAGGAACAGGTCAGCGAACAACAGCAGGCCCTGGTCGCCCAATGGGACCACATGCTGAGCCTGGTGCACGACCGGAACTGGTCCGCCGCCCTGAGCGCGCTGGAGGGGCTGGGGCGTGAAGACCCGGGTCAAACCTTGGTGGCGCTGTACCGCCAACGCGTGCAACACCTGATGCAGCACCCACCAGGGCCCGACTGGGACGGGGTGACGCGCTTCGACGCCAAGTAGCGGTGGGCAGCGACAATGCCGGGCAGCAACCCCACACACCATGGCCCTGAAGTCCACCATCTACAAGGCGACGCTGGCAATAGCCGACATCGACCACAGCTACTACGCTGACCACGCGCTGACCCTGGCACGCCACCCCAGCGAAACCGACGAGCGGATGATGATCCGCCTGCTGGCCCTGGCCTTGAATGCCCACGAACTGCAAGACACCTGCAGCGGCGACGGCACGCTGGCCTTCGGTGCGGGCTTGTCAGACCCCGAAGACCCCGACTTGTGGCTCAAGGACTTCACCGGGGCCACCCGGCTGTGGGTCGAGGTGGGCCAACCCGAAGAGCGGCCCCTGCTCAAGGCTTGCCAGAAGGCCGACGTGGTGAAGGTGTATGCGTTTCACCATGCCGCAGAGGTGTGGTGGAAGGGCATTGAGACCAAGCTCACGCGCTTGGACAAGCTGCAGGTTTACCGCGTTCCCACGCAGGCCTCGCAAGAGCTGGCCGCCATGGCCGCGCGCAGCATGCACGTTCAGGCCACCGTTCAGGACGGCGCAGTGACCCTCAGCGGCGGGTCGGAAGCCGTGGTGATCGAAGCCTTGCGCTGGAAGTAGCGCTAAACCGACAAGGCCCAGCGGGCCGCTTCATCGATGGCGCGCTTGGCGTCCAACTCGCCCGCCACACGGGCGCCACCGAGGACGTGCACGCGGCGGCCTTGAATCTCAAGGGCATCCGCAAGCGTGCGCAGTGGCTCTTGGCCCGCACAAATGACGATGTGGTCGCAGTCGATCCACTGAGGGTCCTCGCGCTGCGGCCCATGGGAGATGAGCAAGCCCCTGTCTTCGATGCGCTCGTAGTTCACGCCCGCGATCATCTGCACGCGCTTCATCTTCAGCGCAGTGCGGTGGATCCAACCCGTGGTCTTGCCCAGGCCCGCGCCCAGCTTGCCCTGACGGCGCTGCAAGAGAAAGACCTCGCGAGCTGCAGGCCAAGGCTGTGGGCCCTCGGGCGCCAAGCCACCGGGTGATTGCGCCGGGTCGCCTACACCCCACTCGCGCTGCCAAGCTTGCAGGTTGAGGGTGGTGGAAGTGCCCTGGTGCGCCAGAAACTCCGCCACATCAAAGCCAATCCCGCCCGCACCAATGATGGCCACGCGCGGGCCCACTGGGACCTGGCCGCGCAACACCTGCAGGTAGCTCAGGACCTTGGGGTGCTCCTGGCCCGGGATGCGGGGGTCCCGCGGCTTGACGCCGGTGGCCACCACCACCTCGTCAAAGTCCAGCAGATCGAGGGGCTGCGCCACTTGGCCCAGGTGCAATTGCACGCCGGTGGCCTCAATGCGCCGGCCCATATAGCGCAGCATCTCATCGAACTCTTCCTTGCCGGGAATGAGGCGGGCCATGTTGAGCTGCCCCCCGATGGTGTGGTCGCGGTCAAAGAGGTGCACCTGGTGCCCCCGCTCGGCTGCCCAGGTGGCGGCGGTGATGCCGGCCGGGCCCGCCCCCACCACGGCGATGCGTTTGGCCCGAGTGGCCGGGCGCACGACCAGCTCGGTTTCATGGCAAGCCCTTGGATTGACCAGGCAGCCTGCACGGCGGTTCTGAAACACATGGTCCAGGCAGGCCTGGTTGCAGGCAATGCAGGTGTTGATGTCCTGGGCTCGCCCCTGGGCGGCCTTGACAACGAAGTCGGGGTCGGCCAGCAGCGGCCTTGCCATGGACACGAGGTCTGCTGCGCCATCCGCCAGGATGCGTTCAGCCACCTCAGGGGTGTTGATTCGGTTGCTGGCCACCAAGGGCGTGGTGATGCCCTCTTCCACAAAGGCCTGCTTGAGCCGCGCGGTCAGCCAGCTAAAGGCGGCGCGCGGCACGCTGGTGGCGATCGTGGGAATGCGGGCTTCATGCCAGCCGATGCCGGTGTTGATGATGGAGGCCCCCGCTGCAGCAACGGCCCGGCCCAGGGTGAGCACCTCGTCCCAGCGGCTGCCACCGGGCACCAGATCGATCATCGACAGCCGGTAGATGAGGATGAAGTCGGGCCCCACGGCCTCCCGGGTGCGCTGCACAATCTCCACGGGCAGGCGCATGCGGTTGCTGTAGTCACCGCCCCACGCATCTTGACGTTGGTTGGTCGCAGCCGAGATGAACTGGTTGATGAAGTAGCCTTCGGACCCCATGATCTCCACACCGTCGTAGCCCGCCTCGCGCGCCAGCGTCGCGCAGCGAACGAAGGCCCGGATCTGGCGTTCAACACCGCGGGCCGAGAGTTCAAAGGGCGTGAACGGTGAGATGGGTGAGCGCAACCGTGTGGGCGCCACGGCCAAGGGGTGGTAGGCGTAACGGCCGGTGTGCAGGATTTGCATGGCGATGCAGCCGCCGGCATCGTGAACGGCGCGCGTGACGACCTGATGGCGTCGGGCCGCGGCCTGCGTGGCCAAGGTGCCGGCGAATGGCTTGGCCCAACCGGCGATGTTGGGTGCGATGCCCCCTGTGACGATCAGGCCCACGCCGCCCTGCGCCCGCTCCCGAAAGAAGGCCGCCAAGGGCTGCAGGTCCCGCCCGTCCTCCAGGCCTGTGTGCATGGAACCCATCAGCACACGGTTGCGCAGGCGCACGCCCGCCACTTCCAGGGGCTCAAGCAGGTGCGGATACGGAGCGCGGGGGTCGGACATCTGGGAAGCGCTTGTCGAAGCGTCCAATTGGGTTGACACTTGGAGTGTAGGCAGTAGCAGTCCCTTGAAACCCTCGTCCCAGAAAGTGTCCCCCATGAGCACCGTTAAGGATTGCCTGGCCCATAAGCCCCAACGCGTCATTCAAGTGGCGCCCAATGCCCCTGTTAAGACCGCTTTGCAGCTGATGAAGGAGCACCGTGTACGGGCGGTGCTGGTCACCGAGGCCGACCAACTCGTGGGCATCGTCTCCCAGGGCGACTGCGCCATCCGAGCCTTCCTGGCCGGCCACGATGCCGATCAAACGCCCGTGTCCGAGATCATGACCGCCAACCCCCTGAGCGTAAAGCCAGGCGACCCCATGGAACTGTGCATGGGACTCATGGCCACGCGGGGCTTTCGTCACCTGCCCGTGGTGGCCCAGGGGCAGCTCTTGGGCGTCATCTCCATCGGAGATGTGGTCAAGCAAATGATGAACGAGCTGGGCGAGCATGTCTCCTTCTTGGAGACGTACATCAAGGGCCACAGCGCCTGAATGGCACTCAGTTGGACAGGCGCGCGCGAACGTAGTTCGCCACTTCGCCGAGCACCTCGGTGAGGTGCACCCGCAGGGCCTCAAATCCGCCAGAACGCTCACGCGTGGCTTCGTGCATGTACAGCGGGCGGCGAACCTCGATCTGCAGGCTGTGGCGGTTGTGCGCTGGCTGTCCGATCTGCGCCAACAGGGCCACGCCCTTGTAGGGGTCGTTGCGGGCTACTGTGTAGCCCCGCGCCAGCAGGCTGCGTTCCACAGCCTCGATAAAGCCAGGCTCGCAGGTGCTGCCATCGCGATCACCCAACACAAAGTCGGCTAGGCGCCGCTGCGGGTTCAGGCCCAGCCGTGCGTAGGCGTTGTCGGGCATGGAATGAAGGTTGAGATGCCACACGCCGCCAAATCGCGCCACTGCCGACTCCACTTCCCGCCCGAGCGCCTCACGGTAGGGGCGCCAGCAGCGATCGATGCGCTGTTGAACCTCGTCCACCGTCAACTTACGTGCGTACAGCGGCTGATCTCGATGGAGCTGCTTCCAAATCAGCCCATAGCCCAAGCGTGACTTCTCGCCCGGCTGCAGCGGGTGCGGCCACGGGCTATCCAAGAGTTCAGGATCCAGATCTTCAAGCGCCCGGTTAGGGTCGATGTAGCTTCTGGGAAAGCGCGCTGCCACCAGCGTTGCCCCCACCTCTGGGGCCGCTGACCAAAGGGCATCAATGTCGGTGTCCTCGGCTTGGCGCAGCGCTGCCCACGGCGCCACCGTCCCGAAGTCTGCTGGGTACTCAACCCCGCTATGCGGCGAGTCGCACACCAATGGAATGCCGTGGCTTTGAACAGGCCGGTGCAGCACCAGGGCCGGCGTGTGCTCCGTTCGGATCATCGGCTACTCGGGCTGGATGTTGGCCACACGCGCCACACGCTGGTAACGGGCCAGCGCCTGCTTGATCTGCTGGGCGAATTCATCCGGCGTGTTGGCCATGGAAACGCCACCAATCTTTTCGGCCTGTGTCTTGTAGCTGGCATCCTGCATGGCCCTGTGAGCGGCTTCACGCAGCCGTGCCACCACAGCCGGCGGCGTACCAGCCGGCGCCATGAGGCCAAACCACCCACCTTCGCTCAACTCCTCAAAACCGAGTTCACGGTACGTGGGCACATCGGGCAGCAAGCTGCTGCGCTGCGGGGACAGCAAGGCCAGGGCTCTCAGGCGTCCGGCCTGGATGTGGGGCAACGCAGAGGGCAGGTTGTCGGTAAGCGCATCCACCTGCCCTGCCAATGCGTCGTTGAGCGCTGGCCCTGCGCCCTTGTACGGCACATGCAAGAGCTGAATGCCCGCGAGGTGGGCGAAATTCTCCACATTCGCGTGCCCCAACGAACCTATACCCGGCGAGGCAAACGTGTGCCGGCCCGGCGCAGCTTTGGCCATGGCGATGAACTCCCGCATGGACTTGGCCGGCATCTTCGGGTTTACGACGAAGACGCTGGGCACCGACATGACGTTGGTGATTGGCTGAAAGTCCTTGACGGGGTCGTAGGGGATCTTTCGGTAGATCGCGGGGCTGGCCCCATGGGTGCTGACGGTGCCCATCAGCAGGGTGTAGCCGTCCGGTGTGGCCTTGGCCACCAAATCTGCCCCCAGAGTGCCCCCCGCGCCGCCTCGGTTGTCCACCGTCACGGTTTGCCCGAGCAGAGGGCCCATGCGCTCGGCCAACATGCGCGCAACCAAATCGGTGGAGCCACCCGGTGCGAAGGGCACCACCAATCTGATGGGTTTGGCTGGGAAGGGATCGGCGTAAACGGCGCTCGACCACAACGCCGCGATGACGGCCAACAGGGCCGGCCAGATTCTCAATGGCATGTATTTCTCCCAATGGGCGCCGATGCGCCAAGTGAATCAACCCGGGAAAGGGCCCCTTGACCTGCTAGTCCTTCCCTTTGTCCTTGTCCTTGTCCTTGTCCTTGTCCTTGTCCTTGTCCGAATCACTGGAGGTACGGGATGAGCTCGGTGCGGGTGCGGGTACAGGTGCCGGTGTAGGCCGGGTGCCGGCGCAGGCGCAGGCGCAGGGGCAGATAAGGGGACTTGCATGGCGTGGGCTGCTCTGAGAAGCCGAGGCGACAGTGCGAGCTTATCGCAGCCCCCTGGCGCGCCTGGAGCGGCCCCTGTTGAGGCCGCGGCGTCAACCTGCGCAGCAGTGCTGGGCAAGCCAAGTGTTGGGGTGGATGGGCCTGCGGCTGAAGCATTCAGGCGCCATGGGCACGGTGCTGTTGACAATGGTGTGCCGGCTGCCGCCAGCCGCCGCTTAGCCCACAGGCCAATCAGGCCGGGACAACCTTCACCACCGCGCTGACGCCCGGCGTGCCTTGTATGCCCGTGGTGTCAATGGCCACGTGCCAATGGCCTGCGGTGGGAATGGCCAGCCGAATGGGCGACTGACGCACCACGCCGCCTGTGTAGATGTGCTTGACACCGGCCTTGTAGTTGCCGAAGTTCGGGGTGTCCATCAGCCGGACGTTGGCCACGGCCGTGAGCCGGACCTCCACCACTTCACCGGCTTGCCTCGGGCCGAGGTCGGTGTAGAGAAATTTCATGCTGTCCATCTTGTCACGGGCCTGCACGAAGGGCAAGCCGGCGACACCTATGCGATGAACAGTCCACGACCTCAGGCTGGCCTGACCATGTCGGAATGGTCCACTCCCCCCAGGTGGCCAGCATCCTCAGGGCAGTGGCCACGACGGCCACAATCGACACACCAAGCCACGGAGGTGCGTTTAGGGATTGATCAATACCAGGACCCCACCGAACACCGGGGTGACCATGTCCGCACCGAGCATCGGCCTGAGCAGTTCGGTGTGGGTGATCCAGAGAATTGTGCGGTACCGTGCGGTGTGCGCACCCAGGTAGTCGCTCAAGTCGGGCCCGCTGTTCAGCGCGCGGGCGGCTCTTGAGCCCTGGCAAAACCCCCTTGACGCCGAGGGATTATGAGGACTACCCTAAAGCGGCCAGACGATCCAAGAATCACCTTGACGGAAGGAGAACGGAATGGTGAAGAAGACTGCGCTGATCGCGATGCTGGCACTGGGCGCCACTTGGGCCAGTGCACAGAATACTGAACCCCCAAAACCGCCACCGGGCGCCAAGCCCCCGCAGGGTGGGCCTCCGCCAGGCGGCATGCCCCCGCAGGGTGGGCCTCCGCCAGGCGGCATGCCCCCGCAGGGTGGGCCTCCGCCAGGCGGCATGCCCCCACCCGGTGCCAAGCCCCCGCAGGGTGGGCCTCCGCCAGGCACCCAACCGCCTCCGGGAACCAAACCGCCGGGGGGCTGAAGCCGCCTTAAGGCACGCCGGGGTCGACCTTGTCGCATCCCCGCCGAGCCAGCAGCATGGAGAAAGCCGGCACCGCCGGCTTTCTTCGTTTACGGCGCCGGCCTTCAGTTTTCCCGGGCCGAGCCGACCCGTTCACATGTCTATGTGCTGAACCGAGTCAACACCATGCACGAGCCATTGCCACTGATGTGTATGAAAAAGAACCCACGGTCACGCGGTACGCAGGCTCGCGCTATGGCACTGGCCTGTACCTTCCTTTGGACGGGAGCCGCCGCGCAGACACCGGCCCGTGCTCCTGAAGCACCTAAGCCCTCTTGCTCGATTGCTGAATTTCGCACCGTCGGCCGTACGGTCCACCATCCCGATGCCCGCCATACGGCTGCCATGCGATGGCTGCGGCTGAACCTGCCCCATTGCAATCTCGACCAGGTGCGGCTCTTGGCAGCCAACCGCACCCAGTGGTTTGGAACGTCCGATGACGCTGAACTGGCCGGCATCATCGACCGCGCGCAAGAGTTCTTGGTTGCTGAAAAGCCAGAGCTGCTGCGCAGCCTGTTCAGCCCCGCAGCAACGCCCGCTGATTCGACCAATGCTTCAGCGGCCCCCACTCAAGCCACGGTGGCACGCGGTATTCGCGCGCCGGACCCGGCACAACAACAGGCCTACCCGCAACAACAGGGCTATGCCCAGCAGCAGACCTATCCACAGCAACAGGGCTATGCCCAGCAGCAGACCTATCCACAGCAACAGGGCTATGCCCAGCAGCAGACCTATCCACAGCAACCACAGGGG
>JBJTHN010000072.1:0-11124 GCA_046094505.1 Betaproteobacteria bacterium
GTTCGTAGCCAAGTACTCTATCCAACTGAGCTACAGCCGCCGAGCCAACGAGCATAGCACAGCTTCATTCCAGTTCAGCTGCTTGGCGGAAACAGTTCTGGGCTGTCTGTGCATCGTCCTTGTTCAGGGCCAGCTGCGCCAGGCGGCACCAGGCGTCGCGGCGAACCTCCACGGGCAGTTCGCCGCGCAGGGTTTGCTCCAACAGCGGCTGGGCCTTGCCCCACAGTTGGCGCTCGGCGTACACCGCGGCCGCCAAGGCCTGAACCATGGGCTCACGAGGGTGTGCAGCGGCCAGGGCCTCCACCGAAGCCAGCCACTCGGGCTCGATACCCTTGACCACGCGCCAGACGCTGTGGGCCAACAAGCGCCGCTGCTCTGACTCCAGTGCCGAAGCGCTGTCCCACGCCAGGCGAAGCACCCGGCGGGCCCAGGCGGCATCGCCCAAGGAAGCGGCTCGGCGCACGGCATGCGCCAACACGGCTGCGTCTTGTCGTTCTTCACGCTCCAGCTCCATCCACCGGCGCTGCAGGCCATCGCCATCGCGGGCGGTGTCCAGCACCGCCATGGCCAAGCTGCGCGCCAATCTCTTGGCTGCATCGGGCTTGAAGGCTTGGTGCTTGGCCAGCTGGCGCACCGCCTTGAGGGCTTCACCGGGTTGATGGGCCATGCGATGGGCCTGCATCCTCAGCCGCTGCGCCTGGAAGCGGCGCGCGGCACCCGGAGGAAGCTGCGCCAGATGCGCCAAAGCCGCCGGCGCGTCGTGGTCGTCCAATGCCCATTCGGCCCGCAACAGGGCCAAGCCCTCGGCTGCCGAAGGCGCGCGCGCATGGGCGTCGCCAGGGTCGCCGGAGGCGGTGGCGCTGTCCATGCAGGCCTGGGCCAATCGGGCCTGCTCGTCGCGGCCCGCGCGGTCTTGCAGCCGGTGCATCGACATGGCGGCCAAGAGGTGGTTGATGGCCTGTGTCTCGGCCTTGCTGCCATGTCCGGTGAGGTCCTGCACCAGGTCTTGTGCACGGCGAGCCGCCTTTACGGCTCGCGTGTAGCGCGCGGCGAAGAGTTCCAGCAAGGCTTGGCGCTGCGCCGACTGCAGGGCCTGCTCACGCCGCTCGGTGCGCCAAGCCTTGGCCCGAGCGGGCAGGCCCATCAGCCATCGTGTCAAGCGCACGCTCGAAGACAGGCCAATGAAGGCGCCCAGGAGTGCCAGGATGAAGAAGTTCAGCGAAAGGTCCAGCCGCCAGCCGCGCCAGTAGAACGAGGCCAGGCCATCATTGGCGCCCAGCGTCATGGCCGCCACCACGGCCACCGCAAACAGCAAGACCAACCACACCACGAGCTTCATGCGACGGCCCGCATCAACGCAGGGTGTTCACCGCGGCCAGGGCCGCCAGGGTTTCATCAGGGCGCGGCAGGCTGACCTGGCGCGAGAGCTGGCCCACCTGGCGCAAGAGTTCCAACGTGGATCCCACGCGGCGCGAAGAGGGGTCGAAGTAGCGCTCCAGCGTGCGCTGCGCGTCCTGCAAATCCGACTGCGCCACATCGAACTGACGCGACAGCAAGGCCAATCGTGCATTGAGCAAACGCAGCTTCAGGTTTTCTCGCAGAAAGTACTGCTGCTCCGGCGACGACAAGGCCGCCTCGGGGTTGTCGATGCGGGTGATGCGCACAAGGCTGCGCAGCTCGCCCCAGGCCGCGGACAGGCCCTTGATGCTCCATTGCGTGGCCTCACGCAGCACCTGCTCCCAGGGCTGGGTTTGGGCAGCTGAACCCGGGTTGGCCGGCTTGGTGGCCGGGGCCTGCGGTGCGCTGGCGCTGCCAGTCGGTGCCGCCGGGCTGGGGGCGGCAGCCGCGCCCAGGCGGGCCATGGCCGTCATGGGCAGGTCATCCACTTGTCTGGTGACTTCGTCGATCCGAATCACCAGGGTGGCCACATCCACCTGCGAGGCCGCACGCACGCGCTCAAGGTCGCGCAGCACTGCGCGCCGTACGCGTTCCAGCCGGGGTTGGTTGTGGCGCGCCAGCCGCTCATCGGCCTGGCGCAAAGACGCCACCAACGGCTCCAGAGACCCCGTGAGGGCCGCCTGCTGCTGCGAAATGCGCAGGGCTGATTCGATGTCGGCCAACAGGTTTTCATCGCGCGAGCGGGTGAGCGACTGGATCAGGTCATCGAGTTGGTTGCGCTGAACAGTGGCTTCGGCCACACGAGCCTCCAGCAAGGCCATGCGCGCAGCCGAGTCGCGTGCCGTGTCTTGGGACTGCCGGGCCAGCACCAAGGCTTCGCCTGATTCGCTTTGTGACTGCTGCTGCCGCGCCACGAGCTGCTGCTCCAAGAGCCGTACCCGCTGCTGCGTCATCCAGGCCAGTGCCAAGGACAGCACCACCGCAAGGCCCACGGCCAGGGCAGCCCACAGCCACCATCGCGGCCACTGCACCCGTGCACGCAGCCCCTCGGTCTGAACGGCAGGCGCTGCGTGAGGGGCGGCGGAATCGAGGGTTTGCGGGTCAGGTGTCACGGCGCTGGTCATTGTATGCAGCCACCACCGAGCGCAAGTCGGCGCGGCACGGCACCACCTGCGAAAAACCCAGCGCGCGCGCATGCTCCACGATGCGCTCATGGGTGGCCAGGCCGCGCGCCTGGGCCGCCCAGCCCGCTGCAAGGGCTTCGGGTGCGTAGGCCTGCACCAGCGGAGCCAGGTGTTCCAAAGCCTCGCTGCTGGACCACAGCCACAGAGCCTGATGAGGATGGGCCACAGCCCAACGCAAGTGCTGCACCTCCGGCTCCTGCAGCACCGGTGCACCCCGGCGGTAGGCCACCACCGTGTGCACGCGCGCACCGGCTTGCTGCCAACGCTGTATCAGCCACTCACGCCCGCCATCGCCGCGCACCACCAGAACATCCTGCCCCGCCCATGCCTGGGTGGCCAAAGCGGGCCACAGGGACTCGGAGTCAAACTGCGGCGCATCGGCCGGGGGCTGCACGATCTGCGATGCGGCCAAGCCCCGGGCTTCCAAGGCAGCGGCTGTGCCCGGACCAGGCGCCACGGCCCAGGTGTGGGCGGGCCAGGAGCGGGGCTTGCCCGTGCCGGCCGTCGCTGCCGAAGTTGGTGCGGCATCGAAGAAGCCGGACACCGCGTTGGGGCTGACGAACATCACCGCGCGGCAGCGGGGCAGTTGGGACCAGGCCTGTTCCAGGGCCATCAGGTCGGTGGCAGAGTCGGCCGCGGCAATCCCCAACAGGGGCACTGCGGCGGCGGGCACGCCAAAGGCCTGCAGCCGCGACACCCAATCCCGGGCCTGTTCGCGCGGCCGTGTGACCAGCAGCATGGCCTTGGGCGTCAGCCCCCGCGGGCAGCGGCTTGCAGGTAGGCGCGGCCGCCCTGCTCCACCAGGGCTTGAGCCGCCTGGTTGCCCAGGGCCTCGGCCTCTTGGGCTTGGGTCACCGCGTGTTGCCGGACCACGCGGAGCAAAGGTGCTGCAGGATCACCGGGGTGGCCCAAGGCGGCGCTGAGCTGGAGCTGCTCACCCACCCAACGGCCATGGGCGGCCAGCGGCATGCTGCAACTGCCACCCAGGGCGCGCGACACCGCGCGTTCGGCATGAACAGCCAACCAGGTGGGCCGGTGCACCAGCTGTTGCAACACGGCACCCAAGGGCGCGTCGTCGTCTCGAATCTCCAGGCCCAGGGCCCCCTGACCCGCGGCCGGCAGCATGGCCTCGGTGTCGAACACATCGCGGATGCGCGAAGCCAGGCCCAGGCGCTTGAGGCCCGCAGCGGCCAGCACGATGGCGTCGTACTGGCCCTCATCGAGCTTGCGCAGCCGGGTGTCGAGGTTGCCACGCAAAGGCTCGATGCGCAGGTCGGGCCGCAAGGCGCGCAGCATGACCACGCGGCGCAGGCTGGAGGTGCCCACACAGGCCCCTAGGGGCAGGCTGTGCAGGTTTTCGTAGCGCGGGCTTACGAAGGCGTCTCGCGGGTCTTCACGCTCCATCACGGCGGCCAAGGCAAAACCCGTGGGCAAGTCCATGGGGACATCCTTGAGGGAATGCACCGCCAGGTCAGCGCGCCGCTCCTGCAGTGCGGTCTCAAGTTCCTTGACGAACAGGCCCTTGCCGCCCACCTTGCTCAAGGCACGGTCCAGGATTTGGTCGCCTTGGGTGGTCATGCCCAGCAAGGACACGCGCAGGCCAAAACGCGACTGCAGCATGGCCTGCACATGCTCGGCCTGCCACATCGCCAGTCGGCTTTCACGGGTGGCAATCACAACGGGGCCCAGCGGGCTGGCCGCTTGCTGGGCGGAGTGGGGATTACCTGACGAATTCATTAGGACATTATCAGGGCCACGGCCGCCAAGGGATCACCAACGTCGGTAAACAACAACTCTTCAGGCCGGCACGCGCAGGCGCGCCTAACGCGTGCCCACGTTGAACCACTTGAGCTCCACGTTGTTGTCGGCCTTGTGGGCGGGCGTGACGTGGGCGCGCACTGCCCAGGGAATCATCTGGCGGTGCAGCGGGATCACCACGATGTCGTCCCGGTAGGCCTGCAGCGCGGCCTTCACCAGCGCTTCGCGCTTGACCGGGTCGCCCTCCACGCTGGACTTGCCGGCCAGTTCATCGGCCTTGTCGTTGCGATAGTTGCCGTAGTTGTAGGCCCCGATGCCGCCGGCTGCGCGGTTGCGGTACAGCGGCGTCATGGAGGTTTCCGCATCGGTGATGGCCCCGCCCCAGCCCAACATATAGGCGCTGGTGTCGAGCTTTTCGATCTTGGGGAAGTAGGTGGTGCGCGGCATGGCGTTGACTCGCACCTTGATCTTCAGCTGCGCCCACATGCCGGCCAAAGCGATGCAGATCTCTTCGTCGTTGATGTAGCGATTGTTGGGGCAGTCCAGCGTGAACTCAAAGCCATCGGCGTAACCGGCTTCGGCCATGAGCGCTCGTGCGGCCTTGAGGTCGTAGGGCTGGCGCTTTTCCAGTTCGGGGTCGTTGTAGGCCCCCAGGGGCGAGGGCGTGATGGCGCCAGTGGGCACACTCAGGCCGTTCATCAGCTTGGTGCGCATCGTCTCGATGTCGATGGCCTGGTACATCGCGCGCCGCACGCGCAGGTCCTTGAAGGGGTTCTTGCCCTTGACGCTGCTGTACAGCAGTTCATCGCGCGCCTGGTCCAGTCCTATGAACACCACTCGGTTCTCCGAGCCATCCACCACCTTCACGCCAGCGGTGTTGCGCAGCCGCGCGATGTCGCGCGGCGCAGGGTCGTGCACGAAGTCCAATTCGCCACTGACCAGCGCGGCCAAGCGCGTGGCGTCGTTGGTGATGGGCGTGAACACCGACTCCTGCACATTGCCTTCGAAACGGCCCCAATAGTTGGGGTTGCGTTTGTGCACGGTGCGAACCCCAGGCTGGCGCTGCACGAGCATGTAGGGCCCGGTTCCATTGGCGTTGAGCGAGGCGTAGCTCTCCTCACGGTTCTTGAAGTCCAAGGGGCGCGTGACCTTGTGCTTCTCGCTCCAGGCCTTGCTCATGATGGGCAGGGTTTCCAGGTGTTGCAGGAAGATGGGGTTGACCTGTTTCAGCCGGAACTCCACCGTGAAGTCGTCGATCCTGACCGGCTCGCCACAGGCCAGCGCATAGGCGTTGAGCTGCGAGGTGGGCGCCTGCGCGCGCTTGATGGAGAACACCACATCGTCGGCGGTGAAGGGCGTGCCGTCGTGGAACTTCACGCCGGTGCGCAGCTTGAAGCGCCACAGGGTGGGCGACACCGATTGCCAACTGCTGGCCAGGCCCGGCACCAGTTGCAACTGCCGGTCGCGCGAGAGCAACCGCTCGTACACCTGGGCGTTGATGGTGTTGGTCATCAGCTCATTCTGGGAATGGGGGTCCATGGTGAGGGGGTCACCACTGCTCGCCCAGCGCAGGGTTTGAGCGTGGGCGGCCCCACCCAGCCCCAGGCAAAGGGCCAGCGTCCAAAGTGCAGCAGGAAGTCGGAGCATCATGGCAAGGTCTGGTGAAGTTTGAGCAAGGTCAAGAAGGCATCAGGCAGCGGCGGGGTAGCCTTCTGCTTCCAATGCTTGGCGCAAGGTCTGTTCGTCGGCTTGGGTGTCAAAGCGGGCCGTGTGGGTGGCCAAATCGGTCTGCACCTGGGCTTGTGGGTCCAGGCGGCAGACCACTTCGGTCACGGTGCGCACACAATGGCCGCAGGTCATGTCGGGAAGGTGCAGTTCAATCATGGCAAGAATCCTCACAAGCCCGGGCCAAGCGTACCCGCAGCTTCTGCCCAGTCTAGTTCAGCAGCGGCGGCCTGCCCACTGCGCACCATGAGCGCCCACGAACTCACCCTGGACATCAGCGGCATGACCTGCGCCAGCTGTGTCAGGCGCGTGGAGCGGGCCTTGGCCAAGGTGCCGGGGGTGCAAAGCTGCAGCGTGAACCTGGCCACCAACCAGGCCGTGGTACAGCTGCCGTCAGCCCATGCGGTCAAGAGCCTGCCGGGCCACCTGCTGGCGGCGGTACAGGCCGCGGGTTACGACGCCCAAGTGCATCAAGCCGAGCAGGCCACGCCCCCCCCGAACGACCACGGCTGGGCGGTGGCGGCGGCCGTGGCCCTGAGCCTGCCCCTGTTACTGCCCATGCTGATGCAGCCCATGGGGGTGCACGCCTTGCTGCCCGCGCTGTGGCAGTTCCTGCTGGCCACACCGGTGCAGTTCGTCTTGGGCTGGCGCTTCTACAAGGCCGGCTGGGCTGCGCTGAAGGACAGCAGCGTCAACATGGACCTGCTGGTGGCCCTGGGCACCAGCGCCGCCTATGGACTAAGCCTGTGGCTGTGGGCACCCTGGGCCCAGGGTGATCAGGCTGCGCACCTGTACTTTGAGAGTTCGGCGGTGGTGATCACCTTGGTGATGCTGGGCAAGTGGTTGGAAGCACGGGCCAAGCGAAAGACGCTGGCTGCCTTGGATGCGCTGCGGGCACTGCGCCCGGAAACCGCCTTGGTCATGGTGCAGGGCCAAGCCGTGGAGCGTGCGCTGGCGAACCTGCGCGTGGGCGATACGGTGATGGTGCGGCCTGGCCAGCGCGTGCCGGTTGACGGACGCATCATCGAAGGGCGTAGCCACGTGGACGAGTCGGCCATCACTGGCGAAAGCCTGCCCGTGCCGCGCGAAGCCGGCCAGGGTGTGATGGGGGGCACGCTCAACGCCGAGGGCCTGTTGATGGTGCAGGTCACGGCCTTGGGCGCGGAATCGGCCCTCTCGCGCATCGTGCGCCTGGTGGAGCAGGCCCAGGCCCGCAAAGCCCCCATCCAGCAGACCGTGGACCGCGTGAGTGCGGTCTTTGTCCCCACCGTCGTGGGGCTGGCCCTGCTCACCCTGGTGGGATGGGCCCTTCTGAGCAGCCGTGGTTGGGAGTACGCCATCGTGCAGGCGGTGTCGGTGCTGGTGATTGCCTGCCCCTGCGCCCTGGGCCTGGCCACACCAGCCACGCTGATGGTGGGCACCGGCCTGGCCGCGCGCCTGGGCATCCTGGTGCGCGACGCGCAGGCCTTGGAGTTGCTGCATGGCGTGGCGGTGGTAGGCCTGGACAAAACGGGCACCTTGACCCTGGGCCAGCCACGGCTGTTGGCCTGCACCCCCGCACCAGGCCTGAGCACCGAAGAGGCCCTCACCCGCGCCGTCGCCTTGCAGCAGGGCAGCCAACACCCACTGGCGCAGGCGGTTGCCCAGGCGGCCGCAGAGCGCGGCTTGCCGGTGCACGGGGTGCAGGGGTTCGAACAGGTGGCCGGCCGGGGCTTGCAGGCCTGGGTCAACGGTGAAGCACTGAGCCTGGGCAGCACCCGGTGGATGCACGAACGCGGCATCGACCTTCAGGCCCTTGCGCCCGCCATCGATCAAGCCTTGGCCCAAGGCCAAACGGTGAGCGTGCTGAGCCGAGGCGGCGAGGCCTTGGCCGCCTTGAGCTTTGGGGATGAGCTGCGACCACAGGCCGCTGAGGCGGTGGCGGCCTTGCAGCGCTTGGGGGTGCGCTGCGTGATGATCAGCGGCGACAACGCACAAGCTGCTCAGGCCATTGCCACGCGCCTGGGCATCACGGATGTGCGCGCACCGGTGCTTGCGCAGGACAAAGCCCAGGTCGTTCGGGCGTTGCGCGCTGGCCTGCCGACGGGCCAGCGGGTGGCCATGGTGGGAGACGGCGTGAACGATGCGCCGGCACTGGCGGCGGCCGACATTGGGGTGGCCATGCCCGGAGCGGACGTGGCCATGGAAACGGCGGGCTTGACGCTGCTGCGGCCAGACCTGCGCCTGATCCCCCAGGGCCTGGCCCTGTCCCGCGCGGTCACCCGCAAGATCCACCAGAACCTGTTCTGGGCCTTTGCCTACAACGTGGTGGGCGTTCCCTTGGCTGCCCTGGGGTTCTTGAGCCCGGTGGTGGCAGGGGCGGCCATGGCCGCCTCCAGCGTCAGCGTGATCAGCAACGCACTGCTGCTGCGGCGCTTTCGGCCTGAGTAGCGCCAGGGCTGCGGCGCGGCAGCGCCACGCAGCCCCGGGGCATCAGCGCCGTTCAGCGCGTCTTGCTCTGGGGAACCGTCTTCAGGTCGCCCGGCAGGCTGCCGATGTAGTTGGCCATGGCCTTGAGTTCGGCCAGGCTGAACTGTTTGACCTGCGCGCCCATGATGGCGTTGGCCCGGCCCAGTTGGGCTTGGCCTTCCGTCTTGTAGGCCTTCAGCGCCACGTAGAGATAGTCCGCGTGCTGGCCGGCAATCTTGGGGTAGCTCGGGTCCACACCCTTGTTGAAGTTCGCGCCGTGGCAGGAAATGCACGCACCCTTTTGCAGCAGGGCGGCCACTTCAGCAGACGCCTGCTTGGCGGCTTGGTCCGGCACGGGCTTGGACTTGTCCTGGCCGTGCTGGGCGTAGTACGCGGCCAAATCGGCGATGTCCTGCTCGCTCAGCGAGCCGGCGATGCCGCGCATCGTGGGGTGCTTGCGCTCGCCCTTTTGGTAGGCGGTCAACGAATTGACCAGGTAGGCCGTGGTTTGGCCTGAAATCATCGGCACGCGGTGGATTTCGGGGAAGCTGGCCTGATAACCGGCGATACCGTGGCAGCCGATGCAGATGGCCATCTTGCCTTCGGCGGCCTTGATGTCGCCCTTGGGGCCCTGTGCGTGGGCGGTACCTGTCACCGACACGATGCCGGCCAGGGCCAGCAGGGAAAGCATGTTCTTCATGATGCAGACTGCAAGATTGAAACCACTGCGGCTGGCCCGCTGCCGATGAACGGCGCGCGCCGCCGGGTTGCCCCGGCTGCTGCAGAACCGCGCGATTATAGGGGGGGCCCTATACTGAACCTGACAGGCGTTCTGCCCTGCCCACATCCACGGTTGACCCATGAAATTCCAAGGCTCCCACGACTATGTGGCCACAGACGACCTGACGCTGGCCGTCAATGCGGCCATCACCCTGCAGAGGCCCCTGTTGGTCAAGGGTGAACCGGGCACCGGCAAAACCATGTTGGCCGAACAGGTGGCCGCCGCCCTGAAGCTGCCGCTGTTGCAGTGGCACATCAAGAGCACCACCAAGGCGCAGCAGGGCCTGTACGAATACGACGCCGTCAGCCGCCTGCGTGACAGCCAGCTCTCTGACGCTGAAAGCGCCTCCAAGGTACGCGACATCCGCAACTACATCGTCAAGGGGACGCTGTGGCAAGCCTTTGAAAGCGAGACCCCGGTGGCCCTGCTGATCGACGAAATCGACAAAGCCGACATCGAATTCCCCAACGACCTGCTGCGCGAACTCGACCGCATGGAGTTCTACGTGTACGAGACGCGTGAGCTCATCAAGGCCAAGCACCGTCCCTTGGTCTTCATCACGTCCAACAACGAAAAAGAGCTGCCCGACGCATTCCTGCGGCGCTGCTTCTTCCACTACATCAAGTTTCCCGAGCCCACCACGATGCAAAAGATCGTGGACGTGCACTTCCCCGGCATCAAGCAGGAACTGCTGAGCGCGGCCATGCGTACCTTCTTTGAGGTTCGCAACCTGCCGGGCCTGAAGAAGAGGCCCTCTACCAGCGAGCTTTTGGATTGGCTGCGCCTGCTGGTGGCCGAAGACCTGGCGCCCGAACTGCTGGCGTCCAAGGACGACAAGGTCATCATCCCGCCCCTGGTGGGAGCCCTGCTGAAGAACGAACAGGACATCACGCTGTTTGAAAAGCTGGTGTTCATGCAAAGCCGCAACCGTTAAAGCCCCATGCCACGATCGACCACTCCTCGCCGCAGCGTCCAGCCCCTCACGGTCGAGGCTTTGTGGCAGCTTCAACGCCTGGGCGCTCCCAGCTTGAGCCCTGATGGCGCGCAGGCCGTCATCAGCGCATCCGCCTACTCCATGAAAGACAACAAGGCCAGCAGCCGTCTGTGGCTGCTGTCCACGCTGGGGGGTGAGCCCCGTGCGCTGACGCAATGCGGCGACAAAGACAGCCAGCCGCGCTGGAGCCCGGCGCGGGCAGGCGACGGCGAACGCAGCCAGTTGATCGCTTTCACGGCGCGGCGTGAACAGGACGGCCGAAAGGACGACGCGGAACAGCTGTACCTGATCAACGCCGACGGTGGTGAGGCGCGCCGCGCGGCCGACATCGCGACGGGCGTGGAGGCCTTCAAGTGGTTTCCCGACGCCAAGCGCCTGGCCTTTGTGTCTTGGGTGTGGCCGGATACCCGAGGCCCCAAGGCTCAAGCCGCGCGTTTGAAGGACTGGAAAGACCGCAAGGAATCGGCCTATGTGACCGAGGAGGCCCAGTACCGCTACTGGGACCACCACCTTCCACAAGACCGCGTGGCGCATCTGCATCTGCTGACCTTGAGCGCCGATGAGGGCTCGGCCAAGGTGGTGGACTTGTTTGAGGGCACGCCGTATGAACTCAGCCGTGCCGAGCCCGATGCCAACGCCTTCGATGTTTCCCCCGATGGCAAGCGTATCGTGTTCGCTTTCGACCCGGCACCGCAAAAGCGCATGGACGGCCGCTACGCGCTGGCGGAAATGGACCTCAAGACCCGCAAGGTCACGGTGATCGCGCGGGATGCGCAGTGGGACTTCAGTGCGCCTCGCTACAGCCCCGATGGCCAGCAGATTGCCTTCTTGGCCAG
>JBJTHN010000073.1:0-57053 GCA_046094505.1 Betaproteobacteria bacterium
CCCGCCCTCAAACCGGCATCACCCTCAAGCGCCCGGCCTGGCGCTGCAGGGTGTGGTTGAGCAGGCTCACCGCTGCGTGGATGGCGCTGATCGTGGGCGTGGGCACACCCGTGATGCGGCCCAGCTCCACCACACTGCCCACCAGGGCATCGAGCTCCAAGGCTCGGCCGTGCTCCACATCCTGAAGCATCGACGTCTTGTGCGCGCCCACGGCCTGCGCCCCTGCGATGCGCTGCTCCAGGCTCACCTTGAATTGCACGCCCAGCTGCTCACCGATGGCCTGGGCCTCACGCATCATTTGCGCGGCCAGTTCGCGTGAAGCCGGGTAAGCGCAGATGTCTTCCAGCGTGGCGTGGGTCAGCGCACTGATGGGGTTGAAACTGAGATTGCCCCACAGCTTGACCCAGATCTCGCTGCGAATGTCCTTGCTGACCGGGGCCTTGAAGCCCGACTCCATCAGCGCCTTGCTCAAGGCCTCGATGCGCGGGCTGCGAGAGCCATCAGGCTCGCCCAAGGTGAAGCGGTTGCCCTCGATCACCTTTACCAGGCCCGGCTCCACCAACTCGGCCGCGGGGTACACCACGCTGCCAATCACGCGCTCGGGCTCGATGTGCTGGGCCAACAAACTGCCGGGGTCCACCGATTCCAGTGCACGGCCTTCATACGGGCCAGCAAGCTTGTGAAAGTACCACCACGGCACGCCGTTGATCATGGTGACCACCATCGTGTCCGGGCCAAACAGGGCCCGCAGGCCGGGCAACAGATCCTTGACCTGGTGGGCTTTGACCGTCAACAGCACCGCATCCTGCGCTCCGGCTTCGGCCATGTCCTGCACCGCACGGGCAGTGGGCGCATGCAGCGCTCTGCCATCTTCCAGGGTCAAGCGAAAGCCCTGGGCCTGTATGGCCTGCAGGTTGCGGTTGCGGGCGATGAAGGTGACCTCATGCCCGGCGTGGGCCAGGCGGGCCCCCAAGTAACCGCCGATGGCACCGGCGCCGACGATGGCGAATTTCATAGCAAAGGCAACTCGTTCAAACAGGAGGGGAGCCGCCAGGGGCAGCCCCGCACACTTCAATCCAGCACCAGACCGATGCGGGCTCGCGGCATCAGGCGGGCCGCGCCGGCGCAGCGAGGAGCTTGCGCTTCAGCGTACCCCACAGCGGCCACAGCAGCATCACCAGGGCCAGGGCGCTCACGCTGCCCACCAGGGCGTTGCTCCAGAAAATGGCCACGCTGCCATCGCTGAGCAGCATGGCCTGGCGGAAGCTGCTCTCAGCCCCCTTGCCCAGCACCAAGGCCAGCACCAGGGGCGCCAGGGGGTACCTTAACTTCTTGAACAGGTACCCGAAGACGCCGAACACCATCATCATGATCACATCGAACATGGAGTTGTTGACGGTGTACGCGCCGATGGCACAAATCACGATGATCACCGGCGCAATGATGGAAAACGGGATGCGCAGGATGGCGGCCCACCAGGGCACCGTGGTCAGCACCACGATCAAGCCCACCACATTGCCCAGGTACATCGAAGCGATCAGCCCCCAGACGAAATCCTGTTGCTCCACGAAGAGCATGGGCCCGGGCTGCAAGCCCCAGATCAGCAGACCGCCCAGCAGCACCGCCGCCGTGGGTGAGCCCGGCACCCCCAAGGTGAGCATGGGCAGCAGGGCCGAGGTACCGGCCGCATGCGCGGCGGTTTCCGGCGCGGCCACGCCTTCGATGTTGCCCTTGCCGAAGCTGTCGGGGTCTCGGTTCATGCGGCGCGCCACCCCGTAGCTCATGAACGAGGCCGGTGTGGCCCCACCCGGTGTGATGCCCATCCAGCAGCCGATGGCCGTGGAGCGCAGGAACGTCATCCAGTAGGCCGGCAAGCCCTTCCAGGTCTCCCACACCGTGCCCAGTGTGATGCGCGCGCTCTTGCCCTTGAAGGCCAGGCCCTCTTCCATCGTCAGCAGGATCTCGCCGATGCCAAACAGGCCGATCACCGCAATCAGAAAGTCAAAGCCGCTGAGCAGTTCGGTGGAGCCAAAGGTCAGGCGCAGCTGGCCCGTCACCGTGTCCAAGCCCACACAGGCCAGCGCAAAGCCCAGCATCATGGCGGCAATCACCTTGGCCGGCGGCTCCTTGCTCATGCCCACGAAGCTGCAGAAGGTCAGGAGGTACACCGAGAAGAACTCGGCCGGCCCGAACTTCAAGGCGAACTTGGCCAAAACCGGGGCCAAGAACGTGATCACCATGACCGCGAACAGCGCACCCACAAAAGACGAGGTGAAGGCCGCGGTCAAGGCCTGTGCGGCCTTGCCCTGTTGCGCCATCGGGTAGCCATCGAAGGTGGTGGCCACGCTCCAGGGCTCGCCCGGGATGTTGAACAGGATGGAGGTGATGGCCCCACCGAACAGCGCACCCCAGTAGATGCAGCTGAGCATGATGATGGCCGATGTGGGGTTCATGCTGAAGGTCAGCGGCAGCAAGATGGCGATGCCGTTGGCGCCCCCCAAGCCGGGCAACACGCCAATGAGCACGCCCAGGGTGATGCCCACAAACATGAACACCAGGTTCTGCGGCGACAGCGCCACCGCAAAGCCGTTCATCAACAGGGAGATTTCTTCCATCGCCAGGTCCGGTTCAGGCCTGCGCGCTTGCGCTGCAGACGGGAAAAACAGGGCAACCCGCAGCGGGCCGCCGCTTTACTGCAGCGTTCACACCTGGGCAGCCCGAAGGCCGCCCAAACCCTCAAAAGCCCAGCAAGGCTTCGATGGGCCCCTTGGGCAAGGGCACCAGGAACCAGCGCTCAAACACCACGAACACGGTCAGGGGTACCCCAAGCGACACGCTCAGGCTGGGCAGCCAAGCAAAGCCGCCATGGCGCCTCATGAACCAGGCAATCAGCACGATCGACGCGGCATACAGCCCCGTGAAGCCCATGGCCACCACATAGAGCGTGGCCGGCACCAGCATGCACATCACCAGGCGCAGTTCGTCGCGGCCCACAAAGGTCCTGGTGAGCAACTCATCAGGCGCCCCAGCGCCCCGCGCCAGCCACGCCGCCACAGCCTTGAACAGGATGAAGCCGCTGGAGCCCAGGAGCATCAGGCCGATGTAGAAGGGAAAGTAGCCCGACTGGGGGCCGTCGTCGGCCCAGCCCGCACCCATGCGCAGGCTGTCAAACACCACCAAGCCGCCCAGGGCCATCAGAAAGGCCGCCACGGCCACCTCGGGGCCCCACTCGCGGATGCCCTCGCGCGCCGCTTCAGCGCCCGCGTGTGCAGCATCGGCCGGCATCGCCGGATCCAGGGCCTGGGAAGGGTTCGATGTGGGGGTCTTCATGAGCGGCTCCGCGGAGGCTACGGTGCGGCCGTGGGTTGAGTTTGGGTTTGGGTTTGGGTTTGGGTGGGCGTTGGCGGTTGGCGGTAGCCCGGCTCACTTGGCCAGAAAGCCCGCTTCCTTCATCAGCTCGCGGTGGCGGAACTCGTTCTTGCCAAGCCAGTCGACATACTCCTGTCCGCTCATGAAGGTCTGGTTGAAGGCGCCCTTCTCCATGAAGTCTTTCCACTCGGGCGTGGCGCGCACCTTCTTCATCAACTCCAGGTAGAAGTTGATCTGGTCCTGTGTCACGCCCGGGGGCATGAAGATGCCGCGCAGCATCAGGTAGTCCACCGGCAGCCCTGCCGAGGCACAGGTGGGCAGGTCAGCCCAGCTCTGTGAGGCCGTCACCTTGGCCTTGTAGGGCATGGGCTTTTGGTCGAACACGCACAAGGCCCGCAGCTTGCCGGCGCGCCAATGGTTCTCAGCCTCGATGGGGTTGTTGACGGTCGAGGTCACGTGGTTGCCCACCAACTGAACCGCCACATCGCCACCGCCCTTGAACGGCACATACGTGATCTTCTTGCCCGCAGCCTTTTCGATCATCACGGTGATGATTTGGTCTTCCTGCTTGGACCCGGTGCCGGCCATCTTGAAGCTGCGGTCTGGGCCACCCTTGACCGCATCGAAATAGGCCTTGGCCGTCTTGTGCGGCGACTCCTCATTGACCCACAGCACGAACTGGTCCAGGGCCAGCATGGCCACGGGCGTCATGTCGCGCCAGTTGAAGGGCACAGCGGTGGCCATCGGAGTGGTGAACAGGTTGGACAGCGTGATGACAAGCTTGTGGGCGTTGCCCTTGTCGCTCTTCACATCCAAGAAGCCTTCAGCGCCGGCGCCGCCGGACTTGTTCAGCACCACCATGGGCTGCTTCATCAAGCTGTGCTTGGTGACCACGCCCTGAATGAAGCGCGCCATTTGGTCGGCACCGCCGCCCGTGCCCGCGGGCACCACGAATTCCACCGGCTTGGTGGGCTCCCAGGCGGCGTGGGCCCGTTGGGCTGCGCCCAGGCCCAGACCGATGGCCACGGCGGTGACCCCCAGTGCCAGAAGGCCCGACCTGAGGGGCCTAAGGGGCTGAGCCTTGGCGCGCGCGCTGCGGGCCTGGGGGTGCATGGGCAAGGGCTGATGGTGCGGCATGGCTGTCTCCGGTGTTCCGCCAGTGCGGCAAAACGGCCCGCCAGGAGGTGAGGTTTGTCTAGGTCAAATCAGCCCTGATGGGCCGAAACTTCGAACTCTAGGGAATACCGCTCCTTTAGAGAATTTAATCTTTCGTGTCAGTGGATTAAGGAATTGCTTAATCCAGACCCCGGGCTGGCATGCCCGGCATGGGGCCGGTTCAGCCCAAGCTCAATTTGGCCGCCAACCCGATGCGCTGCAGCTTGCCCGTCGCGCCCTTGGGTATCTCGTCCATGAAGAGGATCTTCTTGGGCACCTTGAAGTCCGCTGCGCGGCCGGCCACGAAGGCCTGCAGGTCCTTTTCCGTGGCGGATTGGCCCTCGCGCAACACCACCACCGCGGCCACTTCCTCGCCCAGCTTGGGGTGGGGCATGCCGAAGCACACCACCTGGGCCACCGCCGCATGGTCCATCAGGATCTCGTCCACCTCGCGAGGGCTGATCTTTTCACCGCCCCGGTTGATGATTTCCTTGAGGCGCCCTGTGATGCTGATATAGCCGTCCTCGTCCATCACGCCTTGGTCCCCGGTGCGGAACCAACCTTCGCTGAAGCCCTCGGCATTGGCCTTCTCGTTGTTCTCGTAACCCGCCGTGACGTTGTCGCCTCGGATCACGATTTCGCCGGTTTGGCCCCGTGTCAGCAGCACGCCGTCGAGCATGATCGCCACCTCAGGCCCGGCCGCCACGCCCACCGTTCCCGGCTTGCGCAGGGCTGGCGGCAGGGGGTTGCTGGCCATCTGGTGGCAGGCCTCGGTCATGCCGTAGCTCTCGATCAACGGGGCGCCAAAGGCCTCCTCCAGCTCGCGGATGACCTGCGGCGGAATCGATGAGGAGGAGGACCGCAGGAACCTCAAGGGATGGCGAGCAATCACTTCGGTGTTGCCCTTGGCCCGCTGCAGGATGGCCTGGTGCATGGTGGGCACCGCCGTGTACCAGGTGGGGCGGGCCTCGTCCATCCAGGCGAAGAACTTCAGGGCGTTGAAGCCGGGGGTGCAAAACACCTCCGAGCCCGCCGAAATCGGCGCCAAGACGCCCGCGATCAGGCCGTGGATGTGGAACAGCGGCATGATGTTCAAGCCGCGGTCGGCGGCCGTGAACTGCAAGGTGGTTCGGATGTTGCGCGCCGAAGCCGCCAGATTGCCCACACTCAAAGGCACGATCTTGGGCCGCGAGGTGGTGCCCGAGGTGTGCAGCACCATGCCCACGTCTGAAGCCTGGCTCCAGCCCGCTTTGTCCGCCGACACCGGGGCGGCCGCCACCGAACCGGGGCCTGACGCCCCCAGGCTGAAGTCACCCGCCGGGGCGCCTTCGGCCACCTGAAGTTCGATGACCCTGACCCCTAAGCGAGCGGCCACTTCCACGGCAGGACTCGTACTGCCTCGCTCCACAATCAAGAGCTTGGCATGCAAGTCGCTCAGGTAGAACTCGAACTCGTCGGCTCGGTAGGCTGGGTTCAGGGGTGCGCTGGTGGTGCCGGCGGCACACGCCAGGTAGCAGGTGGCCATTTCCGGGCCGTTGGGCAGCACGATGGCGACCCGGTCGTTGCGGCCCGCGCCCAGTTCATTCAGGCGGGCGATGGTGCGTTGCACCAGGGCCCGCAAGCCGGCGTGGCTGAGCTTGGGGCGGCCCGGCGCGGAAATGGCTGGCGCCGCATCAGGGCCTGCTTGCAGCAGGGAATGAAAAGGGTACTGGGCAGCGGTCATGGGCGGCCTCTAGGTCAGTTGGAACTCCAGGTTGGACCAACTTCGTCCAAGACAATTCGCCAGTGTCCGGCCTGGCCGCCGTGATGTCAAGGCAGAGCCCGAACGGGCCGGCCTCAGGTGACGCGCGGCCGCGCGGTGGCACGGGGCCCCTGCCGGGCCACGTGGCGCAAGGCCTCACCCAGGGCCTGCGCGGCCAGCCAAGCCTCTTCGTGGCTGTTGTAGGCCGGCGCAAAGCCAAACCGCAGGATGTCGGGCTGACCCGGGCGGGGGCTGGCGCGAAAGTCGCCGATCACGCCGCGCTCGATCAAGGTGCGCATGACCGAGTAGCCGTCGGGGGCCTGGGGACCGCAGGCCCAGCTGACCTGCGAGGCGCGGTGTTCGTCCCGCAGCGGCGTGGCCAAGTGCAGGCCCTGCACCTGCGCAGCCGCTTGGCTGGCGCGGATGAAGGTTCGGGTGAGCGACAGCGACTTGGCCCTGAGTGCCGCCATGCCGCCCAAGGGGTCGGCGGCGCGCAAGCTGTTCACCCCAGCCTGCAGGGCGGTGAGGCTGAGGATGGGCGGCGTGCCGCACGCGTAGCGGGCAATGCCCTGCGCAGGCCGATAGCCCGCGTCGAATTCGAAAGGGGCCGCGTGGCCCAGCCAACCGCGCAGGGGCTGCTCCACGGCGTTCACATGCGCCGGGTGCACCCACACGAAGGCCGGGGCACCCGGCCCTCCATTGAGGTACTTGTAGCCGCAGCCCACGGCGAAGTCGGCTTCGGCTGCAGCGGCCTTGAGGTCCACCTCCACCGCGCCCGCACTGTGCGCCAAATCCCACACGGTGATCACGCCCGCCGCACGGGCGGCGCGGTTGATGGCCGCCATGTCGTGCATCGCGCCGCTGCGGTAGTCCACGTGGGTGAGCAGCAGCACACCGACCCGGGGGTCGGACAGTGCATCCGTCACGGCCGACGATCGCAGGGGCCCGATGGGGGCGTCAGGCGCGGGGTCCCCAGGGGCCGGCCCGACCTCGTGCAGGGTCCAAGCCAAAGCCTCGCACACCCCCTGGGCGATGTAGCGGTCGGTGGGGAAGTTGTCGGCCTCGGTCAACAGCACGCGCCGTGGTGGCCCGCCGCGCAAGCCGCGCTGCTGCGCCAAACCCATGGCCGCCCACAGCACCTTGTGCAGGTTGACCGAGGTGCTGTCGGCCACCGTCACCTCGCCCGCACCCGCGCCCACCAAGGGCGCAATCGCATCCCCCACCGCCTGCGCGCGGCGGATCCAACCCGCGTCGTTCCAACTGCGGATCAGGCCCTGGCCCCACTCGTTTTGCAGGGTGTGCTGCACCGCAGCTGCGGCCTCCAATGGCAAGGCCCCGAGTGAATTGCCGTCGAGATAGACCACGCCTGCGGGCAGTTGAAACTGAGCCCGCAAGCTCCTCAAGGGGTCGGCGGCGTCCAGCGCGCGGCAGGACTCCAGATTGGGCACTTGATGCATGGTGTTCGGCGGCATGTTGACATGGAATGCAGGGGGCACCGGCCACCGCTGCAACACTTCTTCACACGATGGGCATGCAAGGGCGCGGGTGGCGCGGCACACTCCAACCATGATGATCCGCACCACAGCCCACCGATGGGGCCCTGCAGCCGATGCCCCCCGCCCGATGAGCACACTGCGCGCCAGCCTGCTCACCCTGGTGGTCGCTGCAGGCAGCCTGACTCATGCGCAAACCCCATGGCCGCCTCAACCGGGGAGCACTCCCGCACCCGCAAGCCCGGCCGTGGGCGTACCCCCGACAGCCAGCGCACCCCCGCTGCCCGGCGGTGAGGCCAGCCCCAGGCCCTTGCCGACCCGCAGCGTGAGTGCCTCCACCTTGGGCGCACCCCAAAGCGCAGCGTCTGAGGCTGCGCTGGAGCGCCTGCACCAACAGCTGCAGCTCAGCGCTGAGCAGGAGGCCTTTTGGCAGCGCTACGTGCGCGAGTTGGACGCGGCCACTGGCATGATGATGCGCGAACGGCCCGTGGCCACGGGCCCTGATGAAGGGGCCGCACAACAGCTCGGCCGAGTGGCCATGCAGTTGCAGAACCGATTGGCCGCCATGGAGACCATCGAGAAGGCTGCCCGCGAGCTGCACGCCGTGCTCAACCCCGAGCAACAGAAGTTGGCCAACCAGGGGCTGCTGGCCACGCTGCCCCCGCTCTTGGCGGCCACGCCGATCGCAGGCCTGGCCGGACCCCGCGAAGACAACCGCGGCCGCAACGACGGTGCCATGCGCAGCCGCCGCGGGGGCATGGGAGGGGGCATCGGGAGCATGAGGCCCTGACGCGCCGCTTCAGAACTTCCACTCCAGGCGCGCGCCCCACACCGCGTACGTGCGCGCCAAGGTTTGCTGGCGCTGCACGCTGCCGTCTTCCAACTCCGAGGTGTTGCGCGTGAAGTAGTCCAATGGGTCGGCGTTGGAAACCGAAAACCGCAGGCCCGTCAGCGGCGACAAGCGCCACAGCGCGTAGGCGTCGATCACACGCTTGCGGCCCTGCTCATAGTACTGCCCGTCAATCTGCCGCACCACAAAAGCCGGTGTGAGGTTCAGGTTGCCGCCCCAGGTCCACGGCACCGAACGCGAAGCCCAGTCCAGGCCGAGGTTGGCGGTCCAATTGGGCTGCTGGTCCAGGCGGTTGTTCGGGCCCGAAACCTGATCGACCCGCGACCAGAAGCGGCTGGCGTTGCTGCGCACGGTAAGTGGCCAGTTGGGCAGGCCCACATCCGGCGCACGAAATCGCGCTTCCAACTCGAAACCGGCCGTCTGCGCCGCGCCGATGTTGCGCGGGCTGCTCACCCAGCGCGGCACAGGGCTCCACACCACCGGCTGCAGGGCACGCACATTGCGGATGAGGTCGTCGATGTGGCGGGCAAACACATTGGCGCTGAGCACCCCGCCACCTTGCAAGAAGCGCTCGAAGGCCAGGTCCGCCCCGCGCGCCACCTCGGGCTTGAGAAGGGGATTGCCCGAGCGGTCGGGGCTGGTGGGCTGGTTGGGGCCATCCACCGGGTACAGACCCGACAACACCGGCCGCCCGATCAACTGGGCCGTGCTGGGTGTGCGGTAACTGCGGGTCAAGGACAGCCGCACCTGGTCGCGCGAGCCCGGTGCCAGGCGCCACACGAAGTGCGCCAAGGGTGTGGCCACGCTGCTGGTGTTGTCAACCTTGAGCAGCGCCGAGTCGCTGCGGGTGTTGATGCCTTCCCAACGCAAGCCCAGGTTGATGCCCCAAACCTTGCCGATCTCCCATTCGTCCTGCACGTACAGCGCCAAGCGCCGGGTGGCGGCCTGGACATCGTCGCCGAAATCGGCCAAACGCGACACGCCGTTGTCCAGCAGGGTGCGCGCATCCAGCCGCCGGTTGAGCTGCACCTCCCAGCCGGCCACCAAGGAGTGGTCCTGGTTGCCCTGGCGCACGATCAATTGCGAGTAGCGCCCCCCGAGGTTGAGGGATTGGTCTTCGATGCGAGAGTGGTCCTGGCGCAGCCGGACCAAGCCCCCATCCACGCCACGCTGCATCGACTCCGATTCCCGCTCGCTCAGGTTCAGCGAGACGCCCCCTCGCCACAGAAGCCGCGCACCACTGTCCAGCACCCGCATCCAACTGCCCGCCAGACGGGCTTGCTCGCTGTGGCTGCTGAACTGGGAATCCGCATGTGCGTATGGAGCCGGCGTCGCGCCCAGGGTCTGCTGGAGATCGGACATGCCGCGGCCTTGCGCGCGGCTGAGGTTCACAAAGGGCTGCAGCTCCCAACGGTCGCGCCCCGCTTGCCAGCGCCAACGGCCGCTGACGAAAGCCGCGGCGTTGTCGGACTGGGACCGGTTGTGGATCTGCTGGGCCAAGACCGGCTGGCCATCGGCGTTCGCGCCGGTGATGGAACTGGTGTTTTCGTCCTGCTGCCGCCGTCCTGACAGGGTGCCCGTGACGGTGTAATCCATAGGCCCCTTGCGGTCACCTCGGGTCCAGGTCAGGTTGCCTTGTGGGCGGTCCTCCTCCATCGCGAAGAAGGCCCGAAAGGCGTTTTGGCGCGGCTTGAACTCCTCGCGCAGCACGATGTTGATCGTGCCGGCAATCGCACGCGCACCGAACTCGGCCACCGGCGCACGCAGGATTTCAATGCGCTCGATTTGGTCGGGTTCAATGGCATCCACCGAGAAGCCTGGCGGCATGCGCTCGCCGTCCACCAGGATCTGCGTGTAGCCGCCACCGAGGCCGCGCATGCGGGGGTCGCCGCCACGGCCCGGGCGCCCGCCGACGGTGACCCCAGGCAAGCGCTTGAGGATTTCCCCCACAGTGGCGTCGCCCATGCGCTCAATCTCGTCGCGGCCATAGATGATGCGCGACGCGGTGGAGCGGCGCCTGGCCTCGTTGGGGTCTTGGCTGCCTTCAACCTGCACGCGTTGAACCGTGCCCGCAGAACTGGTGGGCGCCGCAGCGGCCGGGGCGGGCTTTGAAGGCGCCGGCTGGGGCCCTGATGCGGGTTCAACGGCCGGCGCGGGCGCCACCTGGGCCATGGCCAGGCCCGCGGCACACAGCACCGCCGCGGCGCCTGCCCCGCGCATGCCGAAGGTCAAGGCCTGCGGGGCCTGCAAAGCCCTGCGCAACGCTCGGAGGGCTTGACGCTCAGCGGCTTCAGGCCTCAGGATGGGTCGCTGTCTCATCTGGATGCCAAGGATACGCCTGATGACCTGGGGTTTTGCCCTGTTGCCCGCGCTGTTCACACTCACGCCCACCCTGGGCCTGGCCTGGGGCCAGCCTAGCCTCACCGCCCTCTTGGGCTTTCTGGTGCTGCCCCTGCTGGAATGGGTGTGGGGGCGACGCGCCTCGGTGCGGCCGCAGTGGGGCCATCTGGCACCGCGTGCGGTCATGGCCCTGGTGTTGCTGCAACCGCTGTGGCTGCTGGCCTGGATGGCCTTGAGTGAACCCCCGATGGCGCTGTGGAAGGTGGCGATCCTGGGCACGGCCTGTGGCAGTGTGGCCGGTGCCGTGGGCATTGTCTTGGCGCACGAGCTGGGCCACCGACGATCGGCCGTGGACCGCGCGCTGGCGCGTGCCCTGCTGTGCCTGGTCGGCTGGGGGCACTATCTGATCGAGCACAACCGTGGACACCACCGCCAAGCGGCCCTGTGGCACGACCCCGCCACGGCGCGCCGCGAAGAGAGCCTGTGGCGCTTCCTGCCCCGCTACTGGGTTGGCGTGTGGCGCGGCGCAGTGGCTTTGGGCCGCGAGCGGCGCGGCACGCTCAACGAGGCCTGGGCCCTGGCCGCGCTCAGCGCTGCGGTGTGGGGCACCGCTTGGGCCGTGGCCGGCACGGCCGGATTGGTGTTCTGCCTGGCGCAAGCCGCCGTGGCGCAACTGCTGGTGGCCAGCGTGGACTACATGGAGCACTGGGGCCTGCAGCGCAGCGTGCAGGCCAATGGGCGGCCGCAACGGTTGACGGCGGCCCATGTTTGGGACTGCCGCAATGCCGTGTCGGACCTGATGCTGTTCAACCTGCCGCGGCACGCGCACCACCACACCGAGCCCTGGCATCACGCGGATGCCTTGCGCCACACGGCCGCGTCGCCACAAATGCCCACCGGCTATGCAGGCATGGTGCTGCTGACCCTGGTGCCGCCTCTGTTCAGGCGGGTGATGGAGCCGCGGCTCACACAGTACGCCCACCATCCACCGGAAACTCCACACCGGTGATGAAGGCCGCTTCGTCGCTGGCCAGGAACAGCGCCGCACGGGCCACGTCTGCGGGCTCGCTCATGCGGCCCATGGGAATCGTGGCAATGAACTTGGCGCGGTTGTCTGGGGTGTCGGGCACACCCATGAACGACTCCAACAAGGCGGTGTGGCCGATCACCGGGGCAATGCAGTTCACCCGGATCTTCATGGGCGCCAATTCCACCGCCATTGACTTGCTCAGCAGGTTGACCGCCCCCTTGGAGCCGTTGTACCAGGTCAGGCCCGGCCGAGGCCGGATACCGGCCGTCGAGCCAATGTTCAGGATCACGCCGCCCCCCTGGTCCCGCATGATCGGCACCACCGCCTGCGTCATGTGAAAGATGCTCTTGACGTTGATCTCGTACACGCGATCAAACTCGGCTTCGCTCACCTGCAGCAGTGGCTGATTGCGGTGGGTCCAGCCGGCGTTGTTGACCACGATGTCCAAGCGGCCGAAAGCCTGCAGGGTGTGCTTCACCGCGGCGTCCACATCCGCGCGCCGGGTGACATCGCAGCGCATCGGGCTGGCGGCAGCCCCTATGGCGGCCGCCACCTGGCCCGCGCCCCCTTCGTTGATGTCGGCGATCACCACGCGGGCACCTTCGGCTGCGTACAAGCGCGCCATCTCGGCGCCAAAGCCACTGGCCGCACCGGTGATCAGTGCGGTCTTGCCGGCAAGTCGGTTCATATGGGGGTCTCCTGGGCGCGCGGCGGCGCCGCTTCAAGCATGGGTTCAGTTGCCGGCTGCAGCCACCGTGGCGGCAGAAAACTCCTTGCGCAGCGCGGCGCCGTGCTCATCCAGGCGCGGCACAGGGCGGTATTGCGGGGCATCCCACTCGGTGACCCAGGGCAAGGCCGGCACCTCCAGCGCGCGTGTTCCCACCGCCATGCGGCGGGTGCGCAACTGGGGGTGCTCGATGAGGTCGTGCACGCTGTTGACGCTGCCATACGCGGTTTGCGCCGCCGTCAACCGGTCAATCACCGCAGCACTGGAAAGGCCGCCAAAGACCTCGGACACCCGACCATCGACCCAGGCGCGGTTGCGCATGCGGGCGTTGTTGTCGCAACTGCGGGGGTCCTGGATCATCGATGCATCGCGCAAGACCTCCCGGCAGAAGTCGGCCCACTCACGCTCGTTCTGGATGGAGATCAGGATGTCGCGCCCGTCGGCACAGGTGAAAGCGCCGTAGGGCGCGATGGTGGGGTGCTTCAAGCCCACGCGCTGCGGCGCCTTGCCGCCGTAGCGGGCCTGCAGGTAGGGCACGCTCATGAGTTCAGCGGCGGAGTCGAACAGCGACACCTTCACCGCCGACCCCTGGCCCGTCTGGCCGCGCCGGATCAGCGCCTGTTGAATGCCGATGAGCGCGTTGAGCCCCGCGTTGATGTCACAAATCGACACGCCAATGCGGCCCCAGTCGCCCGGCGCCCCGTTGATGGACACCAGGCCGCTTTCGGCCTGCACCAGCAGGTCGTAGGCCTTCATCTTGGTGAGCTTGCCACTGTCGCCGTAGCCGCTGATGTCACAGGTGATGAGGCGCTGGTGGCGTTGGCGCAACTCGTCTGATCCGATGCCCAGCCGCTGCGTGGCCCCCGGCGCCAGGTTCTGGATGAACACGTCGGCCTGTTCCAGCATGCTGTGCAGCATCGACAGGTCCTGCGGCTGCTTCAGGTCGAGGGCAATCGACTCCTTGCCGCGGTTGATCCACACGAAGTAAGACGACTCCCCATGGGCGGTGGTGTCGTACCCACGGGCAAAGTCTCCCTCGGGCCGCTCCACCTTGATCACGCGGGCGCCGGCATCGGCCAGACGGCTGCTGCAGTAGGGCGCAGCCACCGCCTGCTCCAAGGCCACCACCAGGATGCCGTCCAATGGACCACGGGGATTGGATTGCCCCATCACGGGCTCCTCCTCTTCAACATGGTGGTCATTGTGGGAATCGCACCGCGCCGTGTGGAATTGCTTTTGCGCGAAACCTATCTTGCGCCATGGGCAAGTCACTTGTTACGATGGCCTTAACGCAGCATTGCCTCCTTTGAAATAGCCAGGCCTTTCGCTTGTGGTCACAGTTGCGTTCGCACCATCGGTGCAGCAGGTCTGCGCAGAACGGGCCGCACCCTCGGGTTAACCCACACACTTGGTTCAAAACCACTGGAGACTGTCATGACACGAACCTCTCGAACCCTCGGCTCCGCTCTGGCCGCCGCAGCGGCGCTTGCAATGGCCGGCACAGCTGCTGCGCAAGACAAGACGATCAAGATCTACGGCTTCGGCGCCAAGAGCGGGGTCGTGGGCATCTTCGGCCAGCAAAGCGAAGCCGCCATGCAGGCCGCAGCGGCCATGATCAACAATGCCGGCGGCGTGACGCTGGGCGACGGCAGCAAAGCCCGTCTGGTCATCGAATACCTGGACGACCGCTGCACCCCGGAAGAGGGCATCAACGCGCTGCGCCGCATCGCCGCGCAGCAAGACTCCTTCGTGGCCATTGGCCCGAGCTGCTCCAACGTGGCCGAGCCCGTCTTCGGCATCCTGCAGAAGAAGGCCGGCGATGCGTCTGACTCGGGCATCCAGTTCCCGATCTACACCGACGTGGCGGCCAAGGGCGGTCTGGCGTCCATCTCCGAGTGGTCGTTCCGAAACGTCCCCAGCGAAACCAATATGTACAAGTCGGTGTTCGAGTGGATCAAGGCGACCCGGCCCGAGCTCAAGACCTTCTTTGGTGGCGTGGAAAAGGATTTCGCCCACAGCAACTCCACGTTCAACGTGATCAAGACGCACGCCGGGAACAACGGCCTGGAGGTCAAGGGCCAAGCCGAGTGGCTGCTCAACGACACCAACTTCTCCAACCAGGTGCGTGAAATGAAGCGTGCGGGGGCCGACGTGGTGGCCATCTCGGCCCACCCCTTCACCACCTGCGGCGTGCTCAAGGAAATGGCCCGTCAAAACGTCAAGCCCAAGATGATCATTGGCCTGACCTCCTCTTCCAGCATGGAAACCCTGCAGGGCTGTGGCGTGCAGGCCGAGGGCCTGGTCATCCCCACCAGCTTTGCGCCGGTGACCAAGGAAGCGCGTGACGCTGCGGCAGCCGTTCAGGCCATCAACGCCAAGTACAACATGGACCTGCACAGCGCAGCGGCCTTTGAAAACGTCTTCGCCCTGAAGGCCATCATCGAACAGCAGAAGATCATGGCGCGGCCCGACACCATCCAGGCCGACCGCCAGAAGATGCGCCAGGCCCTGGCCACGATGAAGGAAACCCAAGGCCTGTTGGGCAAGGTCGGCCGCACGGCCGATCGTGAGGCCATCAAGCCCTTCCTGTTCGTTCAGGCCAAGGGTGGCAACTGGACGGTGGCCCACACGCCAGCCCAGTAAGCAGACCTGATCCGGTGGCCGGGCACCCGCCCGGCTACCGCCCACTTCTAAACCTGCGGGCGTGGCGATGGACCTCCTCGACCTGCTGGACCTGTCGCAGTCGGTGATCGACGGCGTGCTGTTCGGCACCACCTACTCCCTGATCGGCATCGGCTTCACGCTCATCTTCGGCGTGATGCACAAGATCAACCTGTCGTACGCAGCGGCCTCCATCGGCGCGGCGTATCTGTCGCTGATCGTCGTCACGGCCGTGCCCACGCCCTTGGTCTATGCCTCGGCGGCGTTGATGGGGGGTGTCTTGGGGTGGCTCATCTACCTGATCTGCTTTCGCTTCATCCCGCTGAACAATCCGCTGGCCACACTGATGTCCACCGTGGGCATGCTCTTGGCCATCGAAGAGCTGATCTCACACCTGACCTACGGCATGCCGCAAAACTACCCGGCGCTGTTTGCCAGCTCCAACTTCGAGATCGGGCAGTTCTTCCTGCGCGGCGACCTCATCTTCGTGTTTGGGCTGGGCTGCGTGGCCATGGTTGTGCTCATGCAGCTGCTCAAGCGCACCCGGCTGGGCCTGGCCACCCGGGCGGTGGCTCAGCAACCGGTAGCGGCCCAACTGTGCGGCATGAGCGTCAACACCACCAACGCCAGCACCTTCATCATCGCGGGCCTGCTGGGCGGCACCGCTGGGGCCATGGCGGGGGCGGCCATCGGCGTGCTGTCGCCGCTGATGACCTTGCCGCTGACCGTCAAAGGCCTGGTCGTCACCGTCATTGGCGGCCTGGGCAGCATCCCGGGCGCCATCGTGGCAGGCCTCATCGTGGGTGGGGCGGAAAACCTCTTCCAATTCCTGCGCGGGGTCAGCGAACGCGACATCTACGTGATGCTGCTGCTCTTCGTGTTCTTGGTGTTCCGTCCGGGCGGGCTCTTTGCCGCGCCGGGCGGGCGGGATTGAGCGCCAGGCGGAGGACACACCATGGACTTCTATCTCGGCCTGGCCCAAGTCATCGGCATCCACACCCTGTTAGGGCTTTCGGCCTGGTGCGTCCTGCACACCGGGCAGGTCAGCATCGCGCAGGGCGCGTTCTTCGCCATCGGCGCGTATGCAGCAGGCATGCTCACCTCAATGTGGGATGCGCCGCTTGCACTGGCCTTGGCCGTCGGTTCGCTGCTGGCCGGGCTTGTCGCGGTGGCCGTGGGCTTCCCAGCCCTGCGCGTCAAGGGCCTGATGCTGGTGGTGGCCACCACCGCCTTCGCGGAAATCGTGCGCCTGTTCTTCTTTAACCTGCACTGGCGGGTGGAAACCCCCTCGGGCCTGGCAGGCCCCGATGGCAGCCTGGGCTTTGGTGGCATCCGCTACTTTCCCAGCAACGGTTGGACCACCTTTGAAGTCAACATCCTGATATGGGCACTGGTGGCAGCGGTCATGCTGCTGCTGTGGTGGCTGGACCGCTGCCGCATCGGCACCATCTGGCGCGCTGTGGGTGAAGACGAACTCGCCGCGCAAAGCGCGGGCATCAACTTGACGGCCGCCAAGGTGTCGGCCTTCGGTATCGGAGGGGCCATTGCCGGCCTGGGTGGGGGCGTGTTCGCGCACTACGCCACCCACATCGAACACAACAACTTCAGCATCCTCTTGGCCACCTTCGCCATTGCCTACCCCATCCTCGGTGGGCTCAAGAGCCTGGCCGGAACGCTGTTGGCGGTGATCCTCATCCAGGGCGTGATGCTCGAAGGCCTTCGTTTCATCGGGGAGTGGCGCAGCCTGCTGTTCGGCGTGTTGATCGTCGTGGTGATGTTGGTGCGGCCCGACGGCATGCTCAACCGCGCGCTGGGCGTAGACCGCCTCTTCGGCGCGGCCGGCCGCAAGCACCCACAGCCCTCTGAAGGCGGCAAGCCCAATGGAGCGGCCAACCATGCTTGAACTACAGAACCTCAGCCGCCACTTCGGTGGGGTCAAGGCGGTGGATTCGTTGGACCTGTCGGTGCACCCAGGCGAGATCCTGGGCCTGATCGGCCCCAACGGTTCGGGCAAGAGCACCACGGTCAACCTGATCACCGGCGTCTACAAGCCCACCACCGGCTCGGTGACGTTCAAGGGCCAGGAGATCTCCCAACTCGACCCGCACCAGCGAACCGAGGTGGGCATCGCGCGCACCTTCCAGAACATCCGCCTGTTCGGTCACTTGACCGTGTGGCAAAACCTGTGGGCCGCCCGCGTGGTACGCGAACAGGGTTGGGCGGGCTTCAAGCAGCGTTGGCTCTCGGGCGCCTCAGCCGCACGTGAAGAGGCCGAACAGCTGCTGGTCTTCGGTGACCTGGCCCACAAGCGCGACATGCTGGCCGGCAACCTGGCCTTCGGTGAACAGCGCCGCTTGGAGCTGATCCGTGCGGCAGCCTCCGGGGCCGAGCTGCTGCTGCTCGATGAGCCGGCCGCGGGCATGAATGCCGAAGAAATCCACGACCTGGACAACCGCATCCGCAGCCTGCGCGACCAGGGACACACCATCCTGCTCATTGAGCACCACATGGAGTTGGTGATGGAGGTGTGCGACCGCGTGGCCGTGCTCAACTTCGGCCGCAAGATTGCAGAAGGCACGCCCGCACAGGTGCAGGCCGATGCGCAGGTGCGCGCAGCCTATCTGGGCACCGAGGAGCTTGATCATGCTTGAGATCACCGACCTGGCCACGTCCTACGGCAAGATCGAAGCGCTCAAGGGTGTGTCCCTGCAGGCCAAGGGCGGTGAAGTCACCTGCCTGCTGGGCCCCAACGGTGCGGGCAAGTCCACCCTCATGCTCACCCTGTCGGGCATCCTCAAGCCCCAGCGCGGCTCGGTGAAGTTCGAAGGCGAAGAGCTCATCGGCAAGACAGCGGCCCAGATCGTGGAGCGCGGCATGGCACTGGTGCCCGAGAACCGTTTGGTGTTCCCGGCACTCAGCGTTCGTGAAAACCTGATGGCCGGCGCCTACAAGCGGCGCGACACCGCCGGCATCAAGAGCGACGTGGAGGCCATGTTCGTGCGCTTCCCGCGCCTGAAGGAGCGCATCGAACAACTGGCCGGAACGCTCTCCGGTGGTGAGCAGCAGATGCTGGCCGTGGCCCGCGCCCTGATGTCGCGCCCACGCCTGCTGCTGATGGATGAGCCGTCGGTGGGGCTGGCACCGCTGGTGGTGGCCGAAATCTTTTCCATCATCAAGCAACTGCATCAGGAAGGCGTTAGCCTGTTCGTGGTGGAGCAAAACGCGCACATGGCGCTGAAGTTGGCGCAGCACTTCTACCTGATGGAGCAGGGCCGTGTGAGCTTCTCGGGCACCCCAGGAGAACTGGCCGATGACGACGTGATCCAGCGCGCCTACCTGGGACAGAAGAAGGCCGCCTGAGCGAGCAGACCACATGATCGACCTCCTGCAGACCACCTTGGACGGCCTGCTGGACGGGGCTTCGTACGCACTGGTGGGCTTGGGCCTGTCGCTGACCTTCGGCAGCCTGCGCCGGCTGAATCTGGCCTACGGCGCAACCGCCATGCTGGCGGCCTACCTGGGCGCCTGGTTGCACATCCGGCATCAAGCCCCAGCTTGGCTGGTGGCCCTCAGCGTGGTGGCATCGGCCACGCTGATCGGCCTGTATGTGGAACGCTTGTGCTTTGCCGCCACCCGCGATGAATCCACCCTGCCGCGCGGCGCTCCCATTGCCGGCGCGGACGGCCGTGAAGTGGTGGCCCTGGCTTCAAGCTTTGCCATCTGGATGCAGCTGGAGCAGCTGGCGGTGAACCTGCTGCCCCGGCACCTCAACGCCTTTCCCTCGCTGGCGGTGGCGCAAAACTGGTTTGTTCCACTGGGCAGCAGCGAGTTGATGATTCGGCCCGACCGGCTCGTGGTGGCGCTGCTGGCCGCGGTGCTCACCCTGGGCTTGGCCGCTTGGCTGCAGCGCTCACGTGCGGGCCTGTCGTGGCGTTCGGTAGCCGACCACCGCACCGCGGCGCACCTCGTGGGCATGCCCGTGGCGCGGGTCCAAGCCTTTGGCTTTGCAGCCGCGTGCGCGCTGTCGGGCATTGCCGCCTTCGCCGTCCTTTCGCTGGACGGGCAGGTCACGCCCATGTTCGGCATGTGGGTGCTGTTCAAAGGCCTGGTGGCCGCCATGCTGGGTGGGCTGGGGTCTGTGCGCGGCGTGCTGTGGGGCGGGCTGGTGCTCGGCGTGGTGGAGGCCCATGCCCAGTCGCTGCTGGGCGCACAAGGCCGCGAGTTCATCACCTATGCGCTGCTGTTTGGTGTGCTGGTGTGGCCGAAAAGGTCTTTGGCCGAGAAGCACCCGCAGGGCTCGGCGGCATGAGCGACCGCATCTTCAACTCCACCACGGCAGCCACCGGCACCGATGGCGCGGTGGCGCAAGCCGTGCGTGCGGCGCTGTGCCACCTGCCGGGTGTGGACAACGCCGGCAGCGTGCACCTGGTGGGCGTGGCCAGCGACATGGCCATCATGTCGTTGCTGGCGCTGTCGGCCTACCTGATGCTGCTGGTGGGCCGGGTGTCCTTCGCCCAACAGGCCTTCTTCGGCGTAGGGGCCTACAGCGCCGGCGTCTTGACGGCCATGTTCGACGTGCCACTTCCCCTGGCCCTCTTGATGGCCATGGCGCTTGGCGCGCTGTGCTCGTGGCTGCTGGCCCTGCCCACCATGCGCCTGTCGGGGCTGAACTACGCGGTGGCCACGCTGGCCTTCGGCGAGATGGCGCGCATCGCCTTCACTTGGGCGCACTGGCAAGTCACCACCCCAGAAGGCCCGGTGGGGCCCGCCGGCTTGGAGGGTTTTCGGAACATCCGCTGGCTGCTCGAAAACGACCTGGCCCCCGAGGTCTACATGCTGGCCACCGTGGCCGTGGCCGTGGGCGTGGTGGGCGTGCTGATGGCCACCGAGCGCACGCGGCTGGGGGTGGGGCTGCGCATGACCGGCCAGGACGACCTGCTCACCGCCTCTCAAGGTGTGCCGGTGGAGCGCCTGCGCCTGCTGGCCGCTGCTGCGGCCGGGGCCTTGGCGGCCCTGGGAGGTGGGCTCTATGCACACCGCACCACCTACATCGAGCCCGCCTTGTTCGACCCCATGCTCGGTGTACACGCTGTGGGCTATGCGCTCTTGGGTGGCCTGGGCACGGCCCTGGGGCCACTCTTGGGCGTCGTGCTGGACCTGGGCCTGCTGGACGCCACCCGCATCGTGCCCGGCTGGCGCATGGTGATCTTCGGCGGCCTGGTGGCCCTGTTTCTGCGTTGGCGCCCGCGTGGCCTGCTCGATGAAGCCACGGTGCACAGCCTGAAGCAGGGAGTTCGCCGACTGCTGATGCCGCCAGGCCACGAAGCACCCCGAACCCGGGATACCCAACGAGCATCCACATGAGCCCGGACCCAACACCCCCACACCACTCGCCCCCCGCCGCAGGCCATGGCGCGCAAAACCTGCTGTCAGGACACACCATCATCGTCACCGGTGCGGCCACCGGCATCGGCCAGGCCTTCGCCTTGGGCGCCGCTGCTCAAGGCGCCCATGTGGTGGTGGCCGACATGAATGCCGCCGACGAAACCATGGACCTGATCAAGTCGCGAGGCGGCCGAGCCACCTATGCCCGGGTGGATGTGAGCGACGACGCCAGCGTGCAGGCCATGGCGGAAACGGCCGTCAAGGCCACCGGGCGCATCGACGGGCTGATCAACAACGCCGCCTACTTCCGCGAGGTCAAGCTCACGCCCTTCGAGGAGCTGGACCCTGTGATCTGGGACCGCATCTTCCAGGTGAATGTGAAGGGGGTGTGGCTGTGCAGCAAGGCCGTGATGCCGGCGATGCGGGCACGCGGCAGCGGCTCCATCGTCAACATCGCCTCGGTGGTGGCCGTGGCGGGGCAGCCTGGATACCTGCACTACGTCGCCACCAAAGGGGCGGTGCTGTCGATGACCAAGGGCCTGGCCAAGGAGTGCGGCAAAGACGGCGTGCGCTGCAACGTGATCGCACCGGGCTTCGTCATCACCGACGCCACCAAGAACCGCCCGATCGAGTGGCAGCAAAGCTTTCTGAAGGCGCGTGCGATTTCGCGTGAGCAACGGCCCGACGACCTGGTCGGCACCGCGCTGTACCTGCTCAGCGACCTGGCGGGCTTCGTCAGTGGGCAGACCATCGTGGTCGATGGCGGCCATATCATGTACTGAACCCGAGAAGAAGGAGAGCGCCATGCAACTGCTGGCCAACACCACATCCCCTTATGTGCGCATCGCCCGCATCGCGCTGATCGAAAAGGGCCTGAACATCGACCCCACCATCGTGGACCCGTGGGCCGACGACACCCGGCTACGCGCAGCCAATGCAGCCACGCGCGTGCCGACGCTGGTGCTGGACGACGGCACCCCCATCGCCGAGAGCATGGGCATCGTGATGTGGCTGCAGGCCACACGCCCGGCACCGGTCCATGCCGACCTGATCGGCTCCGATGCGGCCGGCGTGCTCTCACGCGCGGGCGTGGCCCTGGGTGTGATCGACGCAGCCGTTCACACCATCATCATCCGCAAGGTCACAGCACCCGTGTTGTTCGATGAAACCCCCGTCGGCTTGCGCCGCCGCCGCACGATGGCTGAAGGCATGCAGCGCCTTGAGTCATTGGCCGCAGCCGGCCAGATTCGCAGCAGCGGCGCCCCCACACTCGACGGCATCTGTGCCGTGACGGCGATCGACTACCTCAACTTCCGATTCGCCGATGCGCCGTGGTTGCCGCCCATGCCAGCACTCAATGCCATGAGCAATTCCCTGAGGGAGCGGCCTTCGGTGGCCCAGACCATGCCGTTTGTGGCCAGCTGAGCCGACCTAAGCGTCCTGTGCACAGGATCGCAAGTGCTGCACCAGCAGCTCCAGGGGCGTTCCTGCGGCGGGCTCGGCCCGCGTGACCAGGCTCATGCGGCGCTGCGCCCATTCGTCGTGGAGCGGCAGCACGCGCAACGACATGGCCGGGGCAAAGCTGTGTGCAGCAGTCAGCGGCAGCACGCCGATGCCCAGCCGCGCCTCCACCGCGCGGCAAACGGCTTCGAAGCTTCGCACCTGCACGCGCAGCACCATGGCCCGCATCAGGTTCGAGGCCTGTGCAGCCAACAGCCGCGTCAGCGTGCTGCTGCCCTCCAGGCCTACCAGGTCGCGGTCCAGCAGGTCTTCAAACTTCAGGGCATCGCTGGGCAGGGTTTCATCGTGCCGCACCACGGCCGCCAATTGGTCGCCGCGGTAGGGCTGCACGTGCAGGCCCTGCACATCGGCCCCCTCAACGATCACCCCCAGGTCGATTTCGCCGCCGCGCACGCGCTTGACAGCGTCTGCACTCCAGCACTCTTCCAACACCAGTCGGATGTCGGGGTGAACCGACTGAAAAGCCGCCACATCGGCCGGCAGGAACTGGGTCATGGCTGAGGTGTTGCCATGCACCCGCAGCACGCTGCGCGAGCCCTGGGTGTAGTTGGCCATCTCCGCGCGCATGTGGTTGACCGATTCAATCACGTCGCGTGCCAGCAAGAAGAGCTGTTCCCCGGCCGCCGTCAGCTCCAAGCCCCTGGAGTGGCGTTCGAAGAGCTGCGACTTGAACTGGTGTTCCAGCAAGGCCAGGCGACGGCTGGCCGCCGGCACGGTGATGAAGCTGGCCTCGGCCGCGCGGGTGAGGTTACGCATCTCGGCAGCACGCACAAACAGTGCCAAGGAATCGAGGTCGGGCAGCATGCCGTGATTCTTGCACCCGCATGGGTGTGCCGATTGAGGGCAAACCTGAGGGCTCGGCCTTGCCGCCTGCGCAAGCCGCCCTTGCCCTGATTTCAATTCACGGCGGCCACCGCGGCTTCTACAGTGCAGCCAGCAGATCCATCACCCCCGCGCCATGTTTGGGCGCGCGCACCCCCGCCAGGAGAATGTCCATGAAGCAGCTTTTCATCGGTGGCCGTTGGATGGCCGCACAAGACGGCCGAACCCTGCCGGCGGTGAACCCCGCTGATGGCCAGACCTTCGACCAGATTCCAAGAGGCCGCTCACACGAAGTAGACCTGGCCGCAAAGGCTGCGCGTAGCGCCCTGGAGGGGGCCTGGGGGAAGCTCACGGCCACCGAACGCGGCCGCCTGCTGATCCGGTTGGCCAACAAGGTCTTGGACCACCATGCCGAACTGGCGGCCCTGGAGGCCCAGGACACCGGCAAGCCCATGACCACCGCGCGCAACGACATCACCGTGCTGGCGCGCTATTTCGAGTTCTACGGCTGTGCCGCCGACAAGCTGCACGGCGAAGTCATCCCCTTCCTCAACGGCCACCATGTGGTGCTGATGCGCGAACCACTTGGCGTCACCGGCCACATCATTCCCTGGAACTACCCCGCGCAGATGCTGGGCCGCACGATTGCGCCAGCCCTGGCCGCTGGTAATGCGGTCGTGCTCAAGCCCGCCGAAGACACCTCGCTGTCGGCTCTTCGGGTGGCCGAGTTGGCCGCTGAAGTCGGCTTCCCCGAGGGCTCCATCAACGTGGTGACCGGCCTGGGCGAAGAGGCCGGCGCCGCACTGGCGGCTCACCCGGGCATCGACTTCATTTCCTTCACCGGCTCCAACGAAGTGGGCACCCTGGTGCAGCAAGCGGCCGCCAAGAACGCGGTGAAGTGCGTGCTGGAGCTGGGGGGCAAGTCGCCGCAGATCGTCTTCGAAGACGCCGACATCGAACGCGCCGTGCCCATCATCGTGCGCGCCATCGTGCAAAACGCGGGGCAAACCTGCACCGCCGGCAGCCGGCTGCTGGTGCAAGGAAGCGTGTACGACCGCGTGGTGGAGCAGGTGGCCGCCGCCTACGCCCAGGTGCGCGTGGGCACCCCCGAGATGGACTTCGACTGTGGGCCCGTGATGAACCCCGCGCAACAGGCCCGCGTGAACCGATACATCACCGCAGCCACGGCCGCCGGCATTCCCGTGCTGGCGCAGGGCACGATTGCCAGCGGTGTGTCACCCGCGGGCCATTGGGTCACCCCCACCTTCTTCGGCCCCGTGCCGCGTGATGCGCAACTGGCCTGCGAGGAAGTGTTCGGCCCGGTGCTGGCGGCCTTCCCGTTCAAGGACGAAGCCGACGCCATCGCCCTGGCCAACGGCACACCCTACGGCCTGCTGGCGGCAGTGTGGACCGAAAACGGCAGCCGCCAAACCCGCGTGGCCAAGGCCGTGAAGGCCGGTCAGCTCTTCATCAATTGCTACGGCGCCGGTGGTGGGGTGGAACTGCCCTTCGGGGGCACCAAGCGCAGCGGGCATGGGCGGGAAAAGGGCCTGCTGGCACTCGAGGAAATGAGCACCACCAAGACGGTGATCCAGTACCACGGCTGAACGGGCCGCGCTAGCGCCGCTGCGCCAACAGTGCCTGCGCGCGCAGCAGAACGGGCCTGTCGACCATCTTGCCGTCCACCGCCACGGCCGCGCCGGCTGAGGCCTCACAGGCGGCCACCACCCGCTGCGCCCACTCGATGTCCGCGGGGCTTGGGCTGAAGGCCTCGTTCACAGGCCCCACCTGCTGCGGGTGGATGCACAGCTTGCCGCCAAAGCCCAGGGCACGGGCACGCGCAGCGTCCGCAGCCACCACCTGAAGGTTGGCCACTTCCACCGTCACGCCATCCAGCGGCGAGGGCAGCCCGGCCAAGCGAGAGGCCAGCACCAAGCCGCTGCGAAACACCAACAGGGCGTCCCCTTCACCGCTGATGCCCAGGTCCAGTTGAAAGTCGATAGAGCCAAAGGCCAGCCGCTTGACGGCTGGATGAGAGGCCACGTCATCGCGCCGCGCGTAACCTTCAGCCGTCTCAATCAGCGCCACCAGTGGCTTGCGCGCACACGCCTCGAAGGCCGCCTGCATCTGCTGCGCGCTTTCGGCCTTGGGCACCACCACCGCCTGCACCGCCGCATGGCGTGCGCACAGGGCCAGGTCTTGATCGCTCCACGGGGCGCCGGCGTTCACGCGAACCCACAGTGCCGGGCCAGCAGACCCTGCCGAGGCGCTGGCGCGGAGTTCGCCCGCCAGCGCCATATCCAAGGCTGCACGTGCCGAGTCCTTGTCTTGCGGAGCCACCGCATCTTCGAGGTCCACGATGACCGCATCGGCCCCGCTGGCCAGGGCCTTGGGGATGCGGTCGGCTCGGGTGGCGGGTACGAACAGGGCTGCGCGTGCGCCCAGGCCCACAGAAGCGGCGGTGGCTTTGGAGCTCATGCCCCGAGCATGCCTGCCCGGGGCGCTGTTCGCCATTGCAAAGCGGCGAAGGCGGACTTAGGCAGCCGTCAAGGCGCGGCGGCCCCTGAGCCGTCGCCACAAGCCCATCGCCATTCGCCACACCATCCGCAACAGCACCAAGGTGGCCAGAATCTCCAGCCCCGTCACCACCACCGCCCAAGGCGTTCCTCGGGCCTGGTTGCGCCGGTTGAACTTCTCGAACAGATGGTCGCGCATCAGCTCGATCGAGTCGTAGAAGCTGGGGATCACCAACAGCGTGAGGATGGTGGAGGTGATGGTGCCGCCAATGATGGCCACGGCCATGGGCCGGTAGAACTCTCCGCCTTGCCCCATGCCAATGGCCACCGGCAGCATGCCCGCAATCAGCGCGAAGGTCGTCATCAAGATCGGCCTTAAGCGCTTGCGGCCCGCCGTCATCAAGGCCTCCTCGCGGTCCACCCCTTCGGCCTGGAGCACCCGCGCCGCATCCAGCAGCAAGATGGCGTTTTTCGCCACCAAACCCATCAGCATGATCACCCCGATCAGGCTCATCAGGTTCAGCGTTGAGCCCGTCAACAACAGGGCCACCACCACCCCAATCAACGACAAGGGCAGCGACAGCATCACCGCCATAGGCGCGGTGAACGAGCCGAACTGCATCACCAGGATCAGATACATCAGCGCCACGCCCGACACCAAGGCGATACCCATCTGCTTGAAGACTTCCTGCTGGTCCTTGGAAGCCCCGGCCAGGTCGATTTCATAGCCCGGCGGGAAATTCATGGACTTGGCCAGCTTCACCGCATCGGCCGTCACCTCGCCCGGCGAGCGGCCCTGCACATTGGCTGCCACGCCCACACTGCGCTTGCCGTCGATGTGCTCGATACGGGACGGGGCCTTGCCCATGGTCACGGTGGCAATCTGCGCCAAAGGCACGGTTTGCCCCGTGTTGCCGATGGGCACGGGCAGCCGCTCGATGTGGCTGGCATCCAGCCTGTCGGCGGGCATCAGCCGCACGGCCACATCGCGGGCTTCGCCCGAGGGGTCTACCCAATCACCCGCTTCCACACCGGCAAACGCAACCCGCAGGGTGCTGGTCACATCGCCCGTGGAGATGCCCAACGCCGCGGCCAATCCGCGGTCCAGCTCAATCTGCAACTCGTTTTGTGGGGACTGCAGCGACAAGGACACGTCCACCGCACCGGGCACTTGTCGCAAGCGGTCCATGTAGTCTTCCGTCAACTGCAGCAGCTTGCGGGAGTCCGGGCCCGTGAAGCGCACCTGCACGGGCTTTTGTGCACCCCCGGCCAAGTCGTCCAGCACCGAATACTCCGCGCCCACCAACACCTCGATCTTGCTTCGCAGGTCCTTGGCCACCTCGACCGTCAAGCGCTTGCGGGACTTTCGATCCCCGAGGTCCACATAAACGCGGCCGCCATTGACGTTGACCTGCGCGTTGGTGGCCTTGGTCTCTGGCAACTCGCGTGCGAGTGCGGCAGCGGCCTCCACCTTGCGCCGCGCATATTCCAAGCTCGACGACGGCGGCGTGCGCACGTCGATGGCCAAGACGCCGTAGTCCGAAACGGGCAGGAAGCTCGTTCCGCCGAACTTGCCCTGCAAGGCGATCGCGCCCACAAAGCTCAGCAGTGCAAACACCGTCATCCACCGCCGGTGGTGAAGCGCCCACTCGATCACGCGGCCATAACGGTCGGCCAGGTGGTCAAACCAGTCATTGAAACGCTGCAGCAGACGCGTCAGACCCTTCTTGGGCACATGCTTGTGGCCCGGGGGGTCACCCCAGTAGGCCGACAGCATCGGGTCCAGCGTGAAGGAAATCACCAAGCTCACCAGCACCGAAGCCACCACCGTCAAGCCGAAGGGCCTGAACCATTCGCCTGAAATACCGGGCATGAAGGCCACCGGAATGAACACCGCAACGATAGAAAACGTGGTGGCCGCCACGGCAAGGCCGATTTCGGCCGTGCCCTGCAACGCCGCCGTCACCCGGTCGGCCCCACGCTCCATGTGTCGCACGATGTTCTCGCGCACCACGATGGCGTCGTCGATCAGCACGCCGATGGCCAGGGACAAGCCCAAGAGCGTCATGAAGTTGAGCGTGAAACCGCACAACCACACCGCAATGAAGGCGGTCAGCACCGAGGTGGGCAGGGACAGGGCCGTGATCAGGGTGGATCGCCAGGAGTTCAAGAACACATACACCACGAACACCGTGAGCACAGCGCCCAAGACCAAGGCCTCGATGACGTTGTTGAGGCTGCGTTGGGCGTTCTTACCGCCGTCTTCAGTGACGGCAATCGACGTGCCCTCGGGCAGTTCAGCCTGTATGGCCTTGACCAAGGCCCGGACCTCGTCGGCCACCGACACCGTCGAGGCCTCGCGCGAGCGCACGATCGACATGCCGACATTGGGCTTCCCATTGCGCTGGCTGAGCGACGTGACCTCCGCAAACCCGTCTTGAATCACGGCCAACTGGCCCAGGCGAACCAGCTCTGCGCCGTTACGCCGCACCACGATCTGCGCAAACTCTTCGGGCTTTTCCAGTCGGCCCAAGAGGCGAATGCTTTGGTCTTCAAGCGTGCCTCGTACCTTGCCCACCGGGGCAGCGGCATTCTGTTGGCGCAGGGCATTGATCACCTCGTTGACGGTGACGTTCAACTCCCGCATCTTCTGCGCCTGCAGCAACACGCTGAGCTCACGGCGTAAGGCGCCATACACGTTCACCTGCGCCACGCCCGAGAGTGCTCGAAAACGGTCGGCCAACTGGTCTTCCACCAGCCGAGAAATCACGGCATGGGTCTGGACGCTGGAAGACACCGCCACCTGCATGATGGGTTGGGCCGAGGGATCGATGCGCACGATCACCGGCTCACGGATTTCGGTGGGCAGCTTGTACCGCACCGATCCCAGGGCGTTGCGCACCTCGTCCGCACCCTCGACCAAGTTCTTGCCGAACTCGAAGAAGACCTGCAGGGAAGCTCCGCCTTCATTGGCGCTGGACCTCACCTCGCGCACGCCCGTCACGGACTGAAGGGACTTCTCCACCCGGTTGAGGAGTTCGCGCTCCACGGTTTCCGGCGATGCGCCGGGGTAGGGAATGTTCACCACCAACAGTGGCAGTGCCACATCGGGACGTTCATTGACCTTCAGCTTGCTCAAGGCCAGCAAGCCCAGCGCCATCAGGCCCACGATGATCACCACCGTGGCCACCGGCCGGCGGACACTGAAGTTCGACAAAAACATCGCTCAGCCCTCGCGCACGGTGTAGCGCTGGCCATCCACCGGACGGCTGCCCGGGCTGCGCAACACCTGGTCCCCGGCCTTCAAGCCCTGGGTCACCACGAACAGGCCCGTGCGCACATCGCGCGGCGCCACCGTGACCTGCACGCGCTTGAGCGTGCCGCCCTGCAGGGCCCACACGGTCATCTTGTCGCCGTCGCGCACCAAGGCGGTCTCTGGCAGCGCCAAAACGGTGGGCGCCTGCACATCCACCGAACCCTCCGCGTACAAGCCGGCAATCAAGCCGCTGCGGCCCGGACCGCTGAGCAAATCCACCACCACCGCCACCTGGCGAGACACGGGCTGGGCCACGGAATCAATGCGGCGGATGCGCCCCTCGCGGTCCGCGGGCTCCACACCCTGAACCCGAACCTTCACGGCCTGACCCACGCGCAACTCGCCCACCCGCTCGGCCGGCACCAGAGCCTCCATCCGCAGGCTGGCCGGGTCGATCACCTGAACCAACTCTTTACCCATGGTGGCCGTGTCGCCCGAGGACACCTTGCGCGAGGCCACGATGCCATCAAAGGGCGCGCGAACCTCGGTGCGCTCCAGCTGTTGGCGCGCGGTGGACACCCGCGCTTTGGCCGCCACCTGCTCGCTTTGCGCCAGGTTGCGGCGTACTTCCGCATCCTCCATGGCCTGCACCGAACTCATGCCCTGGGCCTGCAGCGACTTCAAGCGCTGAAAGGTGCGCTCAGCGCCTTCAAATGAACGCTCGGCCGCGCGCAAGGCCTCCTCGGCCGACAGCAAGGCGTCTCGGATGGCCGCATCGTCGAGCTTGACGAGCAACTCACCGCGCTTGACGGGCTCGCCGTTGTCGCGCAACACGCGCTGCACCACGGAACCCACTTCGGCCCGCAAGTCGGCTCGCCGCTCAGCCTGGATGGCGCCCGTCAACACCGGCGCGGTGGCCGCAGCCCCGTTGCGCCCAGCCACCCAAATGTCCTCGCGGCCCAAGCTCAGGACGGCGGGCTCGGCCGTTTGCGTGCCTTGTGCATCGCGTGCGGCCTGAGGCTTGTCAGCACCCCCGCAGGCAGCCAAGATCGAAACGGCGCACAACGAAGCCAGGCCCAACGAGGCCTTCATCCATCCATGATTCAAGTTTGTTCTCCGCTCAAAGAGCAAGGGCCCATGGAACCGCAAATGCCCGGACCCTTCCAGCGCCCCGCGACAAGGTGCAGCTGGGGCCGACGGACGGTGCAAAGGACGAAGGATAAACCCTGGGGTGGTCGCCCACAACGGCGCGCTGCTCAGCGCGGCAGCAAGCGCGCTTGGGACAAGTCCACACCCACCATCAGGGCTTGCCCCGGCAGGCGCTCAGATTGGCCCGCGCGGTGCGCCTCGTCGACCTGCAGCGTCCAGCCTGGTGTACCGGGCAGCACCAGGTGGTAGCGCACGAAGGCCCCCAGGAACTCGCGGTCTTGCACCTGGGCCTGCATCCACAGATGGGTGGCCGCAGCCGGCACGCCAGGCTCCTGCAGCACCGCATGGTGTGGGCGGCTACACAGCCAGGCAGCAGCGCCACGGGCCAAGCCGGCGCCGGCAGCCGGGCGCAGCGCACACGAAGTGGGGGCTTCTGGCAACCCCGGAATCGAGACCCGCCAGCTCCCTTGTGGGTCCTCGACGCCTTCGGGCTGCGCCTGCACCACCACGGGCAAGGCGTTCATGGTGCCCACAAAGTGCGCCACGAACGCATTGGCCGGCTCCTCGTACAGCTGCATGGGCGTGCCCACCTGCTGCACCACGCCCTGGTCCAGCACCGCCATGCGGTCGGCCGTGGTCATGGCCTCTTCCTGGTCGTGGGTCACGAAGATGGTGGTCAGGCCGAGGCGCCGCTGCAGCGCCAGCAGCTCTTGGCGCATCTGCACCCGCAGGGTCTTGTCCAGGTTGGACAAAGGCTCGTCGAGCAGCAGCACCTGCGGCTCCACCACCAAGGTGCGCGCCAGGGCCACGCGCTGCTGCTGGCCGCCCGACAGCTGCGAAGGCCGCCTGTGCCCAAAGGCCGACAGGCCCACCAGTTCCAAGGCCTCCCCCACCCGGGCTTGCGCCTGAGCCTTGTCCACGCGGCGCTCCACCAGGCCGAAGGCCACGTTGTCCCACACGCTCAGGTGCGGCCATAGGGCGTAGTTCTGAAACACCAGGCCCACCGGGCGCTGCCAGGTCTCCAGCGACGTGATGTCCTGGCCGTCCACCAACAGTTGTCCTTGCGTGTGCCGGTTGAAGCCCGCGATCAGGCGCAGCAGCGAGCTCTTGCCCGAACCCGAGGGGCCCAACAAGGCGAAGAATTCGCCCGGCGCGATGTCCAAGCTCACATCACGCAGCACCTCGGTGGCGCCATAGGACAGGCGGATGTGGCGGCACTGAACACTGACCTTCTTCATGATTGAACCTTTTGCGCCTGCGACCGCTCCACCACCACATGCGACACATAGGTGCCCAGGGCCACCACCACGATGGCCAGCACGCCCAAGGCCGCACCCGGGCCTCGCCCAGCCACGCTTTGCATGTACAGATAAATGCCGTAACTCATGGGCGCCTGAGAGTCTGCAGACACCAAGAGAATCGTGGCCGACAACTCCACCGCTGCCGTGATGAAGCTGGTCACAAAACCGGCCAAGATGCCACCACCCATCAGCGGCACCACCACGCGACGGATGGTGCGCCCGCGTGTGGCGCCCAGGCTTTGCGCGGCCTCTTCCAGGGACACATGCAACTGCTGCAGGGCCGCCATGCAACTGCGCAGCGCATAGGGCAGCCGCCGCACCGCATAGGCCAGCATGATGGCCACCCAGGTGCCGGTGATCAGCATCTCGGTGCCCGGCACCGTAACCCCTTTGAACAGGCGCAGAAAGCCGATGGCCAGCACGATGCCCGGCACCGCAAGCGAGGCCGTGGCGATCCAGTCCAGCCACTGACGCGCGGGCAGCCGTGTGCGCAGAATCAGGTAGGCAATCGTCACCCCCAGCACCACATCCAAGAGCGCGGCCAGGCCGCAATACAGCAAGGTGTTGCGAATCATGCCGCTGCTCTCGCTGAAGACTGTGGCGTAGTGGGCCAGCGTGTAGGCGTCGGGCAGCGGGGAAAAACTCCAGACCTGGGCAAACGACAGCAGCAACACGCCCACGTGCGGCGACAAGGTCACCAGCAGCACCAAGCCGATCCAGGCATAGGCCCCCACCGACCCCCACCAGGACAGCTCGCGGCGCTGCAAGCCGGTGCCGCCTTTTTGCAGCGTCGAAAAGTCACGCCCCTTGAGCGCCCGTGCCGACAAAGCCATGGCCGCGATCGAAAACCCGATCATGATCACGCTGATCACATAACCCAGCGGGTCTTCCAGGCCCACCTGGGTGATGCGCAGATACGCCTGGGGCGCCAGCAGATTGGTCTGCCCCATCACCAAGGGCGTGCCCAGGTCGTCGAACACCTTCACGAACACCAAGGAAGCACCGGCCACAAAGCCGGGTAGCGACAGCGGAAACACCACGCGCCAGAACAGTCGCCAGCCCCGGCAGCCCAGGTTCAGCGCCGCCTCTTCCATCGCGCCATCAATGTTGCGCAAGGCCACCGTGAGGTTCATCAGGATGAAGGGGAAATAGTGGATAGCCTCCACAAAAACCACCCCGTTCAAACCCTCCATGATGGGCAGCGTGAAGCCCAGATACTCCTGCAGCAGCAGGTTGACCGTGCCGCTGCGCCCGAAGATGAGTTGTAGCGACACCGCGCCTACAAAGGGCGGCATGATCAGCGGCAACACGCCCAGCGTTTGAATCAAGAGCGCGCCGCGAAACTTGAAGCGCACCGTGAGCACGGCCAGCGGCACCGCCAGCACCGCGGCCCACAGCGCCGACATCACCGCCACGTACAGGCTGTTGAGAAAGGCCTCGCGCATGAGCGCCTGGCCGAAGAAGGCGGCGAAATGGCTGAGGGTGGGGTGGTTGTTGGCGTCCAGAAAGGCGGTGACAAACACCAGGCCCACCGGGAACACAAAGAACAGCAGCAAAAAGGCCAGCACCAGGCCGCCGGCCGCCCACACCCCCAAACCGTGGCGCATCGGCTGGGCTTACTTCAGCGCGGCCAGGGCCTGCTCTGCCAAGCTGCGGGCGCGCTCATAGTTTTGCTTGGCGCTGGTGTTCCAGTGGTTTTCAAGCGCGGTAACGCCCTTGTTCACCGCCGCGTCCTTCTTGTTGGCGGCAAACATCGCCAAGAAGGCCTGGTCGCCCACTTTGGCCGTGTCCACCACGGGGGTGTAGGCCGCCTCGCGCGCATCCTTGAGCAGCTGCGCCGCCTTGGGGTTGGGCTTTTTGGCCAGCGCCGCCTCACCTGCGTGGATGGCCTTGGTGGCCGCCTGCAACTCCTTCAGACGGAAGGTGATGGTTTGGTCAAACACCGCTGAGACCACGTTGTAGCGGGCTTCGCTGAGGTCGGAGTTGAACTGCACCTTGGCGCGCTTGGCAATCTCAAAGGGGTTGGGATAGCCCGCGGGAACCTTGACGCCAGCGGCCGTCATCGCCTCGGGCGGCAGGATGGGCAGGCGCGAAATCTTGGGGTCGTACAGCAGCTGCTGCCCCTCCAGCGAGACGCTGTAGCTGATGAAGCGCTTGGCCTCGTCCTTGTTCTTCGCACCCACCACCAAACCGATGTTGGCCGGCACCACGCTGGTCACATCGGGGTAATGAAAATCCACCGGGAAGCCCGAATACTTGCCCGCCAACCCGAAGAAGTCGATGACCAACCCGATGCCGAACTGGCCGTTGTTCACACCGTCGGGCACCCCGAAGCTGCGCTCGGTGATGGCCGCACAGTTGCCCGCGATCTGCAGCATCTGCGACCAGCCCTTCTCCCAGCCCTCGCCTTGCAGCAGGGTCTCCACCGTCAGGTGGGTGGTGCCCGAGCGCGAAGGCGAGCTCATGGCCAAATGGCCGAAGTACACCGGTCTAACCAGCTCGGCCCACTGCTTGGGCGGGGGCAGCTTGTTGGCCGCCACGTATCGGGTGTTCCACATGATCCCGTAGCCGGCCAGGGCCTGGCCCAGGTACTTCAGGTCCGACGGGTTGATGGGATACGCCCCCACCTTGGCCGGCGCGGCCTTGTTCACCAGGTCAGGGATGGCCTCGAGCAGGCCCTGGCCGGCCAGCACCTCAAAGGCATCGGGCGCGGAGGCCCAGAACACATCCGGCCGCTGGCCTGCGGGCAGTTCCCGGACATAGGCCATGCCCTGAACAGTGTTCTTGTTCAGGATCTCCAGGCGTATGCCCGGGTGGGCCCTTTCGAAGGCTGTCTTGTAGGCCTGGGTCAGTTCCTTGGGGAAGGAGGTGACGACGGTGACGGTGCCGGCCCGGGCCGCGCCGCCGCTTGCGCACGCCAGCACCGCTACGGCCAGGGCGACCCACGCAGAAGACAACTTTGACCCGGCTTGCATCGTGACGCTCCATCCATACCGAAACACCGTAATGCTACCGACAGATGGCACCGAAACGGACCTCGTCTGCACGGGGACTTCCCGAATGGTGCTTCCGTCATGGGCACGCCACGTTCATCGGCCATCAATGGGGCTACCAGCGCGGGAGCCCCCCCATACTCAAACACAAGGCCAGGCACTATCCTTCCCCACCATGAGCAAGGCCAGCGATTCCAACACCCCGGGCGTCTCAAGCGCCTTCACCCCTCAGGGCAGCACCCACATGGCGCAGGTCGAGCCTGACCGCATCATCGTGCGCGGCCGGGACCTGTGCCGCGATGTCCTGGGCCAGCAGTCCTTCACCGCCTATTTCCTGTTTCTGCTCACCGGCCAAACCCCCAGCGCGAACCTGGTCCGCGCCGCCGACGCCACGATGGTGGCCATTGCCGAACATGGCCTCGTGCCCTCGGTGCAAGCCGCCCGCATGACGCATGCGGCTGCGCCCGATGCGCTGCAAGGCGCCGTGGCCGCGGGCCTCCTGGGCTGCGGGCCGGTGATCCTGGGGGCCTCTGAAACCGCCGGGCTGCTGCTGGCGCGCATCGTCGAGGCCTGCACCAGTCGCCTGCCCAGCCCCCAAGGCCGCGTGGCCGATGCCCAGGATCTGCTCAGCGCCATCGCCGCCGAAGAGCTTCAGGCCCTCAAGGCTGCCCGCGCGCCCCTCCCTGGTTTTGGTCACCCGGTGCACAAGCAGGGCGACCCGCGGGCCGACAAGCTGCTCGCCCTGGCCGACGAATGGGGCCTGGCCGGTGCACACGTGGCCGCCCTGCGCGCGCTGGCCTCGCAGGTGCTGCCGGTCTATGGAAAGCCATTTCCCATGAATGTGTCGGCGGCCATTCCCGCGGTGTTGCTGGACGCGGGCTACCCCATCGGCGCGCTCAAGGGCATCCCGCTGTTGGCACGCACCGGCTCGCTGGTGGCGCATCTGCTGGAAGAGCAGGCCCGCCCGATCGGCTTCAAGCTGGCCGCCGCCGCCGACCGCGCCATGCATTACGACGGGCCACTGCCCGGCCCCACCCCGTGATCCCACCCCTGGACGTGCTGGGTCGCTTTGCGGCGCACGACTTCTCGCTGGACGGCTTCTTCGCCGCCCGCCTGCCGTGTTTGGCCGATCAGGTGGTGGTGGAAGCCGAAGGCGCCTGCCTGAGCTGGTCGCAGTTCGCCGAACAGGCCGACCGCGCCGTGGCTTGGCTGCAGGAACAGGGCATCGGGGAAGGCCACCGCGTGGGCCTCATGGCCTACAACCACCCGGCAACACCCGTGCTGCTGGTGGCCTGCGCCCGGGTGGGGGCCATCCTCGTGCCCTGCAACCCCGATGTGTCGGCCGACGACGCCCGCTACATCTTCGAACATGCTGGCGTGGCCGGCGTCCTGTGTTCAGAACCGGCCCTGCAGCGGGTGCAGCAGGCGCTGGCCGCGCGCAACGAACGCCCTGCAACCCGCCCCTGGGTGACGGTGCTGCAAACACCCGAGGCCGGCCCTCCATCGCCGCCATCCACGCCGCTGATGCCCTGGTCCACCTCCAGACCCGACGCCCACACCCGACGCGGCACCGCCGACCACACGCTCTTCATCCTCTACACCTCGGGCACCACCGGCTTTCCCAAGGGTGTCATGCACAGCCAGCGCACCTATGTGCTCACGGCCGAAGCCTTCGTGCAACGCCTGTACCTGCAGCCTTCTGAACGGGTGCTGTGCGTGCTGCCGCTGTTTCACATCAATGCGCTGATGTATTCGCTGGGCGGTACGCTGGCCTGTGGTGGCACGCTCATCCTCGTAGCGCGGTTTTCCGCCTCCACCTTCTGGCGCACCGTGGCCGACACACGGGCCACGGAAGTGAACGTGATCATGTCGGCCGCGGCCATCCTGGCGCGCCGACCACCCGAAGAGTTCGTGCCAGACCACGCTTTGCGCAAGATGTTCATTGCGCCGCTGAACCGCAGCCTGCAGGAGGCCTTCACCGGCCGCTTCGGCGTGCCCACCCTGATCGAGTGCTACGGCATGACCGAGATTCCCGGCGTGTTGGCCAATCCCTTCCTGGGGCCCCACAAGCTGGGCACCATGGGCGTCCTGTCGGTGCACCCCGATCCGGCCATTGAAAGTCCACGGGTGCGACTCATCGACGACGCGGGGTGCGATGTGGCACCGGGCGAGGTGGGCCAGCTGGTGGTGCGCACACCCACCCTGATGCAGGGCTACTGGCGCGACCCGGCCCAAACAGCGGCCGCTTTTCGAGACGGCTGGTTCCTCACCGGAGACCTGGCCCGGCAAGACGCCGACGGCTACTACGTTTTCCACGCGCGGCAAAAAGACATCATCCGCCGCCGCGGAGAAAACCTCTCCGGCGCCGAGATCGACACCGCCATTGCCTCCCACCCCGATGTGCAGGAATGCGCCACCATCGGCGTGCCCAGTGTGCTGGGCGAAGAAGAGGTGTTGTGCGCCGTGGTGCCCCGAGCCGGCACCGCGCTTACGCCGCAGGCGGTTCATGCCCATGCCTGCCAAAGACTGGCCCCGCTCAAGCGCCCGCGCTATGTGGTGCTGGTGGACAGCCTGCCCCACACCGGCTCCATGAAGATCGCCAAGTACCGCCTCCAGCCCGCCGACGAGCTGCTGCGCCGGGCCGCCGATTTCCAGGCCGAACCCCACCCCGCACCCCAACCGCAACCCCTACAGGACCGGGCCCCATGAACACCCCCTACGACACCACCGAGCAGATCACCCAGGAAGTGCTGCGCCGCTTCGAAGAAACGCCCGACCCGCGCCTGCGGCAAATCATGCTCTCGCTGGTCCAACACCTGCACGCCTTCGCCAAGGATGTGAAGCTCACGTCCGAGGAGTGGCTCAAAGCGATGCAGCTGCTGGAGGAAACCGGAAAGTGGTGCGCCCCGGGCCGCAACGAGTTCATCATCTTTTCCGACGCGCTGGGCCTTTCCATGCTCACCGTCACGCAAGACTACCGGCGCCCGCAAGGCGCCACCGAGGCCACGCTGCTGGGTCCCTTCCTGGTGGAAGACGCGCCGCACTTCGAGATGGGCAGCGACATCAGCGCCGGCGCCGTGGGCACGCCGCTGCATGCGCAGGGCCAGGTGCTCGACGAGGAAGGCCGGCCCGTGGCCGGCGCGGTGATCGACGTGTGGCACTCCGATGACCGCGGCCTCTACGACGTGCAGGACGGCTTTGAGGAAAAGGGCGCCTGGGCCCGCGGCCAGCTCACCACCGGCGCCGATGGCCGCTGGCACTTCTGGTCGGTGATGCCGGTGGACTACCCCATCCCGCAGGACGGCACCGCCATTTCGATGTTGCGCGCCACCACCGGCCGCAGCATGCGCCCGGCGCACCTGCACTTTCGCATCGTAGCCCCCGGCCAGCGGCCGCTGGTCACCCACATCTTTGATCGGCAAAGCGCCGTGCTGGGCGACGACGCCGTCTTCGGTGTGCGGCCTTCGCTGGTGGCCGACTTCGTGCGCCATGGTGCCGGCACCGCGCCCGATGGCCGGGTGATGCCGGGCGCCTTCTGCACCCTCGATTACGACTTCGTGCTGGCCGCCATCAAGGCCGCGGACTAACCCGCGCTGCATCAGCAGCGCTGGGTCTCAAACGTCAATGTTCGCAGCCCTCAGCGCATTGGTCTCGATGAAGTCGCGCCGCGGCTCCACCTCGTCGCCCATGAGCATGGTGAACACACGGTCGGCTTCGATGGCGTCTTCGATCTGCACCCGCAACAAGCGCCGCACAGTCGGGTCCATCGTGGTCTCCCACAGCTGCTCGGGGTTCATCTCGCCCAGGCCCTTGTAGCGCTGGCGGCCCACCGCGCCTTCGGCCTGCAGCATCAGCCAGGCCATGGCGGCGCGGAAGTCGGCCACCTTGTGTTCTTTTTGCTTTTCGCCCTCACCGCGCTTGACCACGGCCTCTTCGGTCAGCAAGCCCTTGAAGGTCACGCCGGCGCGGCTGAGCACCTCGTAGTCGGCCCCGTGCACAAAGTCGGCGGTGATCACGCTGGTTTTGAGGTTGCCATGGAAGCGCCGGCCAATGCGCAGCACATGCTTGTCGGTTCGCGCGTCGTAGGCGCTTTCCACCACCGCATCGTGTAGCGCCGCCTGAAGGGCTGCCGCCGATGCTGCGGCGGCTTCGGCCGTGTCCAGGTTCAAGGTCAGGCCGTCGCTGATGGCGCGCAGCGCCTCCACATCCATCCAGGCCGACAGGCGGTCGATCACGTTGGTGGCTTCCACGTACTGACGTGCCATCTCTGCAAGGGCCTCTCCACTGATGGCCGCGCGCCCCGCACCCGGCTCCACGCGTGCCCCGTCGATGGCCACCTTCAGCAAGAAGGCGTCCAGCTCGTGCCCGTCCTTGAGGTACTGCTCGTGCTTGCCGTGCTTGACCTTGTACAGCGGCGGCTGGGCAATGTAGATGTGGCCACGCTCCACCAAGGCGGGCATCTGGCGGTAGAAGAAGGTCAAGAGCAGGGTGCGGATGTGCGCGCCGTCCACGTCTGCGTCGGTCATGATGATCACGCGGTGGTAGCGCAGCTTGTCCACATCAAACTCTTCAGAGCCAATGCCCGTGCCCAGCGCGGTGATCAGGGTGAGGATGGAGTCGCTGCTGAGCAACTTGTCAAAGCGCGCCTTCTCCACGTTCAAGATCTTCCCGCGCAAGGGCAGGATGGCCTGGAACTTCCGGTCACGCCCTTGCTTGGCCGAGCCGCCGGCCGAGTCGCCCTCCACGATGTAGATCTCGCAGAGTGCCGGGTCCTTCTCTTGGCAATCGGCCAGCTTGCCGGGCAGCCCCATGCCCCCCATGACGGTTTTGCGGGTGGCTTCGCGGGCCTTGCGGGCGGCTTCACGGGCGCGCGCCGCTTCCACGATCTTGCTGCACACCTGCCTGGCGTCGTTGGGGCTCTCCAAGAGCCAATCGGTCAAGAGGCGGCCCACGATGTCTTCCACCGGGGCGCGCACCTCCGAGCTCACCAGCTTGTCCTTGGTTTGGCTGGAAAACTTCGGCTCAGGCGCCTTGACGCTGACCACGCAGGCCAGGCCTTCGCGCATGTCGTCGCCGCTGATCTCCACCTTGGCCTTCTTGGCCAGTTCGTTGTCTTCGATGTACTTGTTGATCACCCGCGTCATGGCCGCGCGCAAACCGGTGAGGTGGGTGCCCCCATCGCGCTGCGGAATGTTGTTGGTGAAGCACAGCACCGATTCGTTGTAGCCGTTGTTCCACTGCATGGCCACTTCCACACCGATGTTGGTGCCTTGCTCGGACACCTTGTCGCCCATGGCGTGGAAGATGTTGCCGTGCAGCGCTGTCTTGCCCTGGTTGATGAACTCCACAAAGCCCTTCACACCGCCGGCGTAGGCAAACAAGTCTTCCTTGTTGTGCCGCTCATCGACCAGGCGAATCTTCACGCCGTTGTTCAGAAAGGACAGTTCGCGCAGGCGCCTGGCCAGGATGTCGTAGTGGTACTCGCTGTTTTGCTGAAAGATGTCGGTGTCTGGCAGAAAGTGGACCTCGGTGCCGCGCTTGTCGGTGTCACCGATCTCCTTCATCGGGCTCACCTCAAAGCCTTCGCGCATCTCCAGCACTCGGTCTTGTGGCACGCCTTTGCGGAACTCGATGTGGTGCACCTTGCCTTCACGCCGCACCGTCAAGCGCAGCCACTTGCTCAAGGCGTTCACGCACGACACGCCAACACCGTGCAAGCCGCCCGAAACCTTGTAGCTGTTTTGGTTGAACTTGCCGCCCGCATGCAGTTCGGTCAGCGCAATTTCAGCGGCCGAGCGCTTGGGTTCGTGCTTGTCGTCCATCTTCACCCCGGTGGGAATGCCCCGCCCGTTGTCGATGACGCTGATGGAGTTGTCGGTGTGGATGGTGACCGTGATGTCGTCACAGTGCCCAGCCAGGGCCTCGTCGATGGAGTTGTCCACCACCTCGAACACCAGGTGGTGCAAGCCCGTGCCATCGCTCGTGTCGCCGATGTACATGCCCGGGCGCTTGCGCACCGCCTCCAGTCCTTCGAGGATCTGGATGCTGCCTTCGCCATAACCGGTGTCGGCAGGCGCACCCGGGGTGGTTTGGCTGGGGTTGTGTTCGGGCGCTGCGTTCTGGTCGGACATGTTGAAGTCTGGGGCGCTGGGGCCCTGCTTGGTACTGGGTCAAAAAACTGAAAAGCCCGCCGGGATTCCTTCCTGCAGCGGGCACCCACGCCGTGATGGCGCGTGAACAACCGGGCCGCTAGATGCGCATGGGCATGACCACGTACTTGAAACCCGCCTGCTGCGGAATGGTCAACAGCGCGCTCGAGTTGGAATCCTGCAATTCCACCGTCACCATGTCCTGCGTCATGTTGGCCAGTGCGTCCATGAGGTAGTTGACATTGAAACCAATGTCGATCGCATCACCGGCGTAGTCGACTTCAATCTCCTCGCTGGCTTCTTCCTGTTCGGCGTTGCTGGATGCAATCTTCATCAGGCCCGCTTCCACGTTCAAACGCACGCCCTTGAACTTATCGCTGGTGAGAATGGCTGCGCGCTGCAAGGAGGCCAGCAGCGTGGTGCGCCCCAAGGTGATCTTGTTCTTGTGGTTCTTGGGAATGACGCGGTTGTAATCGGGAAACTTGCCCTCGACCAACTTGGTGACGAACTCCAAACCCGAGAAGCTGAACTTGGCCTGGTTGGGCGCAAAGCGCATTTCGATGGGCGCTTGTTCTTCCCCTGCGGACTTGGTGTCGCGCAGCAAGCGCATGAGTTCCAGCACCGTCTTGCGCGGCAAGATCACCTCTTGCTTGGGCATTTCGTGTTCGAGCTGCGCCTGGGCCAGGGCCAAGCGGTGGCCGTCGGTGGCCACCAAGGTCAAGGTCTTGCTCTCGGCCACAAACAGGATACCGTTGAGGTAGTAGCGGATGTCGTGCACCGCCATGGCAAAGTGAACCTGCCCGATCAGGGCTTTGAGCGTGGCCTGGGGAACGGAGAAGGCCGGCCCGAAGTCCACCGCCTCGTTGACCAGGGGAAAGTCGTCGGCCGGCAGGGTTTGCAGCGTGAAGCGGCTCTTGCCGCCTTGCAGGGTCAAGCGGTTCTGAGTCGTGGACAAGCTCACCACTTGCTCGGCCGGCAGGCTGCGCAGGATGTCGATGAGCTTGCGTGTGCCTACCGTGGTGGCATACGTGGCCTCGTCCCCACCCAAAGCGGCACGGGTGCGCACCTGGATCTCCAGGTCCGATGTCGTGAACTCCACTTCGCTGCCGGTCTTGCGGATCAGGACGTTGGCCAGGATGGGCAGCGTGTGACGCTTCTCCACGATGCCGGCCACCGCCTGAAGGGCGTTGAGGATCTGTTCTTGTGCCGCCTTCACGACCATCATGTTTTCAATCTTTCAGATTGGTAGAACTGGATAGAGGTTTCCACCTGCTGTGGAAAACCGTATTTTCACCTGATTGTTCAAGGACTTGGGGCCTCCACAACCCTGGGTACGGAGCCGGTATGGCCGCGGGAGTGGTACACAACAATTTCCCGCCGTCCCGTGAGGCTGTGGGCAAGTGGGCACTTGTTCGGCATCCATACCGTATTTATCCCCAGACTTGTTCGGCTGCATCAGCCTTTGAGGGTTTGCTCCAAGACGTGCAGCTGCTGGTTGAGTTCGGTGTCTTTTTGGCGCTCTCCGCCCACCTTGCGCACCGCGTGCAGCACCGTGGTGTGGTCACGGCCGCCAAAGCTGTCGCCAATCTCGGGCAGGCTCTTCTGGGTCATTTCCTTGGCCAGGTACATCGCTATCTGGCGCGGCCGGGCTATCGAGTGCGGCCGCTTCTTGGAATACATGTCGGCCACCTTGATCTTGTAGAAATCAGCAACCGTCTTTTGAATGTTTTCGATGGAAATCTGGCGGTTTTGCAGGCTCAGCAAGTCTTTAAGGGCCTCGCGGGCCAAGTTGATCGTGATTTCCTTGTGCGTGAAGCGCGCGTAGGCCAAAACCTTGCGCAGGGCGCCTTCGAGCTCACGCACATTGGCGCGCACGTTTTTGGCCACGAAAAAGGCCACATCTTCGGGGATGGCCGCACCCTCGCTTTCAGCCTTGCGGATCAGGATGGCCACCCGCATCTCCAGCTCCGGCGGCTCGATGGCCACGCTCAGCCCGGCATCAAAGCGGCTGGTCAGCCGCTGGTCGATGTCCACCAGCCCCTTGGGGTAGGTGTCGCTGGTCATGATGATGTGGGCCTTTTTGGCCAGCAGCGCCTCAAAGGCGTTGAAGAACTCCTCTTGCGTGCGCTCCTTGCCGGCAAAGAACTGCACATCGTCGATGAGCAGCAGGTCCAACTGGTGGTACTTGGCCTTGAGTTCGTCGAAGGTCTTGCGCTGGTAGTTTTTCACCACGTCCGAGATGAACTGCTCGGCGTGCAGGTACAGGATGCGCGCGCCGGGTTTGTCCTTGAGCAGCGCATTGCCCACGGCATGGATCAGGTGGGTCTTGCCCAGCCCCACGCCACCGTAGATGAACAGGGGGTTGTACATGTGGCCGGGCGCACCGGCCACGTGCAATGCCGCTGTGCGGGCCATTTGGTTGGCGCGCCCCGCCACCAAGGACTCAAAGGTGAGCGCTGGGTTCAGCCGGTTGCCCGCGCTCGGCGCGGGGTGCACCGCGGCCGAGGCGAAGCCTGAAGGGGCCTGCGAAGGGGCTGTACCCGGGATGCCCTTTTCGCCGTTCAAGCCATTGGTGCCCGAGCCACCGTTAAAACCCAGCGCGTGGGTGCCGCCGGCAACCCCAGGGCTGCGCTGGGGCGCCAGGGCCAGATCCAGCCGAACCGGGCTTTGCGCCACCTCGTTCATGATGTGGTGCAGCAGCGCGCCGTATTGGGAACGCACCCAATCCAGCTTGAAGCGGTTGGGCATCTCCAGGCGGGCCACCCATTGGGGACCGTTGGGCACACCCTCCAGCGCGGCCACCGCCGGGGGGTCCAGGGGGCGAATCCAGGTGTTGAATTGCTGCTCGGGCAATTCGGCAAGCAGGCGCTCGCAACAGCGGGCCCAGAATTCGGGGGTCATTGTGGATAACAAGAGGTCGAGCAACGGCATTGTAGACATTCGTCAGCCGCGTGAAGCAGGGTTATCCACAGAAATTTTGCCGCCGCATCCCCTTGACAAGGCCCACCAATCGCGGCACGGGGATCAGGGCCTGCTGCGCGCGGTTTGACCGGTGGCCTGCACGGTGTTCTAATAGTGGGTTTCCCCGATTTCAGGCCTCTACCATGAAGCGCACCTACCAACCTTCGAAGACGCGCCGTGCCCGCACGCACGGTTTCCTGGTTCGCATGAAGACCCGCGGCGGCCGCGCCGTGATCCGTGCGCGCCGCGCCAAGGGCCGCAAGCGCCTGGCCGCCTGAGGCGGTACGGCCATCCGAGCCGTCCGTCGCAGCGCAGCGTTGCCGCCCGATCCAGCAGCATCCGAAGGAATCGACCATGAGGGGCGCCCGGTGAACCCGGCCAGCGCCCCTTTCCTTCTGGGCGAACGCCCAAAACTGCAGGGCCTGAACAGGCCCGAAGACTTCCAGCGTGCAATGGCTGGGCCGTGGTTGTCCAAAACCCCGCACTTCGCCTTGCACCACCTGCTGGAGCCGGCCTCCACACGCGGCCGGCACCTCCGCGCACCAGGGTTATCCTCAGCGGGGGACCCCAAGGCCCAAGGGCCTGTGGATAAGTCTCTTGAAAACCCGGTGGACAAGTCCTTGAACAAGTCAACCCAAGCCCCGACAGAGGCGGCCTGGGACGCTACCGAGCCCCGACAGTCACCTGCGCTGGGGGTGTGGGCCGGTTACGTGGTCCCCAAGCGCCACGCGCGCCGCGCCGTGACTCGCAACCTGATCCGCCGCCAAATGCGCCAGGTCTTGGCCGACCAGCATGGCAGCGCATTGGGGCTGCCGGCGGGCATTTGGGTGGTGCGCCTGCGCCAGGGGTTTGACCGAACCCTGTTCCCCAGCGCGGCGTCCGAACCCCTCAAGCAAGCGGTTCGCGACGAACTTCAGCGCCTGGTGGGCCACGCGATCACGCGCCACGGGCAACGGGGTACCCGCCCATGAGCCCCATGGCCCGCGTCCTGTCTTGGCCCATCAAGGGCTATCGACTGCTGTTGAGCCCCTGGCTTGGCACACAATGCCGCTTCACACCCACCTGCTCGGTGTATGCCTTGCAGGCCCTGGAACACCATGGCGCCTGGCGGGGCACCGCGCTGGCCGGCTGGCGCGTGTTGCGCTGCCACCCCTGGTGTGACGGGGGCCACGACCCGGTCCCCACCGCGTCCTCTTCCACTGTCAACGGACCCCCTCCATGACCGATATGCGCCGCACCCTGTTGTGGGTGATCTTTACGATGTCCCTGGTGTTGCTGTGGGACGCCTGGCAAAAACACAACGGGCAACCCTCGATGTTCTCGCCGGCAGCGCCCAAGGCCGCAGCGCCAGCGGCGCAGGCTCCTGTGGGCGCCACCCCTGCGGCCGTGCCGGCAGCCTCGGCTGGTGGCGTGCCCACACCGGCGCTTGCCGCCGGCAGCGGCGCTGCAGCGGCGGTCCCCGCCGGCGCGCCCTCGGCCGCAGCGCAAACCCTCACCGTCACCACCGACCTCGTCCGGGCCACCTTTAGCACCCGGGGCGGCGAGCTGCAAAGGCTCGAACTGCTGCGCCACCGCGACCCCGAGGTCCCCGACCGCCAGGTGGTCTTGTTTGACCAGTCCGCGCAGCGGGTGTACCTGGCCCAAACGGGCCTGATCACCAACCAGGCGGGTGTGGCTCTGCCCAACCACCTGAGCACCTTGCAGCTGGCCAGCCAGGAAACCGAGCTCAAGGACGGCCAGGCCAGCCAGGTGGTGCGTTTCGAAACGCCGGCGGCCGCAGGCGGCGTCAAGCTCGTCAAGACCTACACCTTCAAGCGCGGTGACTACGCCATTGGCGTCAAACACGAGGTCTTCAACGGCGGCGAGGCGGCCATTGAACCGCAGCTCTACCTGCAGCTGGTGCGAGACGGCAACTCGCCTCCGGGAGAGTCGGCCTTTTACTTCACCTTCACCGGCCCGGCCCTGTACACCGAGGCCAAGAAGTTCCAGAAGCTGGACTTCAAGGACATCGAAAAGAACAAGGCCGAACACGAGAAGTCGGCCGACAACGGCTGGGTAGCGATGGTGCAGCACTATTTCGCCTCGGCCTGGATCGTGGGTGAGCGCCGAGCACGCGAGTACCGCACCGCCAAGGTGGGTGACAACCTGTATTCCATCGCCACGGTCGTGCCCCTGGGCGCCGTGGCACCCGGCGCGCAGGTCGCCCATGAGGCGCGGTTGTTTGCCGGGCCGCAGGAGGAGAAGAAGCTCGCCGAGCTGGCCCCGGGCCTGGAGCTCGTGAAAGACTACGGCTGGTTCACCGTGCTGGCCAAGCCGCTGTTCTGGTTGCTCGACATGCTGCATGGTGTGATCGGCAACTGGGGATGGGCCATCGTGGCCTTGGTGTTCCTGCTCAAGGCGGCGTTCTACTGGCTCAACGCCAGCGCCTACCGCAGCATGGGCAAGATGAAGGCGATCAACCCGCGCATCATGGAAATGCGCGAGCGCCTCAAAGACAATCCCCAGCAGATGCAGCAGGAAATGATGCGCATCTACAAGGAAGAGAAGGTCAACCCGCTGGGCGGCTGCTTGCCCATCCTGGTGCAGATGCCCTTCTTCATCGCCCTGTACTGGGTGCTGCTGTCCAGCGTGGAGATGCGAAACGCGCCGTGGGTGGGCTGGATCAGCGACCTGGCGGCCAAAGACCCCTACTTCATCCTGCCGCTGTTGATGACCGCGTCTTCGCTGCTGCAAACCTGGTTGAACCCCACGCCGCCAGACCCCGTGCAGGCCAAGCTGATGTGGATCATGCCCATCGCCTTCTCCTTCATGTTCTTCTTCTTCCCGGCCGGCCTGGTGCTGTACTGGTTGACGAACAACATCCTGTCGATTGCGCAGCAGTGGATGATCAACAAGCAATTGGGCGTGCTGGGCAAGTAGCGGGTGATGCCCAGCGACCTGGACCCCATCGTGGCGGTGGCCACCGCGCCGGGTCGTGGTGCGGTGGGCATCCTGCGGGTGTCGGGCCGCGGCCTGAAGCCCTTGGCGCAGGCCCTGTGCGGCCGGCCGCTGGAGGCGCGGCGCGCCACCTACACCCCGTTCCTGGACGAACAGGGCCAGGCGATCGATCAGGGCTTGGCCCTGTTCTTCGAGGCGCCCAACTCCTACACCGGCGAGGACGTGCTGGAACTGCAGGCCCATGGCGGGCCTGTGGTGCTGCAGATGTTGGTGCAGCGCTGTTTGCAGGCCGCAGCCGCTGCGGGTGAACAAGGCCCCGTTCTTCCGCACTTGCGCCTGGCCGAGCCCGGCGAGTTCACACGCCGGGCCTTCCTCAACGACAAACTCGACCTGGCGCAGGCCGAGGCGGTTGCCGACCTGATCGACGCGGGCACGCAGGCGGCTGCCCGCTCGGCCGCGCGGTCCCTTCAGGGTGCGTTTTCAGCGGGTATCGACGAGCTGGCGCAACGCCTGCTGCGCCTGCGGATGCTGGTGGAGGCCACGCTGGACTTCCCCGAAGAAGAGATCGACTTCCTGCAAAAGGCCGATGCCCAGGGGCAGCTTGAGGCCATCGTGCGGGCGCTGCAGGACGTGATGAACCAAACGCGGCAGGGGGTGCTGCTGCGCGAGGGGTTGCGGGTGGTGATTGCCGGGCAGCCCAATGTGGGCAAGAGCTCGCTGCTCAACGCGCTGGCAGGCCAGGCCGTGGCCATCGTTACACCTGTAGCCGGCACCACACGCGACCGCATCGAGCAGGCGCTACAGATTCAAGGGGTGCCGTTGCATGTGGTGGACACCGCGGGGCTGCGGCACGCCGACCAGGCCAGCGACGAGGTTGAGCGCATCGGCATCCAGCGCAGCTGGGAGGCCATACGCGGGGCCGATGCGGTCCTGTTTGTGCGCGACCTCGCGCGCTGTGGCCAGGCCGCTTACGATGAGGCCGACCGGGCCATCGTGCAAGCGTTCCAGGCCCATGGGGTGCCCCAGGATCGCCTGATGGCCGTCTTCAACAAAGCGGATGCGGTGGCACCACAGGCCTGTCCAACCGGGGCCCTGGCGGTGTCGGCCCAAACCGGCGCAGGCCTGGAGGCGCTGCGCCAGGCCTTGTTGACCCGTGCAGGCTGGCAGGCCATGCCCGAAGGCGTGGCCCTGGCCCGCACGCGCCACCTGCAGGCCTTGCACCGTTCTTCGGCGCACCTGGCGCAGGCCCAGGCCCAAATGCAGCTGCGCGAACCGGCGCTGGACCTGCTGGCCGAAGAGCTGCGCAGCGCCCACAACGCGCTGGGCGAGATCACGGGGCAGGTCAGTGCCGACGACCTTCTGGGCGTCATCTTCTCCAGCTTTTGCATCGGGAAGTAGCCGCTGCTCAGATCAGGGGCTGGCCAGCTTGCTCATGCTGGCGTTCAGGGCCGCTTCAGCTTGCGCCAAGGCCGCCAGCCGTTGCTGCAACCAGGCCTCATCCTGCTGAAGGCTTTGGCGCGCGGCTTGCAACTGCCGCTGAACCTCCGCCGGTTGCGGCCCGCCGATGCCCACGCGTGTGCGCACCATTTCCTCGTGCGACAGCGCTTGCCGGAACTGTGCGGCGCTCAGCGGCAAGGTGGCCGGCTGCACCCCCATGCGCGCAGCCGCGGTGGCGTACAGGGGGACGGCCTCCTCATGCGGGAACTGGTCGGGGCGCCAGCCCTTCTCGCGGGCCTTGTTCACCACGGCCGTGGCAAAGGCATGCCCCACCCGGAACGGCACCTTGGACACGCGCTGCAGCGTGTCGGCCAACTCCGACGAGGTGGTCCAGTCGCCCCGCAACTCCTCCAGGGCGCGTGCCGGGTTCAGCCGCAGCGACTTCAGCACCCGCACCGTTTGTTCCAGCAACTCCACCGTGTACAGGAAGTTGCGCGCCTGCGTCCAAGCGTCCTTGTAGTCGGTCATGCCAGTGTTCACATTGTGGGCGCGCAGCGTCATCCAATGTGAGGCCGCCACCACGTCGGAGGCCTTGGCCCGTGCGCTCATGATCACCCCGGGGTTCTGCTTTTGCGGCATCGCGCTGCTGGTGTACGTGGAGCCGCTTTCCAGCAACAACCAGGGGCTGCTCTGGTGGTACTGCGTGTGCACATCTTCCAACAGCGCTGCGATGCGAACCGCGGTGGAGCTGACGATGGCGCTGGCCTCCAAGGGCACGTCGTAGGTGATGATCTGCCCGGCATCCAAGGAGTTCACCACCAGCCCGTCAAAACCCAAGAGCTCGGCCAGGCGCACCCGGTCCAGCGGCCAGGCTGAATTGGCCAGCACGGCCGTACCCATGGGGCTGAGGTTCAGCCGCGCGTACAGCTCGCGAATGCGGGCGCTGTCACGGGCGAAGGAGTCGGCGAAGGCCAGCAGGTAGTGTCCGTAGGTGATGGGCTGTGCCTGCACGCCATTGGTGTAGGCCGGCACCAGGGTGTCCTTGTGCTGCTCGGCAATGTCCAACAGGGTCTTGCGCAGCACCAGCAGCCGATCGGCCACGTCCATGACCGCCGTGCGAAGCCGCGACACGCGCACCGTAGCCAGGATGTCTTGCCGGCTGCGCCCCGCGTGGATAAAGGTGGCTTCAGGGCCCGCCTTCTCGGCAATGATGTTTTCGATCTGCAGATAGTCGGTGGGCCGCTTGCCGCCGGGCTTGCTGGCTTGCGCCACCGCGTGCTGTATGCCTTCGGCAATGCGCGCCGCTGTGGCCTTGTCCAACAGGCCGCGTTCTTGCAGCATCACCGTGCTGGCCATGTTGACCCGGTTCGTCCAGTAGAAGACGTCTTGCAGTTCGGCCGTGCGGCTCGTGTCGTTCTTGGACACCTCCCCCCGTACGCGCGCGGCCTCGGCCAGGCACTCGGCCGTGGTGCGGCAGGCCACATCCTTGATGTCGGCGGCGTGCGCCGTGCCCAGCAGGCCGGCCCAAACGGTGGTGAAGGCGGCCATCGCGGCGGCTGCGGTGGCGCTGCGGCGTGGAAGGCCCGAGCGGCGGAGTTCGAAATGCATGAGAGGGTCCGGTTGGCGTAAAGGCCCCCACTCTATCGGCCTGCATCGCCTCTTTGAGCCCCCCACAAACCCGAGGCCATGCCCATTTCACGGCTGCGGCGATACTGCGTCTCCACCCTCCACCGGCGCCTCATGTTTCAGATTCTGCGCAAGCTGCTTCTCGACACGGCCACCGTGGCCCGTGCGGATCTCGGCCTGCTCAAGCGCTTTCCCCGCTTGGCCTGGGTGCTGCCGGCCATCGTGGTGATTCCGGCGCTCTACGCCTTCATCTACCTCGACTCGGTGTGGGACCCAGCCAGCCGCACCGGGGCCTTGCCGGTGGCCATCGTCAACTTGGACGAAGGTGCGGCCGTGGCCGACCAACGCTTTGAATTGGGCCGTGAGTTGGTGAACGCGCTGGAGACCCGCCGCAACTTCGACTACCAGCAGTTGCACGACACCGCCCTGGCGCGCCAGGGAGTGCGTTCGGGCCGATACGTCTTCGCGCTGATCATTCCCGAAGACTTTTCCGTGGCTGCGGTCGCCCCCTCGCGCCCTGGTGCGGGCTCCCTCGTCGTGTTTGCTTCCGAAGGCAACAACTACCTTGGTGCCGGCTTTGCGCGCCGCTTTGCCAGCGAGTTGGGCCATCAGGTCAACGAGTCCCTCAATGAGCGTCGGTGGGCGATCGTCCTGGGCAACACCGCCAGCTCGCGAGACCGCCTGCAGCAGTGGCGCGACGGCATGTCGGCCTTGCGTGGGGGTGCCATTGAATTGGAGCAAGGCCTGGGGGCCCTGCGCCAGGGCGCTGTGCCGATGGCCCAAGGCGCTGCACGCGCTCAGGAGGTGGCAGCTGGCGCCGCCGAGTCCCTGCGCCAAACCGGGCAGGCGCTGCGCGCCCTGGAGGCCAGGCGGCCCTCAGCGTCAGACCTTGCGGCACTCAAAGACGGCGTGGTTCGGTTGAACACCGGACATGCCGAGCTGCAGCAGGGCTTGCGCCGGTTGGAGGATGGGGCCTCCGACCTGAGCGCCGGCATCGTGGCCTGGCGGGCCGATGTGGCGCCCATTCCCCTGCTGGGCGACCGTGCGTTGGAAAGCACCGAGCCGCTGTTGGGCGGCGCCACCACCTTGCGGGCTGGGGTGCGCTTGGCGCGTGAATCCAGCGCGGCCCTGGCCGGTGGTGTGGCCGAGTTTGGGATGGGCGTGACCCAGTTGGTCGATGGGCTGTCGGCACAGGGCGCCGGGGTGGCGGCGCTGTCGGCGCGCTTGCCCAGCGACGAGCGGCAGGACGAGGCGGTGGCCGGCAGCCGCACCTTGGCAGACTCTTCTGCACAGTTGCGTGACGGCAGCGCAGCCCTGCACAAGGGCTCGGTGCGCCTGGCCAGCGGCTTGGACACCTTGTACAAGGCCCTGCCGGCCTCTCTTGAGGGCCCACAGGGCAGCGCATCGGGCTTGGCTGCCACGGTCGAGCCCCGTCTGGAGATCGATGCACCCGTGCCCAACAACGGCATGGGGTTCCTGCCGAACTTCATTCCGGTGGCCCTGTGGTTGGGCGCGGTCATGACGGCTTTTGTGTTCCATTTGCGCCGCATTCCCGTGCGCCTTCAAGGCTGCTCGCGCGTGTCGCTACTGCTGGGCAAGATGGGCGTGTTGGGTGGCATCAACCTGGCTCAGGCCGCGTGTGTGCTGCTCATGTGCGAGCTGCTGCTGGGGCTGCAGCCGGTCCACGCCACGGGCTTGGCGCTGACCATGGCTTGCAGCGCGCTGACCTTCATGCTGCTGATCCTGCTGCTGGTTCGCCTGCTGGGCGATGCCGGCAAGGGCGCGGCGCTGGTGCTGCTGATCGTGCAACTCTCGGCCGCCGGCGGCGTCATGCCCATTGAGTTGACCAGTGAGTTCTATGCGGCCATCAGCCCCTGGCTGCCCTTCACGTGGTCGGTGCGGGCCGTTCGAGCCAGTGCTTTTGGTGCTTTTGGGGATGAGTGGGGTTCGGCACTGTCGGTGTTGCTGATGTTCACCGCGGTGTTCACCGCGCTGCTGTTGCTGGTGGGCCGCTGGCGCTTCGTGCCAGACGGGGAGCACCGCCCGGCCTTGGACGTGTGAGCGTTGGGCCAACAAGCCCTAACAGCCCACGCCAAAGGGTCCTTTGTACTGTCCGTTGTGCTCACGCCAACAAGCCGCGCCCCTCGATAAAGCGAATCACCTGGTCCAGCCCTTGTTGGGTCCGCAGGTTGGTCATCACATAGGGCCGCCGCCCATCGGCTTGTGGGCGCATGCGCTCGGTGTCGGCCCGCATGATCTCCAGGTTGGCGCCCACCAGCGGCGCCAGGTCGATCTTGTTGATCACCAGCAGGTCGCTCTTGGTGATGCCGGGGCCGCCCTTGCGTGGGATCTTTTCGCCACCGGCCACATCGATCACATACAAGGTGAGGTCGGACAACTCCGGGCTGAAGGTGGCGGCCAGGTTGTCGCCGCCGGATTCGATGAACACGATGTCGGCATCGGGGTACTGGGCCAGCATGCGGTCCACGGCTTCCAGGTTGATGGAGGCGTCCTCGCGGATGGCCGTGTGCGGGCAGCCGCCGGTCTCCACCCCCATGATCCGCTCGGGTTCCAAGGCGCCAGCCACCGTCAGCAGGCGCTGGTCTTCCTTGGTGTAGATGTCGTTGGTGATCACGACCAGGTTCCAGCGCTCGCGCATGGCCTTGCACAGCATTTCCAACAGCGTGGTCTTGCCCGAACCCACAGGGCCTCCGATGCCCACGCGCAAGGGGGGGTGGTGTTTGGTGCGGCCAGGAATGTGGTGCAAATGGGGCATGAGGTCCTCTATCTTCAGGATCGGAACAGGCGCGAGTACTGCTGTTCGTGCCGCGCGCTGTGAATGGCCAGGCCCGGTGCATACGCTTGGGCTTGCTCAGCGGGCATGGCCAGGCAAGCTTGAATCGCAGCGGGCATGGCGTCACTGAGTTCTTGAAGCACGCGCTGGCCCGCCGACTGCCCCAAGGGAATGCACTTGATGGCCGCCTGCACCTGGTTTTCAGCCCAGCTGAAGCCATGCGCCAGCAAGGCTTGGCCGACCTCAGCGCCAGCCAGCACGCTGGCCAGGGCGAAAGCCACCGGCCAGGTCGGCGCGGGGCTCAAGGCGCGCAGACACTGCACGCGGGGCTCAAACGGGTGGCGCTGCATCAGCCAATCGGCCAAGGAGCGGCCCATCTGTTCGGCCTGCAGGCGCAGTTCGCGCGACTCGCGGGTGTGCAGCACCCAGTCATTCGTCGCCTCCGCAGCTGAGAGGTCGAGCGCTTGAAAAGCCGCATGCGCCCGGGCCACTGCTGGCCATTCCGCGCGCAGCACCACCAGTTGCAGTTGCGCCAACAGCCAGTGCCCGGCACTGGCTTCGTCTTGAACCAAGCCCGCCTCCACCGCAGCTTCCAACCCTTCGGAGTAGCTGAAGCCGCCCACGGGCAGCGCGGGTGAGGCCAGCCACATCAGCTGCAGCAAGGTGTGCGGGCTTGGCCCTGCACCAGGAGCCGCACCAGGCGCCCCACCAGGCGGCACATCAGTGTGATGCGGGGCCATGGCTGTGGTCGTGCGGGTGTTCGTGCCCGTGCCCATGCCCGTGCCCCATCAAGGCGCCGCGCCCATACGCGCCGCCCTCGGGCTCAAAGGGCTCTTGCACGGTCTGCACGATCAGGTGCAGGCCTGCCAACATCTCGGCCAGCACCGGGTCGGGTTCGAGCTTCAGGGCGTCACCCTGCAACTCCAAAGGCACATGCCGGTTGCCCAGGTGGTAGGCCCCGCGCATCAGGTCAAACGGGCTGCCGTGTTGGGCACAGATTTGGACCTTCATCAGCGTTTGCGCCTGCGCCACCACCCTGCGCATGGAGCCGTCCTCAGCCACCAGCACATCGCCGCCGCGCACCACGGTGCCGCGTGGCAAAAACACCGCCAAACGCTGTCCGTGGTTGTCAAACGCTTCGAAGCGGCTCTTTTGCCGCGTGTCCCAGTCCAGCTCCACGGTGGCCAGGCGCTGCAACAGCACAGGGGCCAGCTTCGGCTGGCTCATCAACTTGTGAATGGTCAACATACCGGGCAAGCGGCCCTCAGAACAGAAAGTAACGCTGGGCCATGGGCAGTTCAGCGGCCGGCTCGCAGCTCAGCAGCTCACCATCAGCCCGCACCTCGTAGGTTTGGGCATCGATTTCCATGTGTGGTGTCCAGCCGTTGTGCACCATGTTGGCCTTGCGCACGCTGCGGCAGCCGCGCACGGATGAGATCGCTTTGCGCAAGCCCAGGCGCTGGGGCACGCTGGCGGCCACGGCCGCTTGGCTGAGAAAGGTGAGCGAGGTGGCCGCCCTTGCGCCGCCGTAAGACCCGAACATCGGCCGCATGTGCACGGGTTGTGGCGTCGGAATGCTGGCGTTGGGGTCGCCCATGGCGGCCATGGCAATGAAGCCCCCCTTGAGCACCAGGCTGGGCTTCACACCAAAGAAGGCGGGCCGCCACAAGACCAGATCGGCCCACTTGCCCGGCGCAATGCTGCCCACTTCGTGGGCGATGCCATGGGTCAGGGCTGGGTTGATGGCGAGCTTGGCGATGTAGCGCTTGACCCGCGCGTTGTCATGCCGATCGCTGTCGCCGCCCAGAAGCCCACCGCGCTGCGAGGCATCACCCAGCCCGCCCCGCTGCACCTTCATCTTGTGCGCGGTTTGCCAGCAGCGGATGATCACCTCGCCCACCCGGCCCATGGCCTGGCTGTCGCTGCTGAACATGCTGATCGCACCCAGGTCGTGCAGGATGTCTTCAGCCGCGATGGTCTCGCGTCGGATGCGGCTTTCGGCAAAAGCGAGGTCTTCGGCGATGCCCGCGTCCAGGTGATGGCACACCATCAACATGTCCAGGTGCTCGTCGATGGTGTTGACCGTGTAGGGCCGAGTGGGGTTGGTGGAGGAGGGCAGAACGTTGTCCAAGCCCACCACCTTCATGATGTCCGGTGCATGCCCACCGCCCGCGCCTTCCGTGTGAAAGCTGTGAATGGTACGACCCTTGAAGGCGGCAATCGTGTCCTCCACGAACCCGCTTTCATTGAGCGTGTCGGTGTGGATGGCCACCTGGGTGTCGGTTTCCTCGGCCACACTCAGGCAGTTGTCGATGGCCGCGGGCGTCGTGCCCCAGTCCTCGTGCAACTTCATGCCCACCACGCCGGCCTCGATCTGCTGGCGCAAGGACTCCGGGCGGCTGGCGTTGCCCTTGCCCAAGAAGCCCAGGTTCATCGGGAAGGCGTCAGCAGCCTGCAGCATGCGCGCGATGTTCTCGGGGCCGGGCGTGCAGGTGGTGGCAAAGGTGCCGGTGGCGGGGCCCGTGCCGCCGCCGAACATGGTGGTGATGCCGCTGGACAGCGCCTCTTCGATCTGCTGCGGGCAGATGAAGTGGATGTGGGCGTCGACGCCGCCGGGCGTGACGATCAGGCCTTCGCCGGCGATGATCTCGGTGCCTGGGCCGATCACGATGTCCACGCCTGGCTGCACATCGGGGTTGCCGGCTTTGCCAATAGCCGCAATGCGTTGGCCGCGTATGCCGATGTCGGCCTTGACGATGCCCCAGTGGTCGATGATCACTGCGTTGGTGATCACACAGTCCACCGCGTCTTTCATGCCGGGGCCGTTCGGGCGCTGGGACTGGCCCATGCCATCGCGGATGGTTTTGCCACCGCCGAACTTCACCTCTTCGCCGTACCCCTCAGCGCGCAAGGTCATGTCTTGCTCAACCTCAATGACCAAGGCCGTGTCGGCCAAACGCAGGCGATCACCCACGGTGGGTCCGTACATCTCGGCATAGGCGCGTCGCGCAATGCGGCTCATGACAGGCTCCCTTGCACATCGCCCCGAAAGCCCCAAACCTGGCGCGCGCCAGCGTAGTCCACCAACTCCACGGTGCGCTGCTGTCCGGGCTCAAACCGTACCGCCGTGCCACTGGCAATGTTCAGGCGCATGCCGCGTGCGGCTGCTCGGTCGAACCGCAGCGCGCCGTTGGTTTCGGCGAAGTGGTAATGCGATCCCACTTGGATGGGGCGGTCGCCCGTGTTCTGTACCACCAGGGTCCGCGTGCGGCGGCCCGGGTTGAGCACATGCTCGCCGTCGTCACACAAAAGCTCGCCGGGGATCACTTGCGCTTCCCCCAAGCCCAGCCCACGATCACCACCACGGCCAGCGCAGCCAGGCCCCACAGCGTGTCGCCGTGCGCGTGCAGCTCGCCCAAGGCGCCATGGCCCTCGTGGGCCCAAGCCCCCTGTGAAACCAGTCCCAGCGCCAAGGCGGTGGCCTGGCTGATCGTTGCAGGGCGCATAGCTGCTGAGGGCTGCAAGCGGCGCACAAGGGTGGTGGGGGTGTTCATGGTGGGCCCTTAAAGGTTGATGTGTTGGTAGGTTTCGGCTGATGCCCTTCGGATCGGCTCCAGATGCTGCAGGGCGGTCCTAGGGAATCGGTTGGTGAACCGTCACCAGCTTGGTGCCGTCAGGAAAGGTGGCCTCCACTTGGATGTCGGGAATCATTTCAGGAATGCCCTCCATCACCTCGTCTCGGCGCAGGACCTGTTTGCCATCGCTCATCAACTGCGCCACGGTGCGGCCGTCGCGTGCCCCTTCCAAGATGGCTGCGGTGATCAGCGCCACCGCTTCAGGGTGGTTGAGTTTGAGGCCGCGTGCGCGGCGCCTCTCGGCCACCAGAGCAGCGGTGAAGATCAGGAGCTTGTCCTTTTCGCGCGGGGTCAGGTCCATGGTGGCCTTGGGTTCAGAGCAATTGCGCCAGTCTATGCAAGTTCGGGGCCTTTGGGGTGCTCCTTCGGGGCCGGTGCCCTACAGGCGCCACAAGCGCGGCTGGCTTGCTGCGGTGTTCCACAGTGCCTGGTGCCAAGCGTGCCGCACCTGCTGGAACCGTTCGAACACCGGCTCGACCCGGTGCGCCAAGGCGCGCAGCACCACCGCCCGGTCGTTGGGGCTCGTGACGCCATAGGCGTGCAGCACGGCACCTCCTTGGGCCAAGGCCTGCAGCGCAGCGTCTTGCAGCGCTTGGCGCTGCGCATCGGTCCAGGCAGAGCCGCTGGCGCACCAGAGGCTGGCTACCACCGGCTGCCCGTCCAGGCCCAAGGCGGATTCGCGCAGCCAGCGGTCGTCGGCTCGCAGCAGGCCGCGCTCCAACCAACAGCCTTCGATCTCCAGGTGTTGCAAGACCTCACCATGTTCAAAGCTGTCACCTGAGGCTGGAAGGCCCAGGCAGCACAGATCCCAGCCGATCATCTGCGCGCCGGCGGCCAGGCGAAAGCGGCACTCGTTGACGGCCCGGCAGCGGTTGTAGGCCAGGGTCTCCAGGGGCAGCCATTCCAGGCGGGCGTCTTCGTCCACCTGCAGCGACACCCGCTGCACGGCCGCGGGCCCCAGGCTCTTGTAGAAGCGCGTGGCCCCTGGTGTGGTCAGCCGCACGCGGCTGCCCGCGCCCAGGTGGGCGTCGATGCGCAGCTCGTCGCCGCGCACCAAGCCACCGGGTGGGTGCACCAAGACATGTTCACAGGTGTGGGGGCCGTCGGGGTACAGGGCCTTGAGCACGCGCAGCGGCCCTTCGTGCCGGTCGTGCGCCACGGTGCGGCCCTGGTCCCAGCGGTAATCCAGCCGCAGCGACCCTTTC
>JBJTHN010000074.1:0-3411 GCA_046094505.1 Betaproteobacteria bacterium
GCGGTCAAGGCCGATGGCAGCCGCGTGCCCATCGATGTGCACCTGATGGTGCAGCCGGTGGACGCGCTGGCCCAGGCCTTTGCCAAAGCGGGGGCCGATCTCATCAGCTTTCACCCCGATGCCAGCGCCCATGTCGACCGCACGCTGCAGCTCATCAAGGCTGAGGGTTGTCAGGCGGGGCTCACCTTCAACCCGGCCATGCCCCTGGATGTGCTGGAGTGGGTGCTCGACAAGGTGGACCTGGTGCTGCTGATGAGCGTCAACCCCGGCTTCGGGGGCCAGTCCTTCATCGACAGCGCCCTGCGCAAGTGCGAGAAGGTGCGACGCCTCATCGAGGCCAGCGGCCGCGACATTCGGCTGGAGGTGGACGGCGGCATCAAGGTGGACAACATCCGCCGAGTGGCCGATGCGGGCGCCGACACCTTCGTGGCCGGCAGCGCCATCTTTGGGCAGCCAGATTACAAGGCCGTCATTCAGGCGATGCGGGCGCAACTGGTCTGAGCGTGTCCCGGTAAACCCGGCTGCGGGCCGCATACAGCTGCGCACTGCGCAGCAAGCCCTGCACCTGCTCGGGCGTTAGGTTGCGCGCCACCTTGGCTGGGCTGCCGATGATCAGGCTGTGATCGGGAAACACCTTGCCCTCGGTCACCAGGGCACCGGCGCCCACCAGGCAGCCCTGGCCGATCACCGCCCCGTTGAGCACCGTTGCCCCGATACCGATCAGGCTGCCGTCCCCCACCGTGCAGCCGTGCAGCATGGCCTGGTGGCCCACGGTCACATCCGCGCCAATGCGCAGGGGCTGACCCGGGTCGCTGTGCAGAACCGCGCCGTCCTGGATGTTCGTGCGCGGCCCCACCTCGATGGCTTGAGTCTGGTCGCCCCGGATCACGGCGCCAAACCACACGCTCACATCAGCGCCCAGCGTCACATGGCCCACCACCCGGGCGTTGTCGGCCACCCAGGCCGAAGCATCAACCTCGGGCTCGTGTCCGTTGACCGACAGGATGTTGCAGTTGTTCACGGTGTGCTCCAGAGCGGGGTTTCAGCCGAACAGCCAATACTGGCGACAATCAGGGTTTTGCCCAACCCGCATCATGGCACTGCTGGACCCCATACGCGCCGTCATCTTGGACCTGGACGGCACCCTGGTCGATACCTTGGGGGATTTCGAGTTGGCCCTTCGCGCCATGTTGGCCGACTTGGACGTGGCTCCGGATGCGATCTCCCCCACCTTCGTCGGGCACACCGTGGGCAAAGGCTCGGAGTACCTGGTCCACCAGACCTTGGCCCATGTCGGCCTGGCCGCCGATGACGCCCAGACCTTCGGACGGGCCATGCAGCGCTACCAGCACCACTACGGACACTTCAATGGCCAGGCCTCGCGGCTGTTCCCCGGCGCGGCCGAGGGCGTGCAGGCCTTGCGCTCCATGGGCCTGCCCCTGGCTTGTGTGACCAACAAGCCCGGACGCCACGCGCGGGCGCTGTTGCAGGCCAAGGGGCTGCTGGGCGCGTTCGACCAGGTGTTCGGAGGCGACGCCTTCGAGCGCAAGAAGCCCGACCCCTTGCCGCTGATCGAGACCTGCCGCGCGTTGGGCCAGGCCAGTGAGCACACCCTGGTGGTGGGAGACTCCCTCAACGATGCCCAGGCCGGCCACGCCGCTGGTTGTCCGGTGGTCTTGGTCAGCTACGGCTACAACCACGGCCGGCCTATCCGCGAAGTGCCGGCGGCGGCCTACCTGGACCGCATCGACGAACTCGCGCACATGAGGTCTTCACCGTGATGACCGAACTCGAATTCAAGAGCCTGGCTGCTCAAGGCTTCAACCGCATACCGCTGATTGCCGAGGCCTTTGCCGACCTCGAGACGCCGCTGTCGCTGTACCTCAAGCTGGTGGGGGGCGCCAAGCATGGCTTCCTGCTGGAAAGCGTGGTTGGCGGCGAGCGCTTTGGCCGCTATTCGTTCATCGGACTGCCAGCCCGAACCTTCCTGAGGGCCCATCGCGGTGTGGTGGAAGTGGTCACCCAGGGTCAAGTGGTCGAGCGCCACGAGGCCAACCCGCTGAACTTCATCGCACAGTACCAGCAGCGCTTCCGCGTGGCCCTGCGCCCTGGCATGCCCCGGTTTTGCGGCGGGCTGGCTGGCTATTTCGGCTACGAGACCATCCGCAGCATTGAGAAGAAGCTGGCCACCATGCGCAAGGAGGGCGGCATCGGCACGCCCGACATCCTGTTGCTGCAAACCGAAGAGCTGGCGGTGATCGACAACCTGTCCGGCCGCCTGTACCTCATCGTCTATGCCGACCCGGCGCGCCCAGAGGCCTATTTCAGCGCGCAAAAACGCCTGGGCGAGCTCATCGACAAGCTGCGCTACAGCGTGGCGGCACCGCAGGTGCGCAAAGGCCCCAGCTACCCGGTGGAGCGTGAGCTCAGCCAGGCCGAGTTCGAGTCCCTCGTCTTGCGGGCCAAGGAGTACATCGCCGCGGGCGACTGCATGCAGGTGGTCTTGGGCCACCGCCTGCGCAAGCGCTACACGGAAAGCCCCTTGAGCCTGTACCGCGCCCTGCGCTCGCTCAATCCCAGCCCCTACATGTATTACTACGACATGGGGGACTTCCAGATCGTGGGCTCTTCACCCGAGATCCTGGTGCGACAGGAGCGGCAGGCGCAGGACGCCTCCACGGTGGTGACCATTCGCCCCATCGCCGGTACCCGCCCGCGCGGATCGACGCCTGCGCAGGACCAAGCCCACGAAGCCGAGCTGCTGGCCGATCCCAAGGAGCGGGCCGAGCATGTGATGTTGATCGACTTGGCCCGAAACGACCTGGGCCGCATGGCCCAGACGGGATCGGTCAAGGTGACCGAAGCCTTCGGCATCGAGCGCTACTCGCATGTGATGCACATCGTGAGCAATGTGCAGGGCCAGCTCAAGCCCGGCTTGAGCGCCTTGGACGTGCTCAAGGCCAGCTTCCCCGCCGGCACGCTCAGCGGTGCACCCAAGATTCGCGCCATGGAAATCATCGACGAACTCGAGCGCAGTGAGCGAGGGATCTACGGGGGTGCTTGCGGCTACCTCAGCTATGCCGGCGACATGGATGTGGCCATCGCCATCCGCACCGGTGTGGTCAAGGACAACACGCTGTACGTACAGGCAGGCGCCGGGGTGGTCGCCGATTCGGTGCCCGAGATGGAGTGGAAGGAAATCGAAGCAAAGGCCCGTGCGGTGCTGCGTGCGGCCGAGCTGGTGGAGGAGGGCTTCTGATGTTGTTGATGATCGACAACTACGACAGCTTCACCTTCAACCTGGTGCAGTACCTGGGGGAACTGGGTGCGCCGGTTCAGGTGGTGCGCAACGATGAGCTCACGCTTCGCGACATCGAGGTGTTGGCGCCGACCCACCTGGTGTTCTCGCCT
>JBJTHN010000075.1:0-31113 GCA_046094505.1 Betaproteobacteria bacterium
TGGGCCAACTGGGTTTGGCCGGTGCCGCCGCACCTTGGGCCTTGAACCTGGCGGCCATGAGCGAGGCGGCTGCGCAGTCCAGCACCGCCAACGACTACAAGGCCTTGGTGTGTGTGTTCTTGTATGGGGGCAATGACCACTACAACACCATCGTGCCCTTTGATGACATCAACCACGCCAACTATCAGCGCGTCCGATCTGGCATCACCCTGCAGCGCTCTGCCCTGACGCCAAACGCCTTGCCCATCGGAACAGGCGAGGGGTTGGGCTCCACCGTCAATGGCATGGCGCCTGGCCGCCAGGTTGCGTTGGCGCCCGAGCTCAGCGGCTTGGTACCCCTCTTCAACAAGGGCGAGTTGGGTGTGATTTTCAACATTGGCACCCTCGTCCAACCCACCACCAAGGCTCAATACACCGCGGCCAATGTGCCGCTGCCGCCCAAGCTCTTCTCGCACAACGACCAGCAGTCGGTGTGGCAGAGCTCGAACCCCGAAGGGGCTACGTCGGGTTGGGGCGGTCGCATGGGTGACCTGTTCCTGTCCAGCAACGGACGCACCACGTTCACCTGCGTGAACGCCAGTGGAAACGCGGTGTTCATGAGCGGCCGCGAAGCGGTGCAGTACCAGGTCAGCACGGCGGGTGCCGTGGCCATGCGGGGACTGGGCGCACCGCTGTTTGGCTCTCAAGCGTGTAGCGCGGCCTTGCGTGAGTTGGTGACCGCGCCCCATACGCATTTGATGAGATCGGAGTATGCGCGCGTGACTTCTCGCGCCCTTGAGGCCCAGGTAGCCTTGTCTTCTGCTTTGGCAGGCATCCGGCCCTTGCAGACGGTGTTCCCGGCTGGAACGCTATCCCAGCAACTCCAAATGGTGGCGCGCATGATTGCGTCGCGGGACCAGTTGTCCGTCAAGCGACAGGTTTTCTTCGTGTCCTTGGGCGGTTTCGACCTCCATGACTACCTCTTGACTCAGCACCCTGGACTGATGTCTCAACTGGGGGAGTCGCTCAAGTCCTTCCACGCAGCCATGGGCGAGCTCGGCGTGGCCCAGCAGGTCACCACCTTCACCGCCAGCGATTTCGGTCGAACGTTGACGTCCAACGGCGATGGCAGTGACCATGGATGGGGCAGCCATCACTTCATCATGGGTGGAGCCGTCCAAGGGGGGCGCTTCTATGGCCGCTATCCCGATGTGGCCGTCAACGGCCCCGACGATGTCGGCCAAGGCCGACTGCTGCCCACCACCGGCGTGGACCAGCTGGCCGCCACCTTGGCCACTTGGATGGGCGTGAATGCCAGCGACTTGCCCCTGGTGGTGCCCAACATCGTCAACTACAGCGTGCGCGACTTGGGTCTGATGCGGCGGGCGTGATGGGCTCTCGGCCCGATCAGGGGCAAGCTGGGCCGGCCATCCTGCGGGGCGGTGTACCCGATGCGCCGCCACCCGCGCCACCCGACGTATGGCGTCGTGCACACGCCGCTGCCACGGTCGGCGCACTGGCCTTGGCCGGCTGCGCCACGGCACCCGATGCCCCCATACCAACACCGGCCCACCCTGCTGCGGCGCAGGCTGCAGCCCGCCTCACGCCACAACAGGCCTCACGCTTTCTGGCCCAAGCGGCCTTTGGCGGCACGCCCGAGTCCATGGCCCGGGTGCAGGCCATCGGCCCCGAGCAGTGGATCGAAGAACAGATCGCCATGCCGCCCACGCAAGGCCACGTGGCCTGGCTGCACGAGAACGACTACGCGCACGAGCGCTTCCGCAACACCGTGCAGGGCACCGAAAACACCCTGTGGCGCAAGCTGATCGACTCCCCCGATGCCCTGCGTCAGCGGGTCACGTGGGCGCTGTCTGAAATCTTCGTGGTGTCCATACCCGGTTTGCCCGTGGCCTGGCGCCCCTTTGTGGCGGCGCACCACATGGATCTGCTGGAGGCCCATGCCTTCGGCCGCTACCGTGATCTCTTGGGTGCGGTCACCTTGTCGCCGGCCATGGGCGTGTACCTGAACATGCGCGGCAACCGAAAGGCCGATCCGGCCACGGGCCGTCTGCCCGACGAGAACTATGCGCGCGAGGTGTTGCAACTGTTCTCCATCGGTTTGCTGGAACTTCGCCCGGATGGCCGGCCGCGCACCGACTGGCGTGGCCGCCCGATCGAAACCTACGACCAGGCCACGGTGGCCGGCCTGGCGCGCGTGTTCACCGGCTGGAACCTGGACCGGTTTGACCGCAACCGCCAGGACTGGGCCAGCCGCCCCATGGTCTTCAACCGTGCACAGCACGAGCCCGGTGAAAAACGCTTTTTGGGCCACACGATTGCAGCCGGCACACCAGGCCCTCAGGCCTTGGAGCAGGCGCTGGATGTGATCGCGGGCCACCGCAATGTGGGGCCCTTCATCGGCCGGCAGCTGATACAACGCCTGGTCACAAGCAACCCCAGCCCCGCCTATGTGCGCCGCGTGGCGCAGGCCTTCGCCGACAACGGCCAAGGCGTGCGGGGCGACCTCGGCGCGGTGGTGCGGGCGGTGCTCTTGGACGAGGAGGCCCGACGCGACCCCTCACCGCAGGAGCGAGAGGCCGGGCGGCTGCGCGAGCCCGTCGAGCGCTTTGTGCAGTGGGCGCGCACCTTTGGGGCCACTTCGAACAACGGCAAGTGGGCCATCGGCATCACCGGCGATGCCGCCACGCGCTTGGGCCAAAGCCCGCTGCGCGCACCCTCGGTGTTCAACTTCTTTCGCCCCGGCTACCTCCCACCGAACTCGGCGCTGGCTGCGCGTGGCCTGCAGGCCCCGGAGTTTCAACTGGTGCACGAATCGTCGGTGGTGGCCTGGGTGAACTTCGCCCAACAGTTCGTGTCCGCAGGCGTGGCCGATGTGAAGGCCGATTACGCACGCGAGCTGCCCCTGGCCACCGATGCGCAGGCGCTGGTGGCACAGATCGACCTGCTCTTGGCCGCGGGGGCGCTGTCCACCGCGGCGCGCCAGCTGATCACGCAGGCGGTGCAGTCGATGCCGGCACAGACCCCAGCGCAGCAGCGCCTGCGCGTGCAGGCCGCGGTGCACCTGGTGCTGTGCTCGCCGGACTACCTCGTGGCGGTGTAGTTCACAGCTGGAAGATCTTGCCCGGGTTCAGAATGTCTCGGGGGTCCAGCGCACGCTTGAGGGCACGCATCAACGCCAGCGCACCTTCGCCCGCCTCGTCTTGCAGAAAGCCTTGCTTGTGCAGGCCAATGCCGTGTTCACCCGTGCAGGTGCCTTCCAAGCGCAGCGCGCGTGCCACCAACTGGGCGTTCAGGCGCTCAGCCGTCTCCCGTTCCTCGGGCAGGCCCGGGTCGATCAGGTAACCCACATGGAAGTTGCCATCACCCACATGCCCCACCAGGAAGTACGGCAGGCCCGAGGCGTCGGCCTCGGCCACGGTGTCGTTGATGCACTCGGCCAGGCGTGAGATGGGCACGCAGGTGTCGGTGGTCACGCAGCGGCAGCCCGGCTTCATTTGCAAGGCGGCGAAGTAGGCGTGGTGGCGCGCCGTCCACAGCCGCGTGCGCTCTTCGGGGGTGCTGGCCCACTCGAAGGCCTGGCCTCCGAAACTGTTGGCGATCTCCTGCACGGTTTGCGCCTGCTCGGCCGTGCTGGTGGGGCTGCCATGGAACTCCATCAGCAACATCGGTGACTCTTGCAGCTGGAGCTTGTCGTGTGCGTTGACCGCGCGCACCGAGTTCGCATCCAACAACTCCACCCGCGCAATCGGAACCCCCAGCTGAATGGTTTGGATGGTGGTCTGCACGGCCGCATCCACGCTCGGAAAGGAACACACCGCCGCGGTGATGGACTCGGGCACGGGGTAGAGCTTGAGCGTGACTTCGGTCATCACGCCCAGCGTGCCTTCGCTGCCCACAAAGAGCCGGGTGAGGTCGTAGCCCGCACTGCTCTTGCGTGCACGCGTGCCGGTCTGCACCACCGTGCCATCGGCGGTGACCACGGTCAGCCCCAACACGTTTTCGCGCATCGTGCCGTAGCGAACCGCATTCGTGCCGCTGGCCCGCGTGGCGGCCATGCCGCCCAGGGTGGCATCGGCCCCGGGGTCGATGGGAAAGAACAGGCCACTGTCCTTGATCTCACGGTTGAGCTGCATCCGGGTCACGCCGGCTTGCACCGTCACCGTTTGGTCCTGTGCATCCACGCGCAGCACCTGGTTCATGCGCGACAGGTCGATGGACACGCCGCCCTGCACCGCCAAGAGGTGACCTTCCAGCGATGAACCAGCGCCGTAGGGAATGACCGGTACGCCATGCAGCGCGGCCAGCCGCACCACCTGCGCCACCTCCTCGGTGCTTTGGCAGTACACCACCGCGTCGGGCGGTGGCACGTCAAAGGGCGACTCGTCGCGGCCATGCTGCTCCCGCACCGCGCGTGCCGTCGAGCAGCGGTCACCAAAGGCCGCCTTCAGGGCGTCGATCATGGCCGGCGGCACGGGCCGCGGCTTCAGGATGGGCCAGTGGGCAAGGTCCAGCGGTGCGTTCATGGTGTGCAATGTCCCGTGTTCAGGGGCCTGGTGGATCCCGCGCGCCGGCAGGGGCGGCGGCGCCTGGGTGGGCGGGCCCGTGTGGCGCCGAGGTAGTATCCTGCCATGGCCAACCGACTGACACAAATCGCTACCCGCACCGGCGACGATGGCACCACGGGATTGGGCGACGGCACCCGCGTGCCCAAGCACCATCTGCGCGTGCAAGCCATGGGCGACGTGGACGAACTCAACTCCCAGATCGGGGTGCTGTTGGCCGAACCCTTGCCGGCCGAGGTGCGCGAGCTCCTGGTCGTGGTCCAGCACGAACTCTTCAACCTGGGCGGTGAGCTGTCGATTCCAGGCTTTGAGTTGCTCAAGGAAGCCGCATTGCTGCGGCTGGACGAAGCCCTGGAGCATCACAATGCCCAGCTGCCCCGTCTCAAGGAATTCATCCTGCCCGCGGGCACCCGCAGTGCAGCCCTGGCCCATGTCTGCCGCACGGTGGCCCGGCGCGCCGAGCGCGCGGTGGTGCTGCTGTGCGCGGAAGACCCCACGGTGCGCGCCACACCGCGCCAGTTCCTCAACCGCCTGAGCGACCTGATGTTCGTGCTGGCCCGCGTGCTCAACCGCGCCAACCTCGACGGGCTGGGCGGCGACGACGTGTATTGGCAAAGCGAACGCTTGGCCCGCGAGTAGGCCGCTGAGCCGGCGAGCGCCACGCGAAGGAGCGGCCCAGGGTGGCCGCGCTGCAGCCCCCAGCCCCTAGCCCCTGCCGCCTACAGGCGCCTCACCTTCACCGACCGCCCCTTCACTTTGCCGCCGTTGAGCCCGCGAAGGGCCTGGTCGGCCACCTCGGCGCGTACGGCCACATAGGTGGAGAAGTCGTTGAGGTCGATCCTGCCGATGTCCTGGCCCTGCAGGCCGATGTCCTTCGTCAGGGCGCCTAACACGTCGCCGCGCCGGATCTTCTCCTTGCGTCCACCCAGGATCTGCAGCGTGACCATCGCCGGGTGCAGTGGCGCGCCCCCGCCGGCGTCCACCAATTCCGCCACGGGGTACCAACGGCTCTCGTGGCCTGTCAGCTGCTCGATGCGCCCCACCCGGCCCATCTCGTCCAAGCTGGCCAGGTTGATCACCAGACCCTGCTCGCCCGCGCGCCCCGTGCGGCCTGAGCGGTGCACGTGAACCTCGGCTTCGGGGGAGATGTCCACGTTGATCACCGCTTCCAGCTTGGCGATGTCCAGCCCGCGCGCGGCCACGTCGGTGGCCACCAGCACCGAGCAGCTGCGCTGGGCGAAGCGCACCAGCACCTGGTCGCGCTCGCGCTGGTCCAGGTCGCCGTGCAGCTCCAGCGCCACGATCCCCTGCGCCTGCAGCACCGACACCAGGTCGTGGCACTGCTGTTTGGTGTTGCAAAAGGCCAAGGTGCTTTCCGGGCGGAAATGGTTGAGCGCCAGGCCCACGGTGTGCAGACGCTGGTCCTCGGCCACCTCGTAGAAGCGTTGCTCGATCTGCTGGGGGTTGTGCTGCTCCTGAAGGGCCACGGTGACCGGCTCACGCTGGTAGCGCGCGGCCAGTTGGGCCACGTTTGGCGGATAGGTGGCGGAAAACAGCAGGGTCTGGCGCTTGGCCGGTGGCGGCAGGTGGCGCGCCACGGCCGCGATGTCGTCCGCAAATCCCATGTCCAACATGCGGTCGGCCTCATCCAGTACCCAGGTGTTCACGGCATCCAGCGCCAAGCTGCCACGCTCCAGGTGGTCCAGGATGCGGCCGGGCGTGCCCACCACGATGTGCGCGCCGTGCTCCAGGCTGGCCAACTGTGGCCGCATGGTGGCCCCACCACACAAGGTGAGCACCTTGATGTTGTCTTCGGCCCGCGCCAGGCGTCGAACTTCTTGGGTGACCTGGTCGGCCAGTTCACGGGTGGGGCACAGCACCAGGGCCTGCACCGCCAGGCGCCGCGGGTTCAGGTTGGCCAGCAGCGGCAGGCTGAACGCGGCGGTTTTGCCGCTGCCGGTTTGGGCCTGCGCAATCAGGTCCTTGCCGGCCAGGGCCAAGGGCAGGCTGGCGGCCTGGATCGGGGTCATCCAGGCATAGCCCAGCTGCCGCAGGTTGGCCAGCACATGGGCCGGCAGCGGCAGGCTCGCGAAGTCCAAGGACGGGGCGGGCCTCATCCCCGGCGCCGTGCCTGAACGGCTTGGCTGAGGATTTCCAAGACTTGAAGTGAGTGCCCCCACCCAATACAAGCATCGGTAATGCTTCGCCCGTACGCCAGTTGGGCGGGGTTGTCCTTTCCAGGCGTGAACTTTTGTGCGCCCGCCTGGAGGTGGCTTTCCACCATCACACCGAAGATGGAACGGCTGCCGCCGCTCATCTGCGCCGCCACATCGCGCGCCACCTCCACTTGCTTTTCGTGCTGCTTGGAGCTGTTGGCGTGGCTGAAATCCACCATCAGGGAGGTTGGCAGCCGGGCCGCTTCAAGCTCTTTGCAGGCCGCGGCCACGCTGGCCGCGTCGTAGTTGGGGGCCTTGCCGCCCCGCAGGATCACGTGGCAGTCCGGGTTGCCCTTGGTCTCCACAATGGCCACTTGGCCGTTCTTGTGCACCGACAAAAAGTGGTGGGCGCGTGAAGCGGCTTGGATGGCGTCCAGCGCGATCTTGATGTTCCCGTCGGTCCCGTTTTTGAAGCCGATGGGCGCGCTGATGCCGCTGGCCAGTTCGCGGTGCACCTGGCTTTCCGTGGTGCGCGCGCCGATCGCGCCCCATGAAATCAGGTCGCCGATGTACTGCGGCGAAATCACATCCAGAAACTCGCTGGCCGCCGGCAAGCCCAGCCGGTTGACTTCCACCAGCAGCTGCCGCGCCATGCGCAGCCCTTCGTCGATGCGGTAGCTCTCATCGAGATACGGGTCGTTGATCAAGCCCTTCCATCCCACCGTGGTGCGGGGCTTCTCGAAGTACACCCGCATCACGATTTCCAGGGTCCCCTTGTAGGCCTCGCGCTGCTCGCGCAGCCGGCGCGCGTAGTCCACCGCGGCCGCCGGGTCGTGGATCGAGCAGGGGCCCATGATCACCAACAGGCGGTCGTCACGCCCGTGCAGGATGTTGCTGATGGTGTGGCGGGTGTGACTGACCAGGCCTTCGATGGGCGTGTTGCGCACCGGGAAGAAGCGAATCAGGTGCTCGGGCGGCGGCAGGGGCATGACGTCCTGGATCCTTTGGTCGTCGGTTTGGCTGGTGCGGTCCGGTGGGCTGGCCCAGCCATCGGCGGGGGTGGGGGTGGACGGCGCGTTCATCGGGGGCTCCTCCTGAAGGGTGTTCGGTGTGTGTGGGTGGGCAGCGCGTGGGCGAAAAAAAACCGCCGGGGCTTCCGGCGGTTTCTTGGGGGCTTGGCTTGCGTTTGTGCTGCTTACGCGAGGGCCTCTCCAACCGCCGGGCGGTGCGAGAACCAAAAGTAAGCAAAGAAATACGAAGCGAAGCGCATGGCTGGGATGCTAACACGCGCGGGCTTGCGCCGCGCTGACGGGCCCGCCCACGGCAAGTTCAGGCGGTGCTTACCAGCGGCGGTCCACCGGGAAGGGGCGCTTGCCCGGCGGGTTGTACAGGTGGTCCATGAAGGCCATCCAGTGCTCGGTGCGCCGCATGGCGCACTGGGCACCGAAGCCCGCCACCACCAGGGCGGCCAGGCCGAACAAGATGAAAAAGACGATCCCGAAGCTCATGTCGAGGCCCCATGCAGGAAACAAAGGCGCGATTGTTGGCCCAAGCCGATACCGCAGTGGCGCCGTGGGTGTCTGGCCTGCGGCATGCCCTCAGGCGGTGCCGCCCACGGTCAGCCCGTCGATTCGCAGGGTGGGCTGCCCCACGCCCACGGGCACGCTTTGGCCTTCCTTGCCACAGGTGCCCACACCCGTGTCGAGCTGCAGGTCGTTGCCGATCATCTTCACGCGGGTCAGGGCATCGGGCCCGTTGCCGATGATGGTGGCGCCCTTGACCGGGTATTGGATCTTTCCGTTTTCCACCCAGAAGGCTTCGCTGGCGCTGAACACGAACTTGCCGCTGGTGATGTCCACCTGCCCGCCGCCAAAGTTGGTGGCGTACAGGCCCTTCTTGATGCTGCGCACGATTTCCTCGGGCGCTTTATCGCCGGCCAGCATGTAGGTGTTGGTCATGCGCGGCATGGGCACGTGGGCGTAGCTTTCGCGCCGCCCGTTGCCGGTGGGGCGCACCTTCATCAGGCGTGCGTTCATCGAGTCTTGGATGTAGCGGCGCAGGATGCCGTCTTCAATGAGCACGGTGCGCTGCGAGGCCTGCCCTTCGTCGTCCACATTGAGCGAGCCGCGGCGGTCGGGGATGGTGCCGTCGTCGAGCACGGTTACGCCCTTGGCGGCCACGCGCTGGCCGATGCGGCCGGCAAAGGCGCTGGAGCCCTTGCGGTTGAAGTCGCCCTCCAGGCCGTGGCCGATGGCTTCGTGCAACAAGATGCCGGGCCAGCCCGGGCCCAGCACCACGGTCATCTCGCCGGCCGGCGCGGGGCGGCTTTCCAGGTTGGTCAGGGCTGCGCGGATGGCGTGCTGCACATACTCGGCCAGGCGCTCATCCGTGAAATAGCCCAGCGGGTAGCGCCCGCCGCCGCCGCCCGAACCCACCTCGCGCCGGCCGTTTTGCTCGGCGATCACCGTCAGGCTCAGGCGTACCAAGGGACGCACATCCGCCGCGCGGGTGCCGTCGGCGCGGGCCACCATCACCACGTCGTATTCGGCGGCCACGCCGGCCATCACCTGAACGATGCGGGGGTCCTGGGCGCGCGCCATCTTTTCCATGCGCTCCAGCAGGGCCACTTTGGCCGCGCTGTCCAGGGTGCCAATGGGGTCGGTGGTGCCGTAGAGCAGGCGGCTTGAAGACACCACGGGCTTGTTGGCGCCCACTTTGACGCGGCGGCTCTGGCCGGCCGCGGCGATCGTGCGCACGGTGCGGGCCGCGTCCAGGAGGGCGGCCTCGGAAATGTCGTCTGAGTACGCGAAGGCGGTTTTCTCGCCGGCCACCGCGCGCACGCCCACGCCCTGGTCGATGCTGAAAGAGCCACTCTTGACGATGCCCTCTTCCAGGCTCCACCCCTCATGACGGGTGAACTGAAAGTACAGGTCTGCGTCGTCGATGCGGTGCTCGCCGATGATGGCCAGCGCGCGTGCCAGGTGGGCTTCTTGCAAGCCGTTGGGTTGCAGCAGCAGGCCGTCGGCTATCGCCAGGCGTTCAAGGGTGGGTTCGCGTGAAATCATCGTTTGATTCTAGGCATCGGCCGCGCCCTCACCTTGAGCATCCTTCAAATCGAGGGCCCATTGGTACAGGCGCTTTTTCGGCAAGCCGGAGATTTCAGCACCCAGGGCGGCCGCTTGCTTGACGGGCAGGTCTTGCAGCAGGATGGCCAAGACCCGGTGGGCGGCCTGCTCCTCGGGTGTGGACGGTTCGGCACGGCCGGGGGAGCCCGAACCCGGCGTATCGGATGCCGCCAACGAGCCCTCCCCCGCGCCGTGCAGCACCAGCACGAACTCACCGCGGCGGCGGTTGGGGTCTGCTGCCAGCCACGCGGGCCACTCACCCGCGGCCAGGGTGTGGACGGCCTCAAACTGTTTGGTCAGCTCGCGCGCCACGGTCAAGCGGCGCGCCGGGCAGGCCTGGGCCAGTTCGTTTGCCAAGGCTTCCACACGGTGGGGAGACTCGAACAGCACCACGCTGCAGGCGTCCATCACCGCTGCTCGCAGGGCCGCGGCCCGCTCGGAGCCCTTCGAGGGCAGGAAACCGACGAAGCGAAAGCCCCGCTTGGACACATCGCCTGCCACGCTGAGGGCGGCCAAGGCACTGCTGGCGCCGGGCAGGGGCAGGCAGCGACAACCGGCTTCGCGCACGGCTTGCACCAGGGCGGCACCGGGGTCGCTCACCGCCGGCGTGCCTGCATCGCTGATGTAGGCCACGCGCTCGCCGCGCTGCAGGCGCTCCACCACCCGGTAAGCGCCTTCACGCTCGTTGTGTTCATGCACGGCCAACAGCGGCTTGTGCAGGCCCAGGGCCGTCAAGAGGTGGGCACTCTGTCGGGTGTCCTCACAGGCTACGGCATCCACCAGGGCCAGGGTGTGCACCGCCCTCAGGGTGATGTCGGCGAGGTTGCCGATGGGCGTGGCCACCACATACAGTGCACCAGGGGGGAAATCTTGTGCGCCGGCCGCATGGGCCGCAGCGCTGAGCACGGTGGTGGGATTCACACAGCAAAAAGGTTCAGAGGCCGAAGACCGCGCCTGCCGTCACTTGCAGGCCCAGGGTCTGACGCTGGTGCAGCGCAATTATCGGGTCGCCGGCGGCCCGCGCCGGCGCGGCGGTGAGATCGACCTCATCATGCGAACCCAGCAAGGCACCCTGGTCTTTGTCGAGGTGCGCGCCCGCGCGCAGGCCCGCCACGGGGGTGCGGGGGCCAGTGTGACGGCGCTCAAGCAGCGCCGCCTGGTGTGGGCGGCCCGGCACTACCTCTTGCGTTGGGCCAGCCCACCCCCCTGCCGCTTCGACGTGGTGGCGCTGGAAGGCGGTGTGTTGCATTGGTGGCCCGGGGCGTTCGAGGCGGCTAACTGACGGGGCGGTGCCGGCCACCTGTGCAGGGGCTGGCCGGCACCCTGACTTATGATCCTCACCATGCTCGAGCCCCGCATTCAGCAACAGTTTTACGACACCGCCGACGGCTTGGTGCAGGCTGCTGAAAGCCTGGCCCGCCCGGTGGCCGCAGCGGTGGAGCTGCTGCTGGCGGCGGTGACCGGTGGGGGCAAGTTGCTGGTGGTGGGAACCGGCTCGGCACAGGCCGATGCCCTCTACGCCGCCGCCTTGTTCATGGGGGGCGCCGAGCGCCCCCGTCCCGGCCTGCCCGCCTTGACCCTGGGCGCGGACCCGGCTGTGAACGCCGCGCTGACGCAGGCCGTGGGCGGCGCCGCGGCCGACCCCGCAGCGGTGATGGCGCGCCAGGTGCATGCCCTGGGCCTGCCGGGCGACGTGCTGGTGGTTTTCGAGGGCCCGGCCGCCAACGGCGTGCCCCAGGCTCTGGGGCCGCTCATCGAAGCCGCCCACGACCGCGAACTCTCGGTGGTGCTGTGGACGGCGGCTGCGCGCGAGGCGCCGCTGTCGCCCAGTGCGGAACTGCTCACCGATATCGACATCCATATCCCCGTGCGCGCCGACCGCCTCGCCCAGGCCGGTACCCTGTACCGGCTGGCTTGGCTGGCCCTGGTCGATGCGCTCGATCTGCAACTGCTTGGAGAAACCGAATGACCTCGTCAAAGCGCCCGTTCCGCGTGAAGCCCTTGGTGGGCACTTGGGGCCGCTGCGCCCTGCTGGCCGCATCCGTGGCTGCGACCTTGTCCCTGCAGGGCTGCGAGGTGTTGGCCATCGGCGCTGTGGCCGGCGGCTCAGCCGTGGTGGCTGTGGACCGCCGCACCACCGGCATTCAGCTGGAGGACAAGACCATCGAAATCAAGGTGGGCCAGCGCGCCAAGGAGCTGGTGGGCGACAAGGGCAATGTCAACGCCACCGCCTACAACCGCGCGGTGTTGCTGACCGGCGAAGTGCCCAGCGAGGCCGACCGCGCCGCTATCGAGCGGGCCGCCACGGCGGTGGAAAACGTCAAGGGCGTGGTCAATGAACTCACCGTGGGCTTTCCCTCGGCCCTGACCGCGCGGGCATCAGACGGCATCATCGCGGGCAAGATCCGCGCGAAGTTCATCGAGGCGGCCGACCTCTCGGCCACAGCCTTCAAGATCACGGTCGAAGGCGGCGTGGTGTACCTGATGGGCATGGTGTCCGAAGCGGAAAGCCGCCGCGCCACCCAACTGGCCGCCGGTGTTTCGGGCGTGAAGAAGGTGGTGCGTGTGTTCGAGATGATCAGCGCCGAAGAAGTGATGCGGCTGCGATCCAAGGCCACCGGCACACGCTGAGCTGCGCGCGCCGGCATTCCGGCACAACACGACCGGTGGGCGCGCGCTAGGCGCCCACCCGCGCCCTTACTTCAGCCGCCTGATCAGGCTGGAGGTGTCCCAGCGCTGGCCCCCCATGGCCTGCACATCCGCGTAGAACTGGTCGACCAATGCGGTCACCGGCAGCTTGGCGCCGTTATGCCGGGCCTCTTCCAGGCACAGGCCCAGGTCTTTGCGCATCCAGTCCACGGCAAAGCCGAAGTCGAAGCGGTCTTCCACCATCGTCTGGCCGCGGTTGTCCATCTGCCAGCTTTGGGCCGCGCCTTTGCCGATGACCTCCAGCACCAGGCGCATGTCCAAGCCGGCGTGTTGGCCAAAGGCGATGCCTTCGCTCAGGCCCTGCGCCAGGCCGGCAATGCAGATCTGGTTGACCATCTTGGCCAATTGGCCCGCGCCGCTGTCGCCCACGCGGGTCACCGCGCGTGAGAACGCCATCGTCACCGGTTTGATGGCGTCAAAGGCGGCCTGCTCGCCCCCACACATGACGGTCAGCAGGCCGTTGACCGCGCCGGCTTGCCCACCCGATACGGGCGCATCCATGAAGTGCAGGCCTTGGCTGCGTGCCTGTTCCCACAGGCTGCGGGCCACGTTGGCCGAAGCGGTCGTGTGGTCCACGAACACCGCGCCGGGCTTCATGCCGGCGAAGGCACCGTCAGGGCCCAGCGTGATGGAGCGCAAGTCGTCGTCGTTGCCCACGCAGGCGTAGACGATGTCGGCCCCTTGGGCGGCCAAGGCCGGCGTGGCGGCGGCAGCTCCGCCGAACTCGGCGGCCCAGGCCTGCACTTTGGCCGCGGTGCGGTTGTAGACGGTGACGTGGTGGCCCGCGCGTGCCAGGTGGCCGGCCATGGGCAGGCCCATCACGCCCAGGCCCAGGAAGGCCACGCGCTGCGGGGGGAGGGATTCGTAGGTCTTGGTGCCGATGCTGCTCATCACAAATTCTCCGGAAATCGGGCCAGGCTGCGGGCTTGCTGCAGGCTGATATGGCCGCTGCGCAGCAAGTGGCCCAGGCCTTGGTCCAAGGTTTGCATACCCTGGCTGAGGCCGGATTGCATCACGGAAACCAACTGCGCGGCCTTGCCTTCGCGAACCAGGTGGGCCACGGCGGGGGTGCCCACGAGCACCTCCCAGGCAGCCACGCGACCCAGACCATCGGCGGTCTTGCACAGCACTTGGCACACCACACCCCGAAGCGACTCCGCGAGCTGGGCCCGAACCCAGGCCTTTTCCACGGCATCGAAGACATCGACCATGCGGTCAACCGCCTGTGCCGCACTGCTGGCATGCAGCGTGGCCAACACCAGGTGGCCGGTTTCGGCCGCACGCAGGGCCAGGCGTATCGCGTCGCTGTCTCGCAGCTCGCCCAGCGCAATCACATCGGGGTCTTCGCGCAGGGCCGAGCGCAGGGCCGTCTCGTAGCTGGGGGTGTGGGTGTGGACCTCGCGTTGGTTGACCAGGCTGAGCCGGCTCTCGTGGAGGAATTCGATCGGGTCTTCGATGGTCAGGATGTGGCCCTGGTGGCCGCGGTTGCGGTGGTCGACCATGGCCGCCAGGGTGGTGCTTTTGCCCGACCCGGTAGAGCCCACCACCAGCACCAGGCCGTGTGGCCGCAGGGCCAGGTCGGCCAGCACCGGTGGGACCTGAAGGCTGTGCAGGCTGCGGATGGCCGAGGGCACCAGGCGCAGGACGGCTGCGGGCCCAGCACGCTGGGAGAACACATGAACCCGACACCGCGCCGCGCCGCCGATCTCGCAGCCGAAGTCCAGGTCGTGCAGGGCTCGCGCCCTGCCTTGCGGCGCTGCGCAAAGCAGGGGCTGCAGCAGGGCTTGCACGGCCTCTTGCGCCAAGGGGGTCTCGCCCAGGCTGCGCAGGTCGCCGTGCACCCGCAGCATCGGGGGGTGCCCGGCGGCCAGGTGCAGGTCAGAGGCGCCTTGGCGCAGGGCTTCGTGCAGAAGGGCGGTGATGTCCATGGGCCGTGCGCGGTGGGGGCTGCGGTACAGAGCGGCGCCGCTGCGGTACGCTCGATTCATTATGGAAACCATCTCCGAGGCGCTGGCCCACACCCAGGAGCGGATTGCGAGGGCCTGCCAGGCCTGTGGCCGGCCCCCCGGTGAGGTCACCCTGTTGGCGGTGGGCAAAACCAAACCCTGGGACGCCATCGCCCAGGCGGCGGCCGCCGGACAGCGGGACTTTGGCGAAAACTACGTGCAAGAGGGTGTCGACAAGATCGCCCAGTGGCGGGTGCAGCGTGACAGCGCCCCCGGCGATGCGGCGGGTGGCCTACAGGGCCTGCAGTGGCACCTCATCGGCCCCTTGCAAAGCAACAAGACCCGAGAGGTGGCGCAGCACTTTGATTGGGTGCACAGCATCGACCGCTTGAAGATTGCCCAGCGCCTGTCTGAGCAGCGGCCTGCGGAACGGCCGCCCCTGCAGGTGTGTCTGCAGGTGAACATCAGCGGCCAGTCCAGCAAGTCGGGCGTGGCGCCGGCCCAGGCCTTGGCCCTGGCGCAGGCCGTGCATGCGCTGCCGGGACTGCGCCTGCGGGGTCTGATGTCCATTCCCGAGCCGGCCGATGACGAAGCGGGCCGCCGCGCGCCACACCGCGCCCTGCGTGAGCTGCGCGACGCGCTGCAGCGCGCCGACCCTCGATTGGAGCTGCCGGTGTTGAGCATGGGCATGAGCGATGATCTGGAAGCGGCCATCGCCGAAGGCGCCACCTTGGTGCGCATCGGAACGGCCATCTTTGGCAGGAGGGCTACGGCGCATGGACCGAACTGAAGCGGTTTTGATTGGCGCACCCACCGACGTGGGGGCCAGCACCCGAGGCGCTTCGATGGGCCCTGAGGCCCTGCGTGTGGCCGGGCTGGAGCCCGCGCTCCGGGCGCGGGGCCTGTCGGTTCGCGACACGGGCAACCTTCAGGGCCCGGCCAACCCCTGGCAGCCTGCGCAGGGTGGGTATCGCCACTTGCCGCAGGTGCTGGCCTGGAACCAGGCGCTGCACGCCGCGGTGGCCCAAACCCTGCAAGCCGGCTCGCTGCCCATCGTCTTGGGCGGCGACCATTGCCTGGGCATGGGCAGCATCAGCGCGGTGGCGCGCCATTGCCGCCAACAGGGCCGCAAGTTGCGCGTGCTGTGGCTGGATGCGCATGCCGACTTCAACACCCCGGACCTCACCCCCAGCGGCAACCTGCACGGCATGCCCATGGCGGTGCTCTGTGGCCACGGCCCGGCTGAGCTGGTGGGCTTGGGCGGCTTCAGCGCACAGGACCCCGCGCTCAAGCCGCGTTGGGTGCGCCAAATCGGGATTCGCAGCGTGGACCCGGGTGAGAAGCACTTCGTGCACGAGCAGGGCCTGGAGGTCTTCGACATGCGCTTCATCGACGAGATGGGCATGCGCCATGCCATGGAGCTGGCCTTGGCCACCCTGGACGAAAACACCCACCTGCACGTGAGCTTCGATGTGGACTTTCTGGACCCTGAGATCGCCCCCGGTGTGGCCACCACCGTACCAGGCGGGCCCACCTACCGCGAAGCCCAGTTGTGCATGGAGATGATTGCTGACACCGGGCGGCTGGCCAGCCTGGACATCATGGAACTCAACCCGGCGCTGGATGTACGCAACAAGACCGCGGTGCTCGCGGTGGACCTGGTGGAAAGCCTGTTCGGCAAAAGCACCCTGATGCGAAAGGCCTGATATGGACCTCTCCCGTTTTGCGCGCCGCCGCTACACGCCCTTTGTGACCCCCATCGAGCCCATGCCGCGCTTTCAGCGGCCTTGGCGGCCAGCTGCCCCGGCGGTGTGGGCCCCGAGGTCTGGGTCAAGCGAGAAGACCAGCTCGGCCTGTTCCCCGGCGGCAACAAAACCCGCAAGCCGTGCAGTGCGTGGGCAGCTATTGGCAGGCGGAGAGCCTGTGATGCGTTTTGTGCATGGCCACGACGCTGTCTGCTCATGAGACGGGCCGATCGCCCGCGCCTAAACTCAAGCCATGAGCAGCGCAGACCAGCCCAACGACCCCACCCCGACCATCGCCTTTGTGGGCGGGGGCCACATGGCCAGCGCCCTGATCGGCGGGCTGGTGGGCAGCGGCACCCCGGCGGCTTCCATTCGGGTGGTGGAGCCTGTGGAGGCCCAACGCCAGGTGCTGCTGGAGCGGTTTGGCGTGCAAGCGCAGGCGGTGGCCGATGCGGCCCTCCAGCAGGCCTCGGTGGTCGTGTGGGCGGTGAAGCCGCAGTTGTTTGTCGAGGCGGCGGCCCCCTGTGCGCCCTTCGTGGGTCAGGCCCTGCAGCTCAGCGTAATGGCCGGTATCCGCTGTGCGGGCATTGAAGCGGCCACCGGCAGTGCGCGCATCGTGAGGGCCATGCCCAATACGCCGGCCTTGATCGGACAGGGCATGGCGGGCCTGTATGCGCGCCCGGGGGTCACGGCCGCGCAGCAACAGTTGGTGGAGCGCTTGTTCAAGCCCACGGGCCGCAGCCTGTGGGTGGCCCAGGAGGCCGACCTGGACGCGGTGACAGCGCTGTCCGGTTCAGGCCCCGCGTACGGCTTTTATTTGATTGAAGCCATGGTGGACGCGGCCCAGAAGATGGGGCTGGGCGCTGCACAGGCCCAGGAGATGGCCATCCAGACGGTGCTGGGCGCAGCGCTCTTGGCCCAGCAATCCCCGTTGTCGCCGGCGCAACTGCGGGCGCAGGTCACGTCCAAGGGCGGTACCACCCATGCGGCCATCACCTCCTTGGAAGCCGATGGGGTGAAGGAGGCGTTCGTGCGTGCGCTGCTCGCCGCTCAGACGCGTGCCCGCGAATTGGGGGATGCCTTGGGCAGCTGAGTGGAGGGGTGGCCGTGCGCCCGGGCGCAGGCGCCGCAGCATCAGCGCAAGGCCAAGTCGACCGCTGTGCCTGCAAACACGGCAAAGCCCAGCCAGTGATTCAAGCGAAAGGCCTTGAAGCAACCGGCGCGTGAGCGGCTGCGGATCAGCGTGTAGTGCCAGGCCACCTGCAGGCCCGCGGCCACGATGCCCAACTGGAACCACATCCCCAGGCCCATCCCAGTGCCCAGCCAACTCCAGGTCCACAGGTGCACGAGGTAGAAGGCCATCACGGCGGCCACGTCGTAAGGGCCCAGGGTGATGGCTGAGGTCTTCATGCCGATCAACAGGTCGTCGTCGCGGTCGACCATGGCGTATTCGGTGTCATAGGCCAGGACCCAGAACAGGTTGGAGGCCAACAGGGCCCACGCCTGCCACGGCACGGCCTGGGCCAGCGCAGCCCAAGACCATTCAGCGCTGCCCGTGGCGGCGGCAAAGGCCATGGGGATGCCAAAGCTGAAGGCCACACCCAACACCGCCTGCGGCATGCGCAGCACCCGTTTGGCATAGGGGTAGAGCACGGTGACAGCCAAGGCCGGCGCGCACAGGGCGATGGTGGCGGGGGTGGTGGTGAGGGCCAGGGCGAAGGCGGCCAGGGCCAGGCCTGCACCCAGCAGGAGCGCCTCTTTGACCGACACCGCGCCGCTGGTGACGGGGCGCTGCGCCGTGCGCTTGACGTGCCGGTCGAAGTCGCGGTCGGCCACGTCGTTGATGCAGCAGCCCGCGCTGCGCATGAGGATGGTGCCCAGCACGAACACGGCCAGCAGGGGCCAGCCGGGAAAGCCTTGCGCGGCGATCCACAGCGCGCTCAGCGTGGGCCACAGCAGCAACAGCCACCCGGCCGGCCGGTCCCAGCGGATGAGATTCAGGTACAGGTGCAGACGGTGCTTCACGATCGGGACCAAAATGGCAATTCCAGCATTTTGAGGATACGTGATGATGTTCGCCGCACGCACCGCCGCCTTCGCCCTGCTCGCCGTCATGGCCCTGCCCACGCCAGCCGCCGCACAAACGGCTGCCCAGGGCCCCGACCGCGTGGTCTATCACATCGACAACGCCGCTCAGCAAGCCACCAAGGGCCTGCGCAACATCCGCAACCACCTGGACGTAGCGCCCGACACGCAGATCGTGGTGGTCACGCATGCCGAGGGCGTGGACTTCCTGATGGAAGGCGCCAAGGACGAACGCAACCCCAACGTCGACTATGCCGCCTTGGTGTCGGCGCTCAAGGCCCGCAAGGTGCGATTCGAGGTGTGCGAGATCACCCTGAGAAACCGCAACCTCAAGAAGGAGCAGTTCTCCATGGACGCGGAGTTCACACCTTCGGGTGTGGTTCGCATTGGGCGTTTGCAGGTACGCGAAGGCTACGGCTACATCAAGCCCTGAGGGCGTCCCTCCACGCGCATTGCAGCCCATCCCATTGAAACCACCGTTCGTCGCTTGGCGGTGGTTTGGCCAATGCCCTGCCCGCACACTGTGGATCATTCAAGCCAATCGGCCGCCAGGGCTGCCAAGGAATCCACATGAAAACCGCACTCTCGCAAATCACCCTCTCGCGCCGGCTGTGCACACTGATGCTGGCCACCCTCACCGCCACCACGGTGATGGGCCTGAGCATCCCCACCGAAGCCTGGGCGGTGGAGCAGGCACGTGGCGTCACCGGCTTTCAGGCTGTGGCGCTCGATGGTTCGATGACGGTGCGGGTGGAGCTCGCCGAACAGGAGTCGGTGCGCGTGTCCTCCCCTGGTGCCAGTACAGACTTGGTCGAGACGGTCATTGAGCAGCGCCGCGGCCTGCCCACCCTGGTGGTGCGCAACAGCCGGCCGTGGTGGCCCTCCAAGAAGCTCGACGTGGTGGTAACGGTGCAGGGCCCGCAGTTCAAGGCGCTTTCCGTCGCCGGATCGGGTCTGTTGGAGGCCAAGCTGTCCAACCAGCCCTCGCTGCAACTGTCGGTGGCCGGCTCGGGCGACCTGAATGTGCAGGGCATCGTCGCCCAGCAAGTGGACGTGGGCGTGGCAGGCAGCGGCGATGTGCGTGTCAAGGGGGCTGCGCAGAACCTGTCGGTGAGCGTGGCCGGCAGCGGCGACGCTTGGCTGCGGGAGCTTGAGGCCGAAGATGTGAAGGTGAGCGTGGCCGGCAGCGGCGACGCCCGTGTGAACGCACGCCAACGCCTGCGCGTCAACGTGGCGGGCAGCGGGGACGTGCGCTACACCGGACCCGCCTCCAACGTGACCACCGTCGTCACCGGCAGCGGCACCGTGCGCCGCGATTGAGCGGCCTCAGCCGTCCAACTGCTTCTGAAACACCAAGCCCGCGTGCTCGCGCAGGGCATGGAACTGGATCTTGGGCCAGTTGTCCTGCATCGCACGCAGCTCGCCGGCGTACTCCAGCAGCACGGTGGGTGCCCCTACGGCATCAAAGGCCACCCGGTGCGCGTTGTGATCGATGAAGCGCTGCAGCTCCTTGTCGCCGCCGTTTTCGTCTGAACAGGTCACCCAGCGCGCCACGTTGTAGCGTGCTGGCGCAATGCGGGCTTTGCAGCCGTACTCGTGTTCCAGCCGGTGCGCCACCACCTCAAACTGCAGCTGGCCTACCGCGCCCAACATCAGCACCGAACCGGCGGCCGGGCGAAACACCTGAATGGCACCCTCTTCGCCGAGCTGTTGCAAGCCGGCCTTGAGCTGCTTGGTGCGCAAGGGGTCGGCCACTTCCACGGTGCGGAACATCTCGGGCGCGAAGAAGGGCAGGCCGGTGAACTGCAGGGCCTCGCCCTCGGTGAGCGTGTCGCCCAGTTGCAGCACGCCGTGGTTGGGGATGCCGATGATGTCGCCGGCATAGGCCTCTTCCAACAGCTCACGCCGCTGGCTCATGAAGGTGACCACGGTGTTGGGCCGCAGCTCTTTGCCGCTGCGCACCACCTTCAGCCGCATGCCCCGCTCGAACTTGCCGCTGGCCACCCGTACAAAGGCGATGCGGTCGCGGTGTGAAGGGTCCATATTGGCTTGAATCTTGAACACCACGCCGGTGAACTTCTTCTCATCGGGGTTCACCGTGCGCTGCAGCGAGGGGCGCTCGGCGGGCCCGGGTGCCAGGTCCACCAGCGCGTCCAGAACCTCTTGCACGCCGAAGTTGTTGATGGCCGAGCCAAAGAACATGGGTGTTTGGCGGCCAGCCAGGAATTCGGCTTCGTTAAAGGCGGGCGCGGCCTCGCGCACCAGTTCGATTTCACCGGCGGACTGTTCATAAGCCGCACCGAACCGGTCGGCCAGCGCAGGGTTGGCCAAACCGTCGATCACCTCTTCGTCGCCGGCCACCCGGTCTTCACCCGGCCGGAACACGCGCATCTGGTCTTTGCGCAGGTCCAGCACGCCACCGAAAAACTTGGCCATGCCCACCGGCCAGGTGAAGGGCACCACCGTCATGCCCAGCTCGCGCTCGATCTCGTCCATCAGGTTCAGCGGTTCCTGCACCTCTCGGTCCATCTTGTTGACGAAGGTCAGGATGGGCGTGTTGCGGGCGCGGCACACCTGCAAGAGGCGCCGGGTTTGCGGCTCCACGCCGTTGGCCGCGTCGATCACCATCAGCGCCGCATCCACGGCGGTGAGCACGCGGTAGGTGTCTTCAGAGAAGTCTTGGTGGCCGGGGGTGTCCAGCAGGTTGATGACGCAGCCGCGGTACTCCATCTGCATCACGGAAGACGCCACCGAGATGCCGCGCTGCTTTTCAATCTCCATCCAGTCCGAAGTGGCGTGGCGCGACGCCTTGCGCGCCTTCACGCTGCCGGCGATTTGAATGGCACCGGAGAACAGCAGCAGCTTTTCCGTGAGCGTGGTTTTGCCCGCGTCGGGGTGGGAGATGATGGCGAAGGTGCGCCGGCGGCGCACTTCGGGGGACAGTTCAGACATGCACGGATTATCCCGGGCCCCAACGCCTTGCTGCGCCGGTGGCGCAGCCCCGGCATACTGGCCTGCCGAAGCTTCGGAGCGCCAAAGCGCCTAAGGCTCTAAGCCCCTAAGCCTCCGAGAGCCCGGGCACCCGAACAAGGACGACCATGACCCTGTACCTGCCCCGCCACTTCGAGCAGAACGACCCAACGGCCTTGCGGGCCTTGATGCACGCGCATCCCTTGGCCACCTGGGTGTGCGTGGTGGACGGTGAACCGGTGATCAACCACCTGCCCTTGCACCTGGACACCTCCCGTGGCGAACACGGCACCCTGATCGGCCATGTGGCCCGGGCGAATCCCGTTTGGCAGGTGCAGCCCACGTCCAGCGTTTGCATCTTCCATGGCCCTCAGGCCTATGTGACGCCGAGCTGGTACCCCACCAAGCGTGAATCCGGCAAGGTGGTCCCCACCTGGAACTATGCGGTGGTACATGCCCAGGGCCTGCCGCGTTTCATCCACGACACAGCCGAGTTGCACGCCTTGGTGTCGCGGCTGACGAACCGGCATGAGCAGCAGCGGGCCCAGCCCTGGTCGGTCGACGATGCGCCCCCCGACTACACGCAGACCATGCTGAAGGCCATCGTGGGCCTGGAGATTGAAATTACGCAGATCCAGGGCAAGTTCAAACTCAGCCAGAACCGCTTGCCGGTGGACCAGCGGGGGGTGATGGAAGGCGCTGCGCAGGGGGCTGAAGAGGATCGTCTGATGGCGCAGGCCATGGCCAAGGTGTTGCCTGGCCTGGATCGCTAGCGGCGCTCGATGGCGCACCATCACAACCCCAACTTCACGGCGTGACATCTTGTTGAGCGAACACCCCACCCAGCCAAGCGCCCTGGTGCCACCACGATGCAGCACGCTCTGATCACAGCTGTCTTGGCGCCCGTGCTGTTGGTGCAGGGCCGGCGGGTTCGGCGCACGGCGCTGGAGCTGCCCGAAGCCGCCGGCCCGCGCGAGGGCGTGACGGGCCAGGGCCCGCCTTTCAGCCTGCTGGTGCTGGGCGATTCGGCCGCAGCCGGGGTGGGTATTGCCACACAGGAGGAAGCCCTCACCGGCTGCTTGGTGCGCGCCCTGTCAACCGAGCGAACGGTGCACTGGCGCTTGGTGGCGCGTAGCGGTGATCGGCTTTCGCACATTCTGCGCGCGGCGGAGAAGGCACCACCACAAGCGGCCGATCTGGTCGTGGTGTCGGCTGGCATCAATGATGTGCTGCAAGGCATTTCACCTGCGAAGTGGACGGGCCTGCTGCACGAACTGGCGCGTTGTTTCGAACAACGCTTCCAGGCCCGCCGGGTGGCCTTCAGCGGCATACCCCGCATCCAAGAGTTCACCCTGCTGCCCCAACCGTTGGCTTGGTACCTGGGCCTGGGCGCTCGGCGGCTTAACCGTGCCACACGCCAAGCCTTGCCCGGCTTGCCTGGTGCCTGGCAGCTGGTGGACTTGGATTTGCCCCTCACGGCGGATTTCCTCGCCCGCGACGGCTTCCACCCCAATGAAGCGGCCAGCCAACTGTGGAGCGAGCGGGTGTTGGCGTCGCTGCCCAAACCGCTGCGGGGGCGAGCCTGTGTATGCCGGCCTTGCGCCCTGGGATCCCGCCCTGCGGAGACCCCTTGAACATGCGCTTTGGTGGGCGTGCGCGAGCCGGGGCTGCACCGGTGCGGCGCGTGGCAGTCTGGGTGCTCGCCGCCGGGGCCGCCCTCAGCGCCTTGGCTGCGGCCCAAACGCCCGGGGACGCAAGCCCCGCGAATACCGGATCAAGCTCTTGGAGCCACCCTTGGCCGGCAAAGACCACCTCGTGCTGATCATCACGCCCAGGCCCGATGGGCGACTCGATGCCGACCTTCACCTGAAGTCGCGCTTCGGTTTCGACCTGGCGATGGTGGTGGGACACTCTGAGGCTCAGTCAACTCCACCGACCCCACCCTAGGCCGATCCGATGCTGCCACCTCTGCCCCCCATACCGCTCGGCCGCTGGCGCCACTACAAGGGCCTGGACTACGAGGTGCTGGGCGTGGTGCGCCACAGCGAAACCCTGGAACCCTTGGTGCTCTACCGCCCGCTCTACAACGACAGCGGCACTTGGGTGCGTCCGTATGCGATGTTCCTGGAGACCGTGGAGCTTGAGGGAACCCGTCAGCCACGCTTTGCCAAGATCGACTGAAGAACGCTATCAGAGGACCCCCGGCCATGCGCCTGTACATCGCCAACAAGAACTATTCATCTTGGTCGTTGAGGCCATGGGTGCTGATGAAGCACCTGGGCATCGAATTTGAAGAGGTGCTCGTGCCTTTCGGGCCCGATTCGGGCGCCGCCTTTCGCGCGTTTTCGCCAACGGGCAAGGTCCCGTGCTTGGTGGATGGGGCGCTCACCGTTTGGGACTCGCTGGCCATTGCCGAGTATCTGGCCGAGCGTCAGCCTGCGGTGTGGCCGCTTGATCGGGTCGCGCGGGCCTGGGCGCGGTCGGCCAGTGCCGAGATGCACGCGGGCTTTGGCGCGGTGCGCCACTACTGCTCCATGAGCTGCGGGCAGCGGGTGAAGCTGCGCCCCTTGCCGGCTGAAAAGGCCACTGAGCTGGCGGCCCAGTGGGGGCGCATCGACCAGCTTTGGCGCGAGGGCATCGATCGCTTTGGCGGCCCCTTCCTCGCGGGTTCGGCGTTCTGCGCGGTGGACGCCTTCTACGCGCCGGTGGCCTTTCGGGCGCAGACTTATGGCCCGGCCTTGTCTGCTGTGGCGCAGGGCTATGTGCAGCGTCTTTTGGCACTGCCGGCCATGCAGCAGTGGTACCAGGAGGCCTTGGCCGAAACCTGGCGTGATGAAGCGCATGAGGCCGACATCCGCGCCGTTGGTGAGATCACCCGAGATGACAGAAGGGGCCCCGCATGACATCAGCCCCCAGCCCGTCCAGCGCCCCAGCGGCCACACCGGTTGCCCAGGCCCATTGCCGCTGCGGCGCCTTTCGTTTGGAGTCCACCAGCGCACCCATCCTGCAGCTGGTGTGCCACTGCACGCAGTGCCGCGAGGTCTCTGGCCGCGCGTACTCGAACTTCAGCTTCTTCAAGGTGCGTGACACCCAAACCAGCGGCGCGCACCGAACGGTCGCGTTCACCGCCGATTCGGGCAGTGCCACGGTGCGCGAAGTGTGCGCAGCCTGTGGCGACATGCTGATTGACCGCACGGAGGGATTTCCCAAGGTGGTGGGTGTGGTGCATGAAGCCATACACCCGGCCATGCCCTTCGCGCCCTTGCACCACGTGTGGGCCGACAGCCGCTTGCCCGACACCATCCTGCCCAGCGATGTGAAGGTGTACGCGCAGGGCGCGACTTAGGTTCGTTCAGGCGTTCAGGCGTTGACGCGGTTGACGCCGGGCAGGGTGCAGGCCATCACCGCATTGCGCAGCGCCGCAATGGCTTCATAGCGGGTGAAGCTGCGCCGCCAGGCCAGCACCACGCGTCGCGTGGGCACTGGGGCTTCGAACGGGATGTAGCGGATCAAGCCGCCTTTCTCTTCGGGCACGCTCATGCGCGGCACCACGGTGATGCCCATGCCCGAGGCCACCATGTACTTGATGGTTTCCAGGCTGGAGCCCTCGAAACTCTTGCGGATGCCCTCAGCGTCTTGTGAAAAGCGCGCGAACTCGGGGCACACCTCCAGCACCTGGTCGCGAAAGCAGTGGCCGGTGCCCAGCAGCAGCATGGTTTCTTGCTTGATCTCTTCGCTGCGCAGGGACTTTCGCTTGGCCAGCGCGTGCGCTTTGGGCACGGCCACCATGAAGGGCTCGTCATACAGCGCCGCGATGGCCAGGCCGGTATCGGGAAAGGGTTCGGCCAAGATGGCGCAGTCGATTTCGCCGGTGCGCAGCATCTCCAGCAGCTTGACGGTGAAGTTTTCCTGCAGCACCAAGGGCATCTGGGGCACCCGCTCGATGGTGTTCTTCACCAGCTCGGGCAGCAGGTAGGGCGCGATCGTGTAGATGATGCCCAGTTTCAAGGGTCCGTTGAGCGGGTCTTTGCCCCGCGCGGCGATCTCGCGGATGGCCGCGGCCTGTTCGATCACGCTTTGGGCCTGGCGCACGATGGCCACGCCCAGGGGCGTGACGGTGATCTCATTGCCCCCGCGCTCGAAAATCTTCACATCCAGCTCTTCTTCCAGCTTCTTGATGGCCACGCTCAAGGTGGGCTGTGAGACGAAGCAGGCGTCGGCGGCGCGCCCAAAGTGCCGTTCGCGGGCCACGGCCACGATGTAGCGGAGTTCGGTGAGGGTCATGGCTTGATTTTGCGTTGGGAATTGGGGTCCTCGCTACACTTTCGCTCCAACTTGGTGCAAGCCTGCGCGGCAGTGCAACACACCAACCGTGAACCGCTTTGTTCCGAAAGGCGCCCGATGGACCGCAAACCCGTGACCCTGCACAAGCTGCGCGACATGCACAAGGCCGGCGAAAAAGTGGCCATGCTGACCTGTTACGACTCAGCCTTCGCCGCGCTGCTCGACGACGCCGGTGTGGATTGCCTGCTGGTGGGCGACTCCTTGGGCATGGTGCTGCAGGGCCGCTCCTCCACCAATGCCGTGACGCTGCAGGACATGGCCTACCACGTGGCCTGCGTGGCGCGGGCCAACCCCAAGGCCTGGATGCTGGGAGACCTGCCCAGTGGCTCGTACCACGAGGGGCCGGACCAGGCCATGCGCTCATCGGCGGCCTTGATGGCCGCCGGCGCCCAGATGATCAAGCTCGAAGGCGGCGGCTGGACGGCCGAGACGGTGCGTTTTCTGGTAGAGCGCGGTGTGCCGGTATGCGCCCACCTGGGCCTGACGCCCCAGAGCGTGCACGCCCTGGGCGGGTGGCGGGTGCAAGGGCGTGACGAAGCAGCAGCGGCCACGCTGCGCGCGCACGCCCGCGAGCTGGCCGATGCGGGAGCGGCCATGTTGGTGCTGGAGCTGGTGCCCTCGGCCCTGGCGCGGCAAATCACGGAAGAGACCGCGCTCATCACCATCGGTATCGGGGCCGGTGCCGGCTGCAGCGGACAGGTGCTGGTGCTGCACGACATGCTCCACATCACGCCCGGACGCAAGCCCAAGTTCGTGCGCAACTTCATGGAGGGCTCGGCCAGCGTGCACGAGGCCGTCAGCCGCTATGTGGCCGATGTGAAGAGCGGCGCCTTTCCCGACGAGGCCCTGCACGGCTTCTGAGCCGCTCATCGAATCGATTGGTGACCCATGACGATTCGCGTCATCCACACGATTGCGGAGCTGCGCAGTGCCTTGGCCGGCGCCCCCGCGGTGGGCTTTGTGCCCACGATGGGCAACCTGCACCAGGGACACCTGGACCTGGTACGCATCATTCGGCCGCAGTCTTCGGTGGTCGTGGCCAGCATCTTCGTCAACCGCCTGCAGTTCGGGCCCCATGAAGACTTCGACCGCTACCCACGCACCTTGCAGGGCGATGTTCAAGCATTGGAGTCGGTGGGCTGCGACCTCGTGTTCGCCCCCGATGAGCCCGAGCTGTACCCGGTGGCCCAGGGCTACAAGGTGCACCCGCCGCCCGAGCTGGCCGACATCCTCGAAGGGCACTTTCGCCCCGGGTTTTTTGTGGGCGTGGCCACCGTGGTGCACAAGCTCTTCAACATCGTGCAGCCCCACCGCGCGGTGTTTGGCCAGAAGGATTACCAGCAGTTGATGGTGATACGCCAGATGGTTCGGCAGATGACCCTGCCCATCGAAATCCTGGCCGGCCCCACCACGCGGGCGGCCGACGGCTTGGCGCTGTCTTCGCGCAACGGCTACTTGAGTGCAGCCGAGCGTGCCGAGGCGCCGCAGCTGCACGCCCTGCTTCAACACATGGCCCATCGCGTGCGGGCTGAAGGCTTGGGCGCTGTGGCGACCATTGAAGCCGAGGCCTGCGCAGCACTGGCCGCGCGAGGCTGGCTTCCCGACTATTTGTGCATTCGCCGCCGCGACGACCTGCAGCCCCCTGCACAGGCCGGCGAGCCTTTGGTTGCCCTGGCTGCGGCCAAACTCGGCACCACCCGATTGATCGACAACCTCGAGACATGACGGGGCCGGACGCCCCCCGTCTTAGGCCTTGAGGAACTCCACCCGGGAGGCCAGCCAGCGCTGCACATGGGCTTGGGCGGCGCTGTCGTGTTCATCGAGCAGCCGCGGCGCAACGGCGCGGGCATGCTGCAAGAGCGGGGCGTCTTCTTGAAGATCGGCAAAGCGCAAGAGCGCGTCACCACTTTGCCGTGCGCCCATGAATTCACCGGGGCCGCGAATCTCCAAGTCTCGCCGTGAGATTTCAAAGCCGTCGTTGGTTTCGGCCATGGCGCGCAAGCGGGCCTTGCCGGTGTCCGACAGGGGCGGCGTGTAGATCAACACGCACACGCTGGCGGCCGCGCCGCGGCCCACGCGCCCGCGCAGCTGGTGCAACTGGGCCAGGCCGAAGCGCTCGGCATGCTCGATCACCATCAGGCTGGCGTTGGGCACGTCGACCCCCACCTCGATTACGGTGGTGGCCACCAACAAGGGCATCTGCCCTGCGCTGAACAGCGACATCACCGCGGCCTTCTCCGCCGGTGGCATGCGCCCGTGCAGCAGGCCCACCATCAGGCCCGGCAGGGCTTGGCTGAGCTGCGCATGGGTCTCGGTGGCGTTCTGCAGGTCCAGCGCCTCGCTCTCTTCGATCAGCGGGCACACCCAGTACACCTGTCGGCCCCGCGCCACCTCCTCTCGAATGTGCTCGATCACCGCATCGCGCCGGTTGTCGGCAAACACCTTGGTGACGATGGGTGTTCGGCCCGGGGGCAGCTCATCAATGGTGCTGACCGACAGGTCGGCGTAGTAGCTCATGGCCAAGGTGCGCGGGATGGGCGTGGCCGTCATCATCAACAGGTGAGGCTCCAGCGCAGCGCTACTGCCCTCGAGCTTCTTGCGCAAGGCCAAGCGCTGCGCCACACCAAAGCGGTGCTGCTCATCAATCAAGGCCAGGCCCAGCCGCGCGAACTGCACCGTGTCCTGGATCACCGCTTGGGTGCCCACCACCAGGGCGGCGCGCCCATCGGCGGTGGCCTCCAGCATCGCCTTGCGCGCCTTGCCCTTGATGCTGCCGGTCAGCCAGGCCACGGTTTGCCCGCGGGCTTCGAGCAAAGGCTGCAGCCAGCCCACCAGTTTGCGAAAGTGCTGCTCGGCCAGAATCTCTGTGGGCGCCATCAGCGCACATTGCCAGCCCGCCTCGATGGCCACCGCCGCGGCCAAGGCCGCCACCACCGTCTTGCCCGAGCCCACATCGCCTTGCAGCAGGCGGTGCATGGGTTCTGCGCACGCCAGGTCTTGTGCGATTTCCTCCACCACCCGCCTTTGCGCCGCCGTGAGCTCAAAGGGCAGTGCGGCCAAGAGCCGTTCGGGCAAACCGCCGGGCTTGGCCTGCAAGATGGGTGCGCGCCGTTGGGCCCGCTCACGGCGTGCCATCAACTGGCTCAGTTGTTGCGCCAGCAGCTCTTCCCATTTCAGGCGCTGCCAAGCCGGGGTGCTGCGGTCTTCCAGCGCAGCCAGGCTGGCATGCGGTGGCGGGTGGTGCAAGTCCTGCAGTGCCTCGCGTAGCGTGGGCAGGCCGGGCTTGACGAGGTGGGGGGGAATCAGCTCTCGCAGTGGCGCGCGCTGCAGGCCACTGGCCACCGCCTTGCGCAAGTAAGCCTGGGGCAGGGCCGCCGAAGTGGGGTAGACCGGTGTGAGCGAAACGGCCAAGGGCGCGTCGTCGCCCACCGCCTTGAAAACCGGATGCACCATTTCATGGCCAAAGAAGCCGCCGCGCACCTCGCCCCGCACCCGCAGCCGCGCTCCCACGGCCAGCGTCTTTTGGTGCGAGGGATAAAAGTGCAGAAAGCGCAGGACCAACTCACCGCTGTCGTCGCGCAGCCGCGCCATGAATTGGCGCCGCGGCCGCAGTTCCACACGGGCCTCCACCACCACACCCTCGCACTGAGCCGTTTGGCCATGAGCCAACCCCCCCATGGGCACCAGCCGGGTTTCGTCCTCGTAGCGCAGGGGCAGGTGCAGCGCCAGGTCGATGTCGCGGCGCAGGCCCATCTTCTCCATCGCCTTCTGCGGCGCAGACTTGTCCTTGGGCGGTGCAGACGGCTCGGCCATGGCTTGATTCTGCACGGCCGCGCCGGCGATGGCCGCTGTTGGACAATGCCGCCTTTTTCCACAGGTCGGTACAGCCTGCTGCCATGACGAACCCCATCCCTTCCCCGACATCGCCGTCCACCTCGACCTCCACCTCGACCTCGACCTCGACCGCCGGCCGCCCCGGCATAGACCGCGACTACACGCTGGCCGATTTCGACTTCCAACTTCCATACGAGTTGATCGCCCAACACCCGGCGGCCCAGCGCAGTGCCTCGCGCCTGCTCGATGGGCGACTGCCGCAAGCGGCGGACCGCATCTTTCGTGAGCTGCCCGGGCTGCTGCAGCCCCAAGACCTGCTGGTCTTCAACGACACCCAGGTGATCAAGGCGCGGCTGTTCGGTGAAAAGGACAGCGGCGGCGCGGTGGAAGCCTTGGTCGAGCGGGTGCTGCCCGGCTTTGAGGTGTGGGCCCATGTGCGCGCCAGCAAGTCACCGAAGCCCAGCAGCCGCTTGCGCTTCGCAGGTCCCGGAGGGGATGGCTTTATGGCCGAGGTGCTGGGCCGTGCCGGGCCTGATCAAGCCCTCTTCCACCTTCGCTTTCCCAGCGACCCTTTGCCGCTCTTGCAAGCCCACGGCCACGTGCCACTGCCACCCTACATCACCCACGAAGATTCGGCCGAAGACGAAAGCCGTTACCAAACCGTCTTCGCTGCCAAGCCAGGCGCGGTGGCCGCGCCCACGGCGTCGCTGCACTTCGACGAAGGTGTCTTGCGTGCGCTGGGTGAGCGCGGCATCCAGCGCTCCGCCATCACGCTGCACGTGGGCGCGGGCACGTTCCAGCCGGTGCGCACCGAGAACCTGCGCGAGCACCAGATGCACAGCGAATGGTTCGAGGTGAGCGCCGCCACCGTTGCAGCCCTTGAGCAGGCCCGCGCGCGCGGTGGGCGCATTTGGGCGGCTGGCACCACCACCCTGCGGGCCCTGGAGTCGGCCGCCCGAACGGCCGATGGCCGCTTGCAGGCCGGCTCGCGCGACACCGACATCTTCATCACCCCGGGCTTTGAGTTTCGCGTGGTGGATGGGCTGATCACGAACTTCCACCTGCCCAAGAGCACGCTGATGATGCTGGTCAGCGCCTTTGCCGGCTATGAACACATCATGGCCCTGTACCGGCATGCCATTGCCAGCCGCTACCGCTTCTTCAGTTATGGCGACGCCATGCTGCTGCAGCGCGCCAGCGCTTCAAACAGTGCTTCAAACAACGCGCCTGCCGCCTAGAACCCGCAGACCCCAGGCCCGGGCCTGCGGCGCACAATCCACCCATGCTCCAGTTCGACATCCTGCGCACCGAAGGCCACGCCCGCAGCGGACGGCTCACGCTCAACCATGGCGTGGTGCAAACGCCCATCTTCATGCCCGTGGGCACCTATGGCACGGTCAAAGGCGTGATGCCGCGCAGCCTGGAAGAGATGGGCGCGCAGATCATCCTGGGCAACACCTTCCACCTGTGGCTGCGCCCGGGCCTGGACATCCTTCAGCAGTTTGGCGGGCTGCACGGCTTTGAGCGCTGGGACAAGCCCATCCTCACCGACAGCGGCGGCTTTCAGGTGTGGAGCCTCTCAGGCGAAGACGGCAAGGGCCGCAAGATCAGCGAAGAGGGCGTTCGCTTTGCGTCGC
>JBJTHN010000076.1:0-14548 GCA_046094505.1 Betaproteobacteria bacterium
TGCACCCCCGCACGAACCCGCCACAACATCGAACAGATCGTGCGCCTGGGTACCTACAGCCGCGACACGCTGCAGCAGTTGCGCGCCGAGCGCGGCATCCAGTACGACCAACGCACCCAGGGCATCCTGCACTTCTACACCAACCCACAGGAATTTGAGGGTGCCGAAGGCCCGGCCGCACAGATGCGTGCCCTGGGCTGCGACCGCCGGGTGATCAGCGCCGATGAGGCCGTCAAGTTGGAGCCGGCCCTGGCGCACATCCGCCCCCAGTTGGCTGGCGCCACCTACACCGCCGAAGACGAAAGTGGCGACGCCAACCAATTCGCCCGTGAACTGGTCAAGCGCTGCGAACAAGACGGCGTGCAGTTCCTGATGAGCCACACCATCACCGCGCTGCGCGAAGTGGGCGGCAAGATCGACCATGTGGAAGCCACCGACAGCGAAGGCCGCTTCCAGCGCATCAAGGCCGACGCCTATGTGCTGGCCATGGGCAGCTTGTCGCCCCTGTACGCCAAGCCTTTGGGTATTGAGCTGCCCATCTACCCGGCCAAGGGCTACTCCGTGACCATGCCGGTCAAGGACGCCCGCATGGCGCACCAGGTGTCCTTGACCGATGACGAATACAAGCTGGTGTTCTCGCGCCTGGGCGACCGCCTGCGCATTGCCGGCACCGCGGAATTGAACGGCTACGACCGCGACCTGAACCGGGTGCGTTGCGAGGCCATCGTGCGCCGCGTGGAAGAGCTGTTCCCAGGCGCGGGGCACCTCGACCAGGCGCAGTTCTGGACCGGCCTGCGCCCGGCCACGCCGAGCAATGTGCCCATCATTGGCCGCTCCAAGGTGAGGAACCTCTTCCTCAACACCGGCCACGGCACCTTGGGTTGGACCCACGCCTGCGGCTCGGGCAAGAGCATCGCGCGCATCGTCAGCGGCTTGCAGCCCGAAGTGAACTTTGCGTTTGCCAGGATGCCCAAGGGCTCGGGGGCTGTAACCGCGCTGGCGGCGCCGCTGCATTGAACCCGTACGCCCTGCCAATGGGTTTTAGTGTGAGTAAGTGCTTATTTACATGGTGTGGGTGCTGGGCCGAGTGTGCCCCAGCCACACCTTGAGGCCACCACAAGGGCATGCGGCTTGGAGCACACTGGGGGATTCGGCTTTCAACTGAAGCCCTCCTGAGGGTGGGTTGAGGCCCTCTCACTGGTGATCTCCACGCCCCATGACCTCCGGCCTCATCCACATCCGCGGCGCCCGCCAACACAACCTCAAGAACCTCGACCTCGACATCCGCACGGGCGAGATGACGGTGGTGACCGGCCCCAGCGGCAGCGGCAAGAGCAGCCTGGTCTTTGACACCCTCTACGCCGAAGGCCAGCGGCGCTACGTCGAGACCTTCAGCGCCTACGCGCGCCAGTTCCTTGACCGCATGGACCGCCCCGCGGTCGACCGCGTCGACGGCGTGCCACCGGCCATCGCCATCGACCAGACCAACCCGGTGCGCACCAGCCGCTCCACGGTGGGCACGATGACCGAGATCAACGACCACCTCAAGCTGCTGTTTGCGCGGGCGGCGCAGTTGGTCGACCGTGCCACCGGCTTGCCGGTTCGGCACGACACCCCCGAAACCATCGCGCAAGACCTGCTGCGGCGCGCCGAACAGGCCGGCGACCCGCGCCTGGTCTTCACCTTCCCCGCGGTCTTGCCGGCCAACACCTCCGCCCAACAGCAGGAAGAGTGGCTGGCCGCCAGCGGCTTTACGCGTGTTCAAGCCGAACGCACCGAAGGAGACCGCAAGGTGCTGGAGGTGGTGGCCGACCGTTTCCGGGCCTCTTCGGCTGAGCGTGTGCGATTGATGGAGGCCATCGAGCTGTGCCTCAAGCGCGGATCGGGTCGGATGAGCGTCCATGTGGCGCTGGAGCGCAGCCCGGATGCTGCAGCCGATACGGTCTCCTTACCCAGCGCAGACACCGCACCCTCGGTGTGGCGCTACTCCACCGGCCTGCATTGCCCCGAAAGCGACATCCGTTACGCCGACCCGCAGCCGGCCTTGTTCAGCTTCAATTCGGCCTTCGGGGCCTGCGAGACCTGTCGAGGCTTCGGCCGGGTGATCGGCGTGGACTGGGGCCTGGTGATTCCCGATGGGCGCAAGACTCTTCGCAACGGTGCCATCAAGCCCCTGCAAACACCCGCTTGGGCGGAATGCCAGGACGACCTGATGCGCCATGCCGGCACCCACGGCATCCCGCGCGACACTGCTTGGTCGCAGCTGTCTGAGGCGCATCGCCATTGGGTGATCGAAGGGGACCCCGACTGGAAGGGCCAGTGGAACAAACAGTGGTACGGCGTGCGCCGCTTCTTCGAGTACCTGGAGAGCAAGGCCTACAAGATGCACATCCGGGTGCTGCTGTCCAAGTACCGCAGCTACACCCCGTGCACCGTGTGCAACGGCGCGCGTTTGAAGACCGAAGCGCTGTTGTGGCGCATCGGCAGCAAGGCCGACGCCGATGCCGTCTTGGGTGAAGGGCAGCGCTACCGCCGCTTCATGCCCGCGGGCGTGCAGTGGACGCGTGAGCAGTTGGAGTCCTTCGACGGCCTGAGCCTGCACGACCTCATGGGCCTTCCCTTGGCGCGGCTGCGCCGCTTCTTCGACGGCCTGGCCTTGCCGTCTAGCATGCTCGACGATGCGCTCAAGCTGCTGCTTGATGAAGTTCGCAACCGTCTGAAGTACCTGTGTGAAGTGGGCCTGGGCTACCTGACGCTGGACCGGCAAAGCCGAACCCTCAGCGGCGGCGAGGTGCAGCGCATCAACCTCACGACCGCGCTGGGTACCTCCTTGGTCAACACCCTGTTCGTACTCGACGAGCCCAGCATCGGCTTGCACCCGCGCGACATGAGCCGCATCGTGCAGGCGATGCACCGCCTGCGTGACGCGGGCAACACCCTGGTGGTGGTGGAACACGACCCGGCGGTGATGTTGGCCGCCGACCGGCTGATCGACATGGGCCCCGGCCCCGGGCAGCGCGGCGGCCAGATCGTGTTCGATGGCACCCCGCAAGACGCCAAGTCGGCCGACACCCTGACCGGCGCCTACCTGGGCGCGCGCCAACACATCGGCAGCGGATTCACCCGCTTGGTCGATGAATCCACACCGCGCCTGATCCTGGAAGGTGCACGCGAACACAACCTGCGTAGCCTCAGTATCGAGTTTCCGCTGCAGCGACTGGTGACCGTGACCGGCGTGTCCGGCAGCGGCAAGAGCACCCTGATGCAGGACGTGCTGTACCCCGCCCTGGCCCGCCACTTCGGCAAGGCCACCGAGACCCCGGGCGCGCACGACCGGCTTTTGGGTGCCGATTGGCTGGCCGATGCGGTGTTTGTCGACCAAAGCCCCATCGGCAAAACCGCGCGTTCCAACCCGGCCAGCTATGTGGGTGCTTTCGACGAAATCCGCAAGCTCTTTGCCGACGCGCCCGCTGCGCGCGAGCGCAGTTACACCGCCGGCATGTTCAGCTTCAACGCGGGCGACGGCCGCTGCCCCAGCTGCGGCGGTTCAGGCTTTGAGCATGTGGAGATGCAGTTCCTCAGCGACGTGTACCTGCGCTGCCAAGACTGCGACGGCCGGCGTTTTCGCAATGAAATCCTCGAAGTGAAGATTCTGCGCGGCCCGCGCGAGCTCAGCGTGGCCGATGTGCTGGACCTCACCGTGGCCGAGGCCGTGGAGCTCTTCCGGCAAGACCGTGAGGTGGTGGCCAAGTTGCAGCCCATCGTGGATGTGGGCCTGGACTACATGCGCCTGGGCCAACCCGTGCCCACGCTTTCGGGCGGCGAAGCCCAGCGCTTGAAGCTCGCCGGCTTTTTGGCCGAAGCGGCTTCCTCACCCAGCCAACGCGTGGCCAAGAAGGGCACGCTCTTCCTCTTCGACGAACCCACCACCGGCTTGCATTTCGATGACATCGCCAAGCTGATGCGGGCGCTTCGCAAACTCTTGGACGCGGGCCACTCCATCATCCTCATCGAGCACAACCTGGATGTGATCCGCGCCAGCGACTGGTTGATCGACCTGGGCCCCGAGGGCGGCGAAGAGGGTGGTGAACTGGTGTGCCAAGGCAGCCCCGCCGACGTGGCCCTGCACCCCAGCTCCCACACCGCCGCGGCCCTGCGCGACTACGCCCAGGCCCTGGGCACCGTGGTGGCCGTTCGCGAATCGAGTGTCGGCCTCCGATCGGAAAAAACGGGGTCGGATCCGATTGTTTCGCAGAAATATATCGGCTCTGACCCCGTTTTTTCCGAGGATGCAGAAGAAGCCGAGGGCCAAAACCTCGCCCAAGCCATTCGCATCGTCAATGCCCGCGAACACAACCTTAAGGGCCTGTCGGTCGACATCCCCCGTGGCCAGTTCAACGTCATCACCGGTGTCAGCGGCTCGGGCAAGTCCACCTTGGCCTTTGACATCCTCTTCAACGAAGGCCAGCGCCGCTACCTCGAAAGCCTCAACGCCTACGCGCGCAGCATCGTGCAGCCCGCCGGCCGCCCCGAGGTGGACGCGGTGTACGGCATTCCGCCCACGGTGGCCATTGAACAGCGCTTGTCCCGTGGGGGGCGCAAGAGCACCGTGGCCACCACCACCGAGGTGTGGCACTTCCTGCGCCTGCTGTGGGTCAAGCTCGGCCTGCAGCATTGCGTGCACGACGGCGCGCCGGTCAAGCCCCAAAGTGCGGAGAGCATCGCCGCGCAGTTGCTGCGCGACTACCGGGGCCAGCACGTGGGCCTGTTGGCGCCGCTGGTGGTGAACCGCAAGGGCGTGTACACCGATTTGGCCAAATGGGCCAAGGCCCGCGGCCACAGCCACCTGCGTGTCGATGGTGAGTTCCTGCCCGTAGACCCCTGGCCCCGCCTGGATCGCTTCAAGGAACACACGCTGGAGTTGCCCGTGGGCGACCTGGTGATCGACCCCGCGCACGAAACCGAGCTGCGGGCCCTGTTGAGCAAGGCCTTGGAGCTTGGCAAGGGCGTGATGCACCTGTTGCATCCGCTGAAGGGTTTGCAAGAGGCGATGGCCGACGGGCAAAGCACGGCTGCCATCGGCCGCACCACCGTCTTCAGCACCAAGCGGGCTTGCCCCAGCTGCGGCACCAGCTACGCCGAGCTCGACCCCCGCCTGTTCAGCTACAACAGCAAGCACGGTTGGTGCGGCACCTGCGTGGGAACGGGCCTGAAGCTCACCCGTGAACAACGCAAGGCCCTGGACGATTCGGTTCGAGACGACGACAACCGAGGCCGCGAACAGAACTTCCCCTCCGAAGAGGCCGAAGTGGAGGGTCTGGTGGACGAGGCCTGCCCTGACTGTGAGGGCACCCGCCTGAGCGCCACGGCCCGCGCAGTCACCTTCCAAAGCGAACCCATCACCGGGGTGGCGCGTTGGTCCGTGGGCCAAGCCCGCCGGTGGGTGGAGCGGCTTGAACTGCAAGGCCGTGAAGCGGATATTGCACGCGACGTGATCACGGAAATCCACAGTCGCCTGACCTTCCTCGAGGAAGTGGGCCTGGGCTACCTGACGCTAGACCGCGCCGCGCCCACGCTCAGCGGTGGTGAGGCGCAGCGCATTCGATTGGCCGCGCAACTGGGCAGCAACCTGCAGGGCGTGTGCTACGTGCTGGACGAGCCCACGATCGGTTTGCATCCGCGCGACAACCAAATCCTGCTCAAGGCCTTGGCCCGGCTTGGTGACAAGGGCAACACCCTGGTGGTGGTGGAGCATGATGAAGACACCATCCGCCGCGCTGACCATCTGATCGACATCGGGCCCAGTGCCGGCAAGCGTGGGGGCCGCGTGATTGCCCAGGGCACGGCAGCCGACCTGGCCGCCGCACCCGAATCGGTGACCGGCCGCTTGTTGGCCCATCCCCTGAAGCACCCGCTGCATGCGCGGCGGGCGGTGGCTGCAAGCCAAGCCGCCATCGAGGTACAGGGCGCACGCCTGCACAATCTGCAGAACCTGTCGGTGCGGGTGCCCCTGCACCGCCTGGTGGCGGTGACGGGCGTGAGCGGCAGCGGCAAGAGCACCCTGGCCCGCGATGTGCTGCTGGCCAATGTGCAGGCGGCCGTGGCGCGAAAGGGCCAGGGCGATCCGCTGTGGCAGGGCTGCAGCGGCCTTCAGGGTTGGGGTGCGGTCGACCGTGTGCTCGAGGTCGACCAAACCCCGATCGGCAAGACACCGCGCTCTTGTCCGGCCACCTACATCGGCTTCTGGGACGCCATTCGCAAGCTCTACACCGAAACGCTCGAGGCCAAGGCCCGCGGCTATGCCGCCAACCGCTTCAGCTTCAACACCGGCCAAGGCCGCTGCCCGGCGTGCGAAGGCCAGGGCATGCGCACCATCGAGATGAGCTTCCTGCCCGATGTGAAGGTGCCCTGCGACCAGTGCCACGGCCAGCGCTTCAACCCGGAAACCTTGGCGGTCACCTGGCGCGGCAAGAGCATTGGTGATGTGCTGCAGATGGAAGTCGATGAGGCCGTGGAATTTTTCGCCTCCATGCCCTCCATTGCGCATCCCCTGCAGTTACTCAAGGATGTTGGCCTCGGATACCTCACCCTGGGACAGCCTTCTCCCACGCTCTCTGGCGGCGAAGCGCAGCGGATCAAGTTGGTCACCGAGTTGAGCAAGGTGCGCGACGAAGTCGGGCGGCGTGGCGAACCGTTGGCTCCCAAGTCCCCCGAGGGGGGGCGCCCGCTTGGGACGGCCCGGCGCGGGCTGGCCCCCCACACCTTGTACGTGCTGGATGAACCCACCGTGGGTTTGCACATGGCCGATGTGGAAAAGCTCATTCATGTGCTGCACCGCTTGGTTGATGGCGGCCACAGCGTGGTCGTCATCGAACACGACCTGGATGTGATCGCCGAAGCCGATTGGGTGATCGACCTGGGCCCCGAAGGCGGCGGCGCGGGTGGCCAGGTGGTGGTGGCGGGGCCGCCGGAAGCGGTGGTGAACAGCGGCTCGCCCACCGGGCAGGCGCTGCGGGGGGTTTTGAGCCGATAGGTGTGCGGCTGTTCCGGCGGGCCGTTCGGATGTGCCGTTCGGACCGCAGCGTCACCGCGCCCGCGTCACCCGGCGCGGGTTACCCAGCGGCGTACCCGCCAAGCCAGCAACACCGCCAGGATGGCGCCATACACCGCCACATCCCCGAAGTTCTGCTTGCCCGCGCGCATCCAAAAGAAGTGCAAGAGGGCCAGCAGCGCCACCGCGTAGACGAGGCGGTGCAAAGCCTTCCAGCGTGCGGCGCCCAAGCGCTTGATGGCGGCATTCAAAGAGGTCATGGCCAAGGGCAGCATCAGCAACAGGGCCAAGCTTCCCACCAAGATGAAGGGGCGCTTCACCACATCGACCAGCATGTCACCGAGGTACAGGCCCATGTCCAACCAGGCATAGGCCAAGAGGTGCAAGCAGGCCCAGGTGAAGGTGAGCAGCCCCAGCAGGCGCCGAAAGCGCGCCATCGCAGCCACCCCCGTCCATTCCCGCAGCGGCGTCACGGCCAGGGTCAGCAGCAGGCAGCGCAGCGTCATTTCGCCGCTGTTGCGGATCAACGTTTCGGCCGGGTTGGCGCCCAAGGTGTCGTGCACCGCCCCCCACAGCAAGGCCGCCAGCGGCATCAAGAGCACACCAGCCAACACCGATTTGGCTGCCGGGTGCAGGCAGGCGGCCGTCCATCGCTGCTGCCAGGCCATCACCACCCCCGCGTCCAACGCGGGTTCAATAAAACTTCTTGAGGTCCATGCCGGCGTACAGCTGGCCGACCTGGGCCTCATAGCCGTTGAACATCAGGGTCGGGCGCTTGCGCTGAAAGACACCGTCCTCACCGATGCGCCGCTCGGTGGCCTGGCTCCAGCGCGGATGGTCCACCTTGGGGTTCACGTTGGAATAGAAGCCGTACTCCGAGGCCGCGGCCTCTTCCCACGACGTACGCGGCTGTTTCTCCAGCAGCCGAATCTTCACGATCGACTTGGCGCTCTTGAAGCCGTACTTCCAGGGCACCACCAGACGCAGCGGGGCGCCGTTTTGGTTGGGCAGCACCTCACCATACAGGCCGAAAGCCATCAACGTCAGCGGGTGCGTCGCTTCGTCCATGCGCAGCCCTTCACGGTAGGGCCAGTCCAGCACGCTGGATCGCAAGCCGGGCATCTGCGCCCGGTCGGCCAGGGTGATGAACTCGACGAACTTGGCTTTGCTGGTGGGCTCCACAGCGCGCAGGATGTGCGAAACGGAGTAGCCCACCCAAGGCACCACCATCGACCAGCCCTCCACGCAGCGCAGGCGGTAGATGCGCTCTTCCATCGGGGCCAGCTTGAGCAGGTCTTCGATGCCGAAGGTGCGCGGCTTGGCGCATTCGCCTTCCACCGTCACGGCCCAGGGGCGTGTGCGCAGCGTGTGGGCGTGTCGCGCAGGGTCGGTTTTTTCCAAGCCGAACTCGTAGAAGTTGTTGTAGCCGGCCACGTGTTCGTAGGCGGTGAGCTTGTCCATCACCACAGCCCCTTCCGCGGTGGATCGCTGCGCCGCCAGTTTGGGCAGCTTGCCCGGGCCGGCCGTTACGCCGGCCGTAACGCCGGCCGCTTGCGCGCGCGCATCTCGCGCGGCCCAAAGGGCCAGAGACGGCCCGGCAGCGCCAGCCGCCAGGGTCTTCAAGAGTTCCCGCCGCTGCTCGAACACCGCGCGGGGCGTGATGTCGCTGGGGGTGGGGTGCTCAAACCCCTGGTCGGTTTTGATCAGCATGGTGCAGCTCCGGGCTAAGGTGCCAAGCGTATCCGCTGCCACCGTTCCCGCGCGCCCCCGGGGGCTTCAGAGCTCCCCGTAGGAGTGCAGGCCCGACAGGAACATGTTGACCCCGAGGAAGGCAAAGGTGGTGACCGCCAGGCCCACCAGGGCCCACCAGGCCGAAACCGCACCACGCAGGCCCTTCATCAGCCGCATGTGCAGCCAGGCGGCATAGTTCAGCCACACGATCAGGGCCCAGGTTTCCTTCGGGTCCCAACTCCAGTAGCCGCCCCAAGCCTCGGCTGCCCAAAAAGCGCCCAGGATGGTGGCAATGGTGAAGAACGCAAAGCCCACGGCGATGGACTTGTACATCACGTCGTCCAGCACGTCGAAGGCCGGCAGGCGCGGCCCGATGCGCCCGCGCAGCGACAAGATGCCCGCCACAATCAGCGCGCTCACGCCAAAGTAAACGATCCAGTAGGAACCGGACTGTTCAGCCCCCTTGCGAAACACCAGGGGTTCGAAGCACAGCACCACGCCCAGCAGCCACAGGGGCGCGAGCTTCCACCAACGGGTTTCAGCCGCCTGCTGCTTGATCAGGTAGGCAAATGCCACCATGGCCGCCAAGGCGAAGGTGCCATAGCCCACGAAGTTGGCCGGCACGTGCAGCTTCATCCACCAGCTCTGCAAAGCCGGCACCAGCGGTTGGATCTGGTGCGCACCCTTGACCACGGTGTACCAGAGCAAAAAGCCCACGGCCGCACTCACCACCAGCATCACAAAGGGACCCATGGCCGCGGTGCGGTACTGCTGTTCGTAGTACAGGTAGAACAGCGCCGTCATCCAGCAAAACAGCACGAACACCTCATAGAGGTTGCTCACCGGGATGTGGCCGATGTCCGGCGCAATCTGGTGGCTTTCGAACCAGCGCACCAGGGTGCCCACCAGGGCCATGAACACCGCAGCCCAGGCCAGGCGCGAGCCCAAGCGAAAGCCGGTGTTCATGCCTGCAGCAACGCCAGCCGTGCCAGCGGAGCCCGTGGCGTTGCCCGCCAGCAGCCCGATCCAATAGAAGACCGTGCTCATGAAGAACAGCATGCTCATCCACAGGATGGCGCTTTGGCTGGACAGGAAGTACTTCAGCAGGAAGACCTTGTCGGCGGCCGCCAGGTCAGCCCCGAAGGCATCGGTGTTCTGCCCGTACAGGTGGATGGCCAAGAGCGTGGCCGCACCCACCCCCAGGCTCAGGCCGCGCAGGGTGGGCCACAGCCACACCAGCCCGATCAGCGAGGGCACGGCCCCGATCAGGATCCACGTCTCGTACACGTCCATCGAGGCGCCGTAGCGCTGCAGCGCATAAGCGGCGCCGGCCATCAGGACCAGCGAGGTGATCACGTCGGCCAAGCCCACGCGCAGCCGCCAGCCGCTCTTGCCGATGTCCAGTGTGGTGGTGTTCATGAGATTTCTCCAGCGCGTGGGGGGCTGCCAGGGCTTAACAGCGCCGCCTTCAGCTGTTCGAATTCCTGGTCCGCATCCAGGGTCTTGCGTGTGGTGGACAGGGCTGCCGTCAGCTTCGTAGCGCCTGCACCGTCGTCTTGGATCCAGATCCACAGGCGGCGTTCCCGAACGTACAGCATGGCAAACACACCGATGATCAGCAAGACCGAGCCCAGGTAGACCAATGTCTTGCCCGGCGCGCGCGCCACCTGGAACACGCTGGCCTGCTTTTGTTCGAAAGACGAGAGCTGCGCCATCACGGGCGCAGGGTAGTAGAAGCTGTCCGACAAGGACAGCACCGCCTGCGTCATGAAGGTCTGGGCTTTTTCGCCCGGGGGCATGGGCGCCATGCCCGCCTGTTGCCGCGACAGGTTCAGCAGCTCGAACAAGGAGCCGTTGAGGATGCGCAGCAACACCTCGGAAATCCGCGAGCGCTCGTCGTCGGGCACGCTGCGCTCCAGGAACACGGTCAAGGCCGTCAAGCCGCCACGCGCTTCTTCCTCCGACACCCCCTCGGCGGGCCGCTCGGCGCCTGAAAACAGGGCCAGCGCCCGCAGGGCCGTGGCCTGGATCTGCGGCTGCAATTCGGGCTGGCCGGGCGGGGTGGCCTGCTGCGCGTAGCGGCGCGCCGCCCACTCCCGGGCCTGCGGGTTGAGCAGTGCGTGGCGCAGGCCCAACCAGGAGTCCATGGTGTTTTGTTCATCCACCGGCAGGCGCAGGTAGCGGAAGGGCTCGTTCGTGTTGTCGCGCACGCCGGCCAGCAGCACCATCTGCCCATCGATCTCGAAGGGCACCATGTAGTTGTGGAACTCGCGAGCCTGCCCGCTGTCGTCGCGCAGGCGGTAGGTCACCGAGGGGCCCACGTTGCGCATCAGCTTTTCGCCCGGCGCCTTGGCACCGGTACCCAGGTGGTCGGTGATCGAGGTCTTGAGGTCCACCTTTCGCACATCGGCACCCGTGCCGCTGGTGTCGTTGAAGTTCTCAACGTTGATGACCTTCAGCCCGGCGAACTCCAGCTTGAGCTTTTCCTTCTCGCTGCTCAAGACCGTGTCTTCGCCCACGCGGCCTTCCACCTCAAACGCCTTGCCACCACCCAAGGGCAGTACCCGCAGCTTGAGCCGGCTGCCGCCATCGTCAAAGCTGCTTTGGTAGATGGCAACGCCCCGGTGAAAGGCCGGTTCGTTGACCTTGACCGTGGCCGGTATGGCTTGTCCGGTGGCGCGGTCGTGGATCACGATCTCGCTGGCGAACAGCTTGGGCATCCCGGTTTCGTAGTAGTCGACGATGAACTTCATGAGCTCGATGTCAAAAGGCAGGTCCTGCAGCACCACCCCACCGGGCATGTTCAACAGGGCCACGCCCTGGCGGCCACCTTCGGGCACCAGCACGTTGCCGCGGTAGGTCAGGCTGCCTTCGGGCAGGCGGTGCCGCTCGGGCACTTCCGTGATCAGGCCGCCCCCGGAGAACACACTCTTGCCCTGCAGCGCCATCTGCAGCCGCACCATCAGGTCACCATCGCTCAAGCCGCCGATGCAAATCAGCACGATGGAGGAATGGGCCGCCAGGTAGCCCAGTTTGTTGGCCATGCCCTTGCGCGCGGCGATCATCGTGCCGGCTGCGCCCTTGCCGCTGCCATCGGGCGTGCGGATCTGGGCCTTGGCGCGCCAGCCGCGCGCCACCAACAGCGCGGCCACGCGGTCATAGGCCGCTTGAGGCGCTTCGGGCACGGTGCCCTGGGCCTTGTGGTGAAACGCCTGCAGCGACTGCTCCCGGACGTGTTCCTTGTAGGTGCGCAACTCGGCTGCGATCTTGGGTGCGTTGCGCAGGATGCACAGCGTTGTGGAGGTCACCAGGAAGGCCAGTATCAGCAGGAACCACCAGGCGCTGTAAACGGTGTACAGGTTGACCAGGCCAAACAAATCGGCCCAAAACGGGCCGAACTGGTTCACGTAGTTGTTCAGGGGCTCGCCCTGCTTGACCACCGTGCCGATCACCGAGGCGATGCAGATCACCGTCAGCAGCGAGATCGCAAAGCGCATCGACGACAGCAGTTCCACCGCCTCCTGCACGAAGGCCGAACGGCTGCGAACTTCCAGTCCGCCGGTGTGGGGGGTGCTGCTCATCGGGTGACCCATTATCCGGGAGGCCTCGGCGTAAAAAAGAAAAAGGCCGGTCGAAGACCGGCCTCGGGGTCAGGGCTTGTGGCCGCGGTTCAGCGCAGGCCGTTGATGTAGTCAGACACCGCCTTGATTTCGCGGTCGTTCATCTTGGCGGCGATTTGCGTCATCTGCAGGCTGTTGCCGCGAGCGCCGCTGCGCAAGGCCAGCAGCTGCGCCTCGGTGTAGTCGGCGTGCTGGCCGCCCACGCGCGGGTACTGCGAGGGGATGCCCGCACCCGTGGGGCTGTGGCAAGCGGCGCAGGCCGGGATGCTGCGGTCGGCAATACCGCCGCGGTAGATCTTCTCGCCCAGGGCCGCCAGGTCTTTGTCCTTGGCTGCGCCGGGCTTGGCCTGCTTGCTGGCATAGAAGGCGGCCACGTTGCGCATGTCATCGTCGCTGAGCGTGGCGGCGAAGCCGGCCATGATCGCGTTCTTGCGCTTGCCGGACTTGAACTCCTGCAGCTGCTTGACCAGGTACTCCGGGTGCTGCCCGGCCAGGATGGGGTTGGCGGGGCTGCCGCGCGAACCGTCCGCGGTGTGGCAGGCGGCGCACACGGCGGCGGTGGCCTGGCCTTTGGCCAGATCGGGGGCAGGTGCGGCGGCAGGGCTGGCGGCCAGCGCGGTGCCGGTGCCGGCCAGGGCAGCGGCGCTCAACAGGGCAGCTGCCATGCGGGTAGCCAGGCGCTGGCTCAGGGGGGTCTTCAGGGCCTTCATGTCGGCAATCTTTTTGCAGTTACGACCAAAACTGCGCATTTTACAATGTTCCATGACATCTGAACCTCCTAGGCCTGAACCGGCTGAGCCGGCGTCGGCCGGGACCCCCGCCCAGGCCTTGGGCTGGGCCCACACCGCCCGCTTTCTCACCACCGCCAGCCGGCTGGACCAACTGCCGTCAACCGAGCTGCCCGAGATCGCCTTCGTTGGCCGCTCCAACGCGGGCAAGTCCACCGCCATCAACACCTTGGCGCAGCAAAAGCGCCTGGCCTTCGCGTCCAAGACGCCGGGCCGCACGCAGCACATCAACCTGTTTGCGCTTGGGCCCAAGGACGAACCCAATGCCCTGTGGGCTGACCTGCCCGGCTACGGTTACGCCGCGGTGGAGCGCGACGCCAAACTGCGTTGGCAAAAGGTGATGGCCGACTACCTGGAACTGCGCCGCAGCCTGACCGGCGTGGTACTCATGGTCGATTCGCGCCTGGGCTTCACCGCCCTGGACCAGCGCCTGCTGGATTTCATCGCCCCCCGCGTGGGCTGCGGCCAGGTCAAGCTCCTGGTCGTCCTCACCAAGGCCGACAAGCTCAACCGCACCGAAGCCCAAGCCGCCCTGGCCACGGCCACCGAAGCCCTGGGCGCCTACGCCACCGAAGAATCCGACGTCGGCGTCCTGCTCTTCTCCGCCCTCAAAAAATCCGGCGTCGCCGACCTCGCCCACACCCTGCGCCAGTGGCTCTAAAAATGGGGTCGGAGTCATTTTCTTTGCGAACAGAGCCGCCGGTACAGCCGCCGGCGGTGCAGCTCGGTGCAGCCGACCTCCCAGGGGGCATACGGCTCACCCTGCGGCACAACCAGCCCAGCCCAGGCCGGCCCCGCGCCCTGCTGCTGCACGGGTTCCCAGAGGCTGCATTCGCATGGGATGAGATCCTGATGCGATTGGACGGCATCGTGCATGCAACAGCCCCCAACTTGCGCGGATTTGCGGATTCAACCTCGCCTTCAGACCTCAAGGCTTACCGCCCACGGCACACGGTGGGCGACCTGTTCGCCTTGGTGGAACAGCAGGGTGCCCCCCTTGACCTCTTGGTGGCGCACGACTGGGGCGGGGCCTTGGCCTGGAACCTGGCGGCTCAACGCCCAGACCTCATCAAGCGCCTTTTGATCATCAACGCACCTCATCCAGCAGCGTTCTTGCGCGAACTGCTGACAAATCCGAATCAGCAGGCGGCCAGTGCCTACATGAACTTCCTGTGCCGGCCCGACGCTGAAGCGCTTTTGGCCGAAGGCGACTTTCGCCGCTTGTGGCCGTTCTTCACCGGCATGGGGGCGGCCGAAGCCACCGGTGCGGGGCGCGGTTGGCTGACCGATGCACTGCGCGAGCGTTACCGCGAGGTCTGGCGCGCCGGCCTGACCGGCGGCTTGAACTACTACCGGGC
>JBJTHN010000077.1:0-6318 GCA_046094505.1 Betaproteobacteria bacterium
GAGGTACTTGCCCGGCTCGGGCGTGAGCACCGTCTCGCGCCCACTGGCCAAGTCCCGCACGCGAACCCGCCCCATCTCGCGGTCGTTCCAGCTGATGTAGGCCACACGCTTGCCGTCGCGGCTGATGCTCGGCTGAAACTCAAAGTGCTCGGTTTGGGTGCTCAGGCGGCGCGCGGGTACGTTGTCACGCTCCAGGCTGCGCTGCCACAGCTGGCCCAGGGCCGAATACACGGTGAAGCGCCCATCTGGCGAGACCTGCACATGGCGCAACTGCTTCACATCGAAGGTGTCGGGGGCCACGGTTTGGGGCACGCGCAACGCCTCCCGGACTTCACGGGTGTGCCGAACATGGAAGGGAATTTCGGAGGCTTGCCCGCTGCGCGCCTGCACACGCCACAGCTTGCCCTGCGCCCACACGACCAACTGCTGGGAGTCGGGCATCCAAGCAAAACCCGGGTACACCCCATACACGCTCCAGGCCTCCTGCAGGTCACGGCTTAAGCCACCCCACAGCGCGCGCTCGGTGCCCGTCTGCAGGTCCTTGATGAACAGGGTGCTTTGGTTTCGCACACGGCGCACGAAGGCCAGGTGCTTGCCGTCGGGTGAAGGCACCGGGCGCACGGCACCGCCTGGGCCGGTCACGAAGGGCTCGGTGTGGCCATCGTGCAGGTCTTGCCGAAAGATGCGGAAGATCTCCTTGTTGGAGTCCTTGTTGTATTCGAAGCTGTTGCCCGGTGTCGTGTCGTGCGAGTAGTACAGGTGCCGGGCATCCGGTGAAATGGCGGGCTCGCCCAGGTCCTTCTGCCAGTTGGGCTTTTCGTTGAGGGCCACGCCCTTGCCGCCGTCCAGGTGGTAGAGCCAAATCTCGCCCGATCCCATGGACCGCGTGCCGAAGTAATGCTTGCGGGCCAACACATAGTGGCCACTGGGATGCCACACGGGGTTGTTGAGCAGCCGCTCAGGCTCTTGCGTGATGGCACGCGCACCGCTGCCGTCCAGGTTCATCACCCAGATGTTGTCCCCGCCACCGGCATCGGACACAAAGGCCAGTTGCCGCCCATCAGGGGAAAAGCGCGCCTGATGTTCCCAGGCCATCGAGCTTGTCAGCGGCCTAGCCTGCCCACCTTCGATGGGCAGCAGGTACAGGTCGCCCAGCAGGTCGAACACCAGCGTCTTCCCATCGGGGCTGACATCCACACTCATCCAGGTCCCGGTGCGGGTGTCGATGGACACCGTGCGCGCCACACCCGGCGGTTGGTTCACATTCCACAAGGGCTTGCTGGGCTGCGCGGAAACACCGGCAAAGCCCACAACGCCCACCACGGCCAGGCCCCAGCGTAGGGCCCGCCGCACCACCGATGCCTGGCAAGGTCTCATGAACATCCTCTCGAAAGCGAGGCTGATTCTGCCCACAAAAGGAGCCGCCCGTCCGCACGGGTGCCGGCCGAGTGTCGGGTATATCCTTGGGCCCATGAACACCGCCGCCCACGACCCCCACCCCGCCCCGACACTGGAAGTGCTGCCCCGAGACCTGAGTGCCTACCGGCGCGGCAACACCGGCGTGGACTATGTGCACCGCTTCGAAAGCGGCCAGCCAGGCCCCCATGTGCTGATCAACGCACTCACGCATGGCAACGAGTTCTGCGGCATGGTGGCAGCCTGCCACCTGCTGGACACGGGCGTGCGCCCCTTGCGCGGTACCTTGACGATCAGCTTTGCCAATGTGGCCGCGTATGAGAGTTTCGATCCGCAAGAACCGTTTAGAAGCCGCCAGATCGACCACAACCTCAACCGCATTTGGTCCAGTGAATGGCTCGAGGGCTCGGAGGACAGTATTGAATTGCGCCGTGCGCGGCAACTGCGGCCGGTCGTGGCGGCGGCCGACCACATCTTGGACATCCACTCCACCAGCCAAGACGTGGTGCCCTTTTGGGTCTACCCGCACTTCGCTCGAAATGCAGCGGTGGCACGTGCCCTGCCCTTGCCCACGGTGCACCTGGTCATGCCCAAGGGTTTGGGATCGGGCTGCCCCTTGATCCAACACGGCCGTCACGGCGTGGCCGACAGCGACGCCGGTGCAGCCCTGGTGGTCGAGTGCGGTCAACACTTTCTGCAGGCCAGTGCCGAGCGGGCCATCCGCGTGTCGCACGCCTTCTTGGCGCACTTCGGCTTGGTTCAGTCCCCGGCGCCCGCCGGCTCACACGGCAGCGCAGAGCACCGGCGCTTCGAGCTGCTGCGCACACATGTGATCCAGCATGAAGACTTTCGCTTTGTGCGGCCACTCAAGGGCTTTGAAACCTTTGCGCAGGGCGAGTTGATCGGCCACGACGGTCCTCAAGCCATCACAGCCCCTTGCAACGACTGCACCGTGTTCATGCCGGCCCGCACGCCCATCGTGGGCCGTGAGGGCGTCTACCTCACCAAGCCTATGGCTTAGCGGGCTTCTTCCCAGCACCCGGCGCGGATGAAGGTGTGGAAGCCAGCTCCGAGGCCGCCTGGGGGGCCGGGCTTGGTGCCTCCAATCGCTCCACCTCGATGGGCTCCTCGGTCTGAGGCTCTTCCTGGTGCGCCCACCACCAGGCGGCACCACCGCCCAGCAAAACGGCCAACACCACCGCCGTTCCCAAAGCCCAGCGCAGCCGGGCACGCAGCCGGTCCCCTTGGCCCTGCAGGGGCACCCAGCGGGCACGGTCCAAGGTCACCGCCAGCGGGTAGTTCAAGGGATCTTGGGGTGGGCCCGCCTCGGGCACACCCTCGCTGCTGCCGGCAAGCGCAGCGGGCGCGGGGCCTGCCGCTGCTGGCGTGGCCTCGGCGCCGGCGGTCCGTGCGGCGTCTTGCGGCTCGCGGGTGAGCGCGTCGCCCGCGGCGTTGTTCGCGCCCTCGGGCTCGACAGCGGCCTCAGGCCGGTGCAGCTCGGCGCCACAAAAGGGGCAGAACCGGGCATCCTTGACCGGCTGGGCCTGTCCACAGTCGATGCAGTACATGGCGTGCTTCAGTGGCCTTTGGCCTTCTTATCGGCCTTCTTATCGGCCTTCTTGTCGGCACCCTTGTCCGCTTTGGCGGCCGCCTTCACCTTGGGCTTGGGCTTGAGCCGCCAACCCATCATCAGGCGCTCAAATCGCTCCGTGGTGATCTCGCGGCTGGTCGACAGCGCCAAGATTCGGGCCTCGGTCTGCGCGTCGAACAGAGGCTGCGGCGCCACTGGCTCCGGTGCAAATGGCTCCGGCGGTGTTGGTGGGGCGTGGGCAGATAGGGCTTGCGCCGGTGCGTGCGGCTGCGGTGCGGCAGGCTCTGGCGGCACTACCGCGGGCGCCGCCAAAGCGGCAGGTTCAGGCTCAGCCCCTTGCACATCGGTGGGCTGGGGGGTGGGCGAGAACATGGGCGGCTTGCCCAAGGCGGCCTGCAGCTGCTCCGGTGTCAGACCAGGCGCCAACAGGCTGGCTGGGATGGGGCGGTCCGCAGCCAAGCTGGGAACCAAGGTGGCGCCTGACGAGCGAACCGGTGCCACCTTCGGAACCGTGGGTACGGCCGTCTGCGCCGGCGGGCGGCTGGGCGACTCGTTTACCGCTTGCGGCTGGGGCTGCCCTTGCGGCTGAAGTTGCACCAGCGGCGCGCGGTACTCCGGCCGTTGCAGGCCTGGTAGCTGGGGCTCACCACACGCACTACAGAACTTGGCGCGCATGGGCAAGGTCACCGAACAAGCCGAACAGCCCTTCAACTCGTTGGCGGGCGCGGGTTCAGCCGCATCAGGCGCGGGCAAAGCCTCCGCCACGGCCGCGCCCACCTCAGCCACCTCCAGGGGTGCCGCTTGTGCGTTCTCGTTCTTCTTGCGCTTGCGCGAGGGTTTGGACATGGCGTGGCAACACAAGCCTGTACAGGCCTACCCCGGTGGGTCGGCCTGAACCGGTCAAACTTGAGCTGCCGCTCAGCGTGCGGCCAGGGCCGACTCGATGGCCGCCACCATCTTGCGGCTGTCGGGCCCGGTCATGCTGCCGAAGTGGGCAACGGGCTTGCCATCACGCCCCACCAGGTACTTGTTGAAGTTCCAACTGGGCTGCGAGCCCGTCACACGGGCCAGCTCCGCAAACAAGGGGTGAGCCCCCTGACCCTTCACCCGGGTGTCGGTGAACATGGGGAACTTGACGCCGTAGGTGTTGAAGCAGACCTCTGCCGTCTTCTTGGCGTCGGCATCTTCCTGCTTGAAGTCGCTGGAGGGAAAGCCCAAGACCACCAAGCCGCGGCCCGCATATTTCGCGTTGAGGGCCTCCAGCCCTTCGAACTGACCCGTGAAGCCACAGTAGCTGGCCGTGTTGACCACCAGCAGCACCTTGCCGCTGTACTGGCACAAGGCCTGGGGGCTCTCGTCTTGAAGGCGCTTGAAGGTGTGCTTGAGCAAGGCCGGGCAGTTGCCTGCAGCCGAGCTTGGTGCTGCGGTGCTGGCCCAGGCAGGCCCTACCCCCCCCGCCAGGGCAGACAAGATCAAGGTGCGACGTTTCATGCCTTCAGAATATCGAAAAGCGTGCGGGCCACAACTTTTGTGGCCTTTCGCAGGTCTTCCAAGATCAGGTGTTCGTCGGCGCGCTTGGCATTGGACTCCAGCACCGTGCGTGGGCCCGCGCCATAGATCACCGCGGGAATACCGCGCGCACCGAAGAGCCGCACGTCGGTGTACAGCGGCGTGCCCGATGTGGGAATGGGCTCACCAAAGACCGCTTGGCCGTGTTGCTGGATGGCCTGCACCAGGGGCGCATGGCGGTTGTCCGGCTTCCAGGCCTCGGCCAGCAGCAGGCGCTTGATGTCCACCGTGATCCCGGGCATTGACACCGCCGCCTGCTCAATCACCCGGCGCACATCGGCCTCCACGGCCGCTGGGTTCTCCTCGGGAATCATGCGCCGGTCCAGCTTCAGCACCACCTTGCCGGGCACCACATTGGTGTTGGTGCCACCCTCGATGCGCCCCACGTTTAGGTAGGGGTGTGTGATGCCCGGTACCAGTGAGCGCACGGTGCGGTAGTGCTCGTTCTGCGCGTACAGGGCCTGCAGGATGCGTGTGGCGCCCTGCAGGGCATCAACGCCGGTGTGCGGAATGGCCGCATGGGCCATCTTGCCGTGCACCGTCACCTCCATCTGCAGGCAACCGTTGTGGGCCGTCACCACCTGGTAGGAAAAACCAGCGGCCACGAGGTAGTCGGGCTTGGTCAAGCCGCGTTCAAGCAGCCAGCCTGGGCCCAACTCGCCCCCGAACTCTTCGTCGTAGGTGAACAGCAACTCCACCCCACCCTTCAGCGCTGGGCGCTGGGCGGCCGCTGCATCTGCACCTGCGGCACCGGCGGACCTCTCCGAACCACCCGCCACCGCCTCCAAGGCGCGCAGGGCGAAGGTGTAAGACGCAAAGTCGCTCTTGCTGACGGCTGCCGCTCGCCCATACAGGCGGCCGTCGACGACCTCGCCACCATAGGGGTCGTGCGACCAACCTTCACCGGGCGGCACCACATCGCCATGGGCATTGAGGGCCACCACGGGGCCAGGCCCGTAACGCCGGCGCACGATCAGGTTGGTCACCGATTGCATGCCGTAGGCCTTCACCGCTTCGGCCGGGACTTCATGCGACTCGGCCGTCAGACCAAAGGCTTGCAAGAGCTGCGCCGTGCGCTGGGCATGCGGCGTGTTGTGACCCGGCGGTGTGTCGGTGGGCACCTGCACCAGGGCTTGCAGAAACTTCAGCTCTTCGTCGAAGTGGGTATCGATCCAGGCGTCGAGCTGCTCGTAGGGCGAAGGGGTCATCGGGTTTCAGATTCCAGTTGATCGATCAGCCGCATGAAGGCCTGCACGCTGAGCTCGATATCGTCGTTGGTGCTGCTCTCCAGCGGGTTGTGGCTGATGCCGCTGTTCAGGCCACGCACGAACAGCATGGCCTGTGGCATCACATCGTGCATCTTCATGGCGTCATGCCCAGCGCCACTGGGCATGCGGAACACCGGCAGCCCCAAAGCCTCAACGGCCTGTTCCCAGCGGCGCTGCCACTGGGGTTCGCTGGGCGCTGCGGCCACCTTCATCGTGCGCTCGGCGCTGTGGTGTAGGCGACGGCGTTCACAGATCGCCGTCAAGGCAGCCAAGATGTCGGCCTCACAGGCGTCCCGCGCGGCATCTGTCGTGGCGCGGATGTCCAGGCTGAATCGGCAGCGGCCCGGCACCACGTTGATGGAGCCGCTGGGCACTTCCAACTGCCCCACCGTGGCCACCACATCGGGCACCTGGGCCGCACGCCGCTCGGCAAACAACATCAGTTCGGCCACGGCAGCGGCGGCATCCCGCCGG
>JBJTHN010000078.1:0-30519 GCA_046094505.1 Betaproteobacteria bacterium
GCTCAACCGCATGGCCAACAAGGTGGTGTCCATCGCGCGCAGCACCCAAGGGGTCACGCGCGCCTTCATCGACCGAGATGGCCAGCTGCCCCAGGTTCGTCTGGACATCGACCGTGATGCCGCAGCGCGTTTTGGGCTGAATGTGGGCGATGTCCAGGACGTGATCGAGACGGCCTTGGCCGGCCGCGCCACGAGTGAACTGTGGGAGGGCGAGCGACACTTTTCGGTGATGGTGCGCCTGCACCCGTCCCAGCGCAACCTGGATGCGCTGCAGCGCCTGCTGGTGACGGCGCCGTCGGGTGCTCAGGTACCGCGGCGCAGTTGGCGCAGGTGAGCCAAACGAGCGGCGCCATGAACATCGCGCGCGAGAACGGCCGTCGCGTGGCCTCGGTGGGCATCTTCATCAAGGACCGCGACATGGGCTCGGTGGTGGCCGATCTCCAGGCGGCTGCAGCGCGCGATGTGAAGCTGCCCGCCGGCTACGAAATCATCTGGTCGGGCGAGTTCGAGAACCAGCAGCGCGCGATGAAACGCCTGTCCTGGGTCGTGCCCCTGTCGATCCTGGTCATCTTCCTGCTGCTGTTTGACGCCTTCAAGAGCCTGCGCAGCGCGCTGCTGATCATCGCCAACATCCCGTTCGCCATGATCGGAGGGATCGTGGCCTTGGCGGTCATGGACATTCCCTTGTCGGTATCGGCGGCCATTGGCTTCATTGCGCTGTTTGGTCAGGCCGTGCTCAACGGGGTGGTGATGGTGACCTACTACAACCAGCTGATGCTGGAGGGCATGGGCCTCATGGAGGCCGTGATACAGGGCAGCTTGACGCGGTTGCGCACCGTGTTGATGACGGCGTTGCTGGCCATGCTGGGCTTGTTGCCGATGGCACTGTCGCATGCCATTGGCGCAGAAACCCAGCGGCCCTTGGCCGTGGTGGTGATCGGGGGCTTGGTTTCGGCCACCCTGCTGACCTTGCTGGTTTTGCCGACGCTCTATGTTTGGGCGGTTCGGCGGGAGTCAGGCCGCGTGGCCACGCCAGGCCTTACATCCCCTTGAAGACACCCGCAAAGCTGCGGCTGACCTCGAGCGATTGGGGATGGTCCCGCAGCTTGACGATTTGCCGGCCGCGCTCGTCGCGGATCACCTGCGCCACCGCCTGAACATTGACGATGCTGCTGCGGTGGATTTGCCAAAACTGACGCGGGTCGAGTTCGTTGACCAGTTCCTTGATCGGCTTGCGGATCAAGGCTTCGGTGGTGGCGGTCTGTACACGGGTGTACTTCTCATCGCTGATGAAGAAGAGCACGTCGCGCACCGGAATCAGGTGTACCGTGCTGCCGCTGGTGGCTTGCAGCACCTCCAGGTGCTGCGGCTCGGCCAGACGTGTGCCGGGCTGCAATGGCCCGCGCAATTGTGCGCTCAGGGCTTGAAGCAGGGCCTGCATCGATGCCGGTGAAGCCGCATCGACATCGCCCCCGATGGCCGGGTACTGTTGGCGCTGCTTCAGCCGCTGGCCCAGCCGATCAACGGTCTTGGCCAGCCGCTCCAGAGAGGCTGGCTTGAGCACATAGTCCACCGCGCCGTGTTCAAAGGCCTGGACCGCATACTCGTCATAGGCGGTGATGAACACCATCTCGGGCAGCCACTCGTCCTCGGCGGTTTCCATCTGCAGGATTTCGCGCGCGGCCTCGACACCGGTTAGGCCCGGCATGCGGATGTCCAGAAACACCACATCGGGGCGGTGTTGGGCCACCAGCTCCAGGGCCTCCAAGCCGTTGCGGGCCTCAGCAACGATTTCCAATGTCGGCCAGGCCTGCGACAAGCGCAGGCGCAACTGCTCCCGCATCAGCCGCTCATCATCGGCCAAGACCGCGCGGGTTGGAGGCAGGGTGCTGTTCATGGCCTTGGCCTCAGGGCTGCTGGCGTGAGCGTTGCACGAGCCACCAAATCAGGGCCGCCACCAGCAGCACCGGCGCAAGGGCCACCAGCCCCCCCAGCACGGTTCCGATCAGCCCGATCACCAGGGCCAGCACCAAGAGCACCGGCACCACGGTCAGCAGGATCAGCAGAGCGGCCGCCACGGCAGCCAGCACCCCAACCAAGCCCCATCCCGAGGGCACGTTCAAGGACCAGGGCTCACCGTCGACGAAGATGCGCACGGCGCCTTGCTCGCCAGCCCAGCTCAAGATGCCCGCCACGGCCAGGGTGCCCAGCAGCACGATCAGCAGCATCACAGTCAAGGTGATTTTGAAAAACAGTCGCATGGTGGCCTCTCCAGTGTTGCAGTTCAAACGTAAACGCCAGATGGATGAATGGTCGTGCAAATCAGGTGGTGGGCGTGGCCTCGCCGGTGGCCTTGGCGGCGCTGACCGCCCGATAGGGCAGTCGGACCACGACGCTGGTGCCACCGCTGGCAAGCGGCTCTACGGTCAGCTGCGCTGCTGCACCATAGCGCAGGGTCAGCCGCTCGCGGATGTTCTTCAGGCCGGTGCCCGATGAGGCTTGCCAGGTGGGGCTCAAGCCCACGCCGGAGTCGCTCACCGTCAGCTGCAATTGACCGTCCACCACGCTGGCCTGGATCACCAGACGGCCGCCTTGGGCTTGTGGCTCCAGCCCGTGCTTGATGGCGTTTTCCACCAGCATCTGCAGCATCATCGGTGGGCACTCCGCAGACAGCAGGCCGGCCGGAATGTCGATGGCCGTTTCCAGCCGTTCCTCCATGCGCATTTTCAGGATGGCCAAGTAGGGCTCGATCACGGCCTGCTCCTGGCCCAGGGTTCGCGACTCCGCCACGCCCCCATCCCGCAGCGAAGGCATGGTAGCCCGAAGCAGATCGATCAGGGCACGCTGCATCCGGCTGGCGCGCGGCGGATCGGTCTCGATCAGATGCTCGATGGAGGCCAAGGTGTTGAACAGGAAATGGGGCTCCACCTGGGCCTGCATGGTGGCCATGCGGGCCTCGGCCAACTGGCGCTTGAGCGACTCGGCTTCAGCCGCTTCGTTGGCTTGTGCCGCTTCGGCGCGGGCCTGCAGCTGTCCCTTGTAGGTGAGCTTGATGATGATGGAGGCCAAGATCCACAAGAAGGCCAAATCGGTGAGGGCGTTGTCGGCGTGGATACGGCTCACGCGCACCTTTTTGCTAGGGCTGCTCGGGCTGCTCGGGCCTTCGACCGTCTCGATCACAGGCTCCTTCAGGGCCTCTTGGACGGCCCGCTTGGCCTCCTCGATCGCTTCACGAATGGCCGCGGTATCGGCGCCTTCGGGCAGGCTCACGCGTATGGAGGCTTCATCCTGCCCCTGACCGTCGCGCCGCACATCCACCCGGATTTCGTGCTCCTTGCCCGGCTCGGCGCCCTTGGCTTGCGGTGCTGGGTTTTCCGCGCCTGGGGTGGCCGGTGATGTCTCCGCCGCGCGCTTGAGGACGCGAAAGCCGTTCTCGTCGATGCGGATGTCCACGCCCTTGACCTCGGTTTCGGACGTGCCTTTGGGTGTGGTTTCGATGCGGATGACCGGCTCCCTTGCCTTGGGGGGCGCGGGTGGCTTGGGCGGCGGCGGGGTCTCGTGTTCCTCGGTCACCTCGTGCATCGTCCAGCTGAACGGGGGCATGGATTGCAGGAAGCCGGCCAGGATCAGCAGCAGGATCGACAGCAGGAAGAAGCGCTTCCAACTGATGCCCACCAGCCAGGTGGCGTAGTTGTGAAAGCCCCGCACCAGGGGCTGAAGGCGCTGGGCCCAGGTGGTTCTGGCGGAGGCGTTGGGGGTGGACGTGCTCATCTTGGTTCCATCATGCAAGGTGATGGCACTCTACGGTGCTGAGCCAGCGCAGGCAGCACCGAAGCGACGAAGTGTCGTGGCGGGCGATAGGCTGTATCTTGGGCGAACGGCGCTGCAGGGCTTGGGGTCACCGTTCAGGACTCTGGTGGGCCCAGGCCTCGGGTATGGCGAGCGGCGCGCTCACTCAGGGCGTTGGGAAAGAACAAGGCCGTCAGGCTCTTGCTGTGCACCGGCGAAAAGCCCGTCCCGCCCGACCCGTGCGACATCCCCGGCGGGGCGTCGCGCCGCCAGTCGCGCACCCAATGGATCTCGTCGGCCACCTCCAGCAGGCCCATGGTCTCGCGGTCTCCGATCAGCAGACCGAAGACCCGCAGGCCCAGTTCGGTCCGGGCGCGGTCCAAGTGCTCCAGGGTGGCGGGTGTGCAGCCGAATTCCCCATCACTGACGATGAGGACATCGGCGCTGGCCCACCGCCGCTCGTGCACACGGGCGATGGCCCGCTCGATGGGTGTCTGCACGTCGGTGCCGCCGTCAAAGCCTTGGCCGATCAGCTCCATCAGGCGATTGAACCCTTCAGGGCTGAAGTCCAGCTCGCGTTCGATCACCTCGTCAGGCCCACCGAAGGCCATGACGATGCACCCGCGGCGCTCATGCTGGGCCACCCGGGTCGCTTCCAGCACCACCGCCTTGGCGATGGACTCTGGTGCGCCCTGCATGGAGCCCGATGTATCCAGGCAGATGAGCAGGGGGCCGCGCTCCAGCGGTGGGTTGGCCGCTGGACGGGTGCGGTGGCGTGGGGTGGCTTGGGGGTCAGGCCGCCAGTCCACCAGCTGGGCCTGGCTGTCGTAGGTCAGCAGCCGCGCCTCGGCCTTGCGCGCGCGCCACCACTTGTGCAGCACCGGGTGGCGCAGTTGTTGGAGCTCGCTGCCCAAGAGCCGCTCCAGCCGGTCTCCCAGTCGGATACCGCGCAGTTCACCCGGCGCGTCGGGCAGCACGGTCTCCACCGGCTTCAAGCCCGTGGGAGGCTGGGGGTCTGACACGGCGTCGCGCGGTGCCGGCCGGTGGTGGGCGTGGGTCAGCGGGCGTTGCATGCGGCCCACGCGGCGCAGCAGCGCGGCCAGTTCGGTGCGTTGCGCCATCAGGCCGGCCAGGCGGCGGGCTTCGTGCCATGCCCGGCTGCGCAGGTGGCCCTTGAGCGCATCCCAGTGCAGATGCTCACCGTCGCCCAGGCTCTGCAGCAAGGCCTGCGCCTCCTCCCAGTCCGCCCGCTCCACCGCCCACTCTGCACGAAAGGCGTCGGCCATGGCCAGAATGGCCTCGCTGCGCGCTTGTGCTTCGTGCCGGTCGATCAGGCGGTCGGCGTGCCACAGGGCCGTGCGCAGGAGCTGCAAGGTGGTTTCGGGGCTGCCCCGTGTGAGTGCGCTCAGTTGCAGGTCTGCCACGGCTTGGCGCAGGGCAGCCGCCACGGGCGGGTCGCCCAGGTCGGCGTTGCGGTCGGGCATCTCACCGGCCAAGAGCCGATCCCACCAATGTGCCAGATGGGCCAGGCGCGCCTCGGGCTGTCCGCTGCTGCAGATCAACCCCGGCAACCACAGCTCGCGCGCCAGTGCTTCGAGCAGCGGGCTTGGGTCGGCACCCATCAGCTGGCCACGGTCATGGGCGCCGGCACGTCGGCCAGGTCTTCGTTGACCGGCAAGGCTGCAAAACCCTGTTCGGTGGCTTGCAGCCGCTGCACCAACGCTTCCAGCAAGGCCACCCGCTCGCCCAAGGGCGCCAGGGTGTTGTGGGCCCAGGACGGTGGCAGCCACAGCCGACCCAGGAGCGTGCCCTGAAGCTGCGCCCATTCGGCCTGGGCCTGCGTATGCGCGGCCTGCACCGATTCCCGAAGGTCTTGTACCTGGGCCACCCGGGCACGAATGTGCAGGGGGCTCCAGCGCCTGCGCAGGCGCGCCTCTACGCGCTCGGAATACAAGCGCAGCATCTCGCTGTTGCCGCCTGTACCTTCGGCGCCGCCCAGGCTGCGCGCCAGCGCCATCTTGCCCGCGGACTCCGCACCATCTTCGGCCAGGGCCTGAGTTTCGATTTCCAGCTGTTTTTCGAAGGCCTGTGCGCTGTGGCGCCAGCCTGGGGCATCAGCGGGCCCCACCCGCAGCACGTCTTGCTGCCACCAGCGCATCACCTGATCCAGCGCTTGTGGGTTGGGGGCGGTGACGTAGGAAGCCAGCCAAAGGTCGTAGGGCTCCACCAGCGAGCGCCCTTCGGCCGCGGCGGCCACCCGCAGCAGGCGTGCCAGGGCCCGCCACCGCCGGTCGGATACGACCACGTTGCCCGCCTTCAGCAGGGTGCGCAGCGCGTGCAGGGCCTGTAGCGTGTCGGGGGTGAGCACCACCGACGCTGCGGCGTCCTCTACGGCCTGTCGGCTGGCGGCATTCAATCGCCCAGCCCGGCGTGATTCGTTGGCCGCGGTGTGCGCGGCCGAGCGCAGGGGGGGCCGCGCCAAATCGGAGGCCACCAGGGCCTCAAACGAGGCATCACCCACGGGCTGCACCGGCACCCGCAGCAAGAAGCGGTCGTGAAAGGCTTGCAGCGCCTCGTCTTCGGGTGTTTCGTTGCTGGCACCCACCACCGTCACCAAGGGCACCGGCAGCCGCTGCGTGCCGTTGTCGAACACGCGTTCGTTGAGCAGGGTCAGCAGCGCATTGAGGATGGCCGAGTTCGCCTTGAAGACCTCGTCCAGAAAGGCCACCTGCGCTGTGGGCAGGTAGCCTTCGACCAGGCGTTCGTATCGGTCGTCCTCCAGGGCCTTGAGCGACAAGGGCCCAAACAGCTCTTCGGGGGTCGAAAACCGGGTGAGCAGGCGCTCAAAGCAGACGGTGGCACCACTGCCCTCGGCCGGTGCTTCGATGATCATTTGCAAGCGGCGCGCCAATTCGCTCTTGGCGGTACCAGGCGGGCCCAGGAGCAACACATGCTCGCCGGCTACTGCAGCCAGCAAGACCAGCCGCGCGGCCGCATCCCGCTCCAGCAAGCCGGCTTCGAGCACTTCAATCATCGAAGCCATCGCTGCGCGCGAGGGTGCGGCGGGCTGGGGTAGGGACGGTGTGCTCATGCCATCACCACGTCGTCACCTTGAAGCCGCACCACGCCGTCGTCCACCAGGCTCTGGAGGATGCGGGGCACGAAGGCCTGCGGCTGTGCCTGCATCAACTGTCGAACCGCCTCGCGTTGGGCCAGTGGGCAGTCTGCCATCCACGCGCACAGGGCTTCGCGGTCACGGCGTCGATGCTCCAACAGGTGGAACACCATCATCACCCGAAGCGCGTGGCGCGCATGGTGTTCGGGGTTCGCCCGCAGGTGTTGCAGCCGCTGGCGGCTGATCGCCAGCGCGTCGTCCACCTCCCAAAAGGGTTCGCCGTGGCCCGGAATCACCACCGCAGGCGCCAAGGACTCGATCAGGTCCAGGGCGGCCAAGGCGGGGCCAAAGCCATCCTGACCGTCGAGTTCAGGGAAGATCAGCGCCACTTTGCTGCGCCACAGGGCATCACCCGAAATCAGCACCCGGTGTTCAGCCTCAAACAGCAGGACCGCATCGGGGTCGTGGCCACCCACAGCGTGCACCTGCCAGGGGTAGCCGCCCAGTTCCACCGCCTGCCCGGGATGCAGGGCGTGGTCGACCCGGAAGGGGTGGCAGGTCTGTCCCGTCAGGCGGTAGGTCAGGCGCTCCTGGTCCCAGGAGCGGGCATTTTCAAAGGCGGCCTGTGGAACCCAGGTTTGAACCTCGGGCCAGCGCGCCTGTATCGCGTGGTTGCCGCCGCAATGGTCGGAGTGCAGGTGCGTGTTCAGGATATGCAACAAGCCGCGCCCCTGCAGGGCGGTTTCCAGCAGGGCCACCGTCTGTGGGGCATGACTGGAGTAGCCGGTGTCCACCACGCTGGCGCCGGCGGCCTGAGGGTCGTGAAAGACCACCTGGTTGGACGAGAGCCAATCTCGCTGCAGCACCTGCAGGTGCAGGGGCGCAAAGACGGAGGCCAGGTTCGGGGCGGGTACCGCTCGCATGGTTCCATTGTGACGCCGGATGGCGCGTCAGGGCACCTTGGCGCCAGCGCGCCGCCTCACCGCCTGGCTTCAGGCGTCGCTGCGCAACTCGCGCCGCAGGACCTTGCCCACGTTGCTCTTGGGCAGGTCGTCGCGGAACTCGATGATCTTGGGCCGCTTGTAGGCGGCGAAGTTCTCGCGGCAATAAGCGGCGATCTCGTCTTCGGAGATACTCGCGCCGTCCTTTTTCACCACGAAGAGTTTGACCGCCTCACCCGACCGCTCATCGGGAATGCCCACCGCGGCGCATTCGAGCACCCCCGGGTGAAGGCCCACGACTTGTTCGATTTCGGTGGGGTACACGTTGAAGCCCGAGACCAGGATCATGTCCTTCTTGCGGTCGACGATGCGCACATAACCGCGTTCGTCCATGATGCCCACGTCGCCACTCTTGAAGTAGCCATCGGGTGTCATCACCTTGGCGGTTTCATCGGGGCGGTTCCAGTAGCCGGCCATGACCTGAGGGCCCTTGATGCAGATTTCACCCGGCTGGCCGATGGGCACATCGCGCCCATCATCGTCGCGGATGGCAATGTCGGTGCTGGGGATGGGCAGGCCGATCGTGCCGCTGAACTCCTTGAGGTCCAAGCGGTTGGAGGTGGCCACGGGCGAGGTCTCGGACAGGCCATAGCCCTCGACCACTGGGCAGCCGGTGACACGCATCCACTTCTCAGCCGTGGCCTGCTGCACCGCCATGCCGCCGCCGTTGCTGACCTTCAGGCCCGACCAATCGAGCTTGGCAAACTCGGGCTCATTGGCCAGGGCGTTGAACAGCGTGTTGACCGCCGGGAACATGTTCACCCTCACGTTGCGCAGCGTGTTGATGAAGCCCGGGATGTCGCGCGGGTTGGGGATCAGCAGGTTCTGGGAGCCCATGCGCGCGCCCATCAGGTAGCAAATGGTCAGCGCGAAGATGTGATACAGGGGCAGTGCACACACGATCACCAGTTGCTTGTGACCGATCTCATCGATCTTGGGCTTGAACCAGGCTTCGGTCTGCAGCACGTTGGCCACCACGTTGCGGTGCAGCAGCGTGGCGCCTTTGGACACACCCGTGGTGCCGCCGGTGTATTGCAGAAAGGCCACGTCGTCGGGCGAGATGGCAGGCCGCTGCAAGGTGCGGCTGCGGCCCTGTTCGATGGCCTGGCGCCAGCGCGTGACGGTGCGGCCGCCGTCCAGCGGCAGCCGGTACTCGGGCACCATCTTGCGCAGGTGTCGCACCGCGAAATTCACGAAGCGGCCCTTCCACCAACCGATCAAGTCACCCAGACCGGTGACCACCACGTGTTTCACATCGGTCTTGTCGATGGCTTCTTCCAAGGTGCTGGCGAAGTTCTCCAGCACGATGATGGCCTTGGCACCCGAATCCTTGAGCTGGTGCTCCAGTTCGCGCGCGGTGTACAGCGGGTTTACGTTCACCACCGCGTAGCCCGCGCGTAGCACCGCTGCGATGGCCACCATGTACTGAGGCACATTGGGCATCATCAGGGCCACCCGGTCACCCTGTTGCAGGCCGGTGGACTGCAGCCATGCGCCCAGGGCCTGCGACAAGTGGTCGATCTGGCCGAAGCTCAGCGTGCGCTCCAGGCAACGCGAGGCCGTGCGATCGGCATAGCGGCGCATCGAGTCTTCCAAGATGTCCACCAGCGTTAGGTGCGCCGGGACGTCCACGGCGGCGCCCACGCCAGGCGGATAGTGTTCCAGCCAGGGTTGTGCAGTTTGGGCAGTGCCGGCCATGCGCGCAGGCGCAGCCGCTGTGGGCAGGTCGATGACGGTCACGGGAACTCCGAATTCGGTGGGCTGGGCTGCTTCGGCGGCGCCGGCGCACCCAGAGGCGTACAGCCCGCGGCATGGTGACGCGTGTGGCGCGGGTGTGCCACGGGGGTTCCACCAAGGGGCTGCAATCCTCGAGAGTGTAGGTGCGACCGCGCCCCGGGGCAGGGGCCTCCAAACCCGTGCGGCGCATGGGGTCATCCGAGTGCGGGGTTCAGGCTTGGGGGCCCGCTCAGCGGGCGCGGGGCGGCATTCGATACGATGCCGCTGTTCACCCTGAAACCCCTTGACGGACACCCCATGACCACACTCGGCACCCCTCTTTCCCCTTCGGCCACGCGCGTGATGCTGTTGGGCAGCGGCGAGCTGGGCAAGGAGGTGCTGATGGCCCTGCAGCGCCTGGGTGTGGAGACGATTGCGGTGGACCGTTACGAGAACGCCCCAGGCCATCAGGTGGCCCACCAGGCGCACACCATCACCATGAGCGATGCGCAGCAGCTGCGTGCACTCATCGAGCGGGAAAAGCCCCTGATGGTGGTGCCCGAGATTGAAGCCATTGCCACCGCCGAGCTGCAGGCCCTGGAAGCCGAGGGCGTGGTACGTGTGGTGCCCACCGCACGGGCTGCGCGCCTGACCATGGACCGTGAGGGTATCCGCCGCCTGGCGGCCGAAACCTTGGGCTTGGCCACCAGCCCCTACCGTTTCTGCGATTCCTTGGAAGAGCTGCAGGCTGCCATTGACGGCAGCGACGGCCAGGCGCCGATTGGCTACCCCTGCATCGTCAAGCCGGTGATGAGTTCATCGGGCAAGGGCCAAAGCAAGATCGACACGCCTGCTGATGTGAAGACCGCCTGGGACTACGCCATGGCCGGTGGACGCGTGGCCAAGGGCCGCGTCATCGTGGAGGGCTTCATCGACTTTGACTACGAGATCACCCTGCTGACCGTGCGCGCCCAAGGAGCTGACGGCGCCATCCACACCCACTTCTGCGAGCCCATCGGCCACAAGCAGGTCAGTGGCGACTATGTGGAAAGCTGGCAACCCCAGCGCATGACGCCGCTGGCCCTGCAGCGTGCGCAGGCCATGGCCAAAGCCGTGACCGATGACCTGGGCCGCGGCCTGCAGGGCCAGCCCGATGGCTGTGGCTTGTATGGCGTGGAACTCTTCATCAAGGGTGACGAGGTGTGGTTCAGCGAGGTCAGCCCCCGGCCCCACGACACCGGCCTGGTCACGCTGTGTACCCAATGGCAAAGCGAATTCGAATTGCATGCCCGCGCCATCCTGGGTCTGCCCGTGGACACCTCGCTGCGCAACCCCGGCGCCAGCGCGGTGATCTACGGCGGTGTGGACGCGGTGGGCATTTCCTATGCGGATGTGGACAAGGCCCTGGCCATCGAAGGCACGGACCTGCGCCTGTTCGGAAAGCCCGAGAGCTTCGTCAAGCGGCGCATGGGTGTCGCACTGGCGCGCGCAGCTGATGTGGACGAAGCCCGCACCAAAGCCAAGCAGGCGGCGTCAAGGGTGCAGCCACACGCTCTCCGATAAACGCAACGCCCCCAGTTGTTCGCAAAGAAATCGACTCCGACCCCATTTAGGGCGGCCTTATTGGAAGGCCACCTCGGCGAAGGAGCGCAGCTTGCGTGAGTGCAACTGACCCATGCCGGCGCGGCGCAGGAGTTCGATGGCGCGGATGCCGATGCGCAGGTGCTGGTCCACCCGTTCGCGGTAGAAGGTGTTGGCCATGCCCGGCAGCTTGATTTCGCCGTGCAGGGGTTTGTCGCTCACGCACAGCAGCGTGCCGTAGGGCACGCGGAAGCGAAAGCCGTTGGCCGCGATCGTGGCGCTTTCCATGTCCAGTGCCACCGCACGGCTTTGGCTGAAGCGCCGCGCGGGCGTGCTGTGTGGGCCGCGAAAGGGCAGCAGTTCCCAGTTGCGGTTGTCGGTAGAGGCCACGGTGCCGGTGCGCAGCACCTTCTTGAGCTCATAGCCGCTTAATTGCGTCACCTCGGCCACTGCGGTTTCCAAGGCCACTTGCACTTCGGCCAGCGCTGGAATAGGCACCCACAGCGGCAGCTCTTCATCAAGCACATGGTCTTCGCGCACATAGCCGTGGGCCAGCACATAGTCGCCCAGCTGCTGCGTGTTGCGCAGGCCCGCGCAGTGGCCCAGCATCAGCCACACATGCGGGCGCAGCACCGCGATGTGGTCTGAGATGTTCTTGGCATTGGCCGGGCCCACGCCGATGTTGACCATGGTGATGCCCGAGTGGCCTGGGCGCACCAGGTGATAGGCCGGCATCTGGGGCAGGCGGGGCGGTGCCATGCCGCGTTCATCGTCGGACTGAGCCTTCAGCCCCACCCGCCGCGTCACCACGTTGCCCGGCTCGACAAAGGCTTCATACTCCGATGAAGGGTCCGCCATCATCGCGTGGCCCAAGCGCGAGAACTCGTCGATGTAAAACTGGTAATTGGTGAAGAGCACATAGTTCTGAAAGTGCTCGGGCACGGTGCCGGTGTAGTGGCGCAGGCGGTGCAGCGAATAGTCGATGCGCGGCGCGGTGAACAGCGACAGCGGCTCAGGCTCGCCCGGCGCCGGGTCGTGGGCGCCATTGGCGATGCTGTCGTCCATCGCATTCAGGTCGGGCAGGTCGAAGAGGTCCCGCAGCAGCAAGCGGCGCTCGGCGCTGAGCGAGCCCTCCAGGTGCTCGTTCTCCCCGAGGGCGAAGTGCACCGGAATCGGTGTCTTGCTCACGCCCACCTCCAGCCCGCCCACGAGGTGTGCTCCGTGGTTCTTCAGCAGCAGCTCGAACTGCGTTCGGTAGTAGGTGGCGAAGAGGTCGGGCCGCGTGAGCGTGGTTTCGTACAGACCCGGCCCTGCAACGAACCCAAAGGCCAGGCGGGAGTCGGCGCGGGCCACGCTGTCGGTGCGCGCGCGCAAGCGCGGGTAGCAGGCCCGAACGCGTGCGTTGGGGGTTTCGCCCGCCACGAAGCGGCGCAGCTGGTCTCGAAGGTGTTCAACCGCCGCATCGTAGATGGCCCGGGCATGGGCCAGGGCTGCATCGGGGTTCGTGAACGATTGGGGGGCGGAAAAAGGCAGTTGGGCGTCCATGTCCCATTTTGCCCCTACACCGAAGCTCTGTGGACCGGGGCTTGCACCGGGCCACCGAGCCGGGCATCACACCCGTTCGAACAGCGCGGCGATGCCCTGCCCGCCGCCGATGCACATCGTCACCAGGGCGCGCTTGCCTCCCGTGCGGTGCAGCTCGTACACGGCCTTGGTGGTGATGATGGCCCCGGTGGCGCCGATCGGATGGCCCAGCGAAATGCCCGATCCGTTAGGGTTGGTCTTGGCCGGGTCCAGGCCGAGCTCCTTCACCACCGCGCAGGCCTGTGCGGCGAAGGCTTCGTTGCTCTCGACCACATCCAGGTCGCCCACGGTCCAGCCAGCGCGCTCGAGCACGCGGCGCGTGGCCGGCACCGGGCCGATGCCCATGATGGTGGGCTCCACGCCCGCGTGCGAGTAGGCCACCAAGCGTGCCAGGGGCTTCAGGCCGTGCGCCTTCACCGCAGCTTCACTGGCCAGCACCACCGCACCGGCGCCGTCGTTGATCCCCGAGGCGTTGCCCGCCGTCACCGCGCCATCCTTCTTGAAGGCCGGCTTCATGCCCGCCAGGGTGTCCACGGTGGTCGAGGCCTTCACGTGTTCATCGACCTCAAAGCGCACCTCGCCCTTGCGGCTTTGCGTGACCACCGGCACGATCTGGTCCTTGAAGAGGCCTGCGGCGATGGCCGCTGCCGCGCGGCGGTGGCTTTCGGCAGCCAACTCGTCCATCTGCTGGCGGCTGATGCCAAACTGGGCCGCCACGTTTTCCGCCGTGATGCCCATGTGAATCTTGTGGAAGGGGTCGTGCAGGGCGCCGATCATGAAGTCCTGGATCTGGGCATCACCCATCCGCGTGCCCCAGCGGGCACCGGGCAGCAGGTAGGCTCCGCGGCTCATGTTCTCTGCACCGGCCCCCACGGCCACTTCGCAGTCGCCCAGCAGGATGGCCTGCGCCGCTGAAACAATGGCCTGCAAGCCCGAACCACACAAGCGGTTCACATTGAACGCGGGCGTTTCCTTGGGCAGGCCGGCGTTGATGGCCGCCACGCGGCTGAGGTAGGCGTCGCGCGGCTCGGTGGGCACCACCGTGCCCATGGCCAGATGCCCCACGGCGTCCAGCGGCGCACCACTGCGGGCCAAGGCTTCCTTCACGGCCAGGGTGGCCAGGTCGGACAGGGGGACGTCCTTCAGACTGCCGCCAAAGGTGCCAATGGCGGTGCGGGCGGCGGCGACGACATAGACGGCAGGGGTGCTCATTGAATGCTCCTGGGGTGACAGCGCGACTGGAAAGCCCGTTGGGGTTTGGCCCCATTTTGAAGCCGCTGGTCAACACGAGCCTGACAGGCGCGGCGGGGTGGCCAGGCGATCGGACCGCCGCTACATGCTGCGCCGGTACTGGCCACCCACCTCAAACAAGGCGGCGGTGATCTGCCCCAAGGAGCACACCCGGACCGCCTCCATGAGGACCTCGAAGACATTGCCGTTGTCCATCACGGTCTGCTGCAGCCGCTGCAGCATGGGCCCCGCGTGGGCGGCATGGCGGGTGTGGAAGTCGTCCAGACGCTGCAACTGCGATTCCTTCTCCTGCGGCGTGGAGCGGGCCAGCTCAATGTGCTCGGGCACCGGGTCGCCGTGGGGATTGCGGAAGGTGTTGACGCCAATGATCGGGTGCTCGCCGGTGTGCTTGAGCATCTCGTAGTGCATGCTCTCTTCCTGGATCTTGCTGCGCTGGTAGCCCGTTTCCATCGCACCCAGCACGCCGCCGCGCTCGGTGATCTTCTCAAACTCGGCCAGCACGGCCTCCTCAACCAACTCGGTGAGCTCGTCGATGACGAAGGCGCCTTGGTTGGGGTTCTCGTTCTTGGCCAATCCCCACTCACGGTTGATGATGAGCTGGATCGCCATGGCGCGCCGCACGCTTTCCTCGGTGGGCGTGGTGATGGCCTCGTCGTAGGCGTTGGTGTGCAGCGAGTTGCAGTTGTCGTAGATGGCAATCAGGGCCTGCAGCGTGGTGCGGATGTCGTTGAACGCAATCTCCTGCGCATGCAGCGAACGCCCCGACGTTTGGATGTGGTACTTGAGCCTTTGTGAGCGCTCGTTGGCGCCATAGCGGTCGCGCATGGCCGTGGCCCAGATGCGGCGCGCCACGCGGCCCAGCACGGTGTACTCCGGGTCCATTCCGTTGCTGAAGAAGAAGCTGAGGTTGGGCGCAAAGTCGTCGACGTGCATGCCGCGCGCCAGGTAGGCCTCCACAAAGGTGAAGCCATTGCTCAAAGTGAAGGCCAACTGGGAGATGGGGTTGGCCCCGGCCTCGGCAATGTGATAGCCGCTGATGCTCACCGAATAGAAGTTGCGCACGTCGTGGTGCACAAAGTACTCGGCGATGTCGCCCATCACCTTCAGCGAGAACTCGGTGCTGAAGATGCAGGTGTTCTGGCCCTGGTCTTCCTTCAGGATGTCGGCCTGCACCGTGCCGCGCACATTGGCCAGCGTCCAGGCGCGGATCTTTTGCACCTCATCAGCGGTGGGCTCGCGGCCGTTGTCGGCCTTGAACTTGTCCAGGTTCTGGTCGATGGCGGTGCTCATGAACATGGCCAGGATCGAGGGCGCAGGGCCGTTGATCGTCATGCTCACCGAGGTGCTGGGGTTGGTCAGGTCAAAGCCCCCGTACAGCACCTTCATGTCGTCCAGTGTGGCGATGCTCACGCCGGAGTTGCCCACCTTGCCGTAGATGTCGGGTCGGCGGTCCGGGTCGTGGCCATAGAGCGTGACCGAGTCGAAGGCGGTGGACAGACGCTTGGCCGGCATGCCTTCGGAAACCACCTTGAAGCGGCGGTTGGTGCGAAAGGCATCGCCCTCGCCGGCGAACATGCGGGTCGGGTCCTCGCCTTCTCGCTTGAAGGCAAAGGTGCCGGCGGTGTAGGGGAAGCTGCCCGGCACGTTTTCCAGCATCAGCCACTTCAGGATTTCGCCATGGTCCTCGTACTGCGGCAGGGACACCTTGCGGATCTTGTTGCCCGACAGCGTGGTGTGGGTCAGGGCTGTGCGGATTTCCTTGTCGCGAATCTTGACCACGTACTCATCGCCGGCATAGGCCTTTTGCATGTCGGGCCACTGCGCCAGCAGCTGCCGTGCATCGGCGCCCATCTGCGCTTCCCGCTTGACCGCCAAATCAATGGCGGCTTCAGCCGCGCGGGGCTTGTCGGGCTTGTCGACGCTGAGCATGCGCGCGGCCTCACGCAGCTGCTGCACCTCTCGGGCCAGGCGCACTTGTTGGGCCACCCGCCGCTTGTAGCCGCGCACCGAGTCGGCAATATCGGCCAGGTAGCGCATGCGCGCAGCCGGCACGATGGGCGTTTGCTGGGTGCTGTGCCGGGTGTGCACCGGCGGCAGGCGGCCCGGGCGCAGGGGCAGCCCCAAGGTCTGCAGGCGGCCCTTGATGCCCTGGTACAGCGCGGTCACGCCATCGTCGTTGAAGCGGCTGGCCATGGTGCCGTACACCGGCATGTCTTCGGTTTTGACGGTCCAGGCTTCGCGGTTGCGCTGCACCTGCTTGGCCACATCGCGCAAAGCATCCAACGAGCCCTTGCGGTCGAATTTGTTGATGGCCACGAACTCGGCAAAGTCCAGCATGTCGATCTTCTCAAGCTGGCTGGCCGCGCCGAACTCGGGCGTCATCACGTACATGGGAATGTCGACATGGGGCACGATGGCCGCGTCGCCCTGGCCGATGCCGGAGGTTTCGACGATCACCAGGTCAAAGCCGGCGGCCCGGCAGGCCGCCACCACATCGGGTAGGGCCTGGGAAATCTCGCTGCCGGCCTCGCGTGTGGCCAGGGAACGCATGAACACCCGAGCGCCGGTGTCGCCGGCCGAGGCCGGGGACTTGGACCAAGGGGAAATGGCGTTCATGCGGATGCGGTCACCCAACAGGGCGCCGCCGCTCTTGCGCCGGGAGGGGTCGATGGAGATCACGGCAATGCGCAGCGCGTCATCCTGGTCCAACCGGATGCGGCGTATGAGCTCGTCGGTGAGCGAGGACTTGCCCGCCCCGCCGGTGCCGGTGATGCCTAGCACGGGGATGGCGCGGGCCGAGGCGCTCTCACGCACAGCGGTCAGCAGTGCGCCATCGGCGCGGCCATTCTCCAAAGCCGTGATCAGCTGCGCCAAGGCGCGCCACGCCGATTCGCTGTGGCCTTGCACCGCCTCCAGCTGCATGGGCGCATGGGCCGAGAGGTCTCGGTCGCAGCGCATCATCATCTCGCCGATCATGCCCTGCAGGCCCATGCGTTGGCCGTCCTCCGGGCTGAAGATGCGCACGCCGTGCTCGGCCAGGTCGCGAATTTCCGCCGGCACGATCACGCCGCCACCACCGCCAAAGACCTGGATGTGAGAGCCCCCGCGCGCGCGCAGCAACTCCACCATGTACTTGAAATACTCCACATGCCCGCCCTGGTAGGAGCTGACGGCGATGCCCTGCACATCCTCCTGCAGCGCAGCGGTCACCACTTCGTCCACCGAACGGTTGTGCCCCAGGTGAATCACCTCGGCACCCATGCTTTGCAGGATGCGCCGCATGATGTTGATGGCCGCGTCGTGCCCGTCAAAGAGACTGGCGGCGGTGACGAAGCGCACCTTGTTCGTGGGGCGGTACTGGGCCAAGGCCTTGTAGTCGGCGGACAGGTCGGTCATGGGAAACCTCGGATACACAGGGGCGAAAGGGGCCGCACCAGGGCTTGAAGGGGCAGACGAACGAAAGCCCCGGCCAAGAAGCGCCATTGACGTTAACGTAAACGTCAACTTGCAATCATGCCACCGAATACCGGTGTGTGGGCCGTCGCTGTCGTGGCCGCCGGCGGACGGTGCCCCGCTCTGATAACCTGCTTTCCATGAGCTTTTTGGCCATCGACATCGGCAACACCCGGCTGAAGTGGGCGCTGCACGAGGCCGCTACGCCGGGCGCCGTGCCGCGCCAGCAGGGGGCGGTGTTCCTGGAAAACATCGACGCCCTGGCCGAAGGCGATTGGAGGGCCTTGCCCGCGCCGCGTGCCATTCTGGGCTGCAACGTGGCCGGGGACGCGGTGCGCCGCCGGGTCGAGGAACAGTTGGAGTTGTGGGACACGGCGCCAAGCTGGGTGGTGCCTTCGGCCCAGGACGCCGGTGTGCGCAACGGCTACGACCACCCCACCCGGCTGGGGGCCGACCGCTGGACCGCGCTCATTGGGGCGCGCTGGCATGTGCAGCACCGTGGTCTGGCGCAAGGGGCACTGGTGGTGATGATCGGCACGGCCGTGACGGTGGACGCGCTGGACCCGGACGGCACCTTCCTGGGCGGGCTCATCCTGCCAGGGCACGGCATCATGTTGCGCGCCCTGGAGTCGGGCACGGCCGGCCTGCGCGTTCCCACGGGTGAGGTGCGCCTGTTCCCCACCAACACTTCCGATGCCCTCACCAGTGGTGGCAACTACGCCATCACCGGCGCCATCGAGCGCTTGCACCGGCACCTCAAGCAGCGCACGGGCCTGCAGCCCCTGACCCTGATCACGGGTGGCGCGGGCTGGAAGGTGGTGCCCCACCTGCAGATCGAGCACGAACTGGTCGAAGGCCTGATCTTCGACGGGCTGCTGGCCCTGCGGGCCCAGCGACAGTCCCGCTAAGGCGGGCGGTTCAACCCTTCAGAGGATGAAGCGCGACAGGTCTTCGTTGCGCGCTAGGTCGCTCAGCTTCTGGTCCACCTGCTGAGCCCCCAGGGTCACCCGGGTGCCCGCACGGTTGGGCGCATCGAAGCTGATCTCGTCCAACAGGCGCTCCATGACCGTGGCCAGGCGGCGCGCCCCGATGTTCTCCATGCGTTCGTTGACCTCGAAGGCGATCTGCGCCAAGCGGCGGATCGCATCGGGTTCGAACACCAACTCCACCCCTTCGGTGGCCAGAAGGGCCTGGTACTGCTTGACGATGCTGGCGTGGGTGCTCGTGAGAATGGCCTCAAAGTCTTCAACGCTCAGGGCGCCGAGCTCCACGCGGATCGGGAACCGGCCTTGCAGCTCGGGAATGAGGTCACTGGGCTTGGCCAGGTGGAAGGCGCCCGAGGCGATGAACAGGATGTGGTCGGTCTTGACGGGGCCGTACTTGGTGCCCACGGTGGTGCCCTCCACCAGCGGCAGCAGGTCGCGTTGAACCCCCTGGCGCGAGACCTCTGCCGTGCCGCTGCCCTCGCTGCGCGAACACACCTTGTCAATCTCGTCGATGAAGACGATGCCGTTGCCTTCGGCATGCGCCAAGGCGGCTGACTTGATCTCGTCTTCGTTGACCAGCTTGGCTGCCTCCTCTTCCACCAGCAGCTTCAGCGCGTCCTTGATCTTGAGCTTGCGGGCTTGGCGCCGGCCTGCGCCCATCTGTGAAAACAGACCCTTGAGCTGCTCGGCCATCTCCTCCATGCCCTGGGGGCCCATGACCTCCAAGGTGGGCCGCGACTCGGCCAACTCGATTTCGATTTCGGTGTCGTTCAAGGAACCCTCGCGCAAGCGCTTGCGAAAGGTTTGCCGTGCGGCACTGTCAGCCGTTGGGCGGCTGGGTGCGGGAGTCTCGCCAAAACCGAAGGGGGTGGCGGCGCTGCTGGAGCGCGGCGGGGGGATCAGCACATCCAGGATGCGGTCTTCGGCGGCGTCTTCGGCCAGACTGCGCTTGGCACGCACCTGGCGCTCGCGCTCTTGCTTGACGGCCACGTCCACCAGGTCGCGCACGATGGTGTCCACATCCTTGCCCACATAGCCCACTTCGGTGAACTTGGTGGCCTCCACCTTGATGAAGGGTGCATCGGCCAGGCGTGCCAGCCGACGGGCAATTTCCGTCTTGCCCACGCCAGTGGGGCCGATCATCAGGATGTTCTTGGGCGTGATTTCGTGGCGCAGCTTCTCGTCGACCTGTTGTCGACGCCAGCGGTTGCGCAGCGCAATGGCCACCGCTCGCTTGGCCGACTGTTGGCCCACGATGTGTCGGTCTAGCTCGGAGACGATCTCCTGGGGGGTCATGGCGCTCATGGGCGAATCCTTCGGCACGGCGCTTCAGCGCACTCAGTCCAACACTTCGATCGTGTGGTTCTGATTGGTGTAGATGCAGAGTTCCCCGGCGATTTCAAGGGCGCGTTTGACGATTTCGCTGGCGCCCAGATCGGTGTGGGCCAGCAGGGCTTGAGCAGCCGCCTGTGCATAGGCGCCGCCCGAGCCGATGGCCACGATGCCGCGTTCGGGCTCCAACACGTCGCCGTTACCGGTGATGATGAGGCTGGCGCTGCGGTCGGCCACCGCCAGCATCGCTTCCAGCCTGCGAAGCACACGGTCGGTGCGCCAGTCGCGGGTGAGTTCGATCGCCGCGCGCGCCAGGTGGCCTTGGTGCTTCTCCAACTTCGCTTCGAACCGCTCGAAGAGGGTGAAGGCGTCGGCCGTGGCCCCGGCAAAGCCCGCCAGCACCTGGTCTTTGTGCAGCTTGCGCACCTTGCGTGCGCTGGCCTTGACCACGATGTGGCCCAGGGTGACCTGGCCATCACCCCCCAACGCCACCTGCCAGCGGCCATCGGGCAGCTGCCGGCGCACGCTGAGGATGGTGGTGCCGTGAAAAACGGCGGAGTCGCTCATCGGCTGCGCGCGCCGAATCAGTCGCCGAACATGCGCTGCTTGAGTTCCCGGCGCTGTTGCGCCTCCAGCGACAGTGTGGCTGTGGGACGGGCCAGCAGACGGCCCAAGCCGATGGGCTCACCGGTCTCTTCGCAGTAGCCGTATTCACCGGCATCGATGCGCGCCAACGACTGGGAAATCTTGCGCAGCAGCTTGCGCTCGCGGTCGCGGGTACGCAGCTCCAGGGCGTGCTCTTCTTCAATCGTGGCACGGTCGGCGGGGTCGGGCACGATGGTGGTGTCCTCGCGCAGGTGCTCGGTGGTCTCGCCGGCGTTGGACAGCAGGTCTGCCTTCAGCGCATTCAGGCGCGACTTGAAGAAATCGATCTGCTTGTCGTTCATGTATTCGCTGTCGGGCATGGCCAGCAGCTCGGGCTCGCTGAGGTCGCGCCCGGCCTTGCTCTTCCAAGCATTGGCCAGCTTGGGGTCGGGTTTGCCGGCGGGCTTGATGTCCAGAATCGGCTCGGGCAGGTGACGCGCACTGGGCTTGGCCGGGGCAAAGCGGTCGGCAAAGCGGTTGGCCGGGTGGCTGGGTGCGGCCGGCACGGGTTGGCTGTTGGCTTCGGCGCGGCTGAGCCGCGTTTTCCCGCTGCGGGGGGCGCTGGTGGGGGCCTTCGCTGCGGTGGCTTGAACGGGGGCGGAGGCCGGTGTGGCCGGCGCTGCGGTGGATTTCACGGATGCTTTCTGCGAGGAGGCGGTCACCGGTGCGGGGCCCGCCGTCTTGGATCGGTTGGCCGCAGGCGCCGATGGAGCCGGTTTGCCTGCGGGGGTGTTTTTGAGGGGAGCCTTGCTGCTGGGTTTGCTGGCCTTGTTGGTGGTTGGCCGCTTCTGGGCTTTGCCGGCACGGCTTGCCGCGGCAGCGGGTGCCAGTTTGGCCTGGGTGGCGGCCTTGGCCTTGATTACGCTCTTCGTACCCCCCTTGGGCGTGGGCTTTGCCGTGACTTTTTTGGCAGCTTGGGCACCGGAAGGCTTGCCGCTGGGTTTGCTGGCGGCCTTGCCCGTGGCCTTTGCCATGGGCTTGGTGGGCTTGGCGCTGGCTTTGGCCGCGGGTTTGGAGGCCGGCTTGCTGGCGGGTTTGGCGTTGGGCTTGGATGCCGGTTTGGCCGTCGCCTTGGCAGGCTTAGAAGGCGTAGAAGGCTTGGCAGGCTTAACAGGCTTAGCAGGCTTGGCCGCCGTCACGGGCTTCTTCGCCGCAGAGGGCCGGGTGGCTGCCTTGGCGGTCTTGCTTGCCTTGGAGGTGGCCGGCTTGGCCGTGCTCTTGCTCAACGTCGTCTCCTCATCCGATGGGGCCAAGAGAAGGCCCTTCATGGGGCCTGGAGTCTCTTCCTTGCCCTTTGATCGGCGTATCCGGGCCTACCCTAGCGCGGCCCTGAAGCACGGGTGGGCCCCAAGCCCGCCCCGCTGCCCCACCCGCAAGGCGGCGCGATTGTAATCACCCCCCCTCTGCGGCCCATGGCCAGGCCCCACGAGGCCTTAGCTCAGACACTGCTCCAGGCCCTGCAGCAGGATGTCTCGGGGCAGGTCGATGCCGATGAAGACCATCTTGCTCTGTTTCTTCTCGCCGGGGGTCCACTTGGGGCCCAGGTCGCTGCCCATCAGCTGGTGCACGCCCTGAAAGATCACCTTGCGGTCGTGACCCTTCATGTACAGCACGCCCTTGTAGCGCAGCATCTTGGGGCCGTACACCTGCACGATGGAGCCCAGGAAGTCCTCCAGCCGCTCCGCGTGGAAAGGCCGATCGGCACGGAAGACGAAGGACTTCACATCGTCGTCATGGTGGTGGTGATGCGGGTGGTCGCAGTGCTCGCCATGGTCGTGGTCATGGTGGTGATGGTGGTCGTGTCCATCCCCATGGCCGTGGCCGTGCCCATGGTCATGCCCGTGGCCGTGGTCATCCGCCTTGAGGAAGTCCGGGTCGATGTCCAGCTTGGCGTTGAGGTTGAAGCCCTTGAGGTCGAAGATCTTGTCGATCGGCACCTCGCCGAAGTGAGCGCTTTCGATCGGGGCTCGCGGGTTCATGTGGCGCAGGCGGTGGGTCAGCACATCGATGTCTTGCTGGCTGACCAGGTCGGCTTTGCTGATGAAGATCCGGTCGGCAAAGCCGGTCTGGCGACGCGCCTCTTGCCGGGTGTCGAGCTGCTGCTGCGCGTGCTTGGCATCGACCAGGGTGATGATGGAGTCCAGCTGGAAACTGGCGGCCACCTCGTCGTCGATGAAGAAGGTTTGCGCCACCGGGCCTGGGTCGGCCACGCCGGTGGTTTCAATGACCACCCGCTCAAAGTCCAGCTCCCCCTTGCGGCGCTTTTCGGCCAGATCGGCCAGGGTGGCGCGCAGGTCTTCCCGGATCGTGCAGCAGATGCAGCCGTTGCTCATCTGGATGATCTGCTCGTTGGTGTCGGCCACCAAGATGTCGTTGTCGATGTTTTCTTCACCGAACTCGTTTTCGATCACGGCAATCTTTTGGCCGTGGGCTTCGGTGAGCACCCGCTTGAGCAGCGTGGTCTTGCCCGAGCCCAGGAAGCCGGTGAGGATGGTGGCGGGGATCAGGGAGGGGGTCATGGTGCGCGCTTTTCGGTCAGTCCCAACAGTTGGGGGCGCCGCACTGTGGTTCAAGGGGGGTGATCTGTCAAGCTGCGGTATCCTGCGCCTTCCTTCACTGCCGACACCCGCTGTGTCAGAACCCCACCCTACAGGGCGCGTGTCCGCGCCCCCGGTTGACCGCCGCACCCTCCTGGACCGCCTGGTCGACTTCATCTCCCCTGGTCCGGATTCCCGCGAAGAGCTGCTCGAATCGCTGGCCGATGCCGAGCAACGCAGCCTCATCGAACCCGACGCCCGCCGCATGCTGGAAGGCGTGTTGCGCCTGTCAGACCAATCCGCCGGCGACGTCATGGTGGCCGCGCCCCGGATGGACGTGCTGGACCTGGCCCAGCCCTACGAAGACCTGCTGGAAACCGTCATCCGTACGGCCCACTCTCGTTTTCCGGTGGTGGAGGGTTCGCGCGACAACATCATCGGCATCCTGATGGCCAAGGACCTGATCAAGCTGCAGCGCGCGCCGGAGTTGCACCTGCGCACCCTGCTGCGCCCTGCGGTGTTCGTGCCTGAGAGCAAGGCCCTGACGGAGTTGCTGCGCGACTTTCGCTCCAACCGCAACCACATGGCCATCGTCATCGACGAGTTTGGCCAAACGGCAGGCCTGGTGACCATCGAAGACGTGCTCGAAGAGATCGTGGGCGAAATCGAAGACGAGTTCGATGTGGCCGATGGCGAATCCGCGGTCTACACACTGGCCGATGGTTCCTACCGGGTGGCCGGAGACGGCCCAATCGCCGAGGTCAACCGCATCTTTGGGTTGGACTTTCCTGAAGACGGGTTCGACACGATTGGCGGCTTGGTGGCCCATGAGTTGGGCCGCGTGCCGCGCCGGGGCGAATCCGTCGATGTCGGCGGCCTGCACTTCGTGGTGATGCTGGCCCGTGGCGGCGCGGTGCGCTGGTTCCGGGTGACGCGCGTCACCCCGGCCGAATCAGCAGACGACCCGCCCAAGGCGCCAGACGGGCCGGCCGCCAAGGCCTGAGCAGGCACCCCAGGCCCATGAGCCCCGTATGACGCTCCTGTGGATGCTGGCCTCGGCCGCTGCCGGCGCCATGTCCACCGTGCCACATGTGCACACCGAGTCCTGGTGGTGGGGCCCCCTGGCGGCCGCCGTGTTGGCGCACGCCGTGTGGCGCCACCCGCCACGCGTGGCGGCGGCCTGTGCTTGGGCCTTCGGCACGGCGTGGATGGTGGCGGGCACCTGGTGGTTGTTCATCAGCCTGAACCGCTACGGTGGCATGCCTGCCCCACTGGCGGCTGCATCGGTGTTCGCCTTGGGCGCGGCGCTGTCGCTGTACTGGGCCGCGGCCATGGCTCTGGTGGCACGCTGGCGCACCGGCCTCGCCCGCTGGGATGTGCCGGCGTTTGCGGCGGCCTGGTTGGCGGTGGAGCTGGCGCGCGGGCAGTGGTTCACCGGGTTTCCCTGGGTGGCCTCGGGCTATGCCCAGGTCGATTCGCCCTTGGCCGCCTGGGCGCCCTGGGTTGGGGTGTACGGCATGGGGGCTTGGGTGGCCTTGCTGGGCGCGGCCTGGGCCTGGGCTTGGGGGGCGGGTGCCCAAGCCCAAGCCCATGACCGCGCACGTTTCTCGGCAGCCTTGGGGGCATCGGCGTCTGCGGCGGGCCTGCGCGGCCGCTCGGGCTTGCGGCGGCTGTGGCCCGCGCTGTGGGTGCTGGCCGGTTGCGCAACGGTGGCCGTGCTGCCCCAGGGCTTCACCCAGTCCACCGGCACGCTGGCCGTGTCCCTGGTGCAGACCGGCGTGGCGCAGGACGAGAAGTTCGACCCCGCACGGCTTCAGCGCCTGCTGCAAGACCTGCAAGAGGCCTTGACCCAGGCAAGGGGACGCTTGGTGGTGGCCCCAGAAACCGCCCTGCCCCTGTTGCCGCAAGACCTGCCTGCGGCGTTGGCGGCCGAGCTGTCGGCGCCCTTTGTGGAGTCGGCCGGGGTGCGCGCCGCCCTGGTGGGCGTGCCGCTGAGCACCGATGCCGGGGGCTACAGCAACTCGGTGGTGGCCTGGGGTACACAGCCCGCCGACCACCCCGCCCGTGCCTATCGATACGACAAGCACCACCTCGTGCCCTTCGGTGAGTTCATCCCCTGGGGCTTTCGCTGGTTCGTGGACCTCATGCACATTCCCCTGGGCGACTTCGACCGTGGCGCGCCCGTGCAAGCCTCCTACCGGTTTGCAGGCCAGGCCCTGGCGCCCAACATCTGCTACGAAGACCTGTTCGGTGAGGAACTGGCGCAGCGCTTTCACGACCCGCAGGGCGCGCCCACGGTGTTGGTGAACCTGAGCAACATCGCGTGGTTTGGCCCTACGGTGGCCATCGATCAACACCTGCACATTTCCCGGCTGCGCAGCCTGGAGTTGCAGCGGCCCATGCTGCGGGCCACCAACACCGGTGCCACCGCGGTGATTGACCACCAGGGCCAGGTGCGGGCCTGGCTGGAGCCCCAGGTGCGTGGGGTGTTGGAGGCCCAGGCTGAAGGCCGCCAGGGCCTGACACCCTACGCGCAATGGGCCGGCCATCTGGGGCTGCTGCCCTTGTGGGGCCTGTGCGCCGTGGTGTTGATGGGCGCGGCCTTGGCCGCACGCCCCAGCCGTCGATGGCCCCAGCCGGGTGGCCGCGCGCCCTAAAATCGTGCGTTTGCGCCTGCCGACTTGCAGGCGCCTCTACACCGCACCCCACATGACCACCCTGACATTCCAGCAAATCATCTTGCGCCTGCAGGATTATTGGGACCGCCAGGGCTGCGCCCTGCTGCAGCCCTACGACATGGAGGTGGGTGCGGGCACCAGCCATACCGCCACCTTTTTGCGCGCCTTGGGCCCTGAGCCCTGGAAGGCGGCGTACGTTCAGCCCAGCCGCCGCCCCAAGGACGGACGCTACGGCCAGAACCCCAACCGCCTTCAGCACTACTACCAGTACCAGGTGGTGCTCAAGCCCGCGCCTTCGAACATCCTGGAGCTGTACCTGGGCTCCCTGGAAGCCCTGGGCTTTGACCTGAAAATGAACGACGTGCGCTTTGTTGAGGACGACTGGGAGAACCCCACCCTGGGCGCTTGGGGTTTGGGCTGGGAGGTGTGGCTCAACGGGATGGAGGTCACCCAGTTCACGTACTTTCAGCAGGTGGGGGGCATTGACTGCCGGCCCATCACCGGTGAGATCACCTACGGCCTGGAGCGCCTGGCCATGTACCTCCAGGGTGTGGAGAACGTCTACGACCTCGTGTACACGGCTGCAAGCGAGTCGGCCCACAGCCCCTCTCAGGCCGGCCCAGCTCCAACCGCGGGCGATCGTCCTGCGGGCATGATCACCTACGGTGACGTCTTCCACCAGAACGAGGTGGAGCAAAGCACCTACAACTTCGAGCACTCCAGCGTCGAGTTCCTCCTGCAGGCCTTCGCCGCGCACGAGGGCAACGCCCAGCATCTGATGTCTCAGCAACTGGCGCTGCCGGCCTATGAGCAGGTGCTCAAGGCCGCCCACACCTTCAACCTGCTCGATGCTCGCGGGGCCATCTCCGTGACCGAGCGTGCGGCCTACATCGGCCGCATCCGCAACCTGGCGCGCAGTGTGGCGGCCAGCTACCTCGACAGCCGCGCGCGCCTGGGCTTTCCCCTGGCGCCCAAGGCTTGGGCCGACGAGACCCTGGCCAAGCTGGCCGAGCAGCGCGAGCAGCAACAGAAGAAGGCGGCCTGAACACCATGTCCACACCCAACGCACCGGCGGCCAACCTGCTGGTCGAACTCTTTGTTGAAGAGCTGCCCCCCAAGTCCCTCAAGAAGCTGGGGGCCGCGTTTGCCCATGCTTTGGTGGCCAGCCTGCAGGGTGCAGGATTGGCGGGGCCTGAGAGCGTCGCCACGCCTTTTGCCACACCGCGCCGCCTGGCCCTGCACCTGAGCCAGGTGGCCGCCAGGGCCGCCGACCGGCCACAACAGACCAAGCTGATGCCGGTGTCGGTGGGCTTGGATGCGTCCGGGGCGCCCACACCGGCCCTGCTCAAGAAGCTGGCGGCGATGGGCCTGGATGCGCAAGCGGTGACGGGTCTGCAGCGTCAAGGCGAAGGCAAGGCCGAAACCCTGTTCCTGGACACGGTGGTGCCTGGTGCCACCTTGGCTGAGGGCCTGCAAAAGGCGTTGGATGAAACCCTGGCGGCCCTGCCCATTCCCAAGGTGATGGCCTACCAGTTGGAGCAGGGCGGCCCGGACGTGCAGCCCGGTTGGACCAGCGTCAATTTCGTGCGGCCCGCACACGGGTTGGTGGCCCTGCACGGCCAGGCGGTGGTGGCGGTGTCGGTGTTGGGACTGAAGGCACAGCGCCACACCCAGGGCCATCGTTTCGAAGCGCGGCTGCCCACCATCGAGCTGGGCCACGCCGACCACTACGAGCAGCGCTTGGTCGAAGACGGCGCGGTCATTCCCTGCTTTGAGGCGCGCCGCGCCGAGATCGTCCGCCAGTTGACGGCCGCTGCAGCCGCCCTGGGCTTGAAGCCCATCGAAGACGAAGCGCTGCTAGACGAGGTAACGGCGCTGGTCGAGCGCCCGAATGTGCTGACCTGCCAGTTCGAGCACGAGTTCCTGGCCGTGCCGCAGGAGTGCCTCATCTTGACGATGAAGGCCAACCAAAAGTACTTCCCCTTGCTCGACGGGGCAGGCAAGCTCACCAACCACTTCCTGATCGTGAGCAACATCTCGCCGGCCGACCCTTCGGCCGTGGTGCAGGGCAATGAGCGTGTGGTGCGTCCCCGCCTGGCAGACGCCAAGTTCTTCTTCGATCAAGACCGCAAGCGCCGCTTGGCCGACCGGGTGCCGGGCCTGGACAAGGTGGTCTACCACGGCAAGCTGGGCACGCAGGGTCAGCGCACCGAACGGGTACGGGCCCTGGCCCACGCCATCGTCAACCAGCTGCGCATGGGCACGGTGCCCTACACCGTGGACGCCAAAGACGAGTTCGAGGTGCTTGACGGCAAGGTCCAGCAGGCGGCTGTCTTGGCCAAGGCTGATTTGTTGACCGATATGGTGGGCGAGTTCCCCGAGCTGCAGGGCATCATGGGCGCCTACTACGCGCGCCACGAGGGCCTGCGCGACGGCGTGGCCATCGCCATCGAAGACCACTACAAGCCGCGCTATGCGGGCGACGCCTTGCCGCGCAACCACACCGGCACGGTGGTGGCCCTGGCCGACAAGCTCGAAACCTTGGTGGGCTTGTTTGGCATCGGCCAGTTGCCCACGGGCGACAAAGACCCCTTTGCCCTGCGCCGCCATGCGCTGGGTGTCATCCGCATCCTGTCTGAGAAAAACCTGCCGCTGCAACTGCCCGACTTGATGGCCGCAGCCCGGCCGATCTTTGGAGAGCTGATTGCCGACCCGACGGCCGCCCTGCTGGACTTCTTCTATGACCGCCTGGCCGTGACGCTGCGCGAGCACGGCTACACCGCACACGAAGTGGATGCGGTGCTGAGCCAGCGGCCGGCGCGTCTGGGCGAGGTGGCCAAGCGTTTGGAAGCCGTGCGCGCGTTTGCCGCCCTGCCCGAGGCCGCATCACTGGCCGCGGCCAACAAGCGGGTGTCCAACATCCTGAAAAAGGTTGAGGGCTCGGTGCCCCAAGGCGTGCAGGCCGATCTGCTGCGCGAAGCCCCCGAGCAGGCCTTGTTTGCCGCCTTGCAGGACGCCGTGCCGGTGGCCCAGCGCCAATTTGATGCACACGACTACACGGGGTCATTGCAGGCCCTGGCTGTGCTCAAGGACCCCGTGGATGCCTTCTTTGACGGCGTGATGGTCAATGCCGACGACGAGGCCTTGCGCCGAAACCGGCTGGCCCTGCTTCATCAGCTGCACGGAGCCATGAACCAGGTGGCCGACCTGTCTCGCCTGGCGGCCTGAACATGCCCCACATCGCCCACCACACGGTCAAGCTCATCATCCTCGGACGCGATGGTGTGCTCAACCGCTACCGCGAAGACCATGTGAAGGAACCGCAGGAATGGGAGCCCCTGGAGGGGGCGCTCGAGGCGGTAGCCCGCTTGAACCACGCCGGCTGGCATGCGGTGGTGGCCACCAACCAAGCCGGCATTGGCCGCGGCCTGATCGACATGTCATCGCTCAACGCGGTGCACCAGACGATGTACCGACGCTTGGCCGATGCGGGCGGTCGCCTAGATGCGGTGTTCTTCTGCCCCCACACCCCCGAGGAACAGTGCGAGTGCCGCAAACCGTTGCCGGGCATGATGCTGCAGATCGCACAGCGCTACGGTTTGGAGTTGGCCCAGGTACCCATGGTCTGCGACACCCTGCGCGACCTCAAGGCGGCGGTGGCCGCGGGCTGCCAGCCGCATTTGGTGCGCACCGGCCGGGCCTCGGCCATGGACGATGAGCAGGTGCAGGCCTTGATCCACCAGGTGCCCGGTGCCCACGTGCACCGCGACCTCGCGGCCATGGCCGAATCCCTGTTGCGTCCGACATGATCAGCCTGCTGCGCTCGGCTGCATTCTTTCTGTGGATGGCGTTGACCGTCATTCCCTGGGCCCTCGCCGCCCTGGTGATGTCGGTGTTCGTTCGGGGCGACCCCCTGTATTGGTTCTGCATGGGCTGGTTGCGGGTGGCCATTTGGGGCGCCAGGGTGATCTGCGGCGTTCATCACCGCCTGCAGGGTGTGCAACACCTGCCCGCCCCCGACGCCTTGACGCCGGTCATCTTGTGTCCCAAGCACCAGTCCACCTGGGAGACCTTTGCCTTTCCCACCCTGATGAGCCACCCGCTGGCGTATGTGTTCAAGAAGGAACTGCTGATGGTTCCTTTCTTTGGCTGGGCCATGGGGCGTCTGGACATGATCCACATCGACCGCAGCAAGCGTGCAGAAGCCTGGAACAAGGTGGCCGAGCAGGGGCGCAGGCTGATGGACCGAGGCGTGTGGGTGATCATGTTTCCCGAGGGCACGCGCACCGAGCGCGGCTCTCAAGGCGTCTATAAGTCAGGCGCTGCGCGGCTGGCTGTGGTCACCGGTGCCTATCTGGTGCCCATTGCCGTGACCTCGGCACGCTGCTGGCCGCGCAAGTCCTTCCTGTTGCGCCCGGGGGTGGTGGATATCTCCATTGGGCCACCCATCGCGTCGGCTGGGCGTGACCCGGAAAGCCTGATGGCCGAGGTGGAGGGTTGGGTCGAGGCCGAGATGCGGCGCTTGGACCCCCAGGCCTACCCGGCGTTGCCGTCACCTTGAACGGCTGAGGCCATGCGGCCACCGCCGCCAAGCTCCAGCGCCGACCTAACGGGCCTAAACTCGCGGGCCATGGTGGCGTTCGAACAACTGGCGTTCGGCTTTGATGAAGGGCCCCGCGCAGCCGTCCCCATCAGCAACAGCGCTGAGGGTGTTGCATCACCCTCAGCGCTGTTGCTGATGGGGACGGCGGCGCGGGGCCCTTCATCATAGGCGAACGCCCGGTGTTCGAACGCCACCCTGGCCCGCGAGTGTAGGCCCGTTAGGTCGGCGCTGGAGCGTGGCGGCGGTGG
>JBJTHN010000079.1:0-23281 GCA_046094505.1 Betaproteobacteria bacterium
CGCTGGTGCGAAAACCCACCGCGCGGGGCCGTCCCTGCGCCTGTATGCGGATGCCGTCTTCCAGGGCTTCAATGGTGGCCCCGGCCTGGCGCAGCTTGTCGATCACGGCTTCCAGGTGTTCGGCGCGTGCGCCGCGCAGCAAGGCCTGCCCACCGGTGGCGGTCACGGCACACAAGAAGGTGCCGGCTTCGATGCGGTCGGCGATGATGGGGTGGCCCTCGCCCGTAGCGCTGCGCGGCGCACCCAGCCGGTCCACGCCTTGGACCACCAAGCGCCGGGTGCCGATGCCCTCAATGCGTGCGCCCATGGACACCAGCAGCTCGGCCAGGTCGGTGACCTCGGGCTCCAGTGCTGCGTTGTCCAGCACCGTCTGCCCCTGGGCCAGCACGGCTGCCATCAGCAGGTTCTCGGTGCCCGTCACGGTGACCATGTCGGTGGTGATGCGCGCGCCCTGCAGGCGGCCGCTGGGTGTGGGCACACGGGCTTCGATGTAGCCATGCGCCACCGTGATCTCGGCCCCCATGGCCTGCAGACCCTTGATGTGCTGGTCCACCGGGCGAGAACCAATCGCACAGCCGCCCGGCAGCGACACACGAGCGCGGCCATGGCGCGCCAGCAGCGGGCCCAGGACCAGAATAGAGGCTCGCATGGTCTTGACTAGCTCGTAGGGCGCCTCGGGCCGCTCCAAGGCTGCGGCGTGGAGCACCAGCTGCGTGGCGTCGGGCTCGGGCCGCTGCACCTGCACCCCCATGTGGCGCAGCAGCTTGGCCATGGTGGTAACGTCTTGCAGGTGCGGCACATTGCGCAGCACCACCGGCTCTTCTGTCAGCAGCGCGGCGCACAACTCTGGCAGGGCGGCGTTCTTCGCCCCGGCGATCTGCACCTCACCCTGGAGTTGACGCCCACCTCGAATCAGCAGTTGGTCCATGGGTCAGCCCTGCGCCTGCCATTCGGCCGGCGTGAGCGTCTTCATGGACAGGGCGTGGATCTGTTCGCGCATGCGGTCGCCCAAGGCGGCATACACCCGCTGGTGGCGCGCCACGCGGGACTTCCCGTCGAATTCGCGGGACACGATGGTGGCGAAAAAATGCCGGCCATCGCCTTCGACTTCCAGGTGTTCGCAAGGAAGGCCAAGCGCAATGAAGCTGCGCACCTCTTGGGGCGTGGGATCTGCCATGCGCCCATTGTATCGACCGGGGGTTAACCCGAATCGCCGCCGGCTTTAGGCCCGGATCTTGTAGCCGCGGGCCAGCAGGTGCAGCGCCCCTGCAGCCACCACCACGAAGGCGCTACCCACCACGGTCAGGCTGAACCATGGGGACACGTCAGACTGCCCGAAGAAGCCCCGGCGAAAGCCATCGATCATGTAGAAGAAGGGGTTGAAATGGCTCACCTGCTGCCAGAACGCCGGCAAGGAGTGGATCGAATAGAACACACCGGCCAGAAACGTCATGGGCATGATGATGAAGTTCTGAAAGGCCGCCATCTGGTCGAACTTTTCGGCCCACAGCCCTGCAATCAGGCCCAGCGACCCCAACAGGCCCGAGCCCAGCACGGCAAACACCACGATCCACCAAGGCTCCACGAACGACAAGGGCACGAAGGCGGCTGTGACCACAAACACCCCCAGGCCCACCGCCAAGCCGCGCACCATGGCCGCGCCGACATACGCGGCAAACCAAGCCCAATGCGACAGGGGCGTGACCAGCAGGAACACCAGGTTGCCCGTGACCTTGCTTTGGATCAGCGAGCTGCTGGTGTTGGCAAAGCTGTTCTGCAGCACGCTCATCATCACCAAGCCCGGCAGCAAAAAGCCGGTGTAGCCCACCGAGTCGTACACCTGTACGTGGTCTTCCAGCACATGCCCAAAAATCATCAGGTACAGCAGGGCGGTCAGCATAGGTGCACCGATCGTTTGGAAACTGACCTTCCAGAACCGCAACACCTCTTTGCGAAACAGCGTGGAAGCGCCTTCCAAAGCAGCCAGGCCGCGCTTCATGGCTGGCCTCCGTGTGCCGGGTTCTGCATGATCTCCAAAAAGACATCCTCCAGGTCGGCGCGTCCGATCTCCAGGTCTTCCACCCGCACACCCGCTTGCCGTAAGCGCTTGAGCAGCCCTTCGACTTCCTCGGCGTGATGGGCCTGCAATTGCACGCTGCGCCCGGTCACACGGGCGTGGGCTGCCACATCAGCGGGCAGCACCTGGTCGGTCTTGAAGCGCAGCATGGTGCTGGCCGTGCCTGCGAGCAGGTTCTCGGTGCGGTCCAGAGCCACGATCCGCCCCTTCTTGAGCATGGCGATGCGGTTGCACAGCGCCTCGGCCTCTTCGAGGTAGTGGGTGGTCAGCAGCACCGTGTGGCCTTCCTTGTTCAAGCGGGAAATGAAGTGCCACAAGGTTTGCCGCAACTCCACATCCACACCTGCGGTCGGCTCGTCCAGCACGATCACGGGAGGGCGGTGCACCAGGGCCTGGGCCACGAGCACGCGGCGCTTCATGCCGCCCGAGAGCTGCCGCATGTTCGAGCGCGCCTTGTCGGCCAGGCCCAAACCTTCAAGCAGCTCGTCAATCCAGGCGCCGTTGTGGCGCACCCCGAAGTAGCCGCTTTGGATCACCAGGGTTTCGCGCACGCTGAAGAAGGGGTCGAAGACCAGCTCTTGCGGCACCACCCCCAGCGCTTTGCGCGCCTGGGCGTAATCGGTGAGCACATCATGGCCCATGACGCTCACGCGGCCCGAACTGGCGCGGGCCAAGCCGGCCAGCACACTGATCAGCGTGGTCTTGCCCGCGCCGTTGGGCCCCAAGAGGCCAAAGAACTCACCAGGCTCAATCTGAAAGGACACGCCATCCAGGGCCTTGAGGGAGCCACGTGCGCCGCTGTAGGTTTTCTCGACGCGATCGAAGATGACGGCTGACATGGGTGCATTCTAGGAAGGGCGCGCAGACGGCAAGGCCGGACACTCGGGACACAGCTCGTACAGCGTTCGCCAGCGAACGGCGCGGTCTGCAACGGCCAAGGCTTTGACCGCGGCGTGAAAGCGGGCGAAGTCGCGGCCCTCGCGCTCGAACAAGGCCCGAAAGGCGGGCACCGGGTCCTGGTAGCTGCCCAGCAAGGCCAGGCCAGCGTTGTTCAAGCCCTCCACCCAGGCATCGAACCGCCGCTCCTGTGGCCAGCGCCCGTTGCGCCATTGCACATACTGGGCCTGGAGCTGGGCCTGCAGTTCGGCTTTGCGCGCCAGCCCAGGCGCATCGGCCCGCCCGGCCCGGTACAAGGCCACCAGTTCAACCTTGTGGGCTTGCACCAGCGCCTGCAGCTCTCGGCGCTGCTGCTGCAGCTGCTGCCAGGCCTGCCACTGCGCGGGGGCCACCGCCTGAGCGCTGGGGTGGCTGGCCCACTGCTCCAGGCCCAACTGCTCCACGGCCGTGGCATAGCCTTCACTGAAGGCCATGTCGCCCGAGGCATAAGCCACCTGGTGGGCCAATTCATGAAAGATGAGGCGGGCCAGTTCAATGGGCGACCCATTGGCGAAGGTGTTGAGCACGGGGTCGCCGCCCATCCAGTTGGTCCAGCCCAGGGTGGAGTAGGCCGACACCGGCACCACCTGCACCTCCCAGCCCTGATCACGCAGGGCCTGCGCCTCTTGCTGGGCACGGGCCAGACTGAAGTGCCCTCGGTAACCCACGCAACCGGCCACCGGGTAGCACCAGGTCTTGAGCTCCAGCGACCACGCGGGGGCGGCCACCACGTTCCACAACACCGCCGTGCGGCCCAGGTCCGCGTAGCGCCGGTAGCTGGCGTTATCAGGCAGGGCCAGCTGCGTGCTGGCGAACTGCCGCACGGCTTGCGCCAGTTGCAGCCGTTCGCGCAAGGCCGCGGGGGTGCTGGGGTCGTCCAGCCAGGACTCGATGGGGCGTGCGGCCTGCATCACGGCCAAATGACCCACCACCGCACGCCCCCAGTGCAGCGGGTCCGCCGCCGCCACCCTGGGCAGGAAGGTCAGCGCCAGCAGCACGGCCAACAGCCCCCAGGCTGCCGCGCCGCCACGCGGCGTCCCGGCATCAACCTTCAGCGGGGCTTGCATCGGCGCGCTGCACCTCCACCAAGCAGTCGTAGAAGGTGGGCGCACGGCCCAAGTCGGTCAGCCGTTGATGGGTCACCTCGTTGACGTTGGTGCCCCGCAGGCCCAGCTTGCGCCACCAGATGCCCAGGCCGTTGACCACACCCGGGCGGGCGCGGGTGCTCACGCTCAAGCGGCAGTGGTAGCGCCCACGGTCGTTGAACACGCACACGGTCTGGCCATCCAGCAGCCCACGCACGGCTGCATCCTCGGGATGCATTTCCATCAAGGGTTCGCCTTCGATGTCGCGCAAGCTGCGCACATTGACGAAGGTCGAGTTCAGGAAGTTGCGCGCCGGCGGCGAGATCATCGCCAGCGGGTAGCGCTGGGCCAGCTGCGGGGTGGAGGCCGCACTCTCGTGGTTGGGGATGTAGTCGGGCACCCCCCACTGCGGGCTGTGCACCCTTGCACGGCCGTTGGGCGTGGGGAACCCGCCCTGCGCAAAGGGCGCATCCGGCACGCCCAGGGGCTGCCAGCCCTGCTGGCGCAGCGCGGCAAAGTCGATGCCCTGCAGGGCGCCGCGCGCCAAGCTCTCGTCATCGTCCAGGAAGCAGGGGTCCTCAAAGCCCATGCGTTGGGCCAGATCGCGGAAGATCTGGGCGTTGCTGCGGGCCTGACCGCGCGGCCGCACAGCCGGCTCGTTGACCACCACATCCGTGTGGCCGTAGCTCGTGTGCACATCCCAATGTTCCAACTGTGTGGTGGCCGGCAGCACATAGTCGGCCTGGTCGGCGGTGTCGGTCATGAAGTGTTCCAACACGACGGTGAACAGGTCGTCGCGTTGGAAGCCCCTCACCACCTTGGACGACTCCGGCGCCACCGCCACCGGGTTGCTGTTGTAGACCACCAGGGCCTCGATGCGGGGCCCGAAGTCCTCACTGCTGGGGCGCAGCAGGTCGTCTCCAATGGTGCTCATGTTGATGGTGCGCTGGGGGCGGCCTTCCAGCAGGTCGGGGCGCTGCAGCCAGGCATCCCGGCGCACCGGGGCAAACCAGCCGCTGCTGGACAGCAGCAGGCCACCCCCCGGATGGCGCCAGGCCCCAATCAGACAAGGCAGCAGCGCCACCAAGCGAACCGCGTTGCCGCCGCCATGAACCCGCTGCATGCCGTAGTTCAACCGTATGGCCGCTGGCGCGGCATCGTTTGCGGCACGCGCGGCACCGTAGTCGCGGGCCAGTTCCTGCAGGTCCTGAAGCGCCACACCACACTCGGCGGCCGCGCGCTCCAGGGTCCACGGCATGGCTCGCTCACGCAGCACCTCAAACCCATCGAGGTGGTTGCGGATGTAGTCATGGTCAAGTTGGTCGTGAACGATGAGCTCACGCGCCAAGGCCAAGGCCAAGGCGCCGTCCGTGCCCGGGCGTATGGCCAGGTGGCGGTGGCACTTGTCGGCGGTTTCCGTTCGCCGGGGGTCGATGCACCACAGCTTGGCGCCCTGCCGCTTGGCCTGTTGCACAAAGGTCCAGAAGTGCAGGTTGGAAGCGATCGAGTTGCTGCCCCAAATCAGGATGAGCTTGCTCTGGGCAAAGTGTTCCGTGCGCATGCCCACCTTACCCCCGTAGGTGGCCATCAGCCCCGCTGCGCCCGCGCTGGCGCAGATGGTGCGGTCCAGCAGGGAGGCGCCCAAGCGGTGAAAGAAGCGCGCGGCCATGCTCTCGCCCTGCACCAGGCCCATCGTGCCGGCATAGCTGTAGGGCAGGATGGCCCGGGGGTCTCGGGCGGCGATGGCCTTCAAACGCTCGGCAATGTCATCCAAGGCCTCATCCCAGCTCACCGGCTCGAAGCGCCCCGACCCCTTGGGCCCTACCCTGCGCAGCGGCTGCAGCACCCGATCGGGGTGCTCCACCCGTTCCACATAGCGTGACACCTTGGTGCACAAGGCGCCATGCGTCATGGGGTGATCGGGGTCCCCCTGGAGCCTGATCACCTGCTGACCCTGCACCGTGACCCGGATCGCGCAGGTATCAGGGCAGTCGTGTGGGCAGGCAGCCCGAACGGTGCGGGTGCCTTGCAGGCTTTCGGGTGCGTGCGCAGGGGTCTGGGACATGCCAAGATGATGGCACAGGAGGCTGGATGCCGGCACCCTGCACGGTCATGGCCACGGGCATAATCAGCCCTCGGGAGACGCCCATGAAGCTCATTGAATCCATCCTGGCCGATGTCCCGGCCATCACCGCCATCCGGCGCGACATCCACGCCCACCCCGAGCTGTGCTTTCAGGAAAAGCGCACCGCCGAGGTGGTGGCCCAAGCCCTGCAATCCTGGGGCATCGACGTGCACCGCGGCCTGGGCACCACGGGGGTGGTGGGCACCATCCGCAACGGCAAGAGCCCTCGGTCCATCGGCCTGCGCGCCGACATGGACGCCCTGCCCATGACCGAGCACAACCGCTTCCCCCATGCCAGTGTGCACCCCGGCAAGATGCACGCCTGTGGGCACGATGGCCACACCGCCATGCTCTTGGCCGCGGCCAAACACCTGTCGCAGCACCGGAACTTCGATGGCACGGTGCACTTCGTGTTCCAGCCCGCAGAAGAAGGCGGTGGCGGCGCACGCGAAATGATCAAGGACGGCCTGTTCGAGAAGTTTCCCGTGCAGGCCATGTTCGGCATGCACAACTGGCCGGGCATGAAGGCCGGGCAGTTTGCGGCGTGTGATGGCCCCATGATGGCCTCAAGCAACGAGTTCCACATCAAGATCATCGGCAAAGGCTCGCACGCCGCCCTGCCCCACAACGGCATCGACCCGGTACCCGTGGCCTGCCAAATGGTGCAGGCCTTCCAGACCATCATCACCCGTAACAAGCGGCCCATCGACGCAGCCGTGATTTCGGTGACGATGATCCACGCCGGTGAGGCCACCAACGTGGTGCCCGACCACGCCATGGTTCAGGGCACGGTGCGCACCTTCACCATCGAGATTCTCGACATGATCGAGCAGCGCATGCAGGAGATCGCGCAGCACACGGCCGCAGCCTTCGGTGCAACGGTGGAGTTCCAGTTCAAGCGCAACTACCCCCCCACCATCAACCACAAGGCCGAGGTCGCCGTCCTGCGTGAGGTGATGAAGGATGTGGTGGGTGAGGAGAACACCCTGGTCTTCGAGCCCACGATGGGCGCAGAAGACTTCAGCTACTTCCTGCAGGAAGTGCCCGGTGCCTACTTCGTGATCGGCAATGGCGACGGCAACCACCGCACCGCCGGTCACGGCCTGGGGCCGTGCACGCTGCACAACCCCAACTACGACTTCAACGACGAATTGATTGGCCCCGGGGGCAGCCTGTGGGTCCGCCTGGTGGAGCGTTGGTTGGCGCCGCGCTGATCAGCGCAGCATCCTCAACAGGCCTGCGGTGGAGCCATCCAGGCCGCTGGTGTCGCCGCTTTCCATGCGGGGCAGCAGTTGGTTGCACAGGGCTTTGCCCAGCTCAACCCCCCACTGATCGAAGGCGTTGATGCCCCACACCGCCGCGCTGGTGAACACGCGGTGTTCGTACATCGCCACCAACGCGCCCAAGGTGTAGGCGTCCAAGCACTCCAGGACCAAGGTGGTGCTGGGCCGGTTGCCGGGGAAGGTGCGGTGGCGCGCCATCACCAGCGGCGCCATGTCCGGGGACGCCGTGGGTGGTCTCTCCAATGCCGCCTCTTCGGCGCGCTTGCCCAACATCAGCGCTTGGCTTTGGGCCAGGCAATTGGCCAAGAGCTTGCGGTGCAGGTCGGGCCATCCGTGGGTGGGCGTCTTCACCGCAATGAATTCCACCGGAATCACATCGGTGCCCTGGTGCAGCATCTGGAAGTACGCGTGTTGGCCGTTGGTGCCCGGCTCGCCCCACACCACGGGGCTGGTGGCATAGGGCAAGGGCTGACCTTGCACGTCCACCGACTTGCCGTTGGACTCCATCTCCAGCTGCTGCAGGTAGGCCGGCAAGCGGCGCAGCCCCTGGTGGTACGGGGCCACGCTGCGGCTGCCAAAGCCCAAGAAGTTGCGGTACCACACATCGAGCAAGCCCAACTGCAGTGGCAGGTTGGACTGCGGTGCGGCTTGCTGAAAGTGCAGGTCCATGTCGTGCGCACCGCGCAGCAGGGCACGGAAGCCCTCCTCACCCAGGGCAATGGCGATGGGCAGCCCGATGGCGCCCCACAGGGAGTAGCGCCCACCGACCCAATCCCAGAAGCCGAAGGTGGTGGTGATCCCGAACTCCGCAGCAGCCTTCAGGTTGGTGGTCACGCCCACAAAGTGTCGGGCCACATCTGTTGCGCCTTGGGCAAGAAACCAGGCCTTGGCCGCGTGGGCATTGGCCAGGGTTTCTTGCGTGGTGAAGGTCTTGGAGGCGACGATGAACAGCGTGCGATGGGGGTCCAACTGGCGCAGCACCGGCGCCAGGTCGTGGCCATCCACGTTGCTCACAAAGTGAAAGCGCAGCTGCGGATGCGACTGGGCTTGCAGAGCCGCCACCACCATCTGGGGCCCGAGGTCGCTGCCTCCAATGCCGATGTTGACCACGTCGCGCAGGCCGCTGCTTTGCACGTCGCGCACCGTTGCCACGTAGGCCAGTAGGCGGTCCAACACGGCGTGCACCTCAGAGGCGTGGGGCCCTTGCCCGCGCGGTGCGCGCAAGGCCGTGTGCAGCACGGCACGGCCCTCGGTGGGGTTGGCCACCTCTCCGGCCATCATGGCGTCGCGTTGGTCCATCACGCCGCAGGCCTGCGCCAGGGACAACAGCCGCTCACGTACCGGCCCATCCCACAGGTTTTTGCTCAGGTCGGCGAACACCCCCGGGGCCTGCAGGCTGAATTGCTCAAAGCGCTGGGGATTGCTGGCAAAGGCACCCTTGAGATCGAAGCCGCGCCCGGCGCCCGGGGCTTGCGCCCAGGCGCTGAGCTCGGCCCAGGCCGGCGTGCGGTCGCCGCGCGGGAAAGCGGCATGGACGGCCAAGTTGTTCGGTGAGGACGGCATGGCGCGGGCGTCCTCAGCGACGCTGCGCCAACACCAGCGCATCCAGCTTGTGGGCGTCGGCGGCAAAGGCTCGGATGCCTTCGGCCAGCTTTTCTGTGGCCATCGCATCGTCGTTCAGGGCGTAGCGGAAGCTCGCTTCGTCGTGGTGCACCCGCTCGTGGGCTTGCTCGCGAGCGGCCTGGGCACTGAGCTGCACGGGCACCGGCTCGTCACGGCTTTGCAATTGGGCCAGCAAGTCCGGGCTGATGGTCAGCAGGTCGCAGCCGGCCAGCGCCAGGATCTGCCCCACGTTGCGAAAGCTCGCACCCATCACCTCGGTGTGAATGCCGAAGTGCTTGTAGTAGTGGTAGATCTGGGCCACCGATCGCACGCCGGGGTCCTGCGTCCCCGACATGGCCGCCTCGTCCCAGCTGGAGCCCGCCTGCTTCTTGGCCCAGTCGTAGATGCGGCCCACAAAGGGTGAGATCAGTTGAACGCCCGCGTCGCCACAGGCCACCGCCTGGCAGAAGGCGAACAGCAAGGTGAGGTTGCAGTGGATGCCTTCCCGTTCAAGCTCGGCGGCGGCCTGGATGCCTTCCCAGGTGGCCGCCACTTTGATCAAGACCCGGTCACGCCCCACTCCAGCGGCTTCGTACAGGGCCATGATGTCGCGCGCACGCTGCACGGTGGCCACACGGTCAAAGCTCAGGCGTGCATCCACCTCGGTGCTCACGCGGCCCGGAACCACCTTCAGGATCTCCAGCCCAAAGCGCACCAACACACGGTCGATCACCTGCGGCAGCGGCAGGCCCGGATGCGCGGTCACCACCTCGGCCAGCAGCGGTGCGTATTCGGGCTGCTGCACGGCCTTGAGGATGAGTGATGGGTTGGTGGTGGCGTCGCGCGGGGCAAATTGGGCCAACTGCTTGAAGTTGCCGGTGTCGGCCACCACGGTGGTGCAGCGCTTGAGTTGCTCGAGTTGTTTCATCTGGACGTTCCTTGCATTGACCCTGGCATGAAACTCATGCATCATCCGAAGTGTAACTTTGTTACATCCCCTCGAACCTGCACTTCCCTCTGCAGCAGCGCCTCATGTCTTTCGATTTGGTCCTGTTCGGCGGCACCGGTGACCTCACCTGGCGCAAGCTGATGCCCGCCCTCTTTCAGGCCTGGCGGCACCACAAGCTGCCCGCCGACGGTCGCATTCTCGCTGTGGCCCGCGAAGAGCGCAGCCACGCCCAGTACCGCGATTTCATCCGCGAGCGCTTCTTTGAGGTGGAGGCCGCCAAACAGCCCAGCCCGCAAGAGTTTGACCGCTTCTCTGAGTTGCTGCACTACCGCCGCATGGACCTGTCGCAAGCCAGCGACTATGAAGGCCTCAAGGGATGGGTCGATGCGCGCGGGGCCCAAACCGTGGTGCTGTTCTTGGCCACCAGCCCCCACCTGTTTCCGCAGATTTGCCAGCAGTTGGGTACGGTGGGCCTGAACGGGCCGCATGTGCGGGTGGTTCTGGAAAAACCCTTGGGCCATGACCTGCAAAGCGCCCGCGAGATCAACCGGGCCGTGGCCAGCGCCTTCACCGAACGACAGGCCCTGCGCATCGACCACTACCTGGGCAAGCCGGCCGTTCAGAACCTGTCGGCCCTGCGCTTTGGGAATGCTCTGTTCGAGCCGCTGTGGCGTCGCGAATCAATCTCCAACATCCAGATCACCTTGGCCGAGCGCATCGGTGTGGGTACCCGCGGAGACTTCTACGACCGCACCGGCGCTCTGCGAGACATGGTTCAAAACCATGCGCTGCAGCTCTTGACCATGATCGCGATGGAGCCACCGCCCTCCAACGACGCCGACGCGATCCGCGATGAAAAGCTCAAGGTGCTGAAGTCGCTCAAGCCCTTCACCCCCGAGACGGTGATGCGCGATGTGGTTCGCGGCCAATACCGCGCCGGCACCATTGAGGGCCAGAAGGTGCCCGGCTACCTCGACGAAGCCAAGGTTCCACCCGACAGTACCGGTGAAACCTTTGTGGCGCTGCGCACCGAGGTGCAGAACTGGCGCTGGGCTGGCGTGCCCTTTTACCTGCGCACCGGCAAGCGCCTGGCCGAACGCGAAGCGCAGATCGTGGTGAACTTCAGACCCGTGCCCCACCCCATCTTCCCCGGTGCTGCACGCACCAACAAATTGGTGATCAAGCTCCAACCCGAAGATGGCCTGGAGCTGCACCTGATGGCGGCCAAGGGGGGCTTGGGCGCCTTGGGCAGCGGCAACGAACAGCTGTCGCCGGTATCGCTGGACCTGGACTTCGACAAGGCCTTTCCCACCGAGCGCATTGGTGCCTACGAACGGCTGCTGCTGGACGCCCTGGCCGGTCGCCTGAACCTGTTCGTACGCAGCGACGAACAAGAGCAGGCCTGGCAATGGGTGGAACCCATCCTGCATCACTGGGCCCATGACAGCGAAGGCCCTCGGCCCTATGTGGCCGGCAGCTGGGGCCCCCCAGCGGCCAGCGCCCTGGTGGCGCGCGACGGCCACGCCTGGGCCGAAGAGCAGTAAGCCACCGGAGGCCACACCCCATGAGCCTGATCGACCGCATTCGAGCCTCCCTGCCCGCCTTGCCCCCGGCCGAACAACGGGTGGCCAACCTGGTGCTGGCCGACCCGCGCGCCTTCGCCAGCCTGCCCGTGGTGGAGCTGGCTGAGCGGTCCCATGTCAGCAAGCCCACCGTGGTGCGCTTTTGCCGCAGCGTGGGCTATGACGGCTTGGCCGACTTCAAGCTCAAGCTGGCCGGCACCGTCAACGAGGGCGTGCCCTTCGTGCACCGCGCAGTGGATGAAGACGACAAGCCCCACGACATCGTGGTCAAGGTCATCGACAACGCGGTCAGTGCGCTGCTGCGCTACCGCAACGAGGCTGCCGACCACGCCTTCGACCTGGCCATCGAGGCCTTGGCCCAGGCCTGTCGCCACAAAGGCCGCATCGAGTTCTACGGCGTGGGCAATTCCGGCATCGTCGCGCAGGACGCGCAGCACAAGTTCTTCCGCCTGGGTGTCACCGCCACGGCCATCAGCGACGGCCATGTTCAAGTGATGAGCGCCACCATGCTGAGCCCCGGCGATTGCGCGGTGATCATCTCCAACTCCGGCCGCAGCCGGGACCTCCTGGACGCCGAAGACATTGCCCACCGCAAAGGCGCCACCACCATCCTCATCACCGCCAGCGCTTCACCCCTGGCCCACATGGCCAACGGGCACAACCGGCTGCTGCTGGCCGCCGATCACCCCGAGGACCACGACCGCTACAGCCCCATGGTCTCGCGCCTGCTGCACCTGACGATTGTGGACATCCTGACCACCGGTGTGGCCCTGCGCCTGGGGCCCGACATGCGCGGCCCCTTGCAGGAAATCAAGCGCAACCTGCGCTCGCGGCGCTACCTGCCCAGCGCGCGCTAGGCGTTCAGGCCAAAAAGCTCAGCCACGCCGTACAAGGCCATGAGGGCTGCGAGCTTGGGCGGTACCGACTGCAGCACCAGGGCCAGACCGCGCTCTCGCGCCAGCCGCCGGCACTGCAACAGCACCGAAATGGCGGCCGTGTCCAACTCACGCAGCGCACCAGCGTTGAGCTCAACCGGTTCGGCGCTGGCACGGCCGATGGCACCTTGCAAACCACCGAGCACCGCGGTGGCTTCTTGCATCGTCAGCCGGGTGGGCAGGTCGAGCTTCACGCCTTGGACGCACCCTTGTTGCGTTCGGCCAGCTTGCTGATCAGCCCATCGATGCCCGAGGCGCTGATTTCCTGAGCAAAGCTGGCACGGTACTGTTCCACCAACCAAATGCCCAAGACATTGAAGTCGTAGACCTTCCAGCCATTGCCCGACCGCTCCAAGCGGTACTCCAACTGAATGGGCTCGCCGCGCCCCTTGATTTCGGTGCGCACCACCACTTCGTTGTCGCTGGGATTGGCACGCAGGGGTTTGAGGGCGATCGACTGGTCTTTGACCTGCGCCAGGGCCCCCGAGTAGGTGCGCACCAACAGGAGCTTGAACTCCTCTTGCAGGCGCCGCTGCTGCTCGGGCGTGGCGCTGCGCCAGTGCCGGCCCACGGCCGAGGCCGTCATGCGCTGGAAGTTGACATGGGGCATGACCTTGCTGTCGACCAAGGCCATGACGCGCGCGGTGTCGCCAGCCTGGATGGCCCGGTCGGACTTCACGGTGTTGAGCACCTCGGTCGAGAGCTCCAGGATGAAGGCATCCGGTGCGGGGGCTGCGGCCGGGCTGGGTGCGGCCTGCGCCCAGGCCTGAGGGCTGTGCAGCGCGGCAGCGCCCATCAGGGCCAGGGACATGCCCAGGGCCACACCACCGGCCAAGCGCCGTGCCAAGGGAGCCCAGCGGTGCTCAGCACCAGGGAAAGTGGGGGTCGGAATCAAGCGGTTCATGGCCCTTCAGGGGCCGGCGTTTCCAGCCATAACTGTTCATTGTTTTCTTCTGGCGGGTTGCCATCGTAGACAAGACTGCGCCGGCGCGTGAGATAGGCGTCACGCACGAAGGTGTATTTATCAAGGGCCACCGTATCGAGCATGCGGGTGAAGGGCAGCGCGTCGGTGCGGGCATCGGTCAGCCTCAGACCCGTCCAGCGCCACTTCTGGGGAGCGTCACTGGGGTAGATGCTGGAGTTGTATGCGGTGTCCAGGCCAAAGCCCACCGCGTCACGCACGGAGGAGGGGCCAAAGAGGGGAAGCACCACATAAGGCCCCGCGGGCACGCCCCAATGGCCCAGTGTCTGGCCGAAGTCCTCGCTTTGCCGCTCCAGGCCCGCCTCGCTGGCCACGTCCAACAAGCCCCCAAGGCCGAACACGGTGTTCACGCCCACGCGCATGGTCATCTCGGCCGCACGCGCACCCTTGCCTTGCAGCACCAGGTTCACCGCCGACCAGGCGTCCGACACGTTGCCCAAGACATTGCCCACCCCGGTTCGAACGGGTTTGGGCACCGCCGCTTCATAAGCCTCGGCCACGGGCTTGACCAGGAAATGGTCGACCACGCCGTTGAAGAGGAAGACCGCGCGGTTGACCCGCTCGAAGGGGTCTTGGCCCGGCAAGGCGGGACGCACCTTGCCCCACAAGCGCATGGCCGCTGCCATGGCGGCGGCTTGCGCATTCGCCCCAACGGTCGCTTCAGAGGCGCCGGGCGGTGGGTTGGTGGCTTGCGCAGCGGCTGCGGTCTGTGCCATGGCCGAGCCCACCGGGCCCAGGCCCAGGCTGGCCACCATCAACAGCGCCGAGGTTTTTCCCACGGCCCACTGCCGGCCCCGCATGCCCAACGATTCGCGCTTCATTTGCTGGCCCCCGCGCCATCGGCCGCCTTGTTGAAGAGGAACTGGCCGATCAGGTTTTCCAGGATGACAGCCGACTGAGTCGAGGTGATGGCGTCACCCGCGGCCAGGTTCTTGTCGTCACCCCCGGGCTCGATGCCGATGAACTGGTCACCCAGCAGGCCCGAGGTCAGGATCTTGGCCGAAGAGTCGCGCGGAAACTGCACATCGGGGTTGAGCTCCATCGTTACCACGCCTTGAAAGGTGGTGGGATCCAGGCCGATGGACTTCACACGCCCCACCGTCACACCGGCACTGCGTACCGGTGCGCGTGGCTTGAGGCCCCCGATGTTGTCGAAACGCGCCGTGACCACATAGCCCTGGCTCTGCCCGAAGCTGGCCAGGTTGGCGGCCTTGAGCGAGAGAAACAGCAAGCCCAGCAGGCCCAGCAGCACAAAGCAGCCGACCATGACTTCGATGCCCTTCTTGTTCATACCTTCTTCCCCATCACACCCGGGCCTGTGGCCTCAGGGCGTTGAAAACATCAAGGCGGTGAGCACAAAGTCCATGCCCAACACCGACAGCGACGAGATCACCACCGTACGGGTGGTGGCGTAGGCCACTCCCTCCGGCGTGGCCTGGGTCTCATGCCCTTGGTACAGCGCCACAGCCGTGCAGATCACGCCAAACACAAAACTCTTGACGATGCCGTTGCCCACATCGCGCCACACGTCCACGCGTGACTGCATGAGCGACCAGAAATTGCCGGCATCCAAACCGATCAGGCCCACGGCCACCGCCCCTGCGCCCAGGATGCCGATGGCCGAGAACAGGCCCGCCAGCAGGGGCATGGAGACCACCCCGGCGATGAAGCGCGGCGCCAACACGCGGCTGCGCGGGTCCACGGCCATCATCTCCATGGCCGAGAGCTGCTCACCGGCCTTCATCAGCCCGATTTCAGCGGTCAAAGAGGTACCGGCACGCCCGGCAAACAGAAGGGCCGCCACCACCGGGCCAAGTTCACGCACCAGCGCCAAGTTGACGATGAGGCCCAGCGACTCGGTGGCGCCATAGGTCACCAAGGCGTAGTACATCTGCAGGGCCAAAACGAAGCCCACGGACAGGCCCGAGGCCAGGATGATGAGCAGCGACAGGTTGCCGATGGCGTGCACCTGCTGAACCACCAGGCCCGGGCGCTTGAGCGCAGCCGGGCTGTGCCGCAGCAGGTCCCAAAAGAAGAAGGACGCATGGCCCAGCCCCTGCAGCACCCGCAGCGCCGCGCCACCCAGCCTTTGCAGCATCACCACGGGTGCGGTGCTCATGCCTCCACCCCAAAGTCGGCTTCCAAGCTGCGCGCCGGGTAGTGAAACTTCACCGGTCCATCGGGCTCCCCACGCACAAACTGGCGCACCTCGGGGTCACTGGAGCCCATCAATTCGGCCGGCGTGCCCTGTGCCACCACGCGCCCGGCGTTGGCCAGCAGCACCACATGGTCACTGATGGCCATGCATTCGGGCACATCATGGGACACCACCAAGGATGTGCTGCCTGTGATGTCGTTGAGCTTGCGGATCAGGTTGGCGGCCACGCCCATGGAAATCAGGTCCAAGCCAGCGAAGGGCTCGTCGTACATGATGAGTTCGGGGTCCAACGCGATCGCCCGCGCCAGGGCAATTCGACGCGCCATGCCGCCCGACACCTCGGAAATCTTCAGCCCGGCCGCCCCGCGCAGGCCCACCGCGTGCAACTTCAAGAGCACGATGTCGCGAATCATGGCCTCCGACAGGTCGGTGTGCTCGCGCAGTGGAAAGGCCACGTTGTCGAACACCGTCAGGTCGGTGAACAGGGCGCCAAACTGGAAGAGCATGCCCATACGCCGGCGCAGCCGCAACAATTGGGCGCGGTCGCGCGCATTCACCGTTTCGCCGTCGAACACCACGCGGCCACCGTTGGCCCCATGGATGCCCCCAATCAGGCGCAGCAAGGTGGTTTTGCCGCAGCCCGAACCACCCAGGATGGACGTGACCTTGCCGCGCGGAAAGCGCAGCGAAATGTCGTTCAGGATCAGACGGCTGGCGTCGTATCCGAAACGAACATGGTCAATCTCGATCAGGGCATCGGTCACCAAGGCGTATTCGTCTGAAAAGGCAAACACGTCATTGTGTCACGAGGCCCCATTCCATTCCGGGTTTCCCCGGATGGGCCTGCCGGACTCGGGATACGGCGGGCCTCAGCGCGGCAGGTCAGACGTCCCCATCAGGAATTCGTCGACCGCCCGTGCCGCCTGGCGGCCTTCCCGGATGGCCCACACGACCAGGCTCTGGCCGCGGCGCATGTCCCCGGCCACGAACACCTTGTCGACATTGGTGGCATAGCCCCCGATGAAATCGGTGCTGGCGCGCGCGTTGCCGCGGCTGTCCTTGTCCACGCCAAAGGTGTCCAAAATCGAAGCGACGGGCGAGACAAAGCCCATGGCCAGCAGAACGAGGTCGGCCTTCCACTCCTTTTCAGAGCCCGGCACCTCGATCATCTTCCCGTTCTTCCACTCCAATTCCACGGTCTTGAGGGCCTGCACCTGGCCCTGCGCCGCACCGGTGCCGCCCACAAAGGCCTTGGTGGCAATGGCGAACTCGCGCTGGCAACCCTCATCGTGGCTGGAGGAAGTGCGCAGCTTGGTGGGCCAGTAGGGCCAGGTCAGGGGGCGGTCTTCCACCTCCGGGGGCTGGGGCATCAGTTCAAACTGGGTGACGCTGGCCGCACCGTGGCGGTTGCTTGTGCCCACGCAGTCGCTGCCCGTGTCGCCACCGCCAATCACGATCACGTGCTTGCCGTCGGCGCGCAGCTGCCCCGCCACCTTGTCGCCAGCCACCACCTTGTTTTGCTGCGGCAGGAACTCCATGGCGAAGTGCACGCCCTGCAAGTCACGGCCCGGCACGGGCAGGTCACGGCTTTGCTCGGCGCCCCCGCACAGGATCACGGCGTCGAAGTCCTGGCGCAGTTGCTCGGGCGTGACGATGGTTTGGGCGTCGTTGGTGACCTTGCTGTCTTTGGGCATCTGGCCCACCAGCACGTGCGTGCGGAAGGTCACGCCTTCGGCCTTCATCTGCTCCACACGCCGGTCAATGTGGGACTTCTCCATCTTGAAGTCGGGAATACCGTAGCGCAGCAGGCCGCCGATGCGGCTGTTCTTTTCGAAGACCGTGACCTCATGGCCCACACGCGCCAACTGCTGCGCGGCGGCCAAACCGGCTGGGCCCGAGCCGATCACCGCGACCTTCTTGCCCGTCTTGTGCTTGGGCGGCTGGGGCAGCACCCAGCCCTCCTGCCAGGCGCGGTCGATGATGGCGTGCTCAATGGACTTGATGCCCACGGCGTCATCGTTCACGTTGAGCGTGCAGGCCGCCTCGCAGGGCGCGGGGCAGATGCGGCCGGTGAACTCGGGGAAGTTGTTGGTGCTGTGCAGCACCGTGATGGCGTTCTTCCAATCGCCCTGGTAAACGAGGTCGTTGAAGTCCGGAATGACGTTGTTGACGGGGCAGCCGCTGTTGCAAAACGGCGTGCCGCAGTCCATGCATCGCGCCGCCTGCACCTTGGCCTGATCCTTGTTCAGGCCGATGACGAACTCCTTGTAGTTCTTCACGCGCTGCTCAACGGGCTCGTATCCCTCTTCAAGCCGCTCAAATTCCAGGAAGCCGGTGACTTTTCCCATGATCAATCCTTGAGGTCGATGTTCACTTGGCCGGGGTCTTCTTGCCCACCGAAGCCGCCTTCTTGGGTGCCGCGGGCTTGGCCGTATCGGCCGATGCCGCGGGCTTGGCAGCCAACTCCGTGAGCGCGCGCTTGTACTCGGTGGGGAAGACCTTGACGAAGCGGCCTCGGGCGCTGGCCCATTGGTCCAGGATCTCGCGCGCGCGCAGCGATCCCGTCCAGCGGTGCTGTTGCTCCACCAGCGCCTTGAGCAGGGCTTCGTCGGTCTGGCCCTTGTGCAGGGGAATGCCCGCGGCCTGCTGCTCGGCTGTTGTGAGCACCTTCTCCAGCGTCACCATCGAGGTGTTGCAGCGCGAGGCAAACGTGCCGTCCTCGTCGTACACGTAGGCCACGCCACCGCTCATACCGGCAGCGAAGTTGCGGCCCGTCTTGCCCAGCACCACCACGGTGCCACCGGTCATGTACTCGCAGCCATGGTCGCCCGTGCCTTCCACAACCGCCGTGGCGCCTGACAGGCGCACCGCAAAGCGTTCGCCGGCCACGCCGCGGAAGAAGGCCTCGCCGCTGGTGGCGCCGTACAGCACCGTGTTGCCCACGATGATGTTCTGGGTGGCGTCGCCGCGGAAGTCAATGCTCGGCCGCACCACCACGCGGCCACCCGACAAGCCCTTGCCGGTGTAGTCGTTGGCTTCGCCGATCAGGTACAGGCAGATGCCCTTGGCCAGGAAGGCGCCGAAGCTTTGGCCGCCCGTTCCCTCCATCTGGATCCAGATGGTGTCGTCGGGCAAGCCCTCGGGATGGTGGCGCACCAACTCACCGGAGAGCATGGCGCCCACGCTGCGGTTGACGTTGCGCGCCGTTTCCAGCAGCTTGACGGTTTGGCCCTTGGCAAAGGCGGGCTGGCACTTCTCGATGAGGCTCATGTCCAGGGCCTTGCCCAGGCCGTGGTCCTGCACATCCACGTGCAGGCGGGGGACATCGGCCGGGGCTGCCGGCTGGGCCAACAAGCGGCTGAAGTCCAGACCCTTGGCCTTCCAGTGGGCGATGCCCTTCTTCATGTCCAGCAGGTCGCTGCGACCGATCAGCTCATCAAAGGTGCGGATACCCAACTGAGCCATGATCGCCCGCGCTTCTTCGGCCACGAAGAAGAAATAGTTGACCACGTGCTCGGGCTTGCCGGTGAACTTCTGGCGCAGCACCGGGTCTTGCGTGGCCACCCCCACCGGGCAGGTGTTCAGGTGGCACTTGCGCATCATGATGCAACCTTCCACCACCAGCGGCGCGGTGGCGAAGCCGAATTCATCGGCGCCCAGCAGGGCACCGATCACCACATCACGGCCGGTCTTCATTTGGCCGTCGGCCTGCACACGGATGCGACCGCGCAGGCGGTTGAGCACCAGCGTCTGCTGCGTCTCGGCCAAGCCCAGTTCCCAGGGCGTGCCGGCGTGCTTGATGGAGCTCCAGGGCGAAGCGCCCGTGCCGCCATCGTGGCCGGCAATTACCACATGGTCGGCCTTGCACTTGGCCACACCCGCGGCAATGGTGCCCACGCCCACTTCACTCACCAGCTTCACGCTGATGTCGGCGCGCGGGTTGGCGTTCTTGAGGTCGTGAATGAGCTGCGCCAGGTCTTCGATGGAATAGATGTCGTGGTGCGGCGGCGGGCTGATCAGGCCCACACCCGGCACCGAGTAGCGCAAAAAGCCGATGTACTCGCTGACCTTGCCACCGGGCAACTGGCCACCCTCGCCCGGCTTGGCGCCCTGCGCCATCTTGATCTGAATCTGATCGGCGCTGGCCAGGTATTCGGTGGTCACACCAAAGCGGCCCGAGGCCACCTGCTTGATCTTGGAGCGCAGGCTGTCGCCGTCCTTCATCTCGTAGTCGGTTTCGACCACGCCCTTGCCCACCACGTCCGACACCTTGGTGCCCGCGGTGATCTTGATGCCCTTGAGCTCATTGCGGTAGCGGGCCGGGTCTTCGCCGCCCTCACCGGTGTTGCTCTTGCCACCAATGCGGTTCATGGCCAGGGCCAGGGTGGAGTGCGCCTCGGTGGAGATGGAGCCCAGGGACATCGCCCCGGTGGCAAAGCGCTTGACGATTTCCGCCGCCGGCTCAACCTCTTCCAAGGGGATGGCCTTGCTGGGGTCCACCTTGAATTCGAACAGGCCGCGCAAGGTCATGTGGCGACGGCTCTGGTCGTTGATGATCTGTGCGTATTCCTTGTAGGTTTCGAACTTGCCGGCGCGGGTGCTGTGCTGCAGCTTGGCGATCGCGTCGGGCGTCCACATATGCTCTTCGCCGCGCACACGCCAGGCGTATTCCCCACCGGCGTCCAGCATGGAGGCCAAGACGGGGTCGTCACCGAACGCGGCCTTGTGCATGCGCAGGGCCTCTTCAGCAATCTTGAAGACGCCGATGCCGCCCACCTGGCTGGCCGTGCCGCGGAAGTACTGGTCCACCACCGCCTTGTCCAGGCCGATGGCTTCAAAGAGCTGCGCGCCGCAGTAGGACATGTAGGTGCTCACGCCCATCTTGGACATGATCTTGGACAGGCCCTTGCCGATGGCTTTCACATAGTTGTAGATGGCCTTCTCGGCGGAGAGGTCGCCCGGCAGGTCTTGGTGTATGGAGGCCAGTGTCTCCATGGCCAGGTAGGGGTGCACGGCTTCAGCGCCGTAGCCGGCCAGCGTGGCGAAGTGGTGTACTTCGCGCGCGCTGCCGGTTTCCACCACCAAGCCCACCGTGGTGCGCAGGCCTTCGCGCACCAGGTGCTGGTGCACGGCCGACAGGGCCAGAAGCGCCGGGATGGCCACTTCGTTTCGGTTGGCACGGCGGTCGGTGATGATCAGGATGTTGTGGCCGCTCTTGAGCGCGTCCACGCTCTCCGCGCACAGCGAAGCCAGCTTGGCCTCCACGCCCTCGCGGCCCCAGGCCACCGGGTAGGTGATGTGCAGTTCGTAGCTCTTGAACTTGCCACCCGTGCTGCCCTCGATGTGGCGCAGGCGGGCCATGTCGGCAAAGTCCAGCACGGGCTGCGTCACTTCAAGCCGCATGGGCGGGTTCACCGCGTTGATGTCCAGCAAATTGGGCTTGGGGCCGATGAAGGACACCAGGGACATCACGATCGCTTCGCGAATCGGATCGATCGGCGGGTTGGTCACCTGCGCGAACAGCTGCTTGAAGTAGTTGGGCAGCGGCTTGTTGCGCTCGCTCAGCACCGCCAAAGGCGAGTCGTTGCCCATGGAGCCCGTGCCCTCTTCGCCGGCTGCGGCCATGGGGCTCATCAGGAACTTCAGGTCTTCCTGCGTGTAGCCAAAGGCCTGCTGGCGGTCGAGCAAGGACTCGGTGGGTGCGGGCGCTGAGGCCTGCGGGGTGGGCAGGGACTCGAGCTTGATGCGCACGTTCTCAATCCACTGCCGATAGGGCTTGACCGAGGCGAACTGGCTCTTGAGCTCTTCGTCATTGATGATGCGGCCCTGCTCGAAATCGATCAGGAACATCTTGCCGGGCTGCAAGCGCCACTTCTTGACGATCTTGCTTTCGGGAATCGGCAGCACGCCCGACTCTGAACCCATCACGACCAGGTCGTCATCGGTCACGATGTAACGCGCCGGGCGCAGCCCGTTACGGTCCAGCGTGGCGCCGATTTGCTTGCCGTCGGTAAAGACCATGGCGGCCGGGCCGTCCCAGGGCTCGATCATCGCGGCGTGGTATTCGTAGAAGGCGCGACGGCGCTCGTCCATCGTGCTGTGCTGCTCCCAAGCCTCGGGGATCATCATCATCGCGGCCTGCGCCAGCGGGTAGCCGGCCATGGACAGCAGTTCCAACGCGTTGTCGAACGTGGCGGTATCGGACTGGCCTTCGAAGCTGATGGGGTAGAGCTTCTTCAGATCATCACCCAGCACCGGCGACTTCATCACACCTTCGCGCGCACGCATCCAATTAAAGTTGCCCTTGACGGTGTTGATCTCACCGTTGTGGGCCACCATGCGGTACGGGTGGGCCAAGGGCCATTCGGGGAAGGTGTTGGTGGAAAAGCGCTGGTGCACCAGGGCCAGAGCCGAGGTGCAACGGGGGTCCTGCAGGTCGCGGTAATACTCGCCCACTTGGTTGGCCAGCAGCAGGCCCTTGTAGATCACGGTGCGGCAGCTCATGCTGGGCACGTAGTACTCGTGGCTGTGCGTGAGCTTCAGGCGCTGGATGGCCGCCGAGGCCGTCTTGCGGATGACGTACAGCTTGCGCTCCAGCGCGTCGGGGACGATCACGTCGGCGCCGCGGCCAATGAAGATCTGGCGGATCACCGGCTCCTTCTCGCGCACGGTGGGCGACATCGGCATCTTCGTATTGACCGGCACGTCGCGCCAGCCCAGCAGCACCTGCCCCTCGGCCTTGACGGCACGCTCCAGTTCCTGTTCACACGCCAGGCGCGAGGCGTGCTCCTTGGGCAGGAAGATCATGCCCAACCCGTACTCCCCGGGCGGCGGCAGGGCCACGCCCTGGGCAGCCATTTCCGCGCGGAGCAGCTCGTCGGGGATCTGGATCAGGATGCCCGCGCCATCGCCCATCAACGCATCAGCGCCCACCGCACCCCGGTGGTCCAGGTTTTCCAAAATCTTCAGGCCCTGACCCACGATGGCATGGGCTTTCACACCCTTGATATGGGCCACAAAGCCCACGCCACAGGCGTCGTGCTCGTGTTGCGGGTCGTAAAGGCCCCGTGCGGCCAGGTCCTTGCGTTCAGCAGGCGTGCTCATGGTGGCGCTCCATCATTCGGGTAACCCCGAAGAATACGCCACCCCACATTTAAATAAATGGGGTCAGAGTGATTTTATTTGCGAACAAACGCCAATGCGTAAAAAATGGGGACAGAGTCAAACGTCGCTTCCGGTGACGCCCCTCACGCCGCCCCAGACCCGCCGGGATCGGCATCCACCGACTTGCGTGGACGGCCGCGCCCACGCGGCGCCAAAGGGCGCGCTGGCGCCACGCCTTGGGCCTGGATGAACTCCGGCGAGGCCAGCGCCCAACCCTTGAGTGCCGCCTCGGTGATGTGGGCTGCCTCCCGCTCGGTCGGGCCGGCCTCCAGGCTGTCGCGGTAGCGCCGCTCCCGCTCGAAGGGGGTATTGCCCAGGGCCCAATAGCTGGGGTGGTCACTGACCAAGCGGTCTTGCCGAAGGCCCAGGTGGTGGGCGGCACTGGACCACGGCCATTCCTGG
>JBJTHN010000080.1:0-14611 GCA_046094505.1 Betaproteobacteria bacterium
CGCCAACCAGATCTCGTTCTTGCGCATGAACCAGGGCACCCACGGGCCGTTGTAGCGGGCGTAGACGGGTTCACCCTCGGTGGACAGGCCGGCGGCCCGGGCCGCGCTTCGAAGCTTGGCCAGGTGCTCGTCGAAGTTGGACTGTGACCAGGTGCCCGAGTAGGTGATGGCCACCACGCGCTGCTCGCCCACGGGCTTGAGCTTGACGCGGGGGTCCAGGGGCTCGGGCAGTGTCTCCATGGTGAAGGACGAGGGCATCATGAACTGCACGGCAAAGCCCTGGCCACCTTCAGCGGGCATCTGCGCCACGGGCGCCGTCATGGCGATCTTGACGGGCTGCGGTGTTTGCACCACCGGGGCGGTCATCGCGATCTTGCGCTCCCCTTTGTTGCGGCCAAAGATGTAGCCGCCCAGATAGGAAAAGCCCTGGTTGCCAGCCTGCTCGGCAGGCCCGGGGACCACCACCTCGGCCACGATGTAGGGCTCATAGCGGCGCACCTCGATGCTGCTGGCCTCCAGCACCCGCTCCACGCGGTATCGGGGTTGCTCAATGGCCTGGGCGGGTGCTGCGCCCGCCACAGCGGTCAAGCCCAGCGCCAAACCAACCGTTGCGCGGCGCAGTGTTGATGGAACCATGGTGAGGGCCTTTAGAAGTTGTCGGTGCAAGCACTGTCGGCTGATCGGCCACAGGCTGCATCGGGAGTGTCTGATTTCCCTGCACCTGCACGGGACATTGCCACGGGGGCCCGGCTTGGCTTGGCTTGGCACCCGACACGTCGATGAAGCCCGGCGGCTGTGGCCACAAATTGCGGTCTAATTTCAGCATGAAACTTTGGACGTGTCGCTTCAAGCCGGTCATTGACGGCCATGAGGTGCCCGTGGCCTTGGAAACCTCATGGACCTGGTCGCGCCTGGTGGTTCATCCACCGGCGGCTGGTGCGACCCCGCTGAGCGACCGGCAGGACTACTTCAAGGACCCCTACCGGCTGCATGAGGTGGCCTGGGAAGGACCAGGCGGCGCACTGCGTTTTGTGGCCGGGCCCCGAACGGCCTGGTCTTATGGGCTTAAGGTGATTCGGGCAGACCAAACCCTTTGGCAATCGCACGACAGCCCACATGCTTACCTGGGCAAGATGCAGGACATGATGACCAGCCGCCAGGATGGCAAGCCGGTCTTCGAAGGCAGCTCCTTCAAGCGCAACGCACCTTCCATCATCACCGACATCGCGCTGGGCCTGCTCTTCTTCATCATCGGCAAGACCAGCGACCTGCGCACCGCGGCACTGGTCACCGCTGCCGTAGGCCTGTCGCTGGTGCCCATTCAGTGGTTGATCAACCGCTTTGCGCCTCGCAAGCTGGACCTGCTGGGGGGTCTGGCCCTGTTTGGCGTGCTGATGATGTTGCTGTCGGCCGGCTTCTCCTGGTACTTCGATTCAGAGTTTGCGGTGCAGCTGAAAGCGACTATCATGGGTGGCATTGCCGCTAGCTGCTTCGCAGTGGACGCGCTCAGCGGTGGCCGCTACATGGCGCGGCGGCTGTCGACCTATCTGGCCTACCGAGACCTCAACCTGCGCAGGCTGTCCATCGGCATGGCCGCTTGCGGCTTCACCATGGCGGGAATCAACCTGGCGGTGGCCTTGAACCTCTCCAAGGACATTTGGTTGTACTACACCACCTGGGGCGACTTTGTGGTCGTCATCGTATTGACCCAGTGGGCCCTGAACTGGTCTCGCACCGCAAAATGACTTCAGGGACCAAGAAGGGCCTGGTTGCCCTGGCCGCGCTGCTGCTGTTGGGCCTTGCCGGCGCGTCGTGCTGGTTCTGGTTCACTCCGGTGGGCCTGAACAACTACATCAACAAGATCACCCTGCAGGCGCTGATGCGCTCGCCCGAGTCGCTGACGTCCTTGGGGCTGGTGGACGACACGGTGCTGGACTTCCACGGTCACAAGCTCACGCCCTTCACGCGCGAACAGGAGTTGGCCTCCCTGGCGTTTATGCGGCAGGCGCGCGCAGGCCTGAACCGCTATGGACCCGAGGGGCTGGAAGGCCAGGAACGGCTGACCTGGGAGATTGCCGCCTGGATGATGGATGACCAGATCGCGCAGGCGCAATTTGAGCGCGGCGGCTATCGGCTCACGCAGCTCGACGGGGTAACCGTGCAGCTGCCCCAGTTCCTCACCGATGTCCACCCCATCCGCAGCCCCAAAGGTGCCCAGCGCTACCTGCAGCGGATGGAGGCCTTCGCCGACGTCCTGCAACAGGCCCACGAGCGGGTGGAGCAAGACCGAGACCATGGCGTGGTGCCCCCGGACTTCATCGTTCGGCGCGTGCTGGAGCAATTGAAGGCCTTTGTGGCGGCACCTGCAGCCGAGCATGTGCTGGTGACAAGCCTGCAGGAACGGCTCAAGGCGGTGGACGCCGTTGGTGCGGCACAGGCGGCCGAGCTCAGTCAACGGGCGCAGGACATCCTGCAGCGGCGCATCGTGCCCGGCTACCGCAAGCTCATCACCCTGCACGAAGCCCTGCTCCAGCAAACCGACTCGCGCGCCGGCATAGACCGCATCCCACAAGGCCGCGAGATCTACGCAGCTGCTCTGGCCTCGCACACCACCACGCGCCTCACCGCTCAAGAGATCCACGCCCTGGGCCTTAGGGAGGTGGCCGGGTTGAAGGCCGAGATGGTGGCCATCCTCAACGCACAGGGAATTGGCCAAGCCCAGCAAAGCCTGGCGCTGCGCATCGCCGACTTGAACCGCCAGCCCGGCCAGGTCTTTCCGAACACGGACGAAGGCCGCGCCGCGATGATCGCGCACCTTCATGCCATTCATGAGCGGGTGATGCGGGCCGCGCCGCGGCACTTCAAGACCGTCCCGCCGCACCCGCTGGAAATTGTGCGGGTGCCCGAATACCAGCAGGACGGCAGCCCTGGTGGCTACTACAACAGTCCGGCCCTGGACGGCTCTCGTCCAGGGCGCTTCTACATCAACCTCAAGGACACGGCCGACAACCCGCGATGGACCCTGGCCAGCTTCATGATCCACGAAGGCGCGCCGGGTCACCACTTCCAGGCGGCAGCCGCCCTGTCCATACAGGGCGTTCCGCTCATGCGGCAATTGGCCAATTTCACCGCGTATGCCGAAGGTTGGGCCCTGTATGCCGAGCGCATCGCCAAGACCGACATGGGTCTGTATGAGGGCGACCCGTTGGGAGACCTGGGAAGGCTGCAGGCGGAGATGTTCCGGGCCGCGCGGTTGGTGGTGGACACGGGCTTGCATGCCAAGGGCTGGAGCCGCGAACAGGCGATCGATTACATGATCGAGCACACGGGCATGCCCGCGCCGGAGATTGAGCGTGAGGTGGAGCGCTATGTGGTGTCTCCAGGCCAGGCCACGGCCTACAAGGTGGGGCAGTTGGCCATACTGGATATGCGCCGGGAGGCCGAAGCCGCGCTGGGCCCACGCTTTGATGCACGTGAGTTCCACGAGGTGGTGTTGATGAACGGCGGCATGCCGTTGGACCTCTTGCGCGACAACGTGCGGCGTTGGGTGAAGCAGCATCCATGAGTGCACAACAACCCACCACCCTGGCCGAGCGGATCGAAGCGCTCGATGTGATGCGCGGCATCGCCTTGTTGGGCATCTTCATCATGAACATGCCCGGCTTGAGCAGCAGCTTTTTCATTCCCGAAGCCGTGATGCGGGAGAAGACGGCTGCTCACAGCGAGGCCGACGCTGTTGTCCATTTGCTCAGCGGCGTGCTCCTGGAGGGCAAGTTCAACGGCTTGTTCACCCTGTTGTTCGGCATGGGACTGGCCCTGCAGATGCAGCGTCTTTCGGCGCAGGGGTCAGAGGCCGTGGTGTGGCGTCGCCTGGCGGTGCTGATGGGCTTCGGTATCTTGCACATCGCCGTGCTGTGGGGCGGGGATGTGCTGCACATCTACGCGGTTCTCGGTGTGGTGTTGTGGGCCGTGCGCGCGTGGTCGGCGCGCAGCCTGTTGATGCTGGCGCTGGCGCTGTTGTTGGCGCAGTTTGCACACGGCGTGCTGGTGGCACAGTTGTGGCGGCCTGAAGCCCATGAGGCCGAGCAGCGCTTCTTGCAGTCCCTCATGACACGGGACAACGCCGTTTTTGGGTCCGGCCCTTGGTGGCCTGGTGTGGCCCTGCGGCTTCAGGAGTCCTGGTGGTTCTATGTGCATGAGTTCCTGTGGCCGAGCTCCGGCTGGTTTTGGCTGTCACTGTTGTGCACCGCGGTGCTGGGGCTTTGGGTGCAACGCACTGCCTGGCTGAAGGCCGATGCGGCCCCTGCGCGCTGGATGGGCTCGGCGGCGGGCCTCAAGGGCCTGACGGCACTGCTGGCGGTGGCGGTGGGCTTGTGGATGGCCAGCTCGTCGCTCACCGCCGATCACGACACCAGCGTCGCCCCAACGCCCCAGGTGCTGTTGGGCTGGATGTTGGGCGATACCCATCGGGTGCTGATGGTGCTGGCCTATGCCGGCCTTGTGCTGCGTTGGTGCCTGGGCGCGCGCACCCCTTGGCTGCGCCGCCCCTTGGCGTGCGTGGGCCGCATGCCCCTGACGATGTACCTGATGCAGTCCCTGATGGGCGCCTTCATTTTTCAAGGCTGGGGCCTGGGCTATTGGGATGAACTTGGCCCGACCGCCTTGACCGTTTTGGCGCTGCTCCTGTACGGCTGCATCCAGGTCCCCCTGGCCAGCTGGTGGCTGTCCCGCCACGATTTAGGCCCGGCAGAGGCCCTCTGGCGCCGCCTGAGCTACGGACACCCCCCGAACAAACCTTGAGCCACAGGCGCAGGCATTGGGGCTAGGCTGCACACACCCCAACGCTCAGGAGTGCCACGATGTTCAAGGCTATTGATCAGATTCGGTCCGGAGTGAGGGCGCTTGCCAGCCCGTGGCTGCTGGGAGCGGCGCTGGTCGCGCTGTGCCCGCAGGCCGCCTTGGCGCAGACGTTTCCGTCCAAACCCATCCGCATGGTGGTGACCTTTCCCAGCGGCGGCGCACCCGACATCCTGGCCCGTCAGTTTTCGGAGAAGGCCGCACTGGGCCAAACCGTGGTGGTCGACAACCGCCCCGGCGCCGGCGGCAACATCGGTGCCGACTTCGTGGCCAAGGCACCGCCAGACGGCCACACCCTGGTAATGGCCACCGTGGGCACCCACGCCATCAACGGCTCCTTGTATTCCAAGATGTCCTACGACATGGTGAAGGACTTCACACCGGTGGCCCATGTGGCCTCAGCGCCGAACCTGCTGGTGGTCACCAACGCCCTGCCGGTACGCAATGTGGCCGAGTTCATCGCCTACCTCAAGGCCAACCCCGACAAGGTCAGCTTCGGCTCACCCGGCATTGGTACCTCGGTGCATGTCAGCGGTGAACTCTTCAAGTCCATGACCGGCACCAAGATGCAGCATGTGCCCTACAAGGGACGCCAGTTCGCCATCCCCGACCTCGTGGGTGGCCAGATTCAGGCCATGTTCGACAACATGCCCTCGGCCCTGCCGATGGCGCGCGAGGGCAAGATCCGCGCCTTGGCCCAAACCACCGCGCAACGCTCCTCGGCTGCGCCCGATGTTCCGACCGTGGCCGAGACCGTGCCCGGCTTCGAGGCCACCACGTGGTTTGCCGTGTTCGCTCCCGCAGGCACCCCGCGCGAGGTGGTGGCGCGCTTGAATGCCGAGCTGCAGCGCGTGTTCAAGCTGCCCGAGGTTGAGGAGCGGATGAAGACCCTGGGCCTGGTGACTTGGATTTCCAGCCCCGAAGAGTTGGCACGCCACCAGGCCGCGGAGATCGCCAAGTGGAGCAAGGTGGTACAGGAGTCGGGCGCCCGGGCAGACTGAGCGGCAGCGTTGGGCTGCCTGTGGTGCAATCTTGGGCATGAGCACAGACCACGCCCCCGCCACGCCCACCAACCAGCCTGCCGACTACACGCCACCGGCCGTGTGGGAATGGAACCCCGGCAATGGGGGGCGCTTTGCCAACATCAACCGACCGGTAGCCGGTGCCACCCATGAGCGCGAACTGCCGGTTGGGGTTCACCCGCTGCAGTTGTATTCCCTGGGAACGCCCAACGGCCAGAAGGTCACCATCCTGCTGGAGGAGCTGCTGCAGATGGGCCACACCGGGGCCGAATACGACGCCTGGCTGATCAACATCGGCGAAGGCCAGCAGTTCGGCAGCGGCTTCGTGTCGGTGAACCCGAACTCCAAGATCCCGGCGCTGCTGGACCGCAGCGCGCCCACGCCGGTACGAATATTTGAGAGTGGCGCCATCATGGTGTACCTGGCTGAAAAGTTCGGCGCCTTCCTGCCCACCGATCGTGCGGCGCGCGCCGAGTGCATGAGCTGGCTGTTTTGGCAGATGGGCAGCGCGCCCTTTGTGGGCGGCGGCTTCGGCCACTTTTATGCCTACGCGCCGTTCAAGATCCAGTACGCCATCGACCGCTACGCCATGGAGACCAAGCGGCAGATGGACGTGCTCAACCGCCTATTGGCGCAGCGCCGCTATGTGTGTGGCGACGAGTACACCGTGGCCGACATGGCCATCTGGCCCTGGTACGGCGGCATGGCCAAGGGCCTGCTGTACAACGCGGGCGAGTTTTTGCAGGTGCAGGACTACACCCATGTGGTGCGCTGGGCCGATGAGCTGGCGGCGCGCCCTGGCGTGCAACGCGGCCGCCGCGTGAACAAGGTGACGGGCGACCCAGCCCTGCAACTGCGTGAGCGTCACGACGCGCGCGACTTTGACGCGCCGACCTCGGCGCAGGGCTCACATCGCCCATAGAGCGTCAGGTCGTGTGACTCCACCACAAAGCCTGGCGGCGCCAGCCTGCCCAGGTCACCAGGGCAGGCGTGCACGTCATACACCCGGTCGCAGCTCAGGCACTGAAAGTGATGGTGGTGGTGGTGCCCAGCCACTTCGTAGCGTGTGACTTCTGAAGGCAGGCTCACGGGCGTGATGGCCCCCTCCTCCACCAAGCTCTTGAGCCCCCGGTACACCGTGGCCAGGCTCAGGCCCGGCACATCCGCCTGAGCGGCCTGCAGCACCTCGGCTGGCAACAACGGCCGCCCGGCGCGCTCAATCGCCTGTCGAATCGCCGTGCGCTGTCGGGTATTGCGCTCCATCCACCGGGCTCCTTGTTGAAAATGAATTCGCATTAGAATCTTGCAATCCCATCATATGGCAGGACTGCACCATGCTCCAGAACACCCGACTCACTCCGCCACGTCGCCAGGCCCTGACCTCAGCGTGGGCCGCCGGCTTGCTGGCCGCGCCCCTGATGGTCACCGCCCAGGTGGCTCCACAGGCTGCCGCAGCGCCTTCGGGCTGGCAGTTTGGTGCGGTGGTAGACGCCGCCTACACGAGCCAGGCTCTTCCCCTGGGCCTGCGAGACAAGGGCTTGGGCCTTGGGCATTCCGACCTGCTGGCGCGGGGCACGCTGGGCCGCCAGTTCAGCGCTGAAGGGGTGGTGTCGGTGGCCACACATGAAGGACATGTGGAGGCCGGCGTCGAGAAACTCTTCGTCCAAACCCGCACCCTGCCCGCTGGACTTCAGATGCGGCTGGGGCGATTCGCCTCGCAAGTGGGCTACCTCAACGAACAGCACCCGCATGCCGACGACTTTGTGGAGCGGCCGGCGCTGTACCGTGCCTTCCTCGGACACCACTACTTTGATGACGGGGTGCGGCTGAACTGGACCGCGCCCACGCCCTTTTACCTGCAGTTGGGCGCCGAGACCTTCACTGGGCGCCGGCTCAGCCCCGAGAGTACCCATGCACCACGCGCGGGGGTATCCACCTTGAGCCTCAAGTTTGGCGGTGACCTGGGTGCGCATCAGGCTTGGCAGGCTGGCGCCTCACTGCTGAGGAACCAGCGCGCTTCAACAGACCCTCATGAGCACCAGGATGCGGCTGACCACCTGATGCACGGGGCCGAGGCGGGCCACGCACATGGCGCGGCCTTTACCGGGCGCCGCCTGGAGCTGTTCGAGCTGGCTTGGAAGTGGGCGCCGAACGGAAACGCCAGGCAGCAGCAATGGCGTGTGGTGCTGGAATCGGCGCGGCTGAGCGGCTTGCCGCAACACGCACTTGAAGGTCGGCGACACCACGGACAATCTTTGGCCGTGGTCTGGCGCTTGCGGCCAGACTGGGAGGTGGGCATGCGCCAGGACCGGCTGCGCGCGGCCTTCGCGCATGAGGACCACGCCGACGAGGCCGCCTTGAACGAGCGCAGTGCCATGCTGGTGTACAAGCCCTCACACAAACAGTCCTTGCGCCTGCAATGGACGGCGCAGAGGAAGGCCCAGGGTTTTGAAGTGGGTACCCGGCCGCTGGTGGCCCTCCAGTACGTGGTGGCCTTCGGTGCGCATGGCGCACACGCCTTCTGAAGGGTCTCATGATGGGATGGCCGCTGCAGCAACTGCTTCACCGGAACCACCGCTTGCGCCACGTGCTGCGTGCGGCACCCGTGATGGCCGTGCTGACCGCGGTGCAAGCCCTGGCCCCCGCACAGGCATGGGCACAGGACAAGGCGCGCCCACAGGTGTTCACCTGTGAACCCGAGTGGGCGGCTCTGGTGCTCGAGTTGATGCCCCAGGCCCAGGTCTTCTGGGCCACCACAGCGCTTCAGGACCCACATCACATCGAAGCACGGCCGGCCCTGATCGCCCAATTGCGCAAAGCCGATCTGGCGGTGTGCACGGGGGCCGGCATTGAAGAAGGTTGGCTGCCGGCCCTGCAGCAACGCGCGGCCAATCCGAAGGTGCAAGATGGCGCCTTGGGCATGTTCTACGCGGCCCAGACGGTCAACCTCATCGACCCTCGGGCAGCCACCTTGAACCCGTTCGCAGGAGACATCCACCCGGGGGGCAATCCCCACCTGCACGCCGACCCTCAACGCTTGGCCACCGTGGCCCGCGCCTTGGTGCAGCGCCTGCAGCAAATCTGGCCCGCGCAGGCCCCGGAACTGGCGCAGCGCCACGCCGACTTTGACCGGCGCTGGGCGGCGCGCATGGCCAGCTGGCGCGAACGTGCAAGGCCACTGCAGGGCCAAACCGTGGCGGCGCAACACAGCACATTCACCTACTGGTGGCGTTGGCTGGGCATGCAGCAAACCATGGACTTGGAACCCAAGCCGGGCTTGCCACCGACCCCCTCGCACCTGCAGTCGCTGCTACAGGGCTGGAAACTGCAGCCGCCCGTGGCCGCGGTGGTGGCGGCCCACCAAGACCCCCGCGCGGGGCGGTGGTTGGTGGACCATGCGCAGCCCCGCCGCCCTTTGCTGGTGATGCCGGCCACGGTTGTGGAGCCCAGCCGGCCCCAGGCCTTGGAACACTGGTTCGATGAGATGATCGACGCTCTGCTGAAGGCGGCGTCGGCCCTGCACACCACCCCTGCGCCGCCTGCCAAAGGATGAAGACGCTGTGATCGACCCCTGGTTCGTGCTGCCGGCTGTAGCCCTGCTGGTGGGGGCCTGCGCGCTGGTGCCATTGGGGCAACAGGTCTTGCAGCGCGGGGTGGTGTTCATGGACCTGGCCGTGGCGCAGGCCGCCGCAGCCGGGTCGTTGTGGGCCTTGGTGGCCCTGCATCAACACGCCGATGGTGCCGGTGCGGCTTTAGACCTGGCGGGCTTGGCCGGCTCCTTGCTGTGTGCCCTAGCCGTGGCCGGGCTGAGCCGCCTGTGGCCCCAACGTCGCGAAGCGCTCATAGGCCTGCTGTATGTGCTGTGCGCCTGCCTGGCCTTGTTGGGGGCTCGGATGGACCCGCACGGACGCGACCGCATGCTGGAGCTCCTGGCGGCCGATGTGCTGTGGGTGCAACCCGCCCAAGCCATGACGCTGGCCCTCGCAGCTGCCCTGCTGTGGGGCGCCCTGTTGTACAGGCCCCGCCTGTTGGAGCGCGACTGGCCCTTCTACACGGGCTTTGCGCTGATCATCAGCGTGGCCGTGCCCGTGCTCGGCCTCTTCTTGGTGTTTGCCTTGCTGATCGGCCCGGCGCTGTGGTTGGGCAGACCGTCAGCTTCCAGCGACCAGACTCGAGAGCCGCAACGCGCGAATGCGCCTGCGCAGGGCGTGGCAAGGGCCCACTTGCGAGCACGCCTGGGCCTGTCCCGGATCAAGCCCCTGTTCGTGCCCCTGCTTCTGGCCTGGGTGGCTTGCCTGCTGGGCCTGGCCTGTTCATGGTGGTGGGACACGCCCAGCGGGGCATGCGTGGCCCTGGCCTGCGCGCTGCTGGGCCTGGCGGCCGTGTGGCGCAGGCCCTAGCCCCTAGGCCCGCAGCGCCGCCACCACCGCGTCGCCCATAGGGGCGGTGCCCACGCGCACCGTACCCTCGCTGTGGATATCGGCCGTGCGCAAACCCTGTGAGAGCACCTGCTTGACGGCCACCTCAATGCGCTGAGCAGCGGCCTCCTGGTTCAGGGTGAAACGCAGCATCATGGCCGCACTCAAGATGGTGGCCAGCGGGTTGGCCACACCTTTGCCGGCGATGTCCGGTGCACTGCCATGGCTGGGCTCATACAGGCCCTTGTTGTGCTTGTCCAAAGACGCCGATGGCAGCATGCCGATGGAGCCGGTCAGCATGGAGGCCTCGTCGGACAGGATGTCGCCGAACATATTGCCCGTGACGATCACGTCAAATGACTTGGGCGTCTTCACGAGCTGCATGGCCGCGTTGTCCACGTACATGTGGTCGAGCTTCACATCCGGGTATTGCTGGTGAACCTCGGTCACGATGTCTTTCCAGAACTGAAAGGTCTCCAGCACATTGGCTTTGTCCACGCTGGTGAGCTTGCCACCGCGCTTGCGCGCGGCCTGGAACGCCACGTGGGCGATGCGCTCGACCTCCGGGCGGCTGTAGCGCATCGTGTCGAAGGCTTCCTCGCTGCCGGGGAAGTGACCATCCGTGGCGGTACGCCGGCCGCGGGGCTGCCCAAAGTAGATATCGCCGGTGAGCTCGCGAATGATCAGGATGTCCAGACCGGCCACCAACTCGGGCTTGAGGCTGGACGCGTGGGTCAGCTGCTCGTAGCAGATGGCCGGTCGAAAGTTGGCAAACAGGCCCAGGTGCTTGCGCAGGCCCAGGATGGCCTGCTCGGGGCGCAAAGGGCGGTCGAGCTTGTCGTACTTCCAATCGCCCACGGCGCCAAACAGAATGGCATCAGCCGACTTGGCCAGGTTCAACGTTGCCTCGGGCAGCGGGTGGCCACGGGTCTCGTAGGCCTTGCCCCCCACATCGGCCCATTCCAGCTCCAAGGGCAGTTCAAGCGCCTGCAGCACCTTCACCGCTTCGGTGACGATTTCCGGGCCAATGCCATCGCCGGGCAGCACCGCAATTTTCATGGACACACTTTCTGGTTGGTGGGCCGGCACACGGTGCGCGGCGGGTTCAGCAGGGGCTCATGTCCATCCGGTGTCGGATGGTCCATGGGGTGCGTTTCGCTTCAGAGCATCTGGTGAGCCAGCCAGGGCATCTTGACCAAGCGCTCGGCCTCAAAGGACCGAATCTTGTCGGCATGCCGCAGCGTCAATCCGATGTCATCCCAGCCGTTGATCAGGCACTGCTTGCGAAAGGCCTGCACCTCAAACGGTATCTCGGCGCCATCAGGCTTGACCACCACCTGGCGGGGCAGATCAACCGTCAGCTCATAGCCGGGGAAGGCGTTGAGCTCATCAAAGAGACGTGCCACGGCCGCATCGGGCAGCACGATGGGCAGCAGGCCGTTCTTAAAGCAGTTGTTGAAGAAGATGTCGGCAAAGCTTGGGGCGATCAGCGCCCGGAATCCGAACTGCTCCAGCGCCCAGGGGGCATGCTCGCGCGAGGATCCACAACCAAAGTTGCGCCCGGCCACCAACACCGAGGCACCTGCGTAACGCGGCTGGTTCAGCACAAACCCGGGGTTGAGTGGACGGCCACTGCAGTCTTGGCCGGGCTCACCACGGTCCAAGTAGCGCCATTCATCAAACAAGTTGGGCCCAAATCCCGAGCGCTTGATGGACTTCAAGAACTGCTTGGGGATGATGGCGTCGGTGTCGATGTTCTCGCGGTTCAGGGGCGCAGCGATACCCTTGTGCACGGTAAACGGTTTCATGAATGTGTCCTTAGGCGATGCGGCGAATGTCCACAAAGTGACCAGCCAGCGCAGCGGCCGCCGCCATGGCGGGGCTCACCAGGTGGGTGCGGCCACCCGCGCCTTGGCGCCCTTCAAAATTGCGGTTGCTCGTCGATGCGCAGCGCTCGCCAGGCTCCAAACGGTCGGCATTCATGGCCAAGCACATGGAGCAGCCCGGCTGGCGCCACTCAAAACCGGCGGCCTTGAACACCTCGTGCAGGCCCTCGGCCTCGGCCTGGACCTTGACCAGGCCTGAGCCCGGCACCACCAAGGCCAACTTCACATTGGAGGCCACCCGCCCGCCCATGCGCTTGACCACGGCTGCGGCCTCGCGCATGTCTTCGATGCGGCTGTTGGTACACGACCCGATAAAGACCTTGTCGACGCGGATGTCGTTGATCGCCTTGTTGGGTTCAAGCCCCATGTACTTCAGCGCGTTCTCGATGGCAGCCCGCTTGCTGGCGTCCTTTTCCTTGTCGGGGTCGGGCACGCGGTCATCAATCGACAGCACCATCTCGGGCGAGGTGCCCCAGGTCACCTGCGGACGAATCTGCGCCGCATCCAACTCCACCACAGCATCCCACTTCGCGTCGGGGTCGGAATGCAGGGTGCGCCAGTAGGCCACGGCTTGGTCCCACTCCACGCCCTTGGGCGCCATGGGGCGGCCCTTCACATAGGCGATGGTCTTGTCGTCCACGGCCACAAGGCCCGCACGGGCACCGGCCTCGATGGCCATGTTGCACACGGTCATACGGCCTTCCATCGACAGGCCGCGCAAGGCGCTGCCGCCAAACTCAATGGTGTAGCCGGTGCCGCCAGCGGTGCCGATCTTGCCGATGATGGCCAGCACCACGTCCTTGGCGGTGATGCCCGGCGCCAAATCGCCCTCCACCTTCACCAACATGTTCTTGGCCTTTTTGGCCAACAGGGTTTGGGTGGCCAGCACGTGTTCCACCTCGGAGGTGCCGATGCCGTGGGCAAGAGCCCCGAACGCGCCATGGGTGGAGGTGTGACTGTCACCGCACACCACGGTCATGCCCGGCAGTGTGGCGCCTTGCTCGGGGCCAATCACGTGCACGATGCCTTGGCGCTTGTCCAAAAAGGGAAAGTAGGCCGCGGCTCCCACGCTGCGGATGTTCTCGTCAAGCGTGACGACCTGTTGGCGCGAGGTGGGGTCGGTGATGCCATCGAGCCCCAGTTCCCAGCCCGTGGTGGGCGTGTTGTGGTCGGCGGTGGCCACGATCGACGTGATGCGCCAGGGCTTGCGGCCAGCCAAGCGCAGGCCCTCGAAGGCCTGGGGGCTCGTAACCTCGTGCACCAGGTGGCGGTCGATGTAGAGGACGGAAGTGCCGTCTTCCTCGGTGTGGACGACGTGGTCGTCCCAGAGCTTGTCGTAAAGGGTGCGGCCGGTCATGGGGTGGCTCACGGTGAAAACCCTGTATTTTGGCTTGAATTGTGGTGGGTGTTGGTCTTGTCGGCATGGGGCTCGTGCATGGCGCTGCAGCGTCGCACTGAGGCATTGCCTGGGCGGGTAGCGCTGACGGGGAGTGCCTCCAGCAGGGCTGTCCCCGACCGCACGGCGACGCTTGGCCGTGGCATGCGGAGCCGCAGAAGCCCCAGACGATCAGTCCACCTTCCCCAAGGCCCCGGCCAGACTGGGGACGTGTTGGTGCGTGGGGATTCGGTGATGGCCGGCTACTGGGGCAACCCGCAGGCCACGGCGCAGACCATACGCGACGGCTGGTTGTGGACCGGCGACATGGGCAGCCTCGATGAAGATGGCTTTCTGACACTCAAGGACCGCAGCAAGGATCTCATCATCAGCGGTGGCTCCAACATCTACCCACGTGAGGTTGAAGAGGTTTTGCTGCAGGCGCCGGGCGTGGCGGAAGTGGCGGTGGTGGGACGGCCCGATGCCCAGTGGGGAGAGACCGTGGTGGCCTTCGTGGTGCTGTCCCACACGCCGACACAGCCCCTTCCCGACTCCCGCACCCTGGACAACTGGTGCCTTCAGCACATCGCGCGCTTCAAGCGGCCCAAGCACTACGTGTTCGTGGATGAACTGCCCAAGAACCACTATGGCAAGGTCCTCAAGCGTTCCCTGCGGGAGGCACTGCCGGGCTATCGGCTGCAGAGCATCTGACCGTCGGGCGGCCCCTGCGTACAACCCTGGTCCGGGTGTTGGCAATGATTGACGTCAATTTGGGTTGACATCCACACTCCAGGCCAACCAGCCAGGAGAGGCGTCCGCGATTGGGCGCACAAACTGGCCAGCGGGATTCGGGGCATCAGGGCATCTGGGCATCACCCGCACTCCGAGGCCTCAACCGACCAGAAGGACCCCCATGACCATCGTCGACGCTTCCACAACCCTGCCCGTGCGCCGCCGCACCTTCGAAGACAAGACCGTGCGGGTGCTGGCCGAACACGCCGGCAAGATCTACCTGGGCCTGTTGGTGCTGGCCATCCTGGTGGTCAAGCTGCA
>JBJTHN010000081.1:0-7191 GCA_046094505.1 Betaproteobacteria bacterium
TGATGAGCGCCGCACCCGCCTCTGCCCAGCAGACCGAGCGCCTGGAAATCACCGGATCGCGCATCAAGACGCTCGGCGCGGAGTCCAGCAGCCCGATCACGTCCGTTCGTCGCGAAGACATCGAGATTTCACAGCCGGTGGCGGTGGAAGAGTTGGTGCGCGGCCTGCCCTCGGCCTACCCGGCCATCGGCCCCAACGTGAACAACGGCTCCAACGGCACCGCCTCGATTGACCTGCGCGGCCTGGGCAGCAACCGGACCCTGGTGCTGATCAACGGCCGCCGGATGGTGCCGGCCACCCTGGGTGGCGTGGTTGACACCAACACCGTGCCCATCTCCTTGCTGGAGCGTGTGGACCTGGTGACCGGTGGCGCTTCGGCTGTTTACGGTGCTGACGCGGTGTCGGGCGTTGTGAACTTCGTGACGCGCAAGAACTTCAGCGGCATTGAGCTGACCTCGCTCAACAGCATTTCGGGCCAAGGTGACGCCAAGCGTCGCAAGACCGACCTGACCCTGGGAACAAACCTGGCCGACGGGCGCGGCAACGTGGTGCTGAACATCGGCACGACCGAAACCAACCCACTGCGCCTGGCAGACCGCGACTACGCGCGCACCGTGATCAGCTCCTTGTCCGGAAGCCCTGGCGGTTTCTCCGGCACTTCGGTGCCCACCGTGTGGTCGGGCATGCCGGGCGCCATTGCCGGCTCGCGGGTGATCGACAGCACCACGGGCCTCTTCCGCTCGGCCGTGACCAGCGGACCTCCCGACGGTTACAACACCAACCCACCCAACTACTTTGAAACGCCGCTGACCCGCACCCAGGTGACCGGCTTGGCGCGCTTCACGATCAACGAGCATGCCGAGGCTTATGCGGAGTTCTTCAACACCCGCAGCAATGTGACGCTGAACCTGGCCCCCTCGGGCACCTTCGGTGTGGCCTTGAGCATCCCCATCGGCAACCCCTTCATCACGCCGGCAATTCGCCAGCAGCTCTGTACGGCTTACAACATTTCAGCGGCCAACTGCGTTGCGGGTAACCCGACGGAGTTCCGCGCCAACATCGCCCGGCGCTTTGTGGAAGCTGGCCCGCGCGTCTACAGCTACGACAACACCACCATGCAGTACACCACCGGCGTGCGCGGCAGCCTGCCGGGCCTGCAAGGTTGGTCGTATGACGCCTACTTCCAGCGTGGCCGCTCGGAGCAGATCCAAACCACGGCCAACGGCTTCTCGTTCACCAAGCTGCAGCAAGGCGTTCGTGCGCTGAACACCACCAGCTGCACGGTGTCCACCGGTGGCTGCGTTCCGCTGAACGTCTTCGGCTCGGCGGGCACGCTGACACCGGCCATGCTCGCCTTCATGGCCATCCCCACCTTCCAAACCACCCTGGTGAAACAGGATGTGGTGAGCGCTTCGGCCAACGGCGAAGTGACCGCCATCAAGAGCCCGTTTGCCAAGAACCCGATGAGCCTGGCCTTGGGCCTGGAGCGCCGTACCGTGTTCGGCGGCAACAAGTCGGATTCGGTGGTCCAGACGCAGGGTGAGCTGTTGGGCAGCGGCGCCCCCACCCCGGACCGCAATGGTCAGCTGAACTTCCGTGAGATGTACGGTGAGGCCAGCCTGCCCCTGATTCAAGATATGAACGGCGCCCGCTCGGTGAACCTGGCGGGTGGCTATCGCCGCACCGAGTTCAACACCACGGTGGGTGGCTCCAAGGACTACGGCAGCTACAAGGCTGGCCTGGACTGGACCCCCGTTAAGGGCTTGCGCCTGCGCGGCGAGCAGCAGCGTGCCACGCGCGCGCCGAACGTGAACGAGCTGTATGCACCGGTGGTGACGGGCCTGGCTACCTTGGCTGTGGACCCCTGCCAGGGCACGCGGATCGTGGCGGGCGACGCCGGCAAGGCGGGCACCCTGACTGGCCTGTGCCAGCAAACCGGCGTGCCGACCGCCCAGATTGGCAACGTGGCTGCACCCTCTTCCAGCCAGATCAACAACACCAGCGGCGGCAACCCGGCCCTGGGCCCTGAGAAGGCCGACACCACCACCTTGGGCTTGGTGTGGGAGCCGCAAGCCGTTGACGGCTTGTCGATGACCCTGGACTACTGGAAGATCATCATCAACGGCGCGGTGTCCAGCCCAACCGCTGGTCAGGTGATCAACGGCTGCTTCGACCCCACGCTCAACCCCGGCTTCTCCTACAACGCCTTCTGCCAGCTGATCCAGCGTGATTCGCTCAACGGCAGCTTGAACGGTGTGGGCAGCCGTGGCGTCAGCACACAATCCTCCAACCTGGGCTACCTCGCCTACAACGGTATCGACATCGGCGGCAACTACCGCGTGCCCCTGGCCAAGCTGGGTCAGCCCATCCCGGGCCGCCTGGACCTGGGCCTGCAAGTCAGCCTGCTGCGCAAGGCCGACTACAAGTCGCTGCCCACGGTGGCCACGCTGGAGCAGGCCGGCTACTACGGTGTGGACGTCGGCACGCCCTACTCCAAGACCCGCTTCTCACAGCGCGGCAACTGGCAGCATGGCAAGTACGCCCTGAGCTACAACTGGCGCTACATCGGTGGCTCCAGCGAGCAGCCTGGTGGCACGACCTACCTGCCCCAGTACTCGACCCTGCCTGCGGTGAGCTACTTCGACTTGTCGGGCAGCGTGCAGGCACACAAGAACCTGAAGCTGGCGCTGACCATCAACAACATCACGAACAAGCAGCCGCCGTTCATTGGCACGGGCATTGGCCCCGGCGCCACGAACTTCGGCAATGTGTTCCCGACGGTCTACGACATCGTGGGCCGGCGCTACACGCTGGTGGCCACGGCCAAGTTCTGATCGGGGTTTCACCCCTTATCAAAGGCGGGCCTCGTGCCCGCCTTTTTTTGTGGTGCTCGGTTTATCCTGTTGCCGATGAAGATCGCTCTGGCGCAAGCCCAAGCACTGATTGAGTCCGGATTTGCCTGTCAACAAGCCGGACAAACCCAGCAGGCCCAGCAGGCCTATGAACAAGCCCTGCGCCTGGTTCCTAACCACCCCACTGCGTTGCAGTTGCTGGGGCTCTTGGCGCGCCATGGTGGCAACCTGCAGCAGGCGCACGATTTGTTGCGCCGGTCGCTGGCGGTGCATCCTGCCCAGCCCCATGTATGGAACAACCTGGCCAACACACTGGAGGACATGGGGCAGCCGTCTGCGGCACTGTCATGCCTGGACCAGGCCTTGCAGCATCAGCCTGAGTACGCCGAAGCCCATTACAACCGCGCACGGTTGCTGCTGGCCCTGGGCCGGGCGCATGAAGCCTTGCCAGCCATCCACCGTGCCATGGGGCCGGCTGTTGCAGCACCGTCTGTGGCCTCCCCGCCATCTGCCAAGGCCTCGCACTGGCAGCTGCTGGCTCAAATCACCGACGCCCTACAGGGGCCGGACGCAGCACTCCGTGTGTTGGGCCACGCGCAGGCCAAGATTGGGGAGCACGCAGCCCTGCAGCACGACCAGGCTGTGCTGCTGCAGCGCCTGGCCAAACACCCTCAGGCACTGGCTTGCCATGACCGCGCCGTGGCCCTGGGCCTGAACCAAGCCGACGCGCACTACAACCGCGGCAACACGCTTCAAAGCCTGGGGCATCTGGAACAGGCCGACGCAGCCTATGAACAGGCGCTGTCCCTGGCGCCCCTGCACCGCCTGGCCCACTACGATCTGGCGCGGCTGCGATGGCGGCAAGGGCGCAGCGATTGGTTGGACGCGCTCAGCCACGCCATCGATCATGGCGGGACGGCTGTGGACTTGCCGGCCAAGGCTGTACTCCTGGCCATGAAGGCCCAGCTGTTGTGGCGTCGAGACGAGTTGGACGGTGCCCGATTGGCCTACGAGGCGGCGTGGCAACTGAGCGGGCGTGCAGAGGACTTGGACGGTTTGGCGCGGTGTGCCGTTCGTCTGGGCGACCTGGACGCAGGACTGGCCCTGCACCAACAGGCCCTGCACGGCGAGCCGCAGAACGCGTCCCTGTGGGCCAGCCTTTGCAGCAGCCTGCTGGTGGCGGGGCGTGTTGATGATGCCCTGGCGCCTGCGCAGCAGGCAGTGGCCTTCGCACCGCACGACCAGATGGCCTGGGCGCTGCTGAGCACCGTGTATCGAAAGACCCACCCAGACCGGGCGCAGGCTCTACTGAATGCCAACTTGATGGCCGTCGTGGACCTGCCCACACCCCAGGGCTTTACGGACATGGCGCTGTTCAATGAATCGCTGGCCGAAGAACTGGCGGCCCTGCAACACGACCGACAAGCACCCGTGGACCAAACCCTGCGCGGCGGCACGCAGACCCTGGGCAATTTGTTCGACCTGGACCTGCCTCTGGTGTCAAGCCTACGAGGGCTGATCACCCCAGCACTGGAGCGATTTGTGTCTAGCCTGCGCCACGAGCCGGGCCATCCCCTGCTCGGACACCGTACCGGCGTGTGGCGGTACTCCGACTCCTGGTCCTCCAGGCTTGCTTCAGAGGGCCGGCACACCAACCATGTTCACCCCCACGGCTGGATCAGCGCGGTGTACTACGTGCAGGTGCCAGCAGCCTGCGCCGACCCCCTAGATCGCCCAGGGTGGTTGGCATTTGGGGAGCCTGACCCTGCCATGGCCAGGGGCTTTTCGCCTTTGTGGTCGGTGCAGCCAAGGCCTGGTCGGCTGGTCCTGTTTCCGTCTTACTGGTGGCATGGGACGCGTGCCTTCGACAGTACGGAGCCGCGCACCACCATCGCCTTCGATGTCGTCCCCACGTTGTCTGGAGAAAACCCGCCGTTGCACGAATGACACAGGCCCTTCACCGAAACCTGGGCAGCGCGAATCACATGGCACACTGTGCGGCACATCCGTAGGTCCCTCGGCCGTACCCCGGGGGTATTCGCCATCAACGAGAGGAATGCATCTGATGAAGTTGTCAAAGACACCCCTGGCCGCCGCCGTGGCGCTGACCCTGGGCACGGCCGGCACCATGCCGCTGGCCACCGCCCAGCAAGGTACCGCCGCACAAGCCTCCGACCAGCGCATCGAGCTGACCGGCTCGCGTCTGCGCCGCACCGAAACCGAGGGCGCACTGCCCGTGACGGTGATCGATCGCGCCGCCATTGAGGCCACTGGTCAAACCTCGGTCGCCGAACTGATGCGCGAAGTGACCTTTGCGTCCTTCGGCAACACCAAGCCCAAGTCGGGCAACTCGGCCCAGGCCCTCGCGGACATCGACCTGCGTGGCCTGGGGTCGAACCGAACCCTGGTCCTGGTGGACGGCCGGCGGGTTTCCAAGGCCCCCTTCACTGGCAGCGCACAAGACTTGAACGCAATTCCCTTGGCGGCAGTCGAGCGCATCGAAATCCTGTCTGACGGCGCGTCCGCTGTGTACGGCTCTGATGCCATCGGCGGCGTGGTCAACATCATCACCCGTAAGAACTTCAACGGCGTTCAGATCAACTACGGCGAGGGCAACCCCAATATCGTCGGTGGCGACACCAAGGAGTTCTCGGCGCTGTGGGGTGCTTCCAGCAGCAAGGGTCGCGTGTTCGCCGGTGTGTCTTCCAACAGCCGCGCCATGATCTACACCCGCAACCAAAAAGGTGGCGACGTTTTGGGCGTGTCCTCGTTCGGCAACAACTACTACCGCGCCAGCAACACGACGGGAGCCTCCACCGGTGCTGCCACTGCCGTTCCCGGCTTTGCTTGTAACAGCAACGATTTCTATTTCACCAACCCGGGCCAGCCCGGCAACCTGTGCTCGTTCAACTTCAACGCCACAGCCGCCAACGAAGCCGCCATCGGCAATCGGTCGATCTTCGCCAAGGGTGACTTCAACATCAACGACGATTGGTCGGTGTACACCTCTGCGTCCGTTTCGAATGTGGACAGCTTTGGCCGTTATGCCGCCACGCCGGTGAACGTGTTCCTGGCTCCCACCAGCGCCCCCTACCTGAGCATCACCGCCGCCACGCCGGGCCTAGCCGAGCTCAGCCCGCGCGGCCTGTGGCTGCGTCACCGCATGGCTGCTGCCGGCCCGCGTGACTCCAGGTCGGAAGCCACGGTGAGCTCCGGCCTGCTGGGCGTCAAGGGTCGCCTCTTCAACAAGGTTGAAGTCGACTTCGGCGTTCGCAACGAGCGCTACAAGTACGTGGAGTTGGGCCAGAACTACATCGTGCGCCCGCTGCTGGAGTCGGCGATCACCGCCGGCCGCTACAACATCTTCAACCCGTTCGGCAATTCCGCGGACGTGCTGAACAGCGTGAAGTCCACCATCTCCCGCAACGACCTCTGGGACCAGCGCGAGATGTACGGTACGGCTTCCATGGACCTGTTCAAGGTCGGCAACCGCACCGCCACCGGCCTGATCGGCTTGGAGTCTCGCAAAGAGTTCTACTCTGACCAGTACGACCCCCAGTCTGAGGCCGGCATCATCGAAGGCTCCGCGGGCAACTCCGCTGCCGGCAGCCGCAAGGTGAATTCGCAGTTCTTCGAACTGTCGATCCCGGCCATGAAGAACATGGAAGTGTCGTTTGCGGGCCGTCGCGACTCCTACAGCGACTCGGGCAGTGCCTTCTCGCCCAAGGGCGCCATCCGTTGGCAGCCGGTGAAGAACGCCACGGTGCGTGCATCGATCGGCAAAGGCTTCCGCGCTCCTACGCTGGACATCCTGACCCAGAAGCCGGCTTTCTCGGCTGACTCGGTCACCGACCTGCGCACCTGCCGCGCCTTTGGCCGCACCGCTGCGCAGTGCGGGGACGCCAACGGAGACGGCGTCGTGGACGGCGTGCAACCGCAGATCCAGGTGGATGCCACCGTCATCTCCAACCCTGGCCTGCAGGCTGAGACCTCCAAGCAGTCCAGCTTTGGCCTGGTGGTGGACGCTACGAACTGGCTGAGCGTGAGTGCGGACTACTACCGCATCCACATCGACGGCCGTATTGCCAGTATCTCCTCGCAGACGATCATCAACCGTACGCTGAACCCTGCCCTGGGCCCCGTGCCGGCAGCGTTCCGCGTGGTGCGTGACCCGGCCACTGGCCAGATCACCAACGTGACCCGTGGCGCCATCAACGAAGGCACGCTGGACACCGACGGTATCGACCTGAACGCTCGCACGAACTTCAAGTTCAGCCAGTCTCGCCTGCAGCAACAGCTGTTGGTCAGCCTGGTGCGGGACTACAGCATCGACGGTGGT
>JBJTHN010000082.1:0-13807 GCA_046094505.1 Betaproteobacteria bacterium
GTTCGGGTTCGGCACTGGGCGCGGGGGGCGGCACTTGTTCAGCCGGGGCAGCCTCCTGCACCGTGGCCGACCACAGTTCGGCCATCACCGGTGCGGGCTGGCTCACGCGCCAGCTCACGGCCAGCGCCAAGGCGGCGACCAGACCGCCGTGTACCAGCAAGGCCAGGCAGGCGCCACTGCGCAGGCCCGGCAAGGCGCGGGGTCTGAAGGGGTCGGCCAGGTGTGGGGCCGTCATCCCTCAGGACCCCTGCTGAACCGACAGGCCCAGGCGCGACACCCCGGCCTTCTGCAGGGCGTCCATGGCCTTGACCACTTCCTGGTACTGAACCTCGCGGTCGGCGGAAATCACCACCGGCACCTGGCCATCACCGGCCTGCAGGCGTTGAACCTGTGCGGCCAAATCGCTCAGCGTGCTGGCGCGGCCTTCCTCGCCCTCACTGCGCACCTTGTAGCGGCCTTGCTTGTCCACCACCACCTCCACCACCTTGGGTGGGCGCTGCTGTGATTGGCCCACACGCGGCAGGTCTACCACCCCCGTGGTGATCAGCGGTGCGCTCACCATGAAGATGATCAGCAGCACCAACATCACATCGATGAAGGGGACCATGTTGATTTCCGCCATGCCCCGGCGGCGTCCCCGGCCCGCGCGGCCCTGCACCGAAGCCATCAGTGCGCCCCAGCACCCGCGCTGCTCAGCGGTTGCGCTGTACTGCGCTGCAGGATGTTGGAGAACTCTTCAATGAAGGTTTCCAACTGGATGGCCACGCGGTCGATGTCGCGCGAGAAGCGGTTGTAGGCGATCACGGCGGGAATGGCCGCGAACAGGCCGATGGCGGTGGCCACCAAGGCTTCGGCAATGCCCGGGGCTACGGTGGCCAAGGTGACCTGTTGCAGATTGGACAGGCCCACGAAGGCGTGCATGATGCCCCACACCGTACCGAACAAGCCCACGTAGGGGCTCACCGATGCCACCGAACCCAAGAAGCTCAGGTGGCTTTCGATGGTGTCGAGTTCGCGTTGGTAACTCGCCCGCATGGCCCGTCGGGCCCCATCCAGCTGAGCCCCCACATCCAGCCGCCGTTCGCGCAACTTCATGAACTCGCGCATGCCACTGGCGAAGATGCGGCCCATCGGCGCGGCCGGTGGTTGTGTGCCGGCGGCTTGGTACAGGTCCTGCAAGGAGCGCCCCGACCAGAACTCCCGCTCGAAGCCTTCATTGAGGCCGCGCACGCGTCGAAGGCCGATCACTTTGCCGAAGATCACGGCCCAACTCGTCAGCGAAACGATGAGCAGTCCGGCCATCACCAGCTGCACCACGAGACTGGCTTGGGTGACCAGGGTGAGGATTGAAAGGTCTTGGTTCATGCGGGGGTCCAGGGCTGGCGCAACAAAGCGTGGTCGACGGCGGCCATGCGGGCAATGGCCTCCTTCAGGTCGGGCAGGGAAGAGGCGAAGGAAAGCCGGACATGGTCGCGCGCCGAGGCCGGGCCAAAGTCCTGCCCGGGGGTGAGGGTGACCTGCGCCTGGTGCATCAGCTGCAGACACAGGTCGCTGCTGTCGGGCGCGATGTCGCCGGTGTGCATCCAGGCGTAGAAGGCCCCATCGGGCTCCACCGGCACCGGCCATCCAATCTGTCCCAGGGCCGGCACGATGTAGTCGCGTCGGCGTTGAAACTCGCCCCGGCGCTGCTCATATTCGCACAGCGACTCGGGTTCAAAGCAGGCCAGGGCCGCCCGCTGGGCGACGGTGCTGGCGCAGATGTACAGGTGCTGGGCCAGCCGCTCGACAGCAGCCACGGCGGCCGGGGGCACCACCAGCCAGCCCAGGCGCCAGCCGGTCAAGCCGAAGTACTTGCTGAAGCTGTTGACCGAGATGATGTCCTCACCCAGCGCCAGCGCCGTTTGCCCGTAGCGTGCATCGTAGCTCAGCCCCAGGTAGATCTCATCGACGACGGTCCAGCCCCCCCGTGCACGGCAGGCCTGCACCAGTGCGGCCAGCTCGGCCGGGTCGATCGAGGTGCCCGTGGGGTTGGACGGTGAGGCCAGCAGCACGCCACGAACCGAAGGGCTCCAGTGCTCGCTGAGTTGTTGGGCGGTCAAGGCATAGCGTTGGGCAGCCGAGGTGGCCACCAGCTTGGCGTGCCCGCCCGCCGCCGTCACGAAGTGGCGGTTGCAGGGGTAGCTCGGGTCGGGGCAGATCACCTCATCGCCCGGCTCCACCAGGGCCAGCATGGCCAGCTGCAGGGCGGCGGAGGCGCCGGCGGTGACGATGATGCGGCCGGGGTCCACGTCGACCCCAAAGCGCTGTGCGTACCAGCCGGAAATCGCCCGGCGCAGGGCCGGCAGTCCGGTGGCCGCGGTGTAGGCGGTTTGGCCCTGGGCAATGGCGGCCTGGGCGGCAGCCTGCACGCGCTCGCAGGCGGTGCGGTCGGGCTCGCCGATGTTGAGGAAGAGCATGCGGCGGCCGCCTTGGGCCGGGTCGCACATCGGGGTGTTCAGCAGGGCCGTGGCGCGTTTGGCCACTTCCATCACGAAGAAGGGCTCGATGCGGTCGACTCGCGAGGCCAGTCGCATCCGGCGCGTCCTCAGGGGCGATCGGCCTTGGCGGCCATCACCTCGGTGGACCGCAGGTCGGCCGCTGCCTTGTCCAGCACGCCGTTCACGTACTTGTGGCCATCGGTGCCGCCAAAGGCCTTGGTCAGCTCCACCGCTTCATTGATCACCACGCGGTAGGGAATCTCCACGCAGTGGCGCAGCTCATAAGCGCCAATCATCAGCGCCGCATGCTCCACGGGTGAAAGCTCTGCTGTGGGGCGGTCTACATGGCGGCTGAGGTCGGCGTCCAACGCCGAGGCCTGCTTGATGCAGCCGTGCAGCAGCGCCTGGAAGTGCGCGCGGTCGCAGCCCTCATGCACCTCCTGCTCCTCCACATGCACCTGGACGACACCGGGATCCTCGTGGGAGATCAGCCACTGGTACAGGCCGGTCAGGGCAGCCTGGCGGGCACGCCGACGGGCCGAAGAGGCTGCGCCCTTGCGCGGGGATGCCTTGCTGGTGTTCATGTGTTGACGCCCGCGGTGTCGGGGCGTTGGGAGTCCTGTTCGTCGGGCTCGGCCAGGCTTTGCAGCAAGCGGGCCATTTCCACCGCCACCACGGCGGCATCGCGCCCCTTGTCGTGCTGGCGGGCTTGTGCCTGCCGTTCGTTCTCGACGGTGAGGATCGCGTTGGCAATCGGAATGTGGTGGTCCAGGCCCACCCGCGTGACGCCGGCGCCGCTTTCGTTGGCCACCAACTCGAAGTGGTAGGTCTCACCGCGGATGATGCAGCCCAGGGCCACCAAGGCGTCAAAGCGCGCGCTTTCGGCCATGCCCTGCAGCGCCAAGGGCACTTCCAAGGCGCCGGGCACGGTGACGGACACGATGTCGGTGGCTTGTACACCCATCTCCAGCAGGGCGGTGCGGCATGCCGACTCCAAGGCCTCGGTGACGGATTCATTGAACCGAGCACGCACGATGCCAATGCGCAGGCCGCGCGCATCCAGGCCGGCGGTGCTGGCGTTGCTGCCTCCTTGCATCACGTGCTCCGCCGTGGGGTGCTGCCACGGTCCGGCTCGGTGCACGGTACAAAACCGGTGACCTCCAGGCCGTAGCCGGTCATGCTGGGCATGCGCCGCGGGTTGGACATCAGCCGCATGCGCTGCACCCCCATGGCCCGCAGAATCTGGGCGCCCACGCCATAGGTGCGCAGGTCCATGGCCGATCCGGCTGAGGCCGCCGGTGTCGGTGTGGATTCGAGCGGCAAGGCGCGGCCCAGCAAGGCCGCGGCATCTTCACCGGCGTTCAGCAGCACCGCCACCCCACGGCCCTGCTGCTGCAGGGCTGCCAGGGCCGCCGGCAAGGGCCAAGAGTGTCGCGTGGGTCCGGCGTCCAGGAGGTCGAGCACCGACAGGGGTTCGTGCACGCGCACCCACACTTCGTCCTGGGCCGACCACTGGCCACAGGCCAGCGCCAGATGCGTGCCGCCAGTGCGGTCACGGAAGACTGAGCAAGCGAAGCGGCCCTGTGCAGTGTCCAACTCGCGCTGGCCCACGCGCTGGATGAGCGACTCGTTGTGGCTGCGGTGTTGAATCAGGTCAGCGATGGTGCCGATCTTGAGCCCGTGTTCGCGGGCGAACACCCCAAGGTCTGGCAGCCGGGCCATGGTGCCATCGTCGTTCATGATCTCGCAGATCACGGCCGATGGGCTCAGACCCGCCATGCCCGCCAGGTCACAACCCGCTTCGGTATGGCCTGCGCGCATCAGCACGCCGCCGTCCTGCGCCTGCAGGGGGAACACGTGACCCGGTTGCACCAAGTCGCTCGCTTGCGCATGGGGCGCCACGGCCACTTCGATGGTGCGCGCGCGGTCGGCCGCCGAGATGCCGGTACTCACCCCGGTGGCAGCCTCGATCGACACGGTGAAGGCGGTGCTGTGCTTGGTCCCGTTGCGCGCGGCCATGGGCGGCAGCCGCAGCCGCTCACAACGCTCGCGGGTGAGCGTCAGGCAGATCAGACCACGGCCGTGTTTGGCCATGAAGTTGATCGCTTGCGGTGTCACATGGTCGGCGGCCAAGACCAGATCGCCTTCGTTCTCGCGATCCTCTTCGTCGACCAGGATGACCATGCGGCCAGCGGCCAGCTCGGCCACCAGCTCGGGTATCGGGGAAATCGGCATAAGCCGCTGATTGTAGGACCCCGGCTTTCAGCGCCAGGGGCTTCAGGCCGGATAGCCGGGCACCGTCCAAGCGGGCGTGTGGCCCTGGCCCGCCGCGGCAGCCGGCCAAGCCTGTGCCCAAGCGCTTTGCCCCTGGGCCGTCAGTGCGCGCAGCCGCAGGTCGGGTCCCACCATCGTGCAATCGACGAACTGCAGGTGCAGGCCTTGGTCCAGGGACTCCAAGGGCAGCGTAAACAACTCGGCCAGACGCCGCCCCGGGCCCAGCAGGCTGGGCGCCAAGTAGACCAAGAGCTCGTCGACCAGGCCTGCGCGCAGCAGCGAGCCGTTGAGCTTCTCGCCCGCCTCCACATGCAGCTCGTTGATGCCCCGTTGGCCCAGGTCGGCCAACACCGCGGCCAGGTCGTTTTTTGCCGCTGGTGGCGTGGCGATGGACGCATCACCGTCTGGGGATGCGCTGGTCCCCGCACCCAAACCCACACGGCAGACCTCAACCCCCGCCAGCCCTGAGAAGGCGCGCAGGCGTTCTGGGTCGGTGGCCAGGCTGTACACCAGGCAGTGCCCGGGGGGCTGCAGAACACGCGCGCTCGGCGGCATGTCCAGACGCGAGTCGATCACCACGCGCAAGGGCTGTTGGGCAATCTCAACGGCGCGGACATCCAAACGAGGGTCGTCGTCGCGCACCGTGCCGATGCCGGAGAGGATGGCGCCCGCGCGGGCGCGCCAGCGGTGTCCATCGGCACGTGCTGCGGGCGAGGTGATCCATTGGCTGCGCCCGTTGGGCAGGGCGGTGGTGCCGTCCAAGGGTGCGGCCACCTTCATCCGCACCCAAGGCCGGCCCCGCTCCATCCGCGACATGAAGCCGATGTTCAGGGCCCGTGCCTGGGCCATCCAAGTGCCCTGGTCCAACTGCACCTCGATGCCCGCCTGCTGCAACTCGGCAACGCCGCGCCCACGCACCAGGGGGTTGGGGTCCAGGCAGGCCACTTCAACGCGCGCCACCCCGGCCTTGACCAAGGCACTGCTGCACGGTGGCGTGCGGCCGTGGTGGCTGCAGGGTTCCAGGCTCACCCACACCGTGGCACCGCGCAGGTCCAGGCCATGCGCTTGGGCCTGCTGCAGGGCGTGCGCTTCTGCGTGCAGACCACCGGCCGCGTGGGTGTGGCCGTGTACCTCTTGGCCTTGTGTGGTGCGGATCACGCAGCCCACGCGTGGGTTGGGCTCACTCAGCCCGATGGCGCGTTCGGCCAGTTCTAGACAGCGCAGCTGTTCGGGGCTCATCGTCTGGGATTTTAGGGGTCGGGGTGGGGGTGGGGTTTGGGCCCGTGTCTAGGGCACGGAGGCTGCGGCCAGCGGCAACAGCCGTGGGCTCGCATGCCAGAAGCTGTGCAGCGTCAGCACCTGTTGCGCACCCCAGGGATCGGCCCAGCGGGCGCTGATGTGGAAGTGCTCGCCGCCGGGAGGGTCTGTGGCGGATGGCACCACACGCTGCACGTCCAGTGTGCAGGGGCTTCCATCAGACAGCGCCAAAGGGGCGCCCAACTCCCATCCGGCTGAAACCGCCAGACCGGCAGGCCCGAATTCCACCGCGCTGATCAGGTGCTGCATCACCTCCCACTGCTGCCGGTGTGCCCGCTCCTGCAACAGGGCTTGTGTGGTGGCGTGCAGGCAGGCGCTGGCGCCCAAGGCCGTGAGCACCACGGCTGCGAGCACGCCCAGCAGGGCATGCCCGGCTTGGCGCACCGGTTTCAGCGGGCGTCCTTCCACGAACCCAACACCGCGCGCCAGGTGTCGAAGCGGTCCCGTTCCAGCCACACCGATTCCTGCCAAGCCGGCCCCAGATCAAGGGTCTGCTGCACCTGAACCCTGACCCCAAGGCGCAGCCTGCTGCCCAAGCCACGGAAGTCGATTTCCAGATGGCCCACAGGCGTGTGGGCCGGTGCAGGCCAGGGTGTGGTGGCGGCTGTGTTGGTGCAGTCGCATCGCCAGGGGGTGGCCGTAGCGCCGGGTGCTAGATCCACCATACAGCGCAGCGTACGCCCGTCTTGGGCCAGGCGCGCCGCGAACGAATCGGCATGGCGGCCCAGCGCCACAGGCCCGCCCTGTGCGTGGCACTGCAGGTCAACGGGCCGAGGGTCTTCCAGCCGTGCAAGTGTCCACATCAGTCCCGCTTGCCCGAGGGCTTGGGCCTGCGCGTGCGCCCACAGGTGCCCGCTTTGGCGCTCACGCTCTACCGCCCAGCGCTGCACCAGGGCGGCGCTCAGGGCAGAGCCCGACAGCAGCACGGTGCACAAGAGCAGCGCCACCCACCCACGACTGCCGTGCGAGCTCACGGCACCGGAACCGGCACCACCGGGCTGGCCATGGCTTCGCAGGCCAAGGGCCCGCCGTTGCGGGGTCGCATGCGCACCGTGGTGGGCCCCAGACCCGGGCGTATCGGCTGCAGGGCCACCGTGACGTGTGGCACGCATCCCGCGGCGACCCCGGTGGCCACGGCCCAACTGCGCCAGCCCGATGTGGGCGTGTCGTGCACGGCCTGAAAGCTGCCGGCACTCTGGGCGCGCTGCATCAGGGTGCCCGATTGCAGGCGAAAGCCAGCGGGGCGGGTGGGGTCTGAGGCCGCACACGCATCACACAAAAAGCCGATGGCTGGGTTGGAGCCGCTGTCGACCTGCAGCTGGTCATAGCCCGGGTGGAGCGCGGGCTGCAGGCGGTGCCCTGCGATGCGCAACTCGGCGCGCAGCACCTGGGCCACGACGCCCAGGTCTTGTAGTTGCAGTTGCCGCTGGTGCAGTGCCATGGCCACACGCGCTTGGTGCAGAAAGAGGCTCGTGGCTGCGGCCACCACCACCAGCCCCAAGCTGTGGGCCACCATCCACTCCAACAGGGCCACGCCGCGCTGCGGGCCCCTGGCGGCGGTGCCAAGCCTCATGGTGCCCAGCAGCGCCGTTGGGCGTCAGGCTCCAGGGCCTGGCCGTCGCTGGCGGCCATCTCTATGGCCACGCCGGCCTGAACCACCAGGGCCATGCGTGTACAGGTGCGGTCGGACTGTTGGGGTGAGCCCCTGTGGGGAAGGGCCAGCAGGCTGTAGCCGCTGTGGTCGGCATGCCCAACGCTCAGCTCATAGTGCGCGGCCGGCGACAGCAAGGGGTGGGCCAGGTGCGCCACATGGTCGGCGTAGCGGCCATGCGCCCAACGGTGGCGCTCCTGGGCCAATTGCAGGCTGGCCAGCGCGACCTGCGCGTCCACCCGTCGGCCCTTGTGCAGCTGATCACGCCAAGCCGGGTAGGCGGCTGCAGCCAGCACCGATGCCACCGCCAGGGCCACACCCAGCTCCAACAGCGTGAGCCCGCGCAGCGCGCGGCGTCGCCGGTCGCGGCTGCTCCTCAGCATGCGGGCCACCCGGCTGTGGGTCCATCCGGAGAACAGCGGCGCAACCGACCCGCCAGGTTCACCACGTGGTGCACGGTACGCCCATCTGACAGGTGCAGTCGCAGCGTGCCCGTCGGCGACACGCTACGGCTGCCGGGGCTCCACAGTTGGCTGCTGACGTTCGCGCTGGCCGAAACACCGGTGGGCAAGGGGGCGGTGCGGGCCAGCAGCCGCACGCCTGCGCGGCACACCGCCGGACCGCTGCAACCGCTGCAATCTCCGCGCTGCCCGGTGTGGGCCAACAGGCAGGCCTCGGGCCGTTGCGCGCTGGCGGCCAGGTCCAGCCGAACCGGCTGCTGCAATTCAAAAGACCACTGGCGGGCCACCATCAGCACCCGAACCCAATCGGCTGACGCGGCCTGCAGGCGCCGCATGCCCAACCAGTCGGCCAACTGCACCCAGGCCGTTGCCGACAGGGCCGCGGCCAGTGCGCAGGTCACCAGCAGTTCCAGCAGGCCAAAGCCGCGGCTGCGCGGGGCACTGGGGGGCAATGCTGCAGGGGCCATGCGGCCACTGTAGGGTGCCGGCCTGGCCCGCACATCGCCCTGTGGAGGGCCTCCGATGCGGGCCCGGCGCCGCGCTCAGATGTCGCGGATCAGCTTGCGGAACTCGTCCACGTCTTCAAAGCTGCGGTACACCGAGGCGAAGCGGACATAGGCCACCTTGTCGATGCGCTTGAGCTCGCGCATCACCAACTCACCCAAGCGCGAAGACGACACCTCGCGCTGAGCGCTGGCCAGCAGCTGTTCCTGGATGCGCTCCATCGCATCATCGATCTGCTCCACGCTCACAGGCCGCTTGCGCAGGGCCAGTTGCATAGAGGCGCGCAGCTTGCCATTGGCAAACTCCACCCGCGCGCCGTCCTTTTTCACCACCACGGGCATGGCGATGTCGGCGCGTTCATAGGTGGTGAACCGGCGGTCGCAGCTCGGGCACTTGCGCCGCCGGCGAACCGCATCACCCTCTTCAGAGTCCCGCGTCTCGACGACCTGTGTATCACCGTGTGTGCAAAAAGGGCAGCGCACGGTCTGGCCTTTCAGCGGTACACAGGAAATTCGCGCGTGAGGGCCGACACCTTGGCCCGCACGGCTTCGATGTTGGCTTCGTCATGCGGCCGGTCCAACACGTCGGCAATCAGGTGCGCGGTGATGCGCGCCTGTTCTTGCTTGAAGCCGCGCGTGGTCAGGGCTGGTGTGCCCAGGCGGATGCCGCTGGTGACCATGGGCTTTTGCGGGTCGTTGGGAATGCCGTTTTTGTTGCAGGTCATGTGGGCACGGCCCAGGATGGCCTCGGCTTCCTTGCCGGTGAGGTTCTTGGGGCGCAGGTCCACCAGCATCACATGGCTTTGCGTGCCGCCGCTGACGATGCGCAGGCCGCGCTCGATCAGGGTCTGGGCCAGCACCTGTGCATTGGCCACCACCTGCTGCTGGTACTGGCGGAAGGCCGGTTGCAGGGCCTCGTGAAAGGCCACCGCCTTGCCCGCAATCACATGCATCAGGGGCCCGCCCTGAATGCCCGGGAAGATGGCGCTGTTGATCTTCTTGGCAATGTCTTCGTCATTGGCCAGGATGATGCCCCCGCGCGGGCCACGCAGGCTCTTGTGCGTGGTGCTGGTCACCACATGGGCGTGCGGCACCGGGTTGGGGTAGACGCCCGCAGCAATCAAGCCCGAGTAGTGCGCCATGTCGACCATGAAGTACGCGCCGACGTCCCGTGCCACGCGGGCGAAGCGCTCGAAGTCGATGTGCAGCGAATAGGCCGAGGCCCCGGCGATGATCAGCTTGGGCTTGTGCTCATGGGCCAGCCGCTCCATCGCTTCGTAGTCGATCACTTCCTGCGCATCCAGCCCGTAGCTGACCACCTTGAACCACTTGCCGCTCATGTTCAGCGGCATGCCGTGGGTCAAGTGGCCACCCTCGGCCAGGCTCATGCCCATGATGGTGTCGCCGGGCTGCAGCAGGGCAAAGAACACGGCCTGATTGGCCTGCGAGCCGGAATTGGCCTGCACATTGGCGAAGTTTGCGCCATACAACTGCTTGAGCCGGTCGATGGCCAGTTGCTCCACCACATCCACATGCTCACACCCACCGTAGTAGCGCCGGCCCGGATAGCCCTCGGCGTACTTGTTGGTGAGCTGTGAACCTTGCGCCTGCATCACGGCCGGCGAGGTGTAGTTCTCGCTGGCGATGAGCTCGATGTGTTCTTCCTGGCGCCGGTTTTCGGCTTGCACAACGGACCACAGATCAGGGTCCACCAGGGCCAGGGTAGAGGTGTTGCGATCAAACATGGGGGCGATTCTCGTGTGGGTGAAGGGGCCTCGTGGGTACCGCGCACGGCCCACGTGCTGCCCAGGCGCACGGCTGATTGCCACGGCACAGGGCCGGCACCCGCGCTTCACGGTGTTACCACCTCGGCGCAGCCCCACACAGGGCCCGCCTATCGCCAGTCACGCGGTGCCAGTAGTTTAGCCGCCAGCGGCCAGCTGCGCCGATCCCGTGGCCGTCGCAGGTGCCGCTGCCGAGGCAGGCAGCACCGAGTGGACGATGGTGTGCGGCACCGACTTGCCCTGGGCCACCTGCTGCAAGGCACGGTGCTCGGCCAGCACCTTTTGGGTGTAGCCGTTGTCGTCACCTTCCGGGTGCGTCACACCCACATAGCAGCGCAAGCCTTCTTCCAGCCCGCCGTTGCGGGCCACGCAATCGCGCAGCACCTGCACGCCCACCCGCAGGTTGCTCACCGGGTCGAAGGCCGCGTGCGCGCCGCCAAAAGCTTGGTACTTGTCGTCATGAATGCGCTTCATCACCTGCATCAGGCCTTGCGCGCCCATCGTGCTTTGCGCAAACGGGTTGAAGGAGGACTCCACGGCCACCACCGCCAGGATCAGGGTGGGCTCGAGTTTGCTGCGCCCACCCAAGGCCCACGACTCGTGCACCAGGCGGGAAACAGGCTCCAACGCCACGCGGTAGCGCCGCGACAGCCAGCTCGCCACGGCCGCCTGTTCGCGGCTCAGCCGCTCGGGCTCCAAGGCTGTGGCCCGCTTGCTGGCTTGCGGTTCGGCCAGGGCGCTCAGCAGGTTGCCGTCCTGCTCCGCTCGCTGTTCCAGCCGCTCCTGCAGCCAGCCCAGCGCGAAGGATTCCACGCGGTTGCGCACGTCCTCGGTACCGCCCATGAAGATCAGGCCGGCCACCACCGTCAAGCCCAGCAGGGCCAAGGTGTTGTGGCTGACTTCCAGCAGGCCGTTGCCCACGTCCCGGGCAAAGATCGCGACGCCGTCGCGCAGGATGACCCAGCGGGCGGCCAGGCGCCCCAGGGTGCTGTCGGGTGCGTTCATGGTGAACCCCGCCTAAGTATTAACCCTAAATTCTAACACGCCAGCCCGGTTGCGCCGGGCCGGGTAACCTCGCGTCATGCACTACCGCGACCTGCGCGATTTCATCGCCCAACTCGAGTCCTCGGGAGAGCTGCGGCGCATCGCAGCGCCCGTGGACCCCCGCCTGGAAATGACCGCCCTGAGCGACCGCAGCCTGCAGGCCGGTGGGCCGGCCTTGCTGTTCGAGCGGCCTCAAGGCCAGGGCCGCACTTGGCGCATCCCGGCACTGACCAACCTGTTCGGCACCACACGCCGGGTGGCCCTGGGCATGGGGGCCAACAGCCTGGCTGAGCTGCGCGATGTGGGCCGGCTGCTGGCCGCCCTCAAGGAGCCCGATCCGCCCCGCGCGCTCAAGGACGTGGGGCGGCTGTTCCAAATGGCCAAGGCCGTGTGGGACATGAAGCCCTCCGTGGTGCGTGACGCGCCCTGCCAGGAAACGGTTCAACAGGCAGAGGACATCGACTTGGGCGAACTGCCCGTGCAGCTGTGTTGGCCCGGCGATGTCGCCCCGCTCATCACTTGGGGCCTGGTGATCACCCGCGGCCCGCAGTCGGTGGCCACACCGCGCCTGCGCCAGAACCTGGGCATCTACCGCCAGCAGGTGATCGGTCGGCGCGAACTCATCATGCGCTGGCTGGCGCACCGTGGCGGCGCCCTGGACTTTCGCGACTTTGCACGTGCCAACCCCGGACAGCCCTTCCCGATGGCGGTGGCCCTGGGCGCCGATCCGGCCACCATCCTGGGTGCGGTCACGCCGGTGCCCGACACGCTCAGCGAGTACCAGTTCGCTGGCCTGCTGCGAGGCAGCCGCACGGTGCTGGTGGACACCAGCGTAGGCGAGGCCGGCCTGAAGCTGCAGGTGCCGGCTTCGGCCGAAATCGTGTTGGAGGGCCACATCCCCACCGCGCCCGAGGGCTACACCGGCACCAGCGAGCACGGGGTGCCGCTGAAATCGGTGGGCGGATACCTGCATGCGCTGGAAGGCCCCTACGGCGACCACACCGGCTACTACAACGAGCAGGACTGGTTCCCGGTGTTCCGGCTGGACCGCCTCACGCGCCGCCGCGACGCCATCTACCACTCCACCTACACCGGCAAGCCGCCCGATGAGCCAGCGGTCCTGGGTGAAGCCCTCAACGAGGTCTTCGTGCCCATCCTGCAACGCCAGTTTCCGGAGATCGTCGATTTCTACCTGCCGCCCGAAGGCTGCAGCTATCGGCTGGCCGTCATCAGCATCCGCAAGTCCTATCCGGGCCACGCCAAGCGCCTGATGTTTGGCCTGTGGAGTTTCCTGCGGCAGTTCATGTACACGAAGTTCATCATCGTGGTGGATGAGGATGTGGACATTCGCAACTGGAAAGAAGTGGTGTGGGCCCTGACCACGCGCATGGACCCGGTGCGCGATACCACCTTGGTGGACCACACGCCCATTGACTACCTGGACTTCGCTTCGCCCATCAGCGGCCTGGGCGGCAAGATGGGGCTGGACGCCACCAACAAGTGGCCCGGTGAAACCCAACGCGAGTGGGGACGCACCATCCGCATGGCCCCCGAGGTCACCGCGCGGGTGGACGCCCTGTGGGCCGACTTGGGTTTGGGCAGCGGGGCGGGCACATGAAACAGGTCATCACGCTGGGCGGCGGCTGCTTCTGGTGCACCGAGGCCGTGTTTGAGCAGGTGCAGGGGGTCCATGCCGTGGAGTCGGGCTATTGCAACGGCCACTTCCCAAACCCCAACTACGAGCAGGTCTGCACCGGGCAAACCGGCCATGCCGAGGTGGTGCGCGTGGAGTTCGATGACGCGTTGATTCCCTTGCGCGACATCCTGGCCATCTTCTTCGCTACCCACGACCCCACCACGCCCAACCGACAAGGCCACGACGTGGGGCCGCAGTACCGCTCGGGCATCTACGTCAGCGATCAGGGGCAGGCCGAGGTGGCCCACGCGGTGGTGGCCGAGGTGCAGCAGGCCTTGGGCGGCCGTGTCGTGACCGAGGTCGTGCCGCTCAGCGGCTACAGCCGTGCCGAGGGCTACCACCAGCATTACTACGCGCGCAACCCCTACCAGGGCTATTGCGCCGCGGTGATCAGCCCCAAGCTGGCCAAGTTTCGCCGGGTGTTCGCCCAGCGGCTCAAGCCCGCCTAGGCCTGCGGGCTCAAGGCGCCAGGCGCTCGCGCTGCCACTGACCCTCTGGGCCCAGCCGGTAGCGCAGCCGGTCGTGCAGTCGGCTTTGGCGGCCCTGCCAAAACTCCCACCGGTCGGGAACCAGCCGGAAGCCACCCCAATGCGGCGGGCG
>JBJTHN010000083.1:0-4829 GCA_046094505.1 Betaproteobacteria bacterium
GAACGAGGGCAGGCCCAGCTCAGCAAAGGAATCCAGGAAGCACGCCGCCAAGCGGCCCAGGCCTCCGTTGCCCAGTGCGGCGTCCCCTTCGGCTTCCAGCACATCGGCCAGGCTGGCACCCTGGGCCTGCAGCGCTGCCTCAAGCCCCACTTGCAAGCCCAAGGCCGACAAAGCGTTGTGCAGGGCACGGCCCATCAGGAATTCCATCGACAGATAGTGCACGCGGCGGGCCGTGGCCACGCCAGCCTCTGCACGGCCGGCACCCTGAAGGCCCGCCAGGCGCTGAACATCCTCGGCCTGCGTCTGGGCCCAGCGCGCTTCCAATGGCCCTCGGCAGGCCTGTGCCACCGCGCGCAGCAGGGCCGGGGGCGACAGCGCCACACCCTCGGCCCGTGCCCGAATTTGGGCCTCCTCAACAGCAGTGGGCAGCAAATCGGAGGCAGGCATAACAGGGGACCCTATCGGAAACGTGGATGCAATTGTAGTTTTACTACATTAGGCTCTAGGCCCACTGTAATGCAAGAGCCTGGCCCCCCACGGCTTTGCCGGGTTCTTGTTGGTTACATCCGCTGCGGCCCTCGGGGTCGCGTCGATTTGAAGCCGTGTAAATTGGCAAGCAAATGAACATCCAATCCGCGCGACAGGGCCCCGCCGCCCACTCGGAGGCGCCGTGGCGGACCTGAAACTCAGGGGCGTCGAAAAGGCCTACGGCAGCACCCGCATCCTGCAGGGCATCGACCTGGACATTCAAGACGGCGAATTCGTGGTCTTCGTCGGGCCCTCGGGTTGCGGCAAGAGCACCCTGCTGCGGTGCATCGCCGGCTTGGAAGACATCACCGCCGGCGAGCTGTGCATCGGCGGGCAGCGCATGAACGAAGCGGCCCCATCTGAGCGCGGCATTGCGATGGTGTTCCAGAGCTATGCCCTCTACCCCCACCTGAATTTGTACGACAACATGGCCTTTGGCCTGCAGCTGGCGCGGCTGCCCAAAGCGGAAATCGATGCCGCGGTGCGCCACGCCGCGCGCATCCTGCACATCGAGCACCTGCTCGAGCGCAAGCCCAAAGACTTGTCTGGCGGCCAACGTCAACGCGTGGCCATCGGCCGCGCCATCGTTCGCCAGCCGGCCGTGTTCTTGTTTGATGAGCCGCTGTCCAACCTGGACACCGCACTGCGGGTGCAGATGCGCTACGAGTTCGCCAAGCTGCACGAACAGCTCAAGACCACGATGGTCTATGTCACACACGACCAAGTGGAAGCCATGACCCTGGCCGACCGGATCGTCGTGCTGTCGGCGGGTCGGGTGGAACAGGTGGGCGCGCCGCTGGAACTCTACGAACACCCCTGCAATCAATTCGTGGCGGGCTTCATCGGTTCTCCGCAGATGAACTTCCTACCCGCCGTGGTGGTCAACGGCAGCGCCCAGCACCTGGCCGTGCGGCTTGCCGATGGGTCTGAACTTCATTGCGACATCGACGGTTCATCGACCAGCGCCGGCCAAGAACTGACCCTGGGCATTCGCCCCGAACATCTGGGCATGGCCGCACCGGATGCCACCCACAACCTCATCCCGGCCGAAGTGACCTTTGTTGAAGCCCTGGGCGGCTCTACCGTGGCCTACTGCGCAGTACCGGGGCAGGCCGCACCCGCAACGGTTCAATTGCACGGCCTGGTGCGGGTTCAAGGCGGTCAGGGCTTGAGGCTGCGGGTAAGCCCCGCGCTCACCTATGCCTTCGATGCCTCGGGTGCCGCGCTCAAGCGGGTGCCGCAGCCAGCGGCGGCGCAGGCGGCGTGAACCCGCAGTCCACGCAACCGGGTCGGGCGCCCTCCAGGGTTCAGCCGCGCCATAGGCCGGTGGGGCGCTTCGCTTCATGGGCCTTGACCCGCGCCGCACGGGTGGGCTGTTCGCTGGCGGTGTTGATCGCGCCGCTTCTGGTGGGTGCGCTGGATGCCGCGGGGCAAACCGCAGCAAGCCCACGTGCAGCCGCCGACCGGTACACCCAGCGCGAACAGGATTGGCGCAATGGCGCCGTCGTTTACCAGGTGCTGGTCGACCGGTTTGCGCCCAGCGCCAACCTGCCCGCCAAACGGCACCTGTATGCACCGCCCAAAACCCTGCGCGGCTGGGATGAAGAGCCCAAGCCGGGCCACTTCGTCGAATCGGCGCAGGTGTGGAGCCACGAGATCGACTTCTGGGGTGGAGACCTGCAGAGCCTGCGATCACGGCTGGACCATGTCCAGGGCCTGGGCGCCACCGTGCTGTACCTCAACCCCATCCATCTGGGCTATACCAACCACAAATACGATTCACTGGACTTCAAGGCGGTGTCACCCGAGTTCGGCACCCGTGAAGATGTCAAGGCCCTGGCCCGCGACCTGCATGCACGTGGGATGAAGCTGGTGCTCGACGGCGTGTTCAACCACATGGGTCGCAAAGCGCCCCGGTTCCTGGAAGCTCAGCGAAACCCAACATCCGAAGCCGCCCAGTGGTTTGCCTTCGGGCCGCAATACGCAGGCGGCGCCCGCACCTGGAAAGAGGTGCAAAACCTGCCCGAGTTGAATCTCGAACACCGCCCCGTTCGGCAGCACCTTTGGCTGGCCCCTGATTCGGTGGTGCGGGGTTACCTGCGCGACGGGGTCGATGGCTGGCGACTCGATACCGCGTACGAGTTGGGCACCACTTACCTGTCTGAACTCACAAAGGCGGCGCACGCGGAAAAGCCCGGCTCCTTGGTGGTCGGTGAAATCGTCAACCACCCATCGGGTTGGATGCCGGCGATGGATGCGGTGATGAACTTCCATTGGCGCACCCTGCTGCTCAAGCTGTTGAAGGGGGAAGTGACCCCGACACAGGCCGGTCGCCTGATCGAGCGCACCGTGCAGGATGTGGGTATCGAGCCGCTGCTCAAAAGCTGGATGCTGCTCGACAACCATGACGTGCCACGCGTGGCCACCGAGATTGCGCATGAAGGACGCCGGCGCCTGGCGCAGACGCTGCAGTTCACCCTCCCGGGTTCGCCCAACCTCTACTACGGTGCCGAAGTGGGCATGACCGGTGGCGGAGACCCCGCGCAGCGCGGGCCGATGCGTTGGGATTGGGTGCAGCCCGATCACCCGGAACTCCGATGGACGCGCAAGCTGATTCAGATGCGCCACAGCCATCGCGCCCTGCGCGTCGGTGACTTCCGCCTCCTGGACACCCAGCACTTGCTGGCTTTTGAGCGCCATACGAATCGAGTGGCCGACACGGTGCTGGTGCTGGCGAATCCAAGCGATCAGGCCGTGACCGAAACGGTGGCGCTTCGCAATGGCATGCTGATGGATGATGCGCCCTTGCAAGACGCGCTCTTGGCACACGAGGCTCACCCGCAGGCTGCACACAGGCCTGAGCCCCTGAAGGTCGGTGCCGGCTTCCTCACGGTGACCATCGCCCCTTGGGGTGTTCGCGTGCTCACGCCGCTGGTGCCCGATCCCGCCAAAGGCTACTCGGTCTACAAACGAATTCCTTGATGAACAACAGCGCCAACCGTTTTGACGCGCAAGCCGCCGGCCGCTACGAAGCCCGCGAGGCCGACTGGCGCAACGGCGCGGTCACCTACCAGGTCTTGGTGGACCGCTATGCGCCCTCGGCTCAATTGCAGGCCAAACGCCACCTGTACGCCGCGCCCAAGCGGCTGCGCGATTGGACCGAGTGCCCTCAACAGGGACACTTTCTGCAAGAGGCCCGCCTGTGGAGCCACGAGGTGGACTTCTGGGGCGGCGACTTGCAAAGCCTGCGCAGCCGGCTCGACCACATCGTGCAACTGGGCGCGGATGTCCTGTACCTCAACCCCATCTGCGAAGCCTTCACGAACCACAAATACGACGCCTTGGACTACGCCAAGGTGTCCCCCGAGTACGGCACGCGCCAAGATGTGAAAGACCTGGCTGGCGAACTGCACCGCCACGGCATGAAGCTGGTGCTCGATGGTGTGTTCAACCACATGGGCCGCCAAGCACCGCGCTTTCAGGACGCGCTCAACCATCCCCAAAGCCCCTGGCGCGACTGGTTCGTCTTCGACCCCGAACGGCCCGGTGGCGCACGCGCGTGGATGCAGGCTGAAAACCTGCCCGAGCTGAACATGGAGAACCCTGCGGTTCAGGCCTATCTGTGGGGAGACCACGACTCGGTGGTGCGGGGCTATTTGCGCGATGGGGTGGATGGATGGCGCCTGGATGTGGCGCATGACATCGGCATGGAGCTGCTGCACGCCCTGACGCAGGCCGCCCACGAAGAAAAGCCCGGATCGCTGGTGGTGGGCGAGTTGTGGAACTGGCCTAAAGAGTGGTTCCCAGCGGTTGATGGCGCGATGAACTTCAGCCTGCGTGAAATCATCCTGCGCTGCCTGGGCGGTCGCCTGCCCCCTGCCACCGCCACCCGCATGATCGAGCGCATGGTGCAGGAGTGCGGCATGGAGCCCCTGCTCAAGTCGTGGCTGATGCTCGATAACCACGACACGGTGCGCCTGGCCAACGCCTTGCCCGATGAACGCGCCAGGCGCATGGCCCAACTGCTGCAGTTCACCCTGCCCGGCGCACCCAATCTGTACTACGGCAGCGAACTGGGCATGAGCGGCGGCGCCGACCCCGAAATGCGCGCGCCCATGCGCTGGGACTTGGTCACCGAAGACAACCCCACCCTGCGTTGCACCCGGCAGCTCATGGAACTGCGCCGCAGACAACGCGCCCTGCGGATCGGCGACTGGCGGGCAGGCGAATGCGATCGCCTCCTGGCTTTCGAGCGGCACACCGACCGGGTGGGCGAGACCGTGTTGGTGCTGGCCAACCCC
>JBJTHN010000084.1:0-40070 GCA_046094505.1 Betaproteobacteria bacterium
CTCCGCACCACCCCCCGCGCCGACGCCCGCCCCGGTGTCGCACCCCCAGGCCAGCCGAGAGGTGGTGCTGGCGGGCCAGCGGGTGCGTTATGCCTTTCGCCGCGGCAAGCGCCGCACCATCGGATTTGTGGTGGGCCCCGAGGGCCTGAGCGTGAGTGCACCGCGCTGGGTGGGCTTGGGCGAGGTGGAAGCTGCGCTGCAGGAGAAGGCGTCTTGGATCTTGCGCAAATTGCAGGAACAAGGCGAGCTCAGCCGGCGTATTCAGTCATCGCGCATCGTGTGGGCCGACGGCGCCCGGGTGCCCTATCTGGGTCGGCAGGTGCGGCTGGTCTTGGACGCCGCGGGCGTGAGTGCGCCGGGCGCAGCGCGGCTCGAAGAAGACCCCGGCAGCGCCGAGGCGCCGGTGTTGCGGCTGGGCCTGCCCGCCCAGGCCCAGGCCGAACGCATCCGCGATGTGGTGCACAGCTGGTGGCAGCGCCAGGCCAAGCAGTTGTTTGAGCAGCGTTGCCAGTGGTATGCCCAGCGCTTGGGCGTGCGCGTCAAGCGCCTGTCCTTGAGTGCTGCCCAGACCCGCTGGGGCAGCGCCACGGCCGATGGGTCGGTGCGTCTGAATTGGCGCCTCATTCAGTTTCCCTTGAGCACGGTGGACTACGTGGTGGTGCATGAACTGGCCCACTTGCGGGAGATGAACCACAGCGCTGCCTTTTGGGAGGTGGTGCGCTCGGTCTTGCCCACCTACGAACAGGCGCAAGAGCCCTTGAAGCAGGCCGTGCCTTTGGGTGATTGAGGACAGGAGGTCCCACGATGATGAGCCCCGATGACCTGCAGCGGCTGATGCCCGCCGAGGAACTGCGCTTTCGATCGCCCATCCCGCTGCAAGCGGTGTCCAGTGAAGAGTTTGTTCCAGGGCCCCAGACGCCCGTGCAGCGCCGGTTGGCCGCCCGTCTGCAAGACCTGGGGCAGGCCTTGGCCCGCCACCAGGGGCTCAGCCGCCGCGCGTTCTTCCAAAGTGCAGCGGGCATGGCGGCGGCCTTTGTGGCCATGAACGAAGCGTATGGCCAAGCTCAGGGGCCGCTGTACGAAGCCAGCCTGGCCGAAGCGTCCGACCCTGCGCGTGCCAACGAGCGTGCCCGCTCGCTGCGCGGCCAGTTCATCATGGACATGCACACCCACTTCCTGCGCGACGACACGCGCCTGGAGGGCTTTGTGCGTTCGCGCGAAGCGGTGGGCAAAGCCGGCTGGAACCCCGCCTTGGCGGGCAAGCCGCAGACCATCGAGGACCTCAAGTTCGCCAACTACTTCAAGGAAATCTGGCTGGACAGCGACACGCAGGTGGCGCTGATTTCGGGCTCGGGCTCGGAAGATCCCAGAGACTGGTTTCTCACCAATGGCATGAAGGCGCAGGCGCGGGCCCAAGTCAATGCCCAGGCAGGCGCACGCCGCCTGTTCTCGCACGCCATCTTCATGCCTGGCCTGCCCGGGTGGCTGGACAAGGTCGACGAAGACCTGGCCCTGCACAAGCCCGACAGCTTCAAGGGCTACACCGTGGGCGACAACACCAACAAGCACCTGGCCCGCCACCCCTGGCACCTGGACGACGAAAAGCTGCTCTACCCGTTCTACGAAAAGCTGCTCAAGGCTTCGAAAGACAAACCCAGCCTGCGCAACGTGTGTGTGCACAAGGGCCTTTTCCCACCGTCGGTGACCCAACGCTTTCCGCAGCTCTTGGCCTATGCGGATGTGCGCGACGTGGGGCGCGCCGCGCGCGATTGGCCCGAGCTGAACTTCATCATTTACCACTCGGGCTTTCGCTACACCGGCGCGCAGGATGCGGGCTGGGCCCAGTTCGAGAAGACCGGGCGCATCGACTGGGTGACCGACTTGGCCGAGATTCCCCAGAAGTTTGGGGTGCGCAATGTTTATGGTGACCTGGGCCAGATCTTTGCGCAAAGCACCATTGCCCAGCCCTTGCTGTGTGCGGCCATGATGGGCCAGCTCATTCAGGGCCTGGGCGCCGACCATGTGGTGTGGGGCACCGATGCGGTGTGGACCGGTGCACCGCAGTGGCAGATCGAAGCCCTGCGCCGTTTGGAAATCCCGCAAGCGATGCAGGCCCAGTACGGTTTTGCGCCTTTGGGTGCGGCCGATGGCCCCGTGAAGAACGCCATCTTTGGCGAGAACTCGGCCCGGCTGTATGGCTACGGCGCCTCAGAGCGCCACGCCTTGGCCCACGACCGGGTGGCGCAGGCCAAGCACGACTACGACCTGGCCGGCGCTTCAGCGCGCACCAACCGCCGGTATGGCTATGTCGCCAAAAGCGATGCTGCGGCCTAGTGAGGCCGGCGAAAACCGCCAGACCCCGTCGGTGCCGTTTCTGCGCAGCAACTCGCCTCGATGCCACAGGGCGTGCAGGTGCGCCACCGCCTCACCCATGGCAAACGTGGTTTGGTGCAGGTCCAGGTTGGGCCGGAACAGAACCGTGAGCAGGTCGGCGGCGCAGGCCGGGGACTGGGCGCAGCGCCGCAGCGTGTCGGCCAAGCGGGCCTGATGGTGTTCGCGCAACTGGGCAATGCGCCGCTGCAGGCCCTTGAACGGTCGGCCGTGTGACGGCAAGACCAGGGTGTCGGTGCTCAGGCTTTCGTAGCGCCCCAGCGATTGCAGGTACAGGGCCAAGGGATTGGCCTCGGGCTCCAGGTCGATCACGCTGACGTTGGTGCTGATGCGCGGCAGCACCATGTCGCCCGAAATCAGCAGCCCCAGGCTGTCGCTGTGCAAGGCGATGTGCTCCGGCGCATGCCCATAGCCGCTGATGCAGCGCCAGTCATGGTCACCGATGCGCAGCACATCACCATCCATCAGGCGCCTGTACTGGTCGGGCACCGCCGGCACCATGGAGCCGTAGTAGTTGCTGCGTTGGCGCACCTTGTCCAGTGCCTCGGGGTCTACCAGGCCGTGGCTGCCAAAGAAGTCGGCCGCCGCCTGGCCACCATGGCCGATGGTGGAGCGGCTGGCCATGCGCGCGGCGTTCCAATCCGTGCCGCTGATCCACAGGCGGCAAGGCTGCTCGGGCGTGCTCCACTGATCGGTCAGCCATTGCGCCAGCCCAATGTGGTCGGGGTGCATGTGGGTGACGATGACCCGCAGCACCGGCAGCCCCTCGAGATGTTCCTCAAAGACCTGCTCCCAGGCGGTTCGCGTGGCCTCGTTGGTGATGCCGCAGTCCACGATGGCCCAGCCCTCGCGCAGCTGCCCCGAGGCGTCCTCCAGGCGGTCGCGCAGCAGCCACAGGTTGATGTGGTCCAGGGCGAAGGGCAGGCCCATGCGCACCCATTTCACGCCTGGCGCCACCGTGAGCGCGGATCCCGGGGCTGGCAATTGCTCGGCCAAAGGGTATTGCAGTTCGTGTTCTTGTTGGTTGGCCATCCGCGTGCGTTCGCCTTACATTTACGTTTACGTTAACGTCAGTCTAACCAAGCCACCCATGAGTGCAAGCCGCAAGGCCGCGCCACCCGCGACCACCCTCACCATCACCGAACTGGCACATGAGTTCGACATCACGCCGCGGGCCATCCGCTTTTATGAGGATGTGGGCCTGCTCACGCCCGGGCGCCAGGGGCGCAACCGCGTGTACACCCACCGAGACCGCACGCGCCTGAAGCTCACGCTGCGGGGCAAGCGCCTGGGCCTGACGCTGCAGGAGATCAAGCAGCTGGTGGACATGTACGAGTCCCCGGATGACACCGCGCCGCAACTCAAGGCGTTCCTGGGGGTGTTGCAGTCCCATCGCCTGCAGTTGGAACAGCAGCGCAAGGACCTGGAGGTGACCCTGGCTGAAATCGCGCAGCACGAGGCCCGCTGCCGCGACCTGTTGGGTGCTGCGGCGCGGCGCGCGGCACCGCGCCGATCACGTGGCAAGGCTGCCTTGGCGGCTTGACGCGCAGGCCCAACCGCCCTGCCTAGAATTGACGTTTACGTAAACGTAAGTCACGACGCGCACAACACCTTCGGAGTTCCCATGAACCTGCCCGGTCTGAACTTTCAACTTGGTCCCGACATCGACGCCCTGCGCGACGCCGTTCGCGCCTTTGCTGAGGCGGAGATCGCCCCGCGCGCGGCCGAGATCGACCGCAGCGACCAGTTCCCCATGGACCTGTGGCGCAAGATGGGCGAGTTGGGCGTGCTGGGCATCACGGTGGGTGAGGAGTACGGCGGGGCCGGTATGGGCTACCTGGCCCACATGGTGGCCATGGAAGAGATCAGCCGGGCCAGTGCCAGCGTGGGCCTGAGCTATGGAGCGCACTCCAACCTGTGCGTCAACCAAATCAAGCGAAACGGCAGCGACGCGCAGCGCCAGAAGTACCTGCCCAAGCTGATCAGCGGCGAACACGTGGGTGCGCTGGCCATGAGTGAGCCCGGTGCCGGCAGCGACGTCATCAGCATGAAGCTCAAGGCTCAAGACCAGGGGGGTTACTACCTGCTCAACGGCAGCAAGATGTGGATCACCAACGGGCCCGATGCCGACACCCTGGTGGTGTACGCCAAGACCGAGCCTGAACTGGGCGCGCGCGGCGTCACGGCCTTCCTGATCGAAAAGGGCATGAAGGGGTTTTCGATTGCCCAAAAGCTCGACAAGCTGGGCATGCGCGGCTCGCACACCGGTGAGCTCGTGTTCGAAAACGTAGAGGTGCCGGCTGAAAACATCCTCGGGGGCCTGAACAACGGCGCCAAGGTGCTGATGAGCGGCCTGGACTATGAGCGGGCGGTGTTGGCGGCCGGCCCCATCGGCATCATGCAAGCGGTGATGGACAACGTTGTGCCCTACATCCACGACCGCAAGCAGTTCGGCCAGAGCATTGGCGAGTTCCAGCTGATTCAGGGCAAGGTGGCCGACATGTACACCGTGCTGCAAGCCGCGCGCAGCTTTTGCTACACCGTGGGCAAGAATCTGGACCTGCTGGGTGCGCAGCACGTGCGTCAGGTTCGCAAGGACTGCGCCAGCGTCATCCTGTGGTGCGCCGAAAAGGCCACCTGGATGGCTGGCGAGGGCATCCAGATCTTCGGCGGTAACGGCTACATCAACGAGTACCCCTTGGGCCGTTTGTGGCGCGATGCCAAGCTCTACGAGATTGGTGCCGGCACCAGTGAGATTCGCCGCATGCTGATCGGCCGGGAGCTGTTCGCCGAAACGATGTAGGCGCGCCCAGCACCCAAGCTGACCAAGTCATGAACCCATGAGTCAAGGATTCCCACCGCTATGAGCCTGCACCTGGAGGAATTGTTCGCCAAGAACCGCCAATGGGCCGCGGCCACGGAAGTGCGCGACCCGGGCTTCTTCGCGCGGTTGGCCAAGCAACAGAACCCCAAGTACATGTGGATCGGCTGCTCCGACAGCCGCGTGCCGGCCAACGAGATCACCGGCCTGGACCCTGGCGAGGTGTTCGTGCACCGCAACGTGGCCAATGTGGTGGTGCACTCGGACCTGAACGCCTTGTCCACCATCCAGTTCGCGGTGGAGCACCTCCAGGTTGAGCACATCATGGTGGTGGGTCACTACGGCTGCGCGGGGGTGCGTGCGGCCATGCGCGGAACCCGGGTGGGCCTGGCCGACAACTGGCTGCGCCATGTGCACGACGTGCGTTTGCGCCACCGCAAGCGCCTGGACCACCTGGAGTTCGGTGAGCAGGAAAACATCCTGTGCGAGATGAACGTGATCGAGCAGGTGGGCAACATCGCCCTGACCACCACCATCCAGGATGCCTGGGCCAGAGGCCAGCAGGTGGCGGTTCATGGCTGGGTTTATGGCCTGCACAACGGCCTGCTCAAGGACCTGCATGTGACGATGCACAAACCCGATACGGTGGTGGATGTCTTTGCCGCTGCACTCAAACGCTACCCCTTGAGGATGCCCGGCGATGCCTGAAAGCACCGGCCAATCCCTGTTCCCCCACGCCCTGACCGACGGCCGCGCGTTTCGGATTGCGCAGGCGCTGATCGAAGGCTTCAACCGGCACTACACCCTGTTCCGGCAAGCCAGCCGTGACGCCCAGCGCCGTTTCGAGGAGGCCGACTGGCATGGGCAGCAGGCCGCGCAGCGCGAGCGCATCGAGTTCTACGATCTGCGGGTGCGGGAGGCCTGCGACCGGCTGCAGGCCGAGTTCAAGGCCAGTGACCTGCCCATGGATGTGTGGCAGCAGGTCAAGCTGCACGTGATCGGCTTGCTGGTCAACCACCACCAACCCGAGTTGGCGGAGACCTTCTTCAACTCCGTGACCACGAAGATGCTGCACCGCAGCTACTTCCACAACGACTTCATCTTCGTGCGTCCGGCCGTGTCCACCGAGTACATCGAGAACAGCGAGCCAGAGTCGCAGCCCACTTTTCGCGCCTACTACCCGCGCAAGCGCGGCGCCATGGTCGACACCTGGCGCGAGGTGGTGGGCGCCTTCGGCCTGAAGCGCCCCTTTGCCGACCTGGAGCGGGACCTGAGCCTGGTCAACCGCGCCGCCTTGGCCGAGATGGGCGAGTTCCGCGAGCGGGCGAACTTTCAGGTCCAGGTGCTGTCCAGCCTGTTCTTTCGCAACAAGGGTGCCTATGTGGTGGGCAAGATCGTCAACGGCTACCGCGAATTGCCCTTTGCCCTGCCCATCCTGCACGATGCGCAGGGCCGCTTGTGCATCGACGCTGCGCTCTTCGGCCACGACGACATGGCTGCACTTTTCAGCTTTGCGCGCGCCTACTTCCTGGTCGATATGGAGATTCCTTCGGCCTTTGTGCAGTTCCTGCGCAGCCTCATGCCCAACAAGCCGCGTTCAGAAATCTACTCGGCACTAGGGCTGCACAAGCAGGGCAAGACCTTGTTCTATCGAGACTTCCTGCAGCACCTGCGCCACAGCACCGACCAGTTCCGCATCGCCCCGGGCATCAAGGGCATGGTCATGCTGGTGTTCGACCTGCCCTCGTTTCCGTATGTGTTCAAGGTCATCAAGGACTACTACCCGCCGCAGAAAGACACCACACGCGAACAAATCAAGGGCAAGTACCTGCTGGTCAAGCAGCACGACCGTGTCGGGCGCATGGCCGACACCGCCGAGTATTCCGAGGTGGCCTTTCCGCGTTCGCGGTTTGACGACGAGTTGATCGCGGAGATTCAAAAGTTTGCGCCCTCGCAGCTGGAGAATTCCGATCCTGCTGGCGATGGGGCTCAAGAGGTGATCCTCAAGCACGTCTACATTGAACGCCGGATGATTCCCTTGAACATCTTTTTGCAGGAGTGTTTCGACGCCGGGCCCGAGGACCGCAAGGCGCGCCGCCAACTCGAGCATGCGGTGGTGGAGTACGGCAACGCCATCAAGGATCTGGTGGCCGCCAACATCTTCCCGGGCGACATGCTGTGGAAGAACTTCGGCGTCACCCGCAACGGCAAGGTGGTGTTCTACGACTACGACGAAATCGAGTACATCACCGACTGCCAGTTCCGCCGCGTGCCCGCGCCCCGCACGGAGGAAGACGAGATGAGTGGGGAGATCTGGTATTCGGTGGGCCCCAAAGATGTGTTTCCCGAAACCTTCGGCCCTTTCCTGCTGGGCAATTCGGAGGTGCGCGAGGTGTTCATGAAGCACCACGGGGACCTGCTGGACGTGCAGTTCTGGCAATCGCACCAGCAGCGTATCCAAGCCCGTCAGGTGATCGATGTGTTTCCTTATGATCCCGAACGCCGCTTTGCCGCGCAGGCGGCTGCGGGCAGCCGCACCGCGGCCGCGCGCACCGGCGGCTTGCCCTTTACTTCTTAGGAGCTTCAGATGAGCGATCCCGTCGTCATCGTGTCCGCGGCCCGCACGCCCATCGGCGGCCTGTTGGGTGACTTTGCCAACCTCAGCGCGGCCGAGTTGGGGGCCGTGGCCATCAAGGCGGCGGTGGAGCGCGCTGGCGTGCCCAGCGACGCCATCAACGAAGTGCTGATGGGCAACTGCCTGATGGCTGGTCAGGGGCAGGCGCCCGCCCGGCAAGCGATGCGCCAGGCGGGCGTGCCCGATTCGGCCGGTGCGGTGACCTTGTCCAAGATGTGCGGCAGCGGCATGCGGGCCATGATGTTCGCCCATGACATGCTGGCCGCCGGCAGCGTGGACGTGATGGTGGCCGGTGGCATGGAAAGCATGACCAATGCGCCGCACCTGATGTTTGCGCGCAAGGGCGTGAAGTACGGTGCTGCGCAGCTCTTTGACCACATGGCCTTGGATGGGCTCGAAGACGCCTATGAGCGTGGAAAGGCCATGGGCGTGTTCGCCGAAGCGTGTGTGGCCAAGTACGGCTTCACGCGCGAACAGCAGGACCAGTACGCCATCACCTCCACCACGCGCGCCATCGAGGCCAACAAAAGTGGCGCCTTTGATTGGGAAATGGCGCCGGTGAGCCTGCCGGGCAAGGCCGGCAACACGGTGGTGAAGCACGACGAGCAGCCCTTCAAGGCCAAGCTCGACAAGATCCCCTCGCTCAAGCCCGCCTTCAAGAAGGACGGCACCATCACCGCCGCCAATGCCTCGAGCATTTCAGACGGCGCGGCAGCCTTGGTCTTGGTGCGTGAGTCCACTGCGAAAGCCTTGGGCCTGCAACCCCTGGCGCGCATCGTCAGCCATGCAGTACACGCGCAAGCCCCCGAGTGGTTCAGCACGGCACCGGCCGGCGCCATCGAAAAGGCCCTGAAGAAGGCCGGCTGGCAGGCCAGCTCGGTCGACCTGTGGGAGGTCAACGAGGCCTTCGCTGCCGTCACCATGGCGGCCATGGCGGAGTTCAAGCTGCCACACGACGTGGTGAACATCCACGGCGGCGCCTGTGCCCTGGGCCACCCCATTGGCGCCTCGGGTGCGCGGATTGTGGTGACGCTGCTCGGGGCGCTGCGCCGTCGCGGGCTCAAGCGCGGCATGGCTGCTTTGTGCATCGGTGGTGGCGAAGCCACGGCCATGGCGCTGGAACTGTTTTGAGGGCTTGGCCATGAATGTCTTGATCATCGGCGCCTCACGCGGCATCGGCTATGAGCTGGCGCGGCAGTCGCTGGAGGCGGGCGACACGGTGTATGCCGCCGCGCGTGGGCAAACCGGCATCTCCCGCCTGAAGGAATTGGGGGTCAACACCCTCGTGGTGAACACCGCCGACGCCTTGGGTTGCTCAGGCCTGTCCTGGGGCATTGATGGCGTTCGCTTTGACCGCATCTGGCACGTCGCGGGCATCTTCGGGCCGCGCACGGCGGGCGTGGACCCTCCGGTGCAGCAGGACTTCGATGGGGTCATGCACACGAATGTGCTTGGGTTCATGCGCCTGGTGCCGCAGTACTTCGATGCCCTGGCCGAAGGCGGGCGCATCGGGGTCTTGTCATCCAAGATGGGCTCGATCGGCTTGCGTAACAGCTCATCGGGGTGGACCTACCGGGCCTCCAAGGCGGCCCTGAACTCCACCGTCAAGGATGCGGCCCTGGTTTTAGGCAAGCGCGGCATCGTGGTGGCCTTTCACCCGGGTTGGGTGCAAACCGATATGGGCGGCACCGGGGCGGACATTCCCGTGGACCGCAGCGTGGCCGACTTGCGCCGCACGCTGGACGACTTGAAGCCCAGCGACAGCGGGGGCTTCTTCAACCACGACGGACAGGCCTTGGCGTGGTGAAGGCACCGTGGTGAGCGGTGCCCTTCGGGTGCACCTGGGGCTGTGTGGCATGACCCTTCTGTGGGGCTTGTCGTGGCCGGCGGGTCGCGCCATTGCGCAAAGCCTGCCGCTGCTGTCCTCTTCAGCCTGGCGATTCAGCCTGGCCGCGGCCGTCCTGCTGGCGTGGTCCTTCTGGACGAGGGGGTCCTGGCCCCGCCTGTCGCTGCGGCAATGGGCAGGATTGGCGGCCGCTGGCACCGTTGGCGTCTTTGGTTACACCCTCTTCTTCATGTATGGCTTGCACCAGGTGGAGGCCAGCCGTGCCGCGGTGGTCGTGACCACCAACCCCGTGTTCGTGACCCTGGCTGCGGCCTGGCTGTTTGGTGAACCCTTCAACCGCCACATCGGATTGGGCCTGGCCCTTGCCGTCCTGGGGGCGGCCACCGTGATGACGCATGGGCAGCCTTGGACCGTATTCACCGGCGGCGTGGGCTTGGGCGAGTGGCTGATGGTGGGCTGTATCGTGTGTTGGGCCGCTTATTCCTTGATGGCCAAGCGCCTGATGGTGGCTGTGGACTCGCTGACCACCACCGCTGTGAGCGCCGCCGTGGGCAGCACCCTGCTGTGGTGCGCGGCGCTGCTGGTGGAAGGCCCGGGTGTTGCCGTGGAGGGCCTGAGTGCGCTCACCGATCACCAAATCGGGCTCTTGGTGTTCATGGCTTTGGGCCCCACGGTGCTGTCGTATGTGTGGTTTTTCCGCGGGGTTTCCGCCATGGGTGCGGGTGTGGCCTCGAGTTACATCAGCTTGGTGCCGGTGGTGGGGGTCAGCAGTGCGGTGGTGCTCTTGGGCGAGCCACTGGGCTGGTCCTTGGCTGTGGGCGCGGCCATGGCCTTGAGCGGTGTGGTGATTGCCAACCGCGCCAGGCGTTGATCAAGGAGTGCGAACGTGATGTTGAGCCAAGACCATCGAGCGGTGCAGGATGCTGTACGCAGCTATGTGCAGGATTGCATCGCCCCGCAGGCGGCCCGTTGGGACCGCGAGCACCATTTCCCCGCAGCCGAATTGCGGGGGCTGGCGGAGCTGGGCTGCTACGGGGTGGCGGTGCCCACCGAGTACGGTGGTGCCGGCCTGGACTACCTGGCGCTGGCGGTCATCCTGGAGGAGATTGCGGCAGGCGATGGCGGCACCTCCACCGTGGTCAGCGTCAACAACTGCCCTGTCTGCAGCATTCTGATGGCCTGGGCGGATGAGGCCCAGAAAGAGCAGTGGCTCAAGCCCTTGGCCGCCGGGCAGATGCTCGGCGCGTTTTGCTTGACCGAGCCGCATGTGGGTTCACAGGCCGATGGCCTGAAGACCACCGCTGTGCGCGAGGGTGACCACTACGTGCTCAACGGCGTCAAGCAGTTCATCACCAGTGGACAAAACGCCGACGTGGCCATCGTGATGGCCGTCACGGACAAGCTGGCGGGCAAGAAGGGCATCAGCGCCCTTGTCGTGCCCACCGACACGCCCGGCTACCAGGTGGCGCGCTTGGAAGAGAAGATGGGGCAACACAGCAGCGACACCGCCCAGATCCGCTTCGAGAACTGCCGCGTGCCGCTGGCATGCCGCTTGGGTGAAGAAGGCCAGGGCCTGAAGATTGCGCTGTCGGGCCTGGAAGGTGGGCGCATCGGCATCGCCGCACAGAGCCTGGGCATGGCGCGGGCTGCGTTTGAAGCTGCGCTGCGCTACTCGAAGGACCGGGTGGCGTTTGGCAAACCCATCTTTGAGCACCAAAGCGTGCAGTTCAAGCTGGCCGACATGGCCACGCAGATCGAGGCTGCGCGCCAGTTGATTCACCACGCCGCGGCGCTCAAAGACGCCGGCCAGCCCTGCCTGAAGGAAGCCGCCATGGCCAAGCTCTTTGCCAGCGAAATGGCCGAGCGGGTGTGCAGCGATGCCATTCAGGTGCACGGCGGCTATGGCTATGTGAGCGACTTTCCGGTGGAGCGCATCTACCGCGATGTCCGCGTGTGCCAGATCTACGAAGGCACCAGCGACGTGCAGAAGATCCTGATCGGCCGCGCGCTGGCCTGAGCCTGGCCGGCCGACTGAGCGTATCGACTGAGCGTGCCCGCTGAGGGTGCCCACGAGGGTGCCCGCTCAGGGGCTGTTTTCCACTCTCCCGAGGGATGGTGCGTTCTGAACCGCACCGATGAAATGCCGCAGGCAGCCCCTGTGTGCCGGGCCGGTGGCTGTGGTGCGGGTCGTGAACCTTCAGGGCTGCATCCTCATGCGCCCGGCTGCTCATTGCCACGGAGGGCATATGAACCAGCCACACACCACCTTGGCCGCCGCAGGCGGCGCCGTGCCCCAGCCCACCACGGGCTTTGGGCCTCATCTGGCGGCAGGCCTTTGGCCCCGTCCCACGGAAGGGGTCTTGATGCGCATCGCCTGCGCCACCGCAACAGGGGCCGATCCAGACGCTGGCGCAGACCCTGTCGTTGATGCGCTGGAGGGCCTGCCCTCTGAAAGCGACCTCGACACGTCGGCCGTGGAGCCCGTGGTCATCGCCGCCCTGGGCCAAACGCCCCTGGGCCTCGAAGTTTGGGCTCCCGTCCTTCGCAGCGGTGACTCGCTGAACCTCTTGGGTGGGCCGGGCGTGGTGCTCGTGGGCGTCAACGAGCTCGGTTGGGTGGTTTACGACTGGGTGCCGGGCCCCTGAGGGTGCCCTGCGGGCCTGCCCATGGGCGAGCGCCTTCGCAGGCCCGCTGCCGGGGGCCTCTCCTGGTGGATTGAGCCTGGATGCGTCGCGGCTTGAAATGGCACTGCCACGGCGCCGTTCCAGGAGCGCTGTGGCCACTGGGGCGGGCTTGCAGCGGGGGCGGCGGGCTGGCCCCGGCACCCCCGGCCCATGCCTGGTGGCTCTAGGACAAGAACAGGGAGGAACCCATGAGCGACACCACACAGGACTTCTGCACCTTCGTGCCGGACTCGCCCTTCGGCTTTTCGTTCGGCGCGGCCTGCGCCATCCACGACAACAACTATGGACCGGGCTCAACCGTTTCGCGCGCAGCGGCCGACCAGATCTTCTACGATTCGATGCAACAGGCTTGCAACACGCAATATGGAGGGTCGGCTCTGTGCCACTTGATGGCCGACGTGTATTTCGTCGGTGTGCGGCTGTTCGGCGGCTTCTTCTACGAAGGCCCCGGTGGTCAATGAAGTCCACCGGCTTGCGGCGCAGGCCGTGACCCCCAGGGCGGGCCCAGGCGCTTCGCAACCACGCTGCTGGGCCCGCCCACCCCTGACCAAAGGAATTCAAACCATGACTCGACATGCAACACAGCGCCCTTGGACACAACTGCTCCTTCGAACCCCGATGGGCTTTTGGCTGGTGGTGTTCGCACTGGGCCTGGTGGCTGGAGCGGCCCCTGCTGCGGCCCAGCCGTCACCCAGGGCTGGAGATGGACCACCTCAAGCCCCGGCCTACAAGCCCGATGCCCGATTCCTCAGAGACGAACCCTTTCGCAAGACCAAGCAATTGGTCCGGCTCACCGGGGTGAAGTCCGAAGCCGAGTTGGCCACCGTGCGCGGCGCCATCAACGACGTGGTGGGCTTTGTGCGGCTGTTCGGCATCACGGGCAGCAACGTGGGCAGCGCCGTTGTCTCCGGCACCACACCCGAGCAGATGGCCGAGATCCGGGCCGCGCGCGTCACCTGGCAGGCCTTCGAAGACCAGTCCACGCCCCAGGGCCGGCAATCCATGCCGCTGGAGCCCGCCAGCGGGCACATGGCCATGGCTTTGGACCGCTGGGAGGTGGATTCGGACACGGCGCTGTCGGTGCGCGTCGATTTCCGCCAAACCTTCTATGAACTGAAGATGGTCCAAGACCCGCCCGCCCGTATCCTGCGGCTGCGCTTTGTGAAGCAGGGCGGGCAGTGGCTGTTTGATGGGGCTACTGCTGGCGGGTAAGCCGACCTGGGTGCGCAGCCTGGGTTGGCAGCGGGCCTGCGCCCACTCGGCGAAAACCCGTGGTGAAAACCGGTGGGCCATCCTAGAATTGACGTTTACGTAAACGTCAACCTTCGTCATGCCCGTCCTTGCCTCTCAGCTCAACCCCCGCAGCGACGAATTCAAGGCCCACGCCCAGGCCATGCAGGCCATGGTGGACGACCTGCGCGTGCAGCAGGCCCAAGCGGCGCTGGGCGGGGGTGCGGCTGCGCGTGAACGCCACACCGCCCGGGGCAAGCTTCTCCCGCGCGAGCGGGTGGAGCGCCTGCTCGACCCCGGAACCCCTTTCTTGGAGATTGGCGCGCTGGCGGCGCTGGGCCTGTACCGCGACAAGGATGGACAGGACGCCGCGCCGTGCGCCGGCGTGATTGCCGGCATTGGCCGCATCAGCGGTGTGGAATGCATGGTGGTGTGCAACGACGCCACCGTCAAAGGGGGCACCTATTACCCCATGACGGTCAAGAAACACCTGCGTGCGCAAGAGATTGCCATGCAAAACCGCCTGCCTTGCGTCTACCTGGTGGACAGCGGCGGGGCCAACCTGCCCAACCAAGACGAGGTCTTCCCCGACCGCGACCACTTCGGCCGCATCTTCTACAACCAGGCCAATATGAGCGCCCAGGGCATCCCGCAGGTGGCGGTGGTCATGGGCTCGTGCACCGCCGGTGGTGCCTATGTGCCGGCCATGAGCGACGAAACCATCATCGTCAAGAACCAAGGCACCATCTTCCTGGCCGGCCCACCTCTGGTGAAGGCGGCCATCGGCGAAGTGGTGAGCGCCGAAGACCTGGGCGGTGGGGATGTGCACACCCGCTTGAGCGGCGTGGCCGACCACCTGGCCGAAAACGATCTGCACGCCTTGTCGATCGCACGCCAGATCGTGGCCAACCTCAACTGGCAAAAGCCCCAGCCTTTGCGCCTGGCTCCCGCCCGCCCGCCGCTGTTCGACGCGCGTGAGCTTTATGGCGTCATTCCCGCTGACCCGCGCAAGCCCTTCGACGTGCGCGAGATCATCGCCCGCTTGGTCGACGGCTCCGAGTTCGACGAGTTCAAGGCCCGCTTTGGCTCCACCCTGGTGTGCGGCTTTGCCCACATCGAAGGCCTGCCCGTGGGCATCATCGCCAACAACGGCGTGCTGTTCAGCGAAAGCGCAGTCAAGGGCGCGCACTTCATCGAGCTGTGCTGCCAGCGCAAGGTGCCCTTGGTCTTTCTGCAAAACATCACCGGCTTCATGGTGGGGCGCAAGTACGAGAGCGAAGGCATTGCGCGCCATGGCGCCAAGATGGTCACGGCCGTGGCCACGGCCACCGTGCCCAAGTTCACCGTGATCATTGGCGGCAGCTATGGCGCGGGCAACTACGGCATGTGTGGCCGGGCCTATTCGCCCCGCCAGCTGTGGATGTGGCCCACCGCGCGCATCTGCGTGATGGGCGGCGAACAGGCCGCCGGCGTGCTGGCCACGGTGCGCAAAGATGCCCTGGCGGCCAAGGGCAAAACCTTGAGCGCTGAGGAGGAAGCGGCGATCAAGCAACCCATCCTCGACCAATTTGCCCAGCAGTCGCACCCTTACTACTCCAGCGCCCGCCTGTGGGACGATGGCGTGATCGACCCGGCCGACACCCGAAGGGTGTTGGCCCTGGGCATCAGTGCAGCCCTGAACCAACCGATCCCGGACCGGCCGCAATTCGGCGTGTTTCGCATGTAGGGCTTGGCCATGGACAACATCTACATCAACCACGACCACCAGCTGCTGCGCGACCAGATGGCGCGCTTCATCGCCACCGAGGTGGAGCCGCATGCCCAAGCCTGGGAACGTGAAGGCCGGGTGCCGCGTGAGGTCTTGCGCAAGATGGGCGCAGCCGGCTTGTTGGGCTTGCCCTACGAGCCCGAATACGGCGGTGCGGGCGCAGACGCCCTGACCAATCTCGTCTTCGCTGAGGCGCTGAGCCAAAGCACCTATGCCGGCTTCATCATCACCGTGCTGGTGCACACCGATATGGCCAGCCCGCATTTGCACCACGCCGGCACAGCCGAGCAAAAGGCGCGCTGGATGCCAGGGGTGACGCGGGGTGAGCTGGTCACCGCCGTGGCCATCACCGAGCCCTCGGCGGGTTCAGACGTGGCGGGCATCAAGACCACGGCCCGCTTGGAATCCGGCCCGCGCGGACCCGAGTGGGTGATCAACGGCAGCAAGCTGTTCATCACCAACGGCGTGCACGCCGACCTTTACTTCGTGGCTGCACGCACCGGCCCGGGCAAGCGCGACATGTCCATCATCGCGGTGGAAAAGGGCACGCCGGGCTTCACGGTGGGCCGGCAACTCGACAAGACCGGCTGGCTGTGCAGCGACACCGCCGAGCTGTCCTTCGACCAGGTTCGTGTGCCTGCAGACCACCTGCTCGGTGAGCCCGGCAAGGGCTTCTATGCGGTGATGAAGAACTTTCAGACCGAGCGCATCGCGCTGGGGGCCATGGCTGTGGGCCACTGCACCCGAGCCTTGGAAATCACCCGCGAGTACCTGGCCCAGCGTCAGGCTTTCGGCCAAACCCTGTGGCAGCAACCGGCCATACGCCAGCGCATCGCCATGCTCGATGCCAAAACCCGGGCGGCGCGCGCCTTCATGTACGACTGCGCCTGGCGGGTCACGCAGGGCCACGACATCGTGCAAGAGGTGTCCATGCTCAAGGCCCTTACAGGCGAACTTGTGAATGAAGTGGTGCAAAACTGCCAGCAGTTCCACGGCGGCATGGGTTACATGCGGGGTACCCCCATCGAGCGCCTGTGGCGTGATGCGCGCATCCTGGCCATCGGAGGCGGCGCCACCGAGGTGATGCTGGAAGAAGTCGCCAAACGATACTGATATGCCCACCCTCGAAATCCTGCGCCCCACGCCCCACACCGCCCAGGTGTGGCTCAACCGCCCCGAGGTGCGCAACGCCTTCAACGACGGGGTCATCGCCGAGCTCACCCAGGCCTTTGGCGAACTGGGCGCCGACCCTCAACTGCGCTGCATCACCCTGGGCGGCCGCGGCAAGGCGTTTTGCGCCGGTGCCGACCTCAACTGGATGAAGGCCATGGCCGGCTACGACTGGGAAGGCAACCGCGCCGATGCGCAGGCCCTGGCCGACATGCTCTACGCCATCTACAGCTGCCCCGTGCCGGTGGTGGGCCGCATTCATGGCGACTGCTACGCCGGTGGGGTGGGGCTGGCTGCGGTGTGTGATGTGCTGGTGGCCGCCCACGACGTGCAGTTCTGCTTGAGCGAAGCCCGCCTGGGGCTGCTGCCGGCCACCATCGGCCCCTATGTGGTCAAGGCCTTGGGTGAGCAGGCCTCGCGCCGGTACTTCATCACCGCTGAACGGTTCAGTGCCCAAGAGGCCCACCGCCTGGGCTTTGTGCATGAATGTGTGGCGCCACAAGCACTGGATGAACAGGTGCAGGCCCTGGTGCAGACCCTGGTGAACAATGGGCCAGCGGCGGTCAAGGCCTGCAAGCAACTGGTGCAGGATGTGGCCGGGCAGCCCATCAGCACCGATCTGCGCGCAGAAACCGCACGCCGAATCGCCGATATTCGGGGCAGCGCTGAAGGCCAAGCCGGCATCCGCAGCTTCCTGGACAAATCCCCGCCGCCCTGGCTGAACTGAACCTTCATCATGTCAAGCACCACCCTTCACGACTGGCGCGCACAGCGTCCGATCAACCAGATCCGCACCCAAACGCCCACCACCGACGAGCAGCGCCGCAACGCCAGCGCGTGGACGGTCGATGCGGTGGCTGACCTCTTCGAGTTGCCCTTCAACGACCTGCTGTACCGCGCTCAGCAGGCGCATCGCCAGCACTTCGACGCCAACGCGGTGCAACTGTCCACGCTCTTGTCCATCAAAACCGGGGGCTGCGAAGAAGACTGCAAGTACTGCCCGCAGTCGGCCCACTTCGACACCGGCCTGAAGGCGGAGAAGTTGTTGCCCTTGGACGAGGTGTTGGACGCCGCCCGTGCCGCCAAACAAAGTGGTGCCACCCGCTTTTGCATGGGCGCGGCCTGGCGCTCACCCAAGGAACGCCACCTGGAGCAGATCGGCGAAATGATCAGCGGGGTCAAGGCCCTGGGCCTGGAAACCTGCCTGACCGCCGGCATGCTGGGCGACGGCCAAGCCGAACAGCTGCGCCAAGCGGGCCTGGACTATTACAACCACAACCTGGACACCGCCCCCGAGTTCTACGGGCAAATCATCACCACGCGAACCTACCAGGACCGCCTGGACACCCTGGACCGGGTGCGCCAAGTGGGCCTGAAGGTGTGCAGCGGCGGCATTGTGGGCATGGGCGAAACCCGCCGGCAGCGCGCCGGCCTGGTGGTGCAACTGGCCAACCTGGACCCCTACCCGGAATCGGTGCCCATCAACAACCTGGTGCAGGTGGAAGGCACCCCGCTGGCCGGCACCGCCGCCCTCGACCCTTTTGAGTTCGTGCGCACGATTGCCGTGGCCCGCATCACCATGCCGCGCGCGATGGTGCGCCTGTCGGCCGGGCGCGAAGACATGCCCGAGTCGCTGCAGGCCTTGTGCTTCCTGGCGGGTGCGAATTCCATGTTCTACGGCGACCGCCTGCTGACCACCGGCAACCCGCAGGCCGACAAAGACCGCGCGCTGCTGGACCGCTTGGGCATGCGCTGCAGCACCGAAGACGACTTGGCGCCTACCGAGCCGAACTGAGCACCGGCCATGTTCACCAAGATCCTGATGGCCAACCGCGGTGAGATCGCCTGTCGGGTGGCCGCCACCGCACGGCGCATGGGCATCAAGACGGTCGCGGTGTATTCACAAGCCGACGAGTGCGCCCGCCATGCGCAGGCCTGTGACGAAGCCGTGGCCCTGGGCGGCCACGCCCCTGCCGAGAGCTACCTCCAGTGGTCTCGCATCATCGAAGCGGCCCAGTCCACCGGTGCGCAGGCCATACACCCCGGGTATGGGTTTTTGTCTGAGAACGAAGACTTCGCCCAGGCCTGCCAAGACGCGGGGCTGGTTTTCATTGGCCCGCCCGCATCGGCCATTGCCGCCATGGGCAGCAAGGCCGCGGCCAAGGCCTTGATGGACCAGGCCGGTGTGCCCCTGGTGCCCGGCTACCACGGCCAGAACAACGACCCGGCATATCTGCAGGGCCAAGCCGACGCCATGGGCTACCCGGTGCTGATCAAGGCCAGTGCCGGCGGCGGCGGCAAGGGCATGCGCCGGGTGGACCGCAGCGAAGACTTTGCTGCGGCCCTGGCCTCCTGCCAACGCGAGGCCAAAGCCAGCTTTGGTGACGACCATGTGCTGGTGGAGCGTTACGTGACCCGGCCGCGCCACATTGAGATCCAGGTCTTTGCCGACACCCACGGCAACGCGGTGTACCTCTTCGAGCGCGACTGCTCGGTGCAGCGCCGCCACCAAAAGGTGTTGGAAGAAGCGCCCGCACCGGGGCTGTCGGACGTGCGCCGCGCCGAAATGGGAGCCGCAGCCGTGGCCGCGGCCCGCGCGGTGGGCTATGTGGGTGCGGGCACGGTGGAATTCATTGCCGAACCCACCGCCGACGGTGACCTGCGCTTTTTCTTCATGGAGATGAACACCCGGCTGCAGGTGGAGCACCCGGTGACCGAAGCCATCACCGGCCTGGACCTGGTGGAGTGGCAGCTGCGCGTGGCCGCAGGCCAGCCGCTGCCGCTGCAGCAAGAACAGCTGCAGCGCCGCGGTCATGCGATTGAAGCCCGGCTGTGCGCGGAAAACCCCGAGGCGGGCTTCCTGCCGGCCACGGGCACCTTGCAGGTCTTGCGTTGGCCCGAGCATGTGGCCTTTGAGCGCCACGATGCGCTGCCGCGCGTGGACGCCGGTGTGCGCGAGGGCGACGCCATCAGCCCCTACTACGACTCGATGATCGCCAAGCTCATCGTTTGGGGCGAAGACCGGCCGCAGGCCCTGGCGCGCCTGGACGCGGCCTTGGCCCAAACCCACATCGTCGGGCTGCACACCAATGTGGCCTTCTTGCGCCGCACGGTTCAGTGCCCATCCTTCGCGCAGGCCGACTTGGACACCGCACTCATTGAGCGCGAGCGCGAGGCACTGTTCGCGCCCTCGGGCTTGAGCATGCCTTTGGCAGTGGCCGCCTTGGCCTTGCATGAACTGCAGGCCGAAGCGGCTGCGCCTGCCGGCCCCGACCCTTGGAGCCGCAGCGATGGCTGGCGCCTGCACGGCCCGGCCACCCGCAGCCTGTCCTACACCGAAGGCGAGCAGGTGGTGGAAGCCCAGCTGCTCCAGTCGCCGCAGGGGCTTGTGTTGGCGTTCGACGGCCAGACCTGGCCGCTGTCGGGGCAGCAGCGCCCGCACCACAGCCCGGGCTTGTTCGACCTGGCCTTGGGCCCTTGGCGCTGCAGCGCGCAGGTGTATGCCCATGGTCAGCACCGCGCCGTCTTTGCTTCTGTGGGCACGCGCGTGCTGCAGCGCCTGGACCGCATGGCCCAAGCCGGCCAAGCCGAAGCACAGGCCGGCGGGCTCAAGGCTCCCATGCCTGGAAAGGTGAGCGCCTACCTGGCTGCTGCCGGGCAGGCGGTGGTCAAGGGGCAGGCGGTGGCGGTGATGGAAGCCATGAAGATGGAGCACACCCTGGTGGCCCCGCGCGACGGCGTGGTCGAGGCGCTCTTGTACGCCCCGGGCGACCAGGTGGCCGAAGGCGCCGAGCTGCTCAAACTCGCAGCCGCCTGACATGCGGATCGGCTTTTACTGTCCGGGTGCGTCGCCCGAGCCTTGGCAGGCGGAGATGGAGCAGCTGATGCCGCAAGCTCGCTTGAGCGTGTGGCAGCCCGGCGCGCCGGCCGATCTCGACTACGCGCTCGTGTGGATGCCGCCGCAGGCCCTCTTCGATGAGCAGCCGCAGCTGCGCGGTGTGTTCAACGCAGCCGCTGGCGTAGACGCCCTGCTCAAGCTGCACTTGCCGGCGCAGCTGCAGATTGTTCGCCTGGAAGATGCGGGCATGGGTTTGCAGATGGCCGAGTATGTGTGTCACGCGGTCATGCAGCACTTTCGCCGTTTTGATTTGATGGCGCAGCAGCAGCGCCAAGGGCTGTGGAAGCAGCCGCCGGCGCCTGACCGTGCCTCGTATGCCGTGGGCGTGATGGGCATGGGGGTGTTGGGCAGCCGCGTGGTGCAAGCCCTTCGGGCGTTTGACTACACGGTGCATGTGTGGACACGAACCGCGCCGGCGCAGCTGCCGCCAGGCGTGATCAGCCATGTGGGGGCTAGCGGCTTGCCCGCCTTTTTGGCCCACAGCCACAGCCTCGTATGCCTGTTGCCACTCACGCCCCAGACCCAGGGCCTGTTGAACCGCGCCACCCTCTCGCAGTTGCCCCGCGGCGCGCAGCTCATCAACGTGGCGCGCGGCGCGCACCTGGTCGACCAAGACCTGCTGGCCCTGATCGACGAAGGCCATCTCGAAGGTGCCACGCTGGATGTGTTCCACCAAGAGCCCTTGCCGGTGGAGCATCCCTTCTGGTCCCATCCGCGGGTTCGGATCACGCCCCACACCTCGGCCCGCACCCTGCGCACCGATGCAGCCCGGCAAATCGTGCAAAAGATGGCCCAGGCCGCTGCCGGGGTGCCGTGGGCGCAGATCAGCGGTCTGGTGGACCGCGGGCGGGGATATTGAGCCGGCTGCCCATCCGATCCCCACGAGCCCGGCACAAAGCCCAGCGCTGCACGACAATCCACACGCAAGCCCAGGAGTCGCCCCATGAGTTCCCTGCCCAGCCGTGTCACGCTGGTGGATGTTGGCCCGCGTGATGGCCTTCAAAATGAAAAGCAGCCGGTGACCGCTGCTCACAAGATCGAGCTGGTTCACCGCCTGCAAGCGGCTGGCCTGCGTGAAATCGAAGTCACCAGCTTTGTGAGCCCCAAGTGGGTGCCCCAGATGGCCGACAACGCCCAGGTGATGGCCGGCATCCACCGCCTGCCCGGTGTGCGCTATGGCGTGCTGGTGCCCAACACCAAGGGATTGGAAGCGGCGCTGCCCACGCGGCCTGACGAGGTGGTGGTCTTCGCCGCCGCCACCGAGGCTTTCAGCCAGCGCAACCTGAACTGCAGCATCGAAGAGAGCATCGAGCGCTTCGCGCCCGTGGTGGCCGGGGCCAAGGCCGCCGGCATCAAGGTGCGCGGCGCCATTTCCTGTGCCCTGGGCTGCCCGTATCAGGGCGAGGTGAGCCCCGACGAAGTCGACCGGGTGGCTGGCCTGTTGCTGCAGATTGGGGTGGACCACTGCTATGTGGGCGACACCATCGGCGTGGGCACGCCTAAGAAGACGCAGGCCGCCTTCGAGCGGGTGCTGCGCCACTTCCCGCTGAACGAGGTCAGTGGTCATTTCCACGACACCTACGGCCAAGCCCTGGCCAACATCTACGCCAGCCTGGAGCTGGGTGTGGCCACCTTCGACGGCAGCGTGGGCGGCCTGGGCGGCTGCCCTTATGCCAAGGGGGCCACCGGCAATGTGGCCACCGAGGACGTGGTGTTCATGCTCAACGGTTTGGGCATCGAAACCGGCATCGACCTGGAGGCCTTGGTGGATGCGGCCGCGGGCATCTCGGCCGCGCTGGGTCGGCCGGTCACGTCGCGCACCGGGCGGGCCTTGCTCGCGCGGCGCGAGAAGGCTGCGGTGGCGGCATGATCCCAGCGCCTGTGGCCCAAGCCGTGCCCAGCCCCTGCAACAGCATCTGTCGCATGGATGCGGCCACCGGCTGGTGCCAGGGATGCGCCCGCACCCTGCCCGAGATTGCAGCCTGGGCGGGCCTGGACGAGGCCGACAAGCGCCGGGTGTGGGCCTTGCTGCCCGAGCGCCGGCGTCTGCTGGGTGCGCAGTACCTGGGCCCGACGCAAGGGGTAGCCTGATGGGGTCTGACGCCGCTTCATTGCACCGCCTGAGCCTGTGGTTCGACCCCATCTCGCCCTACGCGCACCTGGCCTTTGAGCACCTGCCGCAGGCGCTGGAGGGCTTGTCGGTGGTGGTGGACTACAAGCCGGTGCTTTTTGGCGCCTTGCTCAAGCACCACGACCACAAAGGCCCCGCTGAAATCGAACCCAAGCGCGCCTGGACCTTCCGCCAGGTGGCCTGGCAGGCCCGCAGCCTGGGCGTGCAGCTGGACCTGCCGGCGCAGCACCCATTCAACCCCTTGCCGGTGCTGCGCCTGCTGCTGGCCGCCGCAGGCCCTGCCGGCCTGCCCAACCGTCACCAGGTGGCCTGCGCCTTCCGCCACGTTTGGCATGGCGGCGCCGATCCCCTGAACCCCGCTCGGCTGGCGACCCTGGCGCAGACCCTGGGGGTGCCAGAAGGGGCGGCTGACGCCGATGCGGTGAAGTCCCGACTGAAGGCCCTGGGCGAGGAGGCCCTGACCAAAGGGGTGTTCGGGGTGCCCACCTGGGAGTGGGAGGGGCGCCTCTTTTGGGGGCTGGATGCGCTGCCCATGCTGCGCGCTGCACTGCAGGGGGATGCCTGGTTTGGGCAGGGCTGGGAAGAAGCGGCCCGCCGGGTACCCGGCCTACAGCGGCGATAAAGGCATTAAAGTGCATGATCGTGCTTTACAGATATCTTGTAATGCACAAAAATGCATGTTGTGAAGGCCGCCACCATTCCCATCCTGCCCGCTTCGCCCCGGGCCCGGACCACCCCCAAGGGGCGGGTCCCACGGAGGCTGCGCGTGCACGGGTGACCACGCTGTGTGAGGGACTGCCGCTTCGGCCAGACCTGCTGATCGAGCACCTGCACCGGCTTCAAGACGCCGAACAAGGCTTGCGTCCGGCCCACTTGGCCGCTTTGGCCGAGCGCCTGCGCCTGAGCCAAACCGAGGTCTTCGAGGTTGCGAGCTTCTATCACCACTTCCGCCTTCTCGACGATGAGGCCGCCGCGCCGCGCGTGACGGTGCGGGTGTGCACCAGCCTGTCGTGCTCCATGGCCGGCGCCGCTGGCTTGAAAGCCGAACTGCACAAGGCCAGCCTGGGCCCGGATGTTGAGGTGCTGGAAGCCCCCTGCATCGGCCGCTGCCACCAGGCGCCCGCGGTGTGCCTGGGCCAGCTCGAGATGGGCCACGCCAGCGTGCCGCAGGTGCAGGCGGCCTTGGCCGCCGGCCACACCCAGCCCCAGGCCTTGCCCGGCCTGGTGGGCTACGCAGACTACTGCCAACAGGGCGGCTATCGCCTGGTGCAGGACCTGCAGGCGGGCCGCCGGCCCGCGCAGCAGGTGCTCGATGAATTGCAGGCCTCCCAGCTCAAGGGTTTGGGCGGCGCGGGCTTCCCTGCCTTTCGAAAGTGGAGCCTGGTGCGCGCCGAAGCGGGGCCTCGCCACCTGGTGGTCAACCTGGACGAAGGCGAAGTCGGCACCTTCAAAGACGGCCACCTCTTGGCCACCGATCCGCACCGTATGCTCGAAGGCCTGTTGGTGGCCTGCCAGGTGGTGGGCATCGATCGCGTTTGGATTTACCTGCGCGACGAATACCACGCCGCACGCCGCGCGCTGCAGCGCGAATTGCGGGCCCTGATCGCGCAGCCGCCCATCCCGGCAGTGGCGATGCCGCAGATCGAACTGCGCCGCGGCGCGGGCGCCTACATCTGTGGCGAGGAGTCGGCGCTGATTGAATCGGTCGAAGGCAAGCGGGGCCTGCCGCGCCTGCGTCCCCCCTATGTGGCCCAGGTGGGTGTGTTCGGCCGCCCGACCTTGGCCCATAACCACGAAACCCTGAGCTGGGTGCGCGACATCGTGGAGCGCGGCGGCGCCTGGTTTGCATCCCATGGGCGGCGTGGCCGCACCGGCCTGCGCCGCTTCTCGGTGTCCGGCCGGGTGCAAAAGCCCGGCGTGCACCTGGCCCCTGCGGGCATCAGCGTGCGCGAACTCATCGACGAATACGCCGGCGGCATGCTCAGTGGCCACGGGCTGTATGCCTACCTGCCCGGCGGGGCCAGCGGCGGCATCCTGCCAGCATCACTGGCCCACCTGCCCCTGGACTTTGATGGCGGCGCGCCCGCGGGCCAGGAAACGCTGACCTCGCACGGCTGCTTCGTGGGCTCGATGGCGGTGGTGGTGCTCAGCCAGCACGACCGCGCGCGTGACGCTGCCTTGAACCTGATGCGCTTTTTCGAGCATGAGAGCTGCGGCCAGTGCACCCCGTGCCGCGAGGGCACCGGACAGGCGGTGCAGCTGATGGAGCAACCGCACTGGAATGCCGAGCTGATGGACGAGCTCTCCTTCGTGATGCGCGAGGCCTCGATCTGCGGGCTCGGCCAGGCCGCACCCAACCCCATGGACAGCGTGCGTCGCCACTTCCCCCATGAAGTGCAGGAGGCCGCGCCATGAACGCCCCGCGCGAGCTCAAGACCCTGCAGCTGGAAATCGACGGCAAGACCGTCACCGCGCTGGAAGGCCAAACGCTGTGGCAGGCCGCACGCGGGCAGGGCACCACCATTCCCCACCTGTGCCACGCCCCCGACCATGGTGAACACGGACTGCGCGCCCAGGGCAACTGCCGCGCCTGCGTGGTGGAGGTGCAGGGTGAGCGGACCTTGAGCGCTTCGTGCTGCCGCACGGTGCAGCCGGGCATGGTGGTGCACACCGCCACGCCACGGGTGCAACGCGCCCAGCGCCTGGTACTCGAATTGCTGCGCGCCGACGTACCGCCCACGCCCGAGGGCCAAGCGCCCTTGCGCCACGACAGTGAACTCGACCACTGGTGCGAGGACCGTGGCGTGTCCCACAGCCGCTTCGCTCCGCGCCCAGCTGTGCCGGCTGACACCAGCCACCCGGCCATGAAGGTGAACCTGTCGGCCTGCATCCAATGCACCCGCTGTGTGCGGGCCTGCCGTGACGAGCAGGGCAACGACGTGATCGGCTTGGCCTTCCGCGGCGGCCACGCCCAAATCGTCTTCGACCAGCGCGACCCCATGGGCGAGTCCACCTGTGTGGCCTGTGGCGAGTGCGTGCAGGCCTGTCCCACGGGCGCCTTGTCGCCGGCCAATGGCAGCGCTGCGGCGGCGCCCACGCGGCGTGTGGACTCGGTGTGCCCATTTTGCGGCGTGGGCTGTCAGCTCACCTATCTGGTGGCCGATGCGCCGTCGACCGCGCGCATCGTGGGCGTGGAGGGCCGCAGCGGACCGGCGAACGCGGCCCGCTTGTGCGTCAAGGGCCGATTCGGTTTCGACTATGTGCACCATGCCGACCGGCTGCGCACCCCGCTCATCCGCCGTGCGGATGCACCCAAAGACCCGCTCAAGCTCAAGCCCGCCCATTGGTCTGAGCTGTTCCGCCCGGCCAGCTGGGCCGAAGCCCTGGATGTGGCGGCACAGGGGCTGCGGCGTTTGCGCGACCAGCACGGCCCTCAGGCTTTGGCAGGCTTCGGTTCGGCCAAGGGCAGCAACGAAGAGGCCTACCTCTTCCAGAAGTTGGTGCGCACCGGTTTTGGCACCCACAACGTGGACCACTGCACCCGCTTGTGCCATGCTTCGAGCGTGGCGGCCCTGCTCGAAGGCATCGGCTCGGGCGCGGTGAGCAACCCGGTGCGCGACGTGGCGCAGGCCGAGGTGGTGCTGCTGATCGGCGCCAACCCCACGGTCAACCACCCCGTGGCCGCCAGCTTCATCAAGAACGCGGTGGCCCAGGGCACGAAGTTGATCCTGGCCGACCCGCGCCGCACCGAGCTGCAGCGCCAGGCCTGGCGCACCTTGGCCTTCAAGGCCGACACCGACGTGGCCTTGCTCAACGCCTTGTTGCACACCATCGTGGACGAGGGTTTGGTGGACGAGGCCTTCGTGCGCGACCGCACCGAAGACTTCGAGGACCTGAAACGGCATCTGAAGGACTTCAGCCCGGAGACCATGGCGCCGGTGTGCGGGATTGATGCACCCACGCTGCGCGAAGTGGCCCGCACCTTTGCCACCAGCCGCGCCAGCATGATCCTGTGGGGCATGGGGGTGAGCCAGCATGTGCACGGCACCGGCAACGCCCGTGCGCTGATCGCACTGGCCATGATCACCGGCCAGATCGGCCGGCCGGGCACCGGCCTGCACCCTTTGCGCGGCCAAAACAATGTGCAAGGCGCCAGCGACGCGGGCCTGATCCCCATGATGCTGCCCGACTACCAGCGCGTCACCGACCCGGCCGTACGCGCCCACTTCGAACAGGCTTGGGGCCTGGCCGCCGGCACGCTGCCCGCCGAGCCGGGCCTGACCGTGGTGGAGGTGATGAAGGCCATCCACGCCGGCACGGTTCGCGGCATGTTCATCGAAGGCGAGAACCCGGCGATGAGCGACCCCGATGCAGGGCATGCGCGCCAGGCCTTGGCCGCGCTGGAACACCTGGTGGTGCAGGACATCTTCCTCACCGAAACCGCCGCCCTGGCCGATGTGGTGCTGCCCGCCAGCGCCTGGCCTGAAAAGACCGGCACGGTGACCAACACCGACCGGCTCATGCAGCTGGGCCGCCCAGCGCTGCTACCCCCGGGCAATGAAGAGGGCGACCCGCACACCGGTGCGCGGGCCGATGCTTGGATCCTCGAGCAGCTGGCGCAGCGACTGGGCCTGCCCTGGGCCTACGGCATCGACCCGCTGGGCGCTGAAGCCGGCGTGGGGGCGGTGCACGACGAGATGCGCTCGGTGATGCCGTCCATCGCCGGCATCAGCTGGGCCCGGCTGCAGCGCGATGGGGCGGTGACCTACCCCTGCGCCGACGAAGCCGACCCCGGTCAAGCGGTCGTGTTCACCGACCACTTCCCCACGGCCAGCGGGCGCGCACGCCTGGTGCCGTCGGCCCTGAGTTTCGCCGCCGAGCGGCCCGATGCGCAGTTCCCCTTCGTGCTGATCACCGGCCGGCAGTTGGAGCACTGGCACACCGGCTCGATGACCCGGCATGCCACGGTGCTCGACGCCCTAGAGCCCGCGCCCACGGTCAGCCTGCACCCGCTGACGCTGGCCCGCCTGGGTGTGCAAGCGGGGCAGCGGCTGCGGGTGTCTTCGCGCCGGGGGCACATCGAGCTGATGGCCCGTGCCGATGAAGCGACCCCAGCCGACACCGTCTTCATTCCCTTCGCCTATGCCGAAGCAGCGGCCAACCTCTTGACCAACCCCGCCCTGGACCCGGTGGCCAAGATCGCCGAGGTCAAGTACTGCGCCGTGGCCGTGGAGCCTGCACCGGTCTAAGATGACCGGATGAATGCACCCCACAACCGAGTCGCCCTGATCACCGGCGCTGCCCGCGGCATTGGCGCGGCCAGCGCGGCTGCCTTGCTGGCCGATGGCTGGCGCGTGGTGTACAGCGGTCGAGATCCTGCGGCCTTGCAAGCGGCCATCGACCGTGCAGCGCCCCAGGCGCAGGCCTTTGGGCCGCTGAACACCCGGGCCTTGGCGGTGCAGGCCGATGTCACCGATGCCGGCTCGGTGGCCGCGCTCTTCGACACCACCGTGCAGCACTTCGGCCGCTTGGACCTGCTGTTCAACAACGCAGGCCTGTTCGCCCCCAAGGGGCTCTTGGAAGACATCGACTTTGCGGCCTGGAAGCAGGTGGTGGACACCAACCTCAACGGCGTGTTCCTGTGCACCCAGCACGCGTTTCGGGTGATGAAGTCGCAAGACCCACGCGGTGGCCGCATCATCAACAACGGCTCCATCTCGGCCCACGCGCCGCGCCCGAATTCCTCGGCCTACACCGCCACCAAACACGCGGTGACGGGCTTGACCAAGAGTGCCTCGCTCGACGGCCGCCGCTACGACATTGCCGTGGGCCAGATCGACATTGGCAATGCGGCCACCGACATGACCACGGCCTTTACCCAAGGGGTGGCACAGGCCGATGGCAGCACCAAAGTAGAGCCGGTCATGGACGTGTCGCACGTGGCGCAGGCCGTGGTCTACATGGCCAACCTGCCCCTGTCGGCCAATGTGCTGAACATGACCGTGATGGCCACGCAGATGCCCTTTGTGGGCCGCGGCTGAGGGCCTTGACCAAGGGCCGCTGCCCCGGGGCTGCAGCCTGCGGCGCCTGGCGACAGGGCCTCAAAGGGGTGGCGGTGTTCCGGCGCGGCAGCCGTCCGGGTGTGGTTCAGCCGGCTTGAACGCTAGAGGAAGCGGTCGAGCAGCCGTCGGCTGCCGCGGTCCAGGCCCTTGAGGTCCATCACGCGGAACACCATCCCGTGGTTGTCCGCGATCAGCAGGCCGCCATCGCGCAGGCGGCGGATGTCTTCTTCACCCTTGAGGATGAAGTCGGTGCGGCCACGGTCGGTCTCCACCGTCCAGGTGCTGGGCGTGGAGAAGGTGGACACGGCCACCAGCCGCTCCACCGTGGGCATGAACTCGCGCTGGGCCAGCTCCTGCTCCAACAGCTCGCGGGTGGGTGCATCCAGGCGGGCCCAATGGTCCACCCACTCCAGTTCATGGCCGTCGGGCCCCACCAGCGAAAGACCATCCAGGGGCGCTTCAATCGGGAAGGCGCGCACCGCCTGCACGCCCAGATGCTGCTGTCCCTGCGCATCGGTGTAGACCAAGCGCCCATGCGGGTCGCGGCGCAGGCTTCCTTGCAGGCCCAGGGCATTGGGCGCATCGCCCGTGCCACCCATGTTCACCGTGGCGTTCATGCCTGCCTCACCAAGGGGTTGTTGGCCGGTGCGGGAGGCTCTTCCTCGGCATCCACATGCCGCGCCTGGGCTTGGTACAGGCGCCAGTAGGCGCCTTCTTGGGCCATCAGCTCGTCATGCGGGCCCACCTCCACCACCTCGCCTCGGTCCATCACCACCAGGCGGTCGGCCTTGCGCAGGGTGCTCAGGCGGTGGGCGATGGCAATCGTGGTGCGGCCCTGCACCAGGTTGTCCAGGGCTTTTTGGATTTCCTTTTCGGTTTCGGTGTCCACGGCCGAGGTGGCTTCGTCCAGGATCAGCAGGCGCGGGTTGATCAACAGCGCGCGTGCAATCGAAATGCGTTGGCGTTCTCCGCCTGACAAGCCTTGGCCGCGTTCGCCCACCAACGAGTCGTAGCCCTGCGGCAGGCGCAGGATGAACTCATGCGCATGGGCTGCGCGCGCCGCGGCCACGATCTCGTCGCGCGTGGCGCCGGGTTTGCCGTAGGCGATGTTTTCGGCAATCGTGCCGAAGAACAGGAAGGGCTCCTGGAGCACCAAGCCGATGTGCTGTCGGAAGTCGCCCACGGCATAACGCCGGATGTCCACACCGTCCACCAGAATGGCGCCGTCGGAGACGTCATAAAAGCGGCAGATCAGGTTCACCAGCGTGCTCTTGCCCGATCCGCTGTGGCCCACCAGGCCAATCATCTCGCCGGGTCGAATGTCCAGCGTCATGTTCTTGATCACCCGACGGCTGCCGTAGCGAAAGCCCACCTCGCGCAAGCTGATGGCGCCTTCCACCTTCTTCAGCGGCACCGGGTTCACCGGCTCGGGCACGTTGCTCACATGGTCGAGGATGTCGAAGATGCGCTTGGCGCCGGCCGCGGCCTTTTGCGTGAAGCTCACGATGCGGCTCATCGAATCAAGCCGCCCGTAGAAGCGCCCGATGTAGGCGATGAAGGCCGTGAGCACACCCACGGTGATGTCGCCTTGGCTGACCTGCCAGATGCCAAAGGCCCACACCACCAGCAGGCCGATTTCCGTGAGCAGCGTCACGGTCGGGGTGAACAGGCTCCAGGTGCGGTTGATGCGGTCGTTGACCTCCAGGTTGTGCTGGTTGGCCGTCTTGAAGCGGCCCGATTCGCGCCGTTCCTGGGCAAAGGCCTTCACCACGCGGATGCCGGGAATCGTGTCGGCCAGCACGTTGGTGACCTCGCCCCACACCCGGTCGATCTTTTCAAAGCCCGTGCGCAGGCGGTCGCGAACCTGGTGGATCATCCAGGCAATAAACGGCAGGGGCAGCAGGGTCACCAGCGCCAACCAGGGGTTGATGGAGGCCAGGATCACCGCCGTCATCACCAGCATCAGCACGTCGTTGAGGAAGTCCAGCGCGTGCAGCGACAAGAACACGCAAATGCGGTCTGACTCGCTGCCGATGCGCGCAATCAGGTCGCCGGTGCGCTTGCCGCCGAAGTACTCCAGGCTCAGCGTCATCAGGTGGGAAAAGGTGCTGGTGCGCAAGTCCGCGCCGATGCGCTCGGACACCAAGGCCAGCAAATAGGTGCGCCACCAGCCCAAGCCCCAGGCCACCAGGGCCGAGGCCAGCAGCCCGCCCAGATACAGCATCACCAGCTGCGGGTCGATCGCCTGGCCGTTTTGGAACGGGATCAGGATGTCGTCCATCAGGGGCATGGTCAGGTAGGGCGGCACCAGGTGCGCTGCGGTGGACAGCAGCGTGAGCAGCAGGCCCAGGGCCAGTTGGCCCTGGTAGGGCTTGGCAAAACGCCACAGGCGCAACAGCACCCAGGTCGAAGGCGGTTGCAGCAGTTCGCGGTTGCAGACCTCGCAGTCTTCGCTGTCTTCAGGCAAGGGTGCGTTGCAGCTCGGGCAGCGGGCGGCTTCGTCTTCGCCCTCGTGCTCATGGGCCTGGCCCTGCAGGGCCAACTGGGCGCGCTCGAACTGCTGCACCAGGCGCACCGCCGCCACATCGCACTGCAGCGTGAAGCGCCATTGCGCCAGGCGCTCGTGCTCGTCGTGCAGCGACAACAAGCCCACGCCGCCCCGGTCGGTGTGTTGCAGCCGCAGGCCCGGGCGCAGGGGCCAGGTCTGCCAGGCAGCCTGGGGGTCAGCCCGCCAAGACAGCCCCTGGGCGCTCAACTGCAGTTCGCTGCGCTGAAAGTGGCCGGCCAGGTCCAGGTCCAGATCCAGGCTGGCCAGCACCGGGGCTGGGGCCCCGTGGCCGCCGCTGTCATCGCTGGGGCCAGCGCCTGCGTTGAGTGCAAAGGCGGCCGGGTTGGCCGATGAGGTCGGCTTGGAAGGTTCGGAAGGAAAGGCAGACATGGGTGCAGAGGGTCGGCGCAGCGCCGCCGTAACGGGCCGATTGCCGAAGGCCGGATTGTCCGACATCACCGCGCCCCCCGGGGCCACGGCCTGTCAATGCCGGCAGACCGCTTCGGGTGGACAATCGGCCGCCATGAACGACCAACGCCCCGACCAGGGCCCCCACGCCGCCGGCGCCCGCGAACCCGTGGCCGCCCAGCCCAGCGCCCTGGACCTGCGCATCCTGCGCGTGAATTTTTTGCGGGGTCCCAATATGTGGACCTACCGCTCGGTCTTGGAGGTTTGGCTGGATCTGGGTGAACTCGAGCAGTTCCCGACGAACACCCTTCCCGGCTTCACCGACCGTCTCTTGGCCATCCTGCCGGGTGTGGCGGACCACCATTGCGGCGTGGGCGAAAAGGGGGGCTTCCTGCAGCGGCTGCAGGGCGGCACCTGGATGGGCCATGTGCTGGAACACGTGGTGATCGAGGTGCTGAACCAGGCTGGCATGCCCACAGCCTTCGGCCAGACCCGCGAAACCTCGACCTCGGGCGTGTACCGCATGGTTTTTCGTGCCCGCGACGAACAAGTCGCGCGCCAGGCGCTGTCTGTGGGCCACGACATCGTGCGCGCGGCACTCCAGGGCCAGTCCTTTGAACTCAAGCCGGCCTTGGACGCGCTGCGCGAGAAGATCGACCAGGTCTACCTGGGCCCCAGCACGGCTCACATCGTGGCCTGCGCCACCGACCGGGAGATTCCGCACATTCGGCTCAACCAGGGCAATCTGGTGCAGCTGGGCTACGGCGCCCGCCAGAAGCGCATTTGGACGGCTGAAACCGACCGCACCAGTGCCATCGCCGAGGGCATTGCCAGCGACAAGGACATGACCAAGGAGTTGCTGGCCGGCTGTGGCGTGCCTGTGCCGGAAGGCCGGCTGGTGGACGACCCTGAAGACGCCTGGAGCGTGGCGCAGCGCATGGGCTGTGCGGTGGTGGTCAAGCCCACCGATGCCAACCATGGGCGAGGCGTGACCTTGGACCTCAGCGGCGAGGCCGAGGTCAAGGCGGCCTTCGCCGTGGCCGATGCCGAGGGCAGCGGCGTGATGGTGGAACGCTACATCCCGGGTGAAGAGCACCGGGTGCTGATCGTGGCCGGGCAGGTGGCGGCCGCTGCCCGTGGCGAAACCGCTTGGATCACCGGTGACGGCGTTCACAGCGTGGAAGCCTTGATCGACCTGCAGATCAACAGCGACCCGCGCCGTGGCGACACCGAGGACCACCCCCTCAACCCCATCCTGGTTCGTCAGGAGGGTGAGGTGCAGATCACGATCCAGAAGCAAGGTCTTGAGATCACCTCGGTGCCCGAGGCTGGCCGGCGCGTGCTGGTCAGCCGGAAAGGCAATATGGCCAACGATTGCACCGACGCGGTCCACCCCGAAGTGGCCCATGCCTGTGCGCTGGCCGCCCGCGTCGTGGGTTTGGACATCGCCGGCATCGACTTGGTGTGTCAAGACATCAGCCGCCCGCTGCAGGAGCAGGGTGGCGCGATCGTGGAGGTCAATGCCGGCCCGGGCCTGCTGATGCACCTCAAGCCGGCCAGTGGCCAGCCGCGCGAAGTCGGGCGGGCCATCGTGGAGCATCTCTTCCCTGAAGGCCGATCCGGCCGCATTCCGGTGGTGGGGGTGACCGGCATGCAAGATACGTCGGTGATTGCGCGCCTGGTGGCCTGGATGCTGCAGATCTCGGGCCCCGTGGTGGGCTTGGCCTGCCGGGACGGCCTCTTTGTGGGCAACCGCCGGGTGGAGCGCGGCGATGCCCTGGGCTGGAAAGTCTCGCAGCGCCTGCTGGTGAACCGGAATGTCGAAGCGGCGGTTTTTGAGAGCAGCCCCGTGACCATCCTTGAAGAGGGCCTCGTGTACGACCGCTGCAACGTGGGCATCGTCACCGATTGCGAGCCCTTCACGGGGGCCGTGCGCCACGACATCGCCACGCCGCAGCAGCGCTTCAAGGTGTCGCGTACCCAGGTGGATGTGGTGCGCTCTGACGGGGCCGCGGTGCTGCACGCCGCGCACGAGCAGGTTTTGGCCATGGCCGACCTGTGTGACGGTGAGGTCATCCTCTACGCTGAAGACGGCACGCTGCCGGCCCTGCGCCACCACGCCGACGCCGGCGGCCGTGTGGTGTACCTCGATGGCCGAACCGTGACCTTGTCACGAGGCGACCAGACCATCCCCGTGCTCAACATCGACCGCGATCTGCGCGTCACGCCGCGTGAGGTAGCGCCAGCAGCCACCTTGGCTGCAGTGGCAGCGGCGTGGGCACTGGACCTCTCGCCTGAGCTCATCGTGGCCGGCCTGGAGACCTTTGAGCTGCGCCGGCCGGAGCTGCGCCCCGACCAGTCCGTGTTGGCCTGAAGGAACACCGGACCTCCCTCGACCCACCGCCAGCCCACGCGCTTGCGCCCCACCACTTTTCAAACATCCGAACCCCGACCGTTCCCATGGACATGATCCGCACCCGGGCCCTGCGTGGCCCGAACCTCTGGAGCCGCCACACCGCCCTTGAGTTGGAGGTGCGCTGCACGCCCGAAGAGCGTTCGGTCGACGCGCGCAGCGGGTTCGAAGACCGCCTTCGTGCCTTGTGCCCCGGCCTGGGCTCTTTGCGCACCCCCACGCGGCGCGGCACCATCACCCTTGCACATGCCCTGGAGTCCACCCTGCTGGCCCTGCAGGCCGCTGCTGGTTGCCCCGTCACCTTCAGCCACACCGAAGGCACGGCCGAGGACGGGGTGTACCTGGTGGTGGTGGAGTACACGGAGGAGGCGGTGGCCCGCCGCGCCCTGGAGATGGTGGAGGCGATCCTGCAAGCCGCCTGGTCGCCCGACGAGGCCTGCGCACAAGCCGCCGACCTGGATGGTGTGGCCTGTGCCGCCGAGCTGCGCGAGCTGGATGAAGACCTGCGCCTGGGCCCCAGCACGGGCGCCATCGTCTCGGCTGCCGTTTCACGCGGCGTGCCCTATCGGCGCTTGACCACCGGCAGCCTGGTGCAGTTCGGCTGGGGCCACAAGCAGCGGCGCATTCAGGCCGCCGAGGTCGACAACACGAGCGCCGTGGCCGAAGCCATCGCGCAGGACAAGGACCTCACCAAGAGCCTGTTGCAATCGGCAGCCGTGCCCGTGCCCATCGGTGCACCGGCGGCCAACCCCGATGAGGCCTGGGCCATTGCCGAGCGCATCGGCCTGCCGGTGGTGGTCAAGCCCCAGAATGGCAGCCAAGGCCGCGGCGTCACGGTCAACATCAGCAGCCGAGAGCAGCTCGATGCGGCCTTCGCCACGGCTGCAGCCATTGGCGGCGTACTGGTCGAAAAGTTCCTGCCGGGCAGCGACTTCCGGCTCTTGGTGGTGGGCGACCGACTGGTGGCCGCCGCCCGCCGCGACCCGCCGCATGTGATTGGCGATGGCAAGCACACGGTGCGCCAATTGGTGGAGCTCGTGAACGCCGACCCCCGCCGCGGAACGGGCCACGCCACGTCCCTGACCAAGATCCGCTTTGACGACATTGCCAAGGCGCGCCTGGTGCAGCAAGACCTGACCCCCGAGTCGGTGCCCGAAAAAGGCCGCCGCGTGGTCTTGCGCAACAACGCCAACCTGTCCACGGGGGGCAGCGCCACCGACGTGACCGATGACGTGCACCCGGAGGTGGCCGCCCGTGCGGTCGACGCCGCGCGCATGGTGGGCTTGCACGTGTGCGGTGTGGACGTGGTCTGCGAAACCGTGCAGCGTCCCCTGGAAGACCAGGCCGGCGGCATTGTGGAGGTCAACGCAGCGCCGGGCCTGCGGATGCACCTCAACCCCTCGTACGGCAAGGGGCGCGACATCGGCAACCCCATCGTCTCCGAGCTGTATGCCCCCGGTGAGGATGGCCGCATTCCATTGGTGGCCGTCACCGGCGTCAACGGCAAGACCACCACCACGCGCATGATCGCCCATGTGCTGGCAGCGCAGGGCCTGTGTGTGGGCATGACCAACACCGACGGGGTATACGTGGGCACGCGGCAGACCGACAGCGGCGATTGCAGCGGCCCCAAGAGCGCGCGCAACGTGTTGTCGCACCCCCACGTGCAGGCCGCCGTGCTGGAATGCGCGCGTGGCGGCATCCTGCGTGAAGGTTTGGGCTTTGACCGTTGCTCGGTGGCCGTGGTCACCAATGTGGGCACCGGCGACCACCTGGGTTTGAACCACATCCACACAGTGGAGGGCATTGCCCGGGTCAAGAAGGTGATCGTTCAGAACGTGGCACCCAGCGGCTATGCGGTGCTCAATGCGGCCGACCCCTTGGTGGCCGCCATGGGCGACGAGTGCCCCGGGCAGGTCATCTACTTTGCTCGCGACTCCCACCACCCCCGCATCGCCTCGCACCGCGGCCGCGGCCGTCGCGTGGTGTTCGTGGAAAAGGGTGAGTTGGTGGCCGTGGAGGGCAAGGTGCAGCACCGCTTGCCCCTGGCGGCCGTGCCCATCACACATGGCGGGGCCATTGGCTTCCAGGTGGAGAACACCCTGGCCACGGTGGCCGCCTGTTGGGGACTGAACATGCCCTGGGACGACATCGTCAAAGGCGTGTGCAGCTTCGTCAACGATGCCGACAACGCGCCTGGCCGCTTCAACATGATGAACTATCGGGGTGCCACCCTGGTGGCCGACTACGGCCACAACCCCGATGCCATCCATGCTCTGGTGCAGGCCTTCAAGGCCCTGCCCTTGGCCGAAGGCGGCAAGCGCTCCGTGGTGATCAGTGGCGCAGGCGACCGTCGGGACGAAGACCTGCGCGAGCAGACCCGCATCCTCGGTGCTTCATTCGACCATGTGATCCTGTACGAGGACCAATGCCAGCGCGGGCGTTCCGACTGGGAAGTGGTCAAGATCATGCGCCAGGGCCTGGAGGGCGCAGCCCGCACCGTCCACGTCGAGGAGATCCGCGGCGAATTCGTGGCCATCGACGCGGCCTTGTCGCTGCTCAAGGGCGGCGACCAGTGCCTGATCCTGGTGGACCAGGTGGAGCAGGCGGTGGCCTACCTCGAGGAGAAGTGCCGCGCCTGAGCGGCACGCCACGCCTGCGCTAGGCGAACAGCCCTTTGTGGGCCTCCCGCAGCAGGTTCTTCTGCACCTTGCCCATGGTGTTGCGCGGCAGTTCGCTTTGCACAAACACCCGCTTGGGCACCTTGAAGTTGGCAATCCGCGACTTGAGCGTGGAAATGATCGACGCCGGGTTCAGCGACGCACCAGCCTTGGGAACCACCACGGCCACCACGGCTTCGCCGAAGTCCGGGTGCGGCACACCCACCACCGCGCTTTCGGCCACGCCGCTCATGTCGTTGATCACGCCCTCGATCTCGGCCGGGTACACGTTGTAGCCGCCGCTGATGATCAGGTCCTTGCTGCGGCCCACGATCGTCACACGCCCCGAGACGTCCATCACCCCCACATCGCCGGTCTTGAACCAGCCATCTGCGGTGAACTCCTCTCGGGTCTTTTCCGGCATGCGCCAGTAGCCGCTGAACACGTTGGGCCCGCGCACCTCGATGCCGCCGATCTCGCCGCGGGGGCACTCCGCACCCTGGCCGTCGCGCACCCGCACGCCCACGCCCGGCAGCGCAAAGCCCACCGTTCCACCGATGCGATCACCGTCCTTCGCGCTGTACGGGTTGGAGGTCAGCATCACGGTCTCGCTCATGCCGTAGCGTTCCAGGATGGTGTGGCCGGTCCGTGCGTTCCAGGCCTGGAAGGTTTCGGTCAACAGGGGTGCAGAGCCACTGATGAACAGCCGCATCTTCGAGCACGCGGCCTCGGTCAGGGCCTTTTCACCCAACATGCGCACATACAGGGTGGGCACCCCCATGAAGACGGAGGCCTCCTGCAGCCGGGCGATGGTGGCCTTGGGATCAAAGCGCGAGAACCAGATCATCTTGGACCCGTTGATCAACGCGCCGTGCGAGGCCACGAAGAGACCGTGCACGTGAAAGATGGGCAGGGCGTGCACCAGAACATCGCCGGGTTTCCAGCCCCAATACCGCTGCAGCACCTGCGCGTTGCTCAACAGGTTTCCGTGTGTGAGCATGGCGCCTTTGCTGCGCCCCGTGGTGCCGCTGGTGTACAGAATCGCGGCCAGGTCATCGGCACCGCGCGGCACCACGGCGTGTTCGTCCGCGTGAGACGCCGCCCGCTCCAGCAGGGTGCCGCCGCGGTCGTCGCCCAGCGTGAACACGTGCTTCGTGCCTTTGAGGAAGGCCACCTTGCTGATCCAGCCGAAGTTCTTCGGTGAGCACACCACCACGGCCGGTTCTGCATTGCCGATGAAGTACTCGACTTCCGCAGCCTGGTAGGCGTTGTTCAGCGGCAGGTACACATGGCCTGCGCGCAGCACGGCCAAGTACAGGATCAGATTCTCAACGGACTTGTCCACCTGCACCGCAATGCGTGATTGCGCGGGCAACTCCAGAAAGGCCAGGAGGTTGGCGATGCGTGCACTGGCGCGCTCGAGGTCGCCCCAGGTGTAGTGCAGCGGCACAAAATCCTGGCCGATGGGCGCATCGGCGGTTTCCACCGCGATGGCGCCCAGGTCGGCCGGAAAGCCCGCGCGCAGCCCGGCGTACAGGTTGTGGCTCATCTCAGTCCAGTTTCGCGCCCGAGGCCTTGACCACCTCGGCCCACCGCTTGACTTCACCGGAGACGAAGCGGCTGAAAGCCTCGCCATACAGGTTCGGCGTTTCGGTGCCCAGACCGGTCCAGGTGTTGCGCAGTTCGGCCGATTCCAAAGCCTTGCGCATCTCGGCCTGCATGGCGGCGATCACGTCGCCCGGCGTGCCCTTGGGGGCCCAGATGCCGTACCAGGTGGCCACTTGGTACTGCGGCATGCCGCCGTCCCTGGCGGAGGGCACATTCGGGAAGCCCGGAGCCGGCTTGTCGGAGGCCACGGCCAGGGCCTTGATACGCCCGCCCCGGATGTGGGCGGCACTGGAGCCCAAGCCGTCGAACATCACGTCCACTTGTCCGGCGATCAGGTCCTGCAGGGCAGGGCCTGCACCGCGGTAGGGAATGTGGGTGATGAAGGTCTTGCTTTGCAGCTTGAACAGCTCGCCGGCCAGGTGGTGCGAGGTGCCGTTGCCGGCCGATCCATAGTTCAGCTTGCCAGGGTTGGCGCGTGCGAATGCCAGGAATTCAGCCAGGGTGTTGGCCTGCACCTTGCTGGGGTTCACCACCACCACTTGGGGCACGCTGGACACCAGGCCCACCGGAATGAAGTCGGTCTCGATGTTGTAGTCGAGCTTGGGGTACATCGACGGCGCGATCGCGTGGTGCACCGCACCCATGAAGAAGGTGTAGCCGTCCGGGGCCGCGCGCGAGGCGATGCCAGCACCCAGGGTGCCACCCGCGCCGCCCTTGTTGTCGATGAGGAATTGCTTGCCGGAGTTCTTGGTCATGACGGCAAACAGCGGGCGAGCGAAGGCGTCGGTGCCGCCACCAGGCGGGAAGGGCACCACGATGGTCACCGGCTTGTTGGGCCAGGCTTGGGCCCAGAGGCTGGAGGCGGGAAGTGCAAGTGCCGCAGCGGCCAGGGCCGTCATCACGGTCCGTCGGTGGTTTGAACGCACGGTGTTCTCCTGTTTGTGTTGCAAACGGCGGCATTGTGGAGGATCCGCAATGCCCCTTGCACAGGGTGTTCCACAAGGACCGGCCGCAGGCTCACGGGCCCGGGGGAGGGGGATCGCGCAAGCGCTCTTGCATCACCCGCCGAACCACGGCCAGAGCCGGGTGCTCTGTGCGTTGGGCCAGGGTCACCAGCCCGAAGCGGGCCGTGGCCGAAAGGGCCGGCTGCATACGCAGCTCCACCAGCTTCGGTGCTGCCTGCCGGATGGCCACCAGGACCGCGTCGGTGTGCTCCATCACCTCGACCAGGCTCGAGATCTCTTCACAGCGCAGGGTCACACATTCGCTCGGGTTGGCCTGCGGCCCGTAACGCTCCACCATGATCCGTGCCACCTCGTCGCTCAGCGGCGTCGACGCCATCGGATAGGGCGCCAACTCCCGAAACGTCACCGCGCGGCCGCCGGCCATGCGCTTGGCCAGGGGGTGGCCACGGCGCACCATGAAGGCGCCTCGCATCTCGTGGTGAAACTCCGTCTGGAGGTCGCTGGCCGGGCGCAGGGAGCGCGAGTCCACCACCAGGGCGTCCAGGCGTCGCTCGCGCAGCGCCTGGACCAACAGCTCGGTGCCGCTTCTGGCGATGTCCAAGTGCAGTTGGGGGTGATTGCGGGCCATGGTCAGCAGCAGCGGCGCCATCAACATGGCCCCTGGGCCCGAGCCCAATCCGATGCGCAAGGCACCGGCCTCAGCGGAGGTGAATTCACGCCCCGTGCGCTGCAGTTCCTGGGCGTCCGACAAGAGCCGCCGTGCGCGGGGCAGCATGTCCCGCCCATACGGCGTCAACTCGATACGGCGACCCACACGGTCGAACAGCCGTGC
>JBJTHN010000085.1:0-7391 GCA_046094505.1 Betaproteobacteria bacterium
CGCCAGGACGTGCTGGTCGATGACGAACTCATTTTTGCCTTCTACGATCAGCAGGTGCCCGCCGACATCCACCACGGCGCCGCTTTTGAACGCTGGTGGAAGGACGCCTCACGGGCCAACCCGCGCCTGCTTTTCCTCAGCCGTGAAGAGCTGATGCGTCACGAGGCCGCGGGCATCACCACCCAGGCCTTTCCCAAGACGCTGCGCCTGGGTGGCGTGGACTGCAGCGCCAGCTACCTGCACGAGCCCGGCGACGCCAGGGACGGCGTGACCGTGGAGGTGCCGCTGTTTGTGCTCAATCAGGTGAGCGAGGAGCGCTGCGAATGGCTGGTGCCCGGCATGCTCAAGGACAAGGTCTTGGTCCTGTGCAAGTCTCTGCACCAAAAGGCGCGCTCGCGTCTGGTGCCGCTGCCGGACTTTGCGGCGGAGTTCTGCGAGCTCGCCGACTTCGGGCAAGGGTCCTTGATGGATGCCTTGCTCAAGGCGGTGCGCGAGCGCACCCAGTTGGCGGTGCAGAAGGCCGACTTCAAGCTGGAACAGTTGCCGCCTCACCTGCTGATGAACCTGCGGGTGGTCGATGAGCACGGACGCCAGTTGGGCATGGGGCGGCACGTGGCCGCCCTCAAGGCCGAGTGGGGCGCACAGGCCCGAGGTGCATTTCAGGCCCTGGCGGCCTTGCAGCGCCAGGGGTCCGCCCAGACCGGTGCTGTGCCGCAGCCCGCTGCAGCGGTGGCCAAGCCCGCCGCGACACCGGTGGCCAAGCCCGCCCCATCGGATGCGCAGGGCCATGGCCACCTTGCGGGGCCGGCAGGCCAGGTACCGGCACAGGACCGCTTGCACACGGTTTGGGACTTTGCCGAATTGCCGGAGCTGATGGAGATCCGTCGCAAGGGGCAGGTTCTGGTGGGTTTTCCGGCCCTGGTGGACCAGGGCAGCGGTGTGCGCATCGAGGTGTTCGACGAGCCCGAGCAGGCGCAGCCGGTGCACCGGCAGGGCTTGCGACGGCTGATCGCCCTGCAGATCAAGGAACCGCTGCGCTACCTGGAAAAAAATATCCCCGATCTGCAGCGCATGGCCGTGGCCTACATGCCGCTGGGGACCGAGCAAGAGCTGCGTGAGCAGATCATCCACGTGGCCTTGGACCGGGCGTTTCTGGGGGAGTCACTGCCCACCGATGCGGTTTCATTTGCCCGATTGCTGGAGCAGGGGCGGCCGCGCCTGAACCTGGTGGCCCAGGAGGTGGCACGCTTGGCGCAACAGGTGCTCGCCGAGCATGCGGCTGCGTTGCGCAAGGTCCGTGACGCGCGCCTGCCCAGGGAGCCCCACGAGGACATCCAGGCCCAGCTGCAGCGCCTGTTGGGCAAGCGCTTTTTATTCGAGACCCCGTGGCTGCAGTTGCAGCAACTGCCCCGTTATCTCAAGGCGGTGGCGTTGCGCATCGACAAGCACCGCGCAGACGCTGTACGAGACCAGCAACGGCTGGCAGAGCTGCGGCCCTTGGAGCAGCGTTGGTTGCGACGGTTGCAGGAACTCAAAGGGCGCCGGGACGAGCGATTGGAGGAGTTTCGCTGGTTGCTGGAGGAGTTGCGCGTGAGCCTGTTCGCCCAGGAGCTGCGCACGCCCCAACCGGTGAGCGTCAAGCGCCTGGAGAAGGTGTGGGCACAAATGCAGGGCTGAGCTTTGGGCTCAGCGCTTGGGGCGTCTGCAACGCTGTTCAGGGCTCAAACAGCTCCAGCAGGCGGTCGAGCCCGCCGGCTTCGATGGCGACCTGTGCCTGTTCGCGCACCTTGGGCTTGGCGTGGTAGGCCACCGACAAGCCGGCGACGGCCATCATGGGCAGGTCGTTGGCGCCATCGCCCACGGCGATGGCCTGATGGGCCTGCAGGCCCCAACGTTCGCAGGTCTGCAGCAGCATGCGCTGCTTTTCGTGTCCATCGCAGATGTCGCCCCAGGCCTGGTCCACCATGCGCCCGGTCAGTTGTCCATCAACCACTTCCAAGACATTGCTGCGTGAGGCTTCAATCCCCAACACCGCGCAGACCGCGTCGGTGAAATAGGTGAAGCCGCCACTGACGAGGAGGGTGTGCAGCCCCTGTTCGCGGCAGGTCTGCACCAGTCGTTGCGCGCCGGGGTGGAGCTGCAGCCGGTGCTCAAGCACCTCTTGCAAGGCCGACACCGGCACCCCGCGCAGCAGCGCAACCCGCCGGCGCAGGCTGTCCTTGTAATCGGTGATTTCGCCTCGCATCGCAGCCTCCGTGATGGCCGCCACTTCGTCCTTGCGGCCTGCCGCGGCGGCGATTTCGTCCACGCACTCGATGTTGATCAGCGTGGAATCCATGTCGAACGCGATCAACCCGAAGTCGCGCAGCCGCAATGGAGGGATGACCCCGCGAATGGTGAGGCCGGGTCGAAAGGTGGTGCGTTCTGAGGCCATGGGAGGGCGTCGCTTCAAGGTTGGGCGGGGGAGGCGGTGTCGGACTTGGGCGTCCCCAAGGCGCGTAGGGTGTCACGGACCAATTGGGCGCGCTCGGCCGCGCTTTGGGTGGCCCGCTCCAGGCGCAGCTTGTCGTTGCCCGCCAGTTTGATGTCGCGGTGACGTTGCACCAATTCGATGATGCGCAGAGCGTCGACGGGTGGGTTGGGCTTGAAGGTGATGTGCACCACGCGCGGGCCGGCATCGATCTTGATGACGCCCCAGGCCTGGGCCATGACCCTCAGCCGATGGGTGTCGAACAGCGTTTGTCCCTGGACGGGTAGCTTGCCAAACCGATCGGTCACCTCTTCCAGCAAGGCGTCCAGCTGGGCCGCTGTGCGCGCGGTGGCCAATCGCTTGTAGAGGCTCAGGCGGGCATGCACATCGCCGCAGTAAGCATCGGGCAGCAGGGCTGGCGCGTGGAGGTTCACATCGGTGCCGCCACCCCATACGCCGCCTAGGGGGTTGAGCAGGTCGGGTTCTCGGCCCGCCTTCAGCGCTCGTACTGCCTCGCTGAGCATGTCGTTGTAGAGCTGGAACCCCACCTCCATCATGTTGCCGCTCTGGTTCTCGCCCAGGACCTCGCCGGCACCTCGAATCTCCAGGTCGTGCATGGCCAGGTAGAACCCACTGCCCAGTTCTTCCATGTCCTGAATGGCTTGCAGACGTTGGGCCGCTTGTTTGGTCAGGCCTTCCACATCGGGCACCAAGAGGTAGGCATAGGCTTGGTGGTGGCTGCGGCCCACGCGGCCTCGCAGCTGGTGCAGCTGCGCCAGGCCGAACTTGTCGGCTCGACTGATCACGATGGTGTTGGCGGTGGGGACGTCGATGCCGGTCTCGATGATCGTCGAGCACAGCAGCAGGTTATGGCGTTGCGCCACGAAGTCTCGCATCACCCGCTCGAGCTCGCGCTCGGGCATCTGGCCATGGGCCACCGCGATGCGCGCCTCAGGCAGCAGCTCGGCGAGCTTGCTGCGGCGGTTTTCGATCGTTTCGACTTCGTTGTGCAGGAAGTACACCTGTCCACCCCGCTTGAGCTCGCGCAGAACGGCTTCTCGGATGGTGCTGCTGCCCTCAGCGCGAACGAAGGTCTTGATGGCCAGGCGCCGTTGAGGCGCGGTGGCAATCACGCTGAGGTCGCGCAGGCCCTCCAGTGCCATACCCAGGGTGCGGGGAATGGGAGTGGCCGTGAGCGTGAGCACATCCACTTCGGAGCGCAGTGCCTTCATGGCTTCCTTGTGGCGCACGCCAAAGCGGTGTTCCTCGTCGATGATCAAGAGTCCGAGGCGCTTGAATTGCACCTCGGCGCTGAGCAGCTTGTGCGTGCCCACCACGATATCGATGGTGCCATCGGCCAGGCCTGCCATGGCTTCCTTGATTTCCCTGGTGGTTCGAAAGCGGCTCATCTCGGCCACCTTCACCGGCCACTTTGAAAAGCGGTCGCTGATGTTTTGAAAATGCTGTTCGGCCAGCAGGGTGGTTGGTGCCAGCAGGGCGACCTGTTTGCCCGCTGTGACGGCCACAAACGCCGCCCGCAAAGCCACCTCGGTCTTTCCAAAGCCCACATCGCCGCAGATCAGGCGGTCCATGGGCCGGGGGCTGATCATGTCCTGGATCACGGCGTGGATGGCGGCACGCTGGTCAGCTGTTTCCTCGAAACCAAAGCTGGTGGCAAAGGCTTCGTAGTCCGTGGCTGAAAAGCGAAAGGCATGTCCCTGTCGGGCCGCACGCCGGGCGTAGAGGTTGAGCAGCTCGGCTGCCGTGTCGCGAACCTGTTCGGCCGCCTTGCGCTTGGCCTTCTCCCACTGTCCTGAACCCAGTCGGTGCAGCGGTGCCTCTTCGGCACTGACGCCGGTGTAGCGGCTGATCAACTGAAGTTGGGAAACGGGCACGTACAGTGTGGCTTGGTCGGCGTACTCCAGGTGCAAGAACTCCGAAGCCCCGCCATCGGCACCGGCCGAGAGGTCGATGTTGACCAAGCCCTTGTAGCGGCCGATGCCGTGGTTGGCGTGCACCACCGGGTCGCCCACCTTCAGTTCGGACAGGTCCTTGATCAGTGCTTCAACGCTGCTGACCTGCTCCTGCTTCTTGCGCCGGCGCGCAGTGGGTGAGGTGAAGAAGAGCTCGCTCTCGGTGATGAAGTCCAGCGGCAGTTGACCGCCCTCTCGGCACCAGCGAAAGCCCTCGGCCAAGCTCGCTGAGGTCATGCCCGCGGGCTCATCACTGGCCTCAAACTCGGCCAGCGTGGCGAACGCCGGCAAGGCCAAGCCGTGCTCTCGCAGAAGGTCCAGCAGGCTCTCACGCCGCCCTTCGCTTTCCGCCACGATCAACACCCGGCTGCGCCCATGCTGGAGGTGATGCTCCAGTGCGGCCAGTGGCTGGGTGGCACCGCGCTCGATGGCCACTTCCGGCAGCTTCTGGGCCCAATCCAGGGCCTCATGGCCACGCAGGGACAAGCAGGCATGGGCTTGGGTGCGGGCGTAGAAGTCTTCGCTCTTTTGAAACAGGGCCTCAGGCGGCAGGATGGGGCGCTCGGGGTCGTGCTGTAGGAAGCGGTGCCGTTCCCGCGTGTCCAGCCAAAAACGGTCCAAGGACTCGTCTACGGCACCATGGAGCACCACCTGAGCCGATGAGCCCACGTAGTCGAAGATGGTGGCCGTCTCATCAAAGAACAGGGGCAGGTAGTACTCGATGCCCGCTGCGGCAATGCCTTGTCCAACATCCTTGTACACGCGCGCCTTGGTGGGGTCGCCCTCCAGACGCTCGCGCCAACGGGCCCGAAACGCGGCACGCGCAGCCTCGTCCATTGGAAACTCGCGGCCGGGCAGCAGTCGCACCTCAGGAACGGGATACAGGCTGCGCTGAGAGTCGGGGTCAAAGGTTCGGATGGAATCGACTTCGTTGTCGAAGAGGTCGACCCGATAGGGCACGGCCGAGCCCATGGGAAAGAGGTCGATGAGACCCCCGCGCACCGCATACTCACCCGGCGAGACGACTTGGCTGACATGCTGGTACCCGGCCAGGGTGAGTTGCGCCTTCAGCGCCGCCTCATCCAGGCGCTGCTTCTGCCGAAACTCAAAAGTCGTGGCCGCCAGGAACGAGGCCGGCGGCAAGCGTCCCAAAGCGGTGGTGGCCGGCAGCAACAGCACGTCGATGTCGCGTGTGGCGTGCAGCCGCCACAGGGTGGCCAGGCGTTCGGAAATCAGGTCTTCGTGCGGGCTGAAGTTGTCGTAGGGAAGGGTTTCCCAGTCGGGGAACAGGGCCGTATGCAGCGCGGGTGCAAACAGGCGCACTTCTTCTTGCAGCCGCAGCGCATCCGAGGGTTCTGCGGTGAACACCACCAGGGGCTGACCCTTGGTCTTGCAGGCTTGTGCGTGGTGGGCCAGTTGCAGTGCATCGGCCGACCCCTGTGGCCGGGGCAGGGTGTAACGCTTGCCAAGGGCCAGCGCAGGAACATTCAGGGGCATGGTGGGGCCGGATTCTAGAATCCGTCTCATGACCGAATGGGATACCCTGCGAGCAACCCGTCAGCGCGCCTTGCGCGTGGCGCTGTTGCCCTGTGCAGGCCGTGGCGAGCGATCGGGTGCGGGCGGCCCCAAACAGTACGTCGCGATGCACGGTTGCAGCGTGGTGCATTGGGCCCTGTTGCCCTTTGACACCTTGCACCGTCAGGGGCATATCGACGGCATGACGGTGGTCTTGTCGGCCGACGACGGTGCATATGAAGCAGCCGTCCCGCCCGATTTGCGGGCGCGGGTGCACGCCAGCCGCGTCGGCGGACCCACGCGTGCGGCCAGCGTCTTGGCCGGTTTGCAGGAACTGCATGCCCAGGGGCTTCACGACGAAGACTGGGTGCTGGTGCACGACGCAGCCCGATGCCTGGTCACGGCTGATGAGTTGTTGAACCTGATCGACGTTTGTGAGGCTGACCCCGTGGGTGGCTTGTTGGCCTATCCGGTGCCCGATACCCTCAAGCGCGGTGATGCACACGGGCGCGTGCAGTCCACGGTGCCGCGCGAGCAGTTGTGGGCGGCCCAGACGCCGCAGATGTTCAGGTTGGGTGTCTTGCGGCGGGCGCTGGAGCAGGCCATGGCTGCCGGTGTCACAGTGACCGACGAAGCCAGCGCCATCGAGTGGGCCGGCATGCAACCTCGCTTGGTGCCGGGGTCTGCGGACAACTTCAAGGTAACCTACCCCGACGACTTTGAACGCGCTGGCCATGTGCTGCAAAGGCGCGCACTCGTGGGTGCCACGCGTTCATGATGGAAAGGGGCACACAGGCATGAGCTTTCCGAACCTGCGCATTGGTGAGGGCTGGGACATCCATGCCCTCGTGCCCGGCCGGCGGCTGGTGCTGGGGGGTGTGGAGATTGCGCACACCGCTGGGCTGCTGGGCCATTCCGACGCCGATGCCCTGCTGCATGCCGTCACCGACGCCATCTTGGGCGCTGCGGGGCTGGGTGACATCGGCACGCACTTTCCCGATACCGACCCCACGTTCGCAGGGGCCGATTCCCGTGTTTTGTTGCAGCAGGCTTGCGCAGCCGTTGCGGCCAGCGGGTGGCGCTTGGTCAACGTGGACTGCACCGTGGTGGCGCAGGCGCCGCGCTTGGCGGGCCACATCCCTGCCATGCGGCAAAGCTTGGCAGCATGCGTGGGTCTGGAGCCTCAGGCCGTCAACATCAAGGCCAAGACCGCTGAGCGCATGGGGCCGGTGGGTGAGGGCAGGGCTATTGAGGCTCGAGCGGTGTGCCTGTTGATGCAGGACCCGGCGCACCATCGGGAATGAACACATAGCCCACGCCCCAGACCGTCTGGATGAACCTTGGATGGGCGGGGTCGTCCGCCAACACCCCACGCAGGCGTGAGACCTGCACATCCGGGCGGCTCACACGCCAACCCGCGGCGCACGATGGCC
>JBJTHN010000086.1:0-9812 GCA_046094505.1 Betaproteobacteria bacterium
ACCCGGCCAAGCACGCCCATGTGAAGGTTGAACTGGCGCAGGCCTTTGCCGACTGGGTGGTGTCTTCCAGCGGCCAAGCGGCCATCGTCGCCTACAAAATTGGCGGCGAACAGCTGTTCTTCCCGAACGCCAAGCCCTAAAGCGTCGGACGTGCTGCGAACCGGTATCCCGCACCACGAACGGTTTGCACTGCGGCATCACAACCCACGGTCCGCAGCACTTCGCGCAATCGCTTGATGTGGACATCCACTGTGCGCTCTTCAATGAAAACGTGATCTCCCCAAACGCGATCCAGCACCTGTGTACGGGTATGAATGCGGTCTGGGTGTGCCATCAAAAAGTGCAGCAGCTTGAACTCGGTCGGACTGAGTTTGAGCGACTGCGCTCCAACCGTGACCGTTCGATCGTTGGGGTCGAGCACGATCCCTGCGACCTCCAAGGGGCTGACCAAGGCCTCCGGGGCTCGACGGCGGAGGACCGCGCGAACACGTGCCATGAGCTCCTTGGTAGAGAAGGGCTTTGACAGGTAGTCGTCGGCACCAGCATCCAGTCCTGTCACTCGGTCATCCTCAGCTGCTCGAGCCGTGAGCATGATGATCGGGAGGTCTCGCGTTCGTTCTTGTGATCGCCACAGCCTGGCCAACTGCACACCAGACTGACCGGGCAACATCCAATCCAAGAGCACCAGCTTGGGCAATTGACGGGCAACTTCCAATCGGGCCAGTTCGGCATCTTGTGCTACGCGCACCGTCATACCGGCATGTCGAAGGTTGATGGCCAACAGCTCTGCAATGCCAGCCTCGTCTTCCACAATCAGAACATCAACGCTCATACCGGGGTCCATTCAGTCACAAAGCCTCAGCCCTCACATTGGGCCCGCCACGCCCCACCTGGCCTACCGCATCGGCACTGGCTTTCCGGTGGAATCTTTGATTCCAGCCCAAGCATTGCGAACGAGTTGCTTCACCGGATCGGGCAACACCACGTACTCGAGTTCGGCGGCCATATTGTCACCATGTCGAAAGGCCCAGTCGAAGAACTTCAATGCGGCCGTAGCCTGAGCCGGCTTGTCCTGGGTGGTGTGCATCAGGATATAGGTTGCGCCGGTAATGGGCCACGCATCCTTGCCGGGCTGATCGGTCAGGATTTGATAGAACGATTTGGACCAATCGGCGCCAACCGCCGCCGCTTTGAAGGTGAGATCGTCAGGTCCCACAAAGTAACCATCTTTGTTTCGCAGCAGTACATGGGACATCTTGTTCTGCTTGGCATAGGCGAACTCGACGTAGCCGATCGAATTGGGCAGGCGCTGGACGAAGGCCGAAACGCCTTCGTTTCCTTTCCCGCCAGCGCCGGTCGGCCAGTTGACAGCGGTGCCCTCGCCCACCCGGTCTCTCCAATCCGAGTTGACCCTGCTCAAGTAATGGGTGAACAGAAAGCTGGTGCCAGACCCATCAGCTCGACGGACCACTGAAATAGCGGCCTCGGGAAGTCGGACACCGGGATTGAGCGCTTTGAGAGCCGGATCGTTCCATTGGGTGATCTTGCCAAGGTAGATGTCACCCAACACCTGACCGGTCATCCTGATCTCACCGGGTTTGATCCCGGCAATGTTCACCACCGGCACAACGCCACCAATGACAGTCGGAAATTGAATCAGGCCGTCGCGGGCCAGCTCTTCGTCCTTCAGTGGTGCATCTGAAGCACCAAAGTCAACGGTCTTGCCCCTGATTTGGCGAATGCCTGCACCGGATCCTACGGACTGATAGTTCACCCGTGCGCCGCTCGCCCTGTTGTAGGCGTCGGCCCACTTGGCATAGACAGGGGCTGGGAAGGACGCCCCCGCACCCGTTACGTCCTGTGCAACCACCGACATTGATGTGACAGCCGTGGCGATCATCACCGTCAATCTGAGATACCACTTCATGTGCTTGCCCTGTATTGAGTTGTTCAGATCGGCAAGCGTAGACATCCTGTGTGATGGTTTTATGACAGCAGCCTACTGGATCAGGTGTTCTGCCCCCAAGCAAACCCGACCCGCCGGCGCCTCCAGCCAAGCCTCGATCTGAACCGGGCCCTCACCCACCGAAATGGGCTGGCCCTTGACCATCCCCACACAAGCCAAGGCCTGCGACAACGGTGTGGCCTGCGGGTGCTGCAAGCGCAGGGCCTGCAAGCGCACACCCGAGGGCGGCATCTGAGCCACCGGGTGCACCGCACCCCACTGAATCAAGGTGGGCAGCGCGCCTCCAAACAGGCGATGACCATCGTCGCGAACGGTGATCTGCCACTCCAGCAAGCCCGCTGCGGTCATGCGCGACGCACTCAGCACAGGCCCGCGCTCGATGCCCATTGGGTACAAAGCGGCGCGCGCGGCTTGCACATCCGAGCTGCGGGCCACCCAATGGCACAGCTGCGGGCCTTCTGTTGCCAGGCGCTTGATCAGCGCGGGGTCATCCAAGTCAAACCACCGCCGCAAGCCGGGTGCACGTGTGGGCGTGGCACCCGGGTCAACCGCAATGATCTCCAGGTATGCCCGCTCGAAGCCCGGGCCATCCACCCGCAACAAGCGGTTGTGGGTCCCCATCAGCGGGTGCATCCCACCGGGGCCAGGTGTCACCCCAAGCACAGACTCGCACCACCGCACGCCCTCATCCAAACTCGAAGCCGCCACCACCAGGTGGTCCAGCACCGCCGTCAACGGCATGTTCCATCCCCCTGTTGTTGACCCACCTTCAAACCCAGGTGGCTGGCCGACACCCGCTCGTTACCGGGAATGTTTCGGTGAATGGGCCTATTAAGCAGCTCGGCTTGGCCCTGCTTGCCGCGCAGCACCAGGGCACTCGTGCCTCCGCCATCGAGGTTGATGCCCTCCGTGGCGCCCAATGCCTTGAGCCAGGCGGCCAGGTCATGCAGCGTGGCGCCCAGGCTGTATTCGAACTGCCGACCGTCCACCACCAGAAGCCACATCCAGCGGCCGTCAGCCGAAACACCCACCGCGGTACGCGGATGCACCGAGGGCACCAGCACCTTGGGCGCCACATCGTGCCCCCCGCGCAAGACGATGTCGAATCCCCCGACGGCATTGCGCACACCCGTGGATGGGAAGGGCGGGGCTTGGATGCGCACCGCTCCGTCGTCCATCATCAACAGGGCCGGGTACTGCTTGCTCGGGCCCGACACCGGTCGTCCCTGGCTCACCTGAAAGCCGGCCACTTCCATCAACAGTCCCTCTTGATCGACCACAGGCCCAAACGGTGCGGCATTGATGGCCAGGTGCAGCTGGTGTTCGCGCAGGAAGGTGCTGGTCTTGAGCCCGATGGTTTCGGGCGTGTGGCGGCCAGGCGGCGCCATCGGGGCATCGCCCCATGTGGCCGGCGGTGTGGCCAACCACTGCAGGCAAGGCGTCTGCAGGTCAATTCGGGCCAGGTGCAAAACAGCTTGGCGCGGCTCCAACACCTCCAGTTCGGCCACGGCCACACCCGCAAAGCGGGGCTTCCAACTGGGGGACAGGACCGGCCCAGATTCAGCACCCCAGGCACCGGGGCGCAAGGTGGCGCGCATCGACTCGCGTCGGTCAACCAACAGCTCCAGCTCGGCCCAGTCCCCATCCACCGTCAGGGCCACCGGCCCACGCTGCTGGTGATGCAGCCCTTGGATGTCCTGCCAGCCGGCGTTGGGCAAGCGGCGGCCCACCACACGATACCGCCCAGCCGGCAGATGGTCGGCAGACCACAGCGCCGGTGCTATGGCTCCTTGGGGCTTGGGCGTTGGCGCAGCACGGCGCGCCAGGGGCCAAGACCCCGGGCGCCAACCCACGGCAAAGCGCGGCGAATGGGCAGGCCCACGTTGCCGATACCAGGCCTGCAGTTCCTGCGCGTAGAGGTCCAACACGCCGCGGCTGAACCACAGCACATGGCCCGCCTGCCCGAGGCTGTCGACCAACTCCATCGACCGCCTGAGTTGATCCCACGAAGAGTCGGGACCATCGCCGACGATGCGGATACCGGCCACCAGCTCATCGGGCCGGTAGGCGCCCCGCGCCTGCACCGCAGCGGTTTGCTCGCGCCAGGTTTGTTCGAACGCCGCGTAGCTCATGCGGTAGGCCTGGGGGATGACCTCGTCCCAATGCGGCACCACACGCTGGGCGGCTTCCTGGCGCACCGGCAAGCCGCTCAAGCGGTCGGCATCGGACCATGCCGTCCATCGTGGCCAATCCAACAAGTAGTTCTCCCAGCTCCAGGGATAAACCGCAGGGCTCAGCGACACCACCTGACCAGGCCGGCGGGCCCTGACCTCTTGAACAAACCAGCGGGCGTATTCGTCAACCTTGGAGGCTCGCCAGCGCATCCAAGCCGGGTCACGATGGTCCGCTGGCGGCTGTGCGCCGAGGTGCTCGGCCGCATAAACGCGGCGTGTGTAATCGTCATAGCCCATGGTCACGTGGGGCCACACGATGCGGTCATCCAACTGAATGCCGTCGAGGTCATAGCGGTCGATGGCTTCCAGCACCAGGTCCAGCAGCAGCGCTCGCGCCTGCGGATGCAAGGGATTGAGCCAGACGAACCCGTTGGGGGCCACCTCGCGGCCCTGCAGGTCACGGCTGAGCCACTCGGGTTTGCTCTGGCGCAAGTGGTTCATGGTGGACTGATGGGCCGCCATGAAGCCGTACTCAAACCAGGCGATGGCCAACAAGCCCTGGCGGTGGGCCTCGGTCACCGCTTCATGCAACAGGTCTCGGGGTGCTTGTGCGCGGGTGTGCGGGGAATCAGCCGGGTCTTGCTCGCGGCCTGCAGGCCGCTGCGAAACGCCGATGGCCCGGCGCAGCACCTCCGAAGGGAACTGGGTGTAGCCGTTCTTCCAGGCCTCGATGTAGACGGTGTTCAAGCCAATCTCGCGCAGCCGCTGCATGGTGCGCGCCGTGTGCTCGGGGCTGGCCAGGGCGTCGTTGGCGGTGGTGGTGAGCCAGGTGCCGCGCACTTGTGGGCGGCTGGGTTGATCGGACTTGAAAACGGGTAGCGTGTTCAGCGCTGCGGTTTGGGCTTGGCTGACAGGCAGGCTGAGCAAGCCCGCCAGGAGGCACAGCATCCGGCCCCAGGTCCACAGGACACGCGGGTCAAGGCCTTGCATCACCACCTTCATCATGCCTTTTCCACCTGTTTGGGATCCAGGGCATCGCGCAGGCCATCACCCAAGAGGTTGAAGGCCAGGCTCACCAACAGGATGGCCGCGCCTGGCGCAGCGGCCACCCACCACTGGTCCAGCAGGAATTGGCGACCGTTGCTGATCATGGCCCCCCACTCGGGAATGGGGGGCTGTGCACCCAAACCCAGAAATCCCAGGCCTGCGGCCGTGAGGATGATGCCCGACATGTCCAGGCTCACCCGCACCACCACCGAGGGCAAACACAAGGGCATGATGTGTCGCCAGACGATGCGGCTGGGGCTGGCCCCCATGGCCTGTGCGGCTTGCACAAAGCCGGCTTGCCGTAGGGTCAGGGTCTCGGCCCGGGCGATACGCGCATAGGGCGGCCATGAGGTGATGGCGATGGCCAGGATCGCATTTTCAATGCCTGGGCCCAGAGCCGCCACAAAAGCCAGCGCCAGAATCAGGCGCGGGAAGGCCAGCACGATGTCCGTCACGCGCATGAGCAGGCTGTCCACGACGCGTGCACGTCCCTGCGCGCAATAGCCCGCCACCGTGCCCACCAACAAACCCACGGGCGCTGCCAAGACCGCCACCAAGACCACCACCTGCAGCGTGATGCGGCTGCCGTGGATCAGTCGCGACAGGATGTCGCGACCCAGGTCGTCGGTGCCCAACCAATGTTCAGGCCCCGGCGCCAGCAGGCGCCTGTTCTGCAAGTCTCCATCGTAGGCGGAGTGCGGCGCCAGCACGTCCGCGCCCAAGGCCACCGCCAACAACAGCAAGAGGATGAGCAAGCCCAGTGCCGACAGTCGATGGCGCAGCAGACGCGAGGCGGCCGTTCGGAGGATCACGGTGCGCGTACCCGAGGGTCCAAGAGGCGATACAGCACATCGCTGAGCAGGTTCAGGGTGATGAACAGACTGCCCACCAGGAGTGTGCCGCCCAGCACTGCGTTCATGTCGCCGTTTTGAAGAGAGTGGGTGATGTACAGGCCCAGTCCCGGCCAGGCAAACACCGTCTCGGTTAACACCGATCCCTCCAACAAGGCGGCATAGGACAGGGCCACCACTGTGACCAGGGGTACCGCAGCGTTGCGCAGCGCGTGCCACCACACCACGCGCGACTCAGCCAAGCCCTTGGCACGAGCCGTCGTGATGTACTCCTTGCCCAGTTCGTTGAGCATGAATGAGCGTGTCATGCGGCTGATGTAGGCCAGCGAGTAAAAGCCCAAGAGGCTGGCCGGCAGGGCCAGGTGGCTCAGGGCGTTACGAAAGGCTTCCCATTGCCCGGCCCAAGCGGTGTCCACCAGCAACAAGCCACTCATGCGCGGCACGCTGAACTCATGCACCACATCCAAGCGGCCAGGCCCCGACACCCACCCCAGCTGTGCATAGAACAGGAGCAGGCCCATGAGGCCCAACCAAAAGATCGGGATCGAATGCCCCAACAAGCCCAAGAGGCGCGCCAAATGGTCGGGCCAACGCCCTTGGTGCATGGCGGCCCATACGCCCAGTGGAATGCCCAATCCGACCCCCACCACGATGCCGGCGCTGGCCAACTCGAAGGTGGCCGGGAAGGTCTTCAAGAGGTCCTGCAGCACCGGGTTGGAGGTGAGGATGGACGAACCGAGATCACCCTGGAGCACCTGGCCCACGTAGTGGCTGAATTGCGTCCACAAAGGCTGGTCCAGGCCCAGTTCCTGGCGCACCCGCTGCAGCACATGTTCCGGTGCTCGGTCTCCCGCCACGGCTAGGGCGGGATCCACTGGAATGACCCGGCCAATAAAAAAGGTGCAGGCGAGCAAGCCCAGGTAGGTCAAGGCCAGGGTAAAGCACAGCGCCAGCGCCTGCCTCAAGACCGCACCCCAAGATGGCCACCAAGCCCGACGGGCTTGGCGGGCGGCAGAGCCCTCAGCGTTTACGGACATTGAACAGGTGCGTGGACTCGCTCGTAGGACCAATCACCAAACCGTCCACATGAGCCCTCAGACCGGCCACCTCGACCACTTGGAACAAGATGGCAAAGGGACTGGCCTTGAGGAATTCTCCCTGCAGGTCTTGATAGAGCCGGGTGCGCCGAGCGGCATCGCGCTCCATGACGGCTGCCTCGACACGGCGATTGAAGTCCGGGACTTGCCAACTGTTGCGCCAAGCCAGCGACTTGGTGGCCGCCGCATCGGCGTTGTCCAGGTTGCGGGCAAAGGCGTCAGCATTGGTGTGTGGATCCCAGTAGTCCATTCCCCATGAACCCAGATACAGATCATGTTGTCGCGAACGGTAGCGGGTCAGGGTTTGCTTACCGTCGCCGGGTAGGATTTCCAGCGCGATACCGACCTGGCGCAGGCTTTGCTGCAAGGCTTCGGTGATGGCCTGATAAGGCTGCACGGTGCGCATGTCGATGGTGAGCTTGAAGCCCTGCGACAAACCCGCCTGGGACAACAGGGTACGGGCCTTGGCCACATCCAGCCGGTAAGGCTTTTGGGCCGAAGACCCCAGCACACCGGCAGGCAGAAAGGTTTGGTGCACCTGTGCCGTGTTGCGCACCAAGGTTTGACCGATGCCCTCGTAGTCGATCAGCCACTTCAGGGCTTCGCGCACCTCCGGCTTGGCCAGGTGAGGGTTCTTTTGGTTCATGGCCAGGTACATCAGCTCGCCGCGCCGCGCTGAAGCCAGCTTCAAGTCTGGATTGGCCTTGACCGCATCCAAGTCCTGCGGGCTGAGGTTTCGCGCCACATCAATATCACCCTTTTGCAGCAGCAGGCGCTGGGTTGTGGACTCCTTAACATGGCGCACGATCACGCGCGCCAAGGGTGCCTTGACGCTGTGGTGCTGATCGTTGCGTTCCAGGGCCACAAGCTCATTGGGCCGCCACTGCAAAATCTTCAAGGGCCCAGAGCCGGCATACTGCGTGCGCAACCAAGCGTGGCCGAAATCGCCGTTGGTTTGCTTGCTCAACAGCAGCCGGCGGTCTACCACCGAGGCCACGTTGGCCGTCAAGCAGTTGTAGACCAGACTGGGCGCCAGATCGCGATCGGTTTCGATGCTCAAGCTCAAAGGGCCGGTCTGCACCACGCGCTGGAGCACGCTGTCCTTCTTCAAGCCGAGTTGGGTCAGGATGAAGGCGGGGGACTTGTCCAGCAGCACTGCGCGCTGAAGCGAGAACACCACATCCTCGGCACCCAATGGATTCCCCGATGCAAATCGCAGATCGGGCTTCAGCTCGAAGCGGTAGGTGCGACCGTCCGCAGACACCCTCCAGCTGCGCGCAAGATCCCCCGCCAACTGTGCGGGGTTGTTCGGGTCCACGCGCAGCAAACGGTCGTAGGCATTGCCCATGATCTCGCCGGTGGAGATCTCAAAGCTCTCAGCTGGGTCCAAGGTGATCATGTCGTCCAGCGCTTGGGCCAGCACCAGAGTGTCCTTGGGGGTCGCCGCCCAGAGCTCGGTCCCGCCCAAGGCCGTGCAGCCCAAGCCCGAAAACAGCAGTTGGCGGCGGCTCCATCGGCTGTGAAGGGCAATCATGCTGTGGACCTCGTGTTTGAGCGGCTCAATTGCCGCTATGGGTGGAGCTTAGCGTGGGAATTCAGCTTGGGTACTCGGGGACGCCCACCGCATGTCGGGCCGCGCCACGGTGCGCCGAGAGCTGCAAGCGGTTCACGCGGGTGCCGGGCGGCAGACCATGGGCCAGCGAGGTTTGCAGCAAGGGGTGCAAATCAAAGGCCCCCCCGGCCAGCCAAACCGGCCTCGGGCCGTGATGGCGTATGAGCAAGGCGGCCAAGCGCGCGAGCTCCAGCCCCGCCGACTGCAACAGACCACGGGCCAAGGGGTCCAGATCGGCCACTGCCGCCACGGCCAGTGCCAAACGGCCCACGTCGCCACGTGAGGCCAGGTGCATGAAGCGGCGCGTGTCTTCCCAGGTCGCGCCGCCCACCGCCTGAAACAGGGCTTGGGCCAATAGCGAGTTCTGGGTGTACCCCGGGTCTTCGTCCTCGGCGCGCCACACGGCCTTCAGGGCTTGGCAGCCTATCCAGTAGCCGCTGCCGTCATCCCCGAGGGTCTCGCCGCGTCCCCCAACCCGTTGCAGCTGGTCCTGCTCATCCAGGTAGGTGGCGATGCAGCCGGTTCCGGCGTACACCAAATAGCCACTGCCTTTGGACAGGCTCACGCGGTGGGCCAGTTCCACATCGTTGAAGAGCTGCAGCGCACCGGGGCTCAGGCCCAGGCAACGCGCCAGGTGAACCTGCAAGGCCTCACCGCCGTGCCCATCAAAGCCGGTAACGCCTGCCCACGCGGCCACAGGGGCCGGTTGCCCGCCAGACGCTGCAGGGCCGGCGGCGGCAGCGGCTGCGGCCGCGGCCGTTTGCACCACCTGGCGCACCCCCGCCAAGGCCTGGGCAATGTGGTCCCGTCCGGCTTTGGTGTGAACCTGCAGGCCGTTGAAACTGCCGGCCAGGCCCTCCTGCACCACCTGCCCCTGTGCGTCGGCCAGTGCCCAGCGGCACTGAGTGCCGCCGACATCCAGACCCAAGCCCAGGCGCATGTGCTGCAGAAGGGGAGCCCCCTTACATCTTGGCGCGCAGGGCCAGGAAGTACTGGCGGCCGTTTTGGTGCCAGTAACCTGGCGCGTTCACGTTGAGGTAATAGGTGTGGCGGATGGGGTCGTTG
>JBJTHN010000087.1:0-49394 GCA_046094505.1 Betaproteobacteria bacterium
TGATGACCGATGCACCGGCCGGGCGCCTGCACAAGGCGCTGGTGGAGACCAAGAAGGCGGCAGCTGTGTTTGCCTTCGCGGTGCCCTTGCACGACCCGGGTTTCGCGATCTTCGGCGCCCAATTGGCACCCAACCAAGACACGGAGCTTGCCCGCACGGCCCTGCTGCAGACGCTTGAAGGCTTGGCGACCAACCCCTTCACCCAGCAGGAGGTGGACCGTGCACGTGCCAAGTGGCTCAACGATTGGGAGCAGCGCTTCACCAACCCCGAGGAAGTGGGCATTGCCCTGTCGGAATTTGTGGCCCTGGGCGATTGGCGCCTGTACTTCTTGCTGCGTGACCGCGTGAAGGCGGCCACCACCGAGCAGGTCAACCGTGTGGCCCTGGCCCACCTGTTGCCGGCCAACCGCACCTTCGCACAGTACGTCCCCACCCCCAAGCCCGAGCGCGCACCGGCCCCGGCTGCGGTCGACCTGGCAGCCCAGCTCAAGGACTACAAACCGGTGGAAAGACTCGCCAGCGTCGAGTCCTTTGAGGCCACACCGGCCAACATCGAAGCGCGCACCCGCCGCGCAGCCATCGAGCCTGGCCTGAAGCTGGCCCTGTTGCCCAAGGCCACGCGTGGCGACGCGGCCGTAGCCCAATTGGTGCTGCGCGCCGGCAACTTGGATGCCCTCAAGGGCCGCAGCGATGCGGCCATGATGCTGTCTCGCCTCTTCGACAAGGGCACGCAGAAGCGATCGCGTCAAGAGCTGCAGGACCGCCTGACGGCCCTGAAGGCCGAGCTGTCGGTCGGTGGTGGCGCCACCAGCATGACCGTGTCGGTGAAGACCACCCGCGAGCACCTGCCCGCGGTGGTGGAGTTGATGGGCGAAGTGCTGCGCACGCCGGCGCTGGATGCGGCCAGCCTGGAAGAGGTGCGTGCCCAGGCCTTGTCGGGTTTGCAGGCCCAACGTGACGAGCCCGGCGCCATCGTGTCCAACACGCTGATGCGCCACGGCAATCCCTACGCCACCGACGACCCGCGCTACACGCCCAGCTTTGCCGAAATCGAGCAGCGCCTGAAGGCCCTGACCCTGGAGCAGGTGCGCGATTTCCACGCCCGTTTCCTGGGGGCCTCACAGGCCCAGTTCAGCGCGGTGGGCAGCTTTGATGAGTCGGCCGTGCGCGCAGCAGCGCAAAGGGCCTTCGCGGGCTGGGCGTCGGCCACGGCGGTGCAGCGTGTGCCCTCGCCCCTGGTGGCCTTGCCGCCGGCCCGCTTGGTGACCCGCACGCCCGACAAGCAAAACGCCGTCTTGGGCATGCGCTTGCCCGTGGCGGTCAAGGAGTTCGACGCCGACCACGCACCGCTGCTGCTGGCCAACTTCATCGTGGGCGGCTCGCCCAGTTCGCGCCTGTGGGTTCGGGTGCGCGAGAAAGAGGGTCTGAGTTACGGCCTGGGCACGCAGATCAGCTTCAACCCGCACGAGGCCTCGTCCATGTTTACTGGCCAAGCGGCCTTTGCCCCGTCCAACCGTGCGCGCGTGGAAGCCGCTATTCGCGAAGAACTCGAGCGCAGCCTCAAGGACGGTTTCACCGAGGTCGAGGTGACCCAGGCCAAGCAAGGCCTGCTGAACTTCCGTCGTTTGTCGCGTGCGCAGGACGACAGCCTGGCCGGTAACCTGGTCAGCAACGAGTGGCTGGGCCGCAACTTCCAAAGCGCCCAGGCCTTTGACGAGGCCATCGCCAAGGTCACCCCGCAGCAGGCCTTGGAGGCCTGGCGCCGCCACGTCGACCTCAGCCGTCTGGTGTGGGTGTTGGCGGGGGACTTCAAGGAGCCCTGAGGCCCTTGCGGCTCAGGCTTTGAAGGGGCTGTGCTCGCGCAGCTCGTCCAAGTAGGCGCCCACATGGGCGCCTTCTCGTTTCAGGAAGTCATCCACCGCATGCGCAAAGCGCGGGTCTGCCAGCCAATGGGCTGATCGCGTGGCCACCGGCATCAGGCCACGGGCCATCTTGTGCTCGCCCTGGGCGCCGCCCTCGAACCTCCGGTACCCCTGTTGCAGGCACCACTGCAGCGGTTGGTAGTAACAGGCATCGAAGTGCAGGCAGGGCACCTGTACCAGTGCGCCCCAGTAGCGGCCATAGGCGTGTCGGGTTAGCGGGTCCACCGCCACCAGCGAGCACGCGATGGCCCGGCCGGCCTGGTGCGCGACGAACAGCACCCAGTTCTCGGGCATGTCACGCTGCTGCCGCGCGAAAAAATCACGGCTGAGGTACGGCGTGCTGTGGTGTTCGCGGTAGGTTTGGCAGTAGCAGGCGTAGAACAAGTCCCACAAGGGCTCATCGATTTCGGCGCCGACATGCACGCTGAAGTGCACACCCGCCTCGCGAACCCGGCGCTGCTCCTGTTGAATCTTCTTGCGCTTGTCACGGTGCAGGCGTTGCAGCAGGTCCGAGAAGTCCTCAATGGGCTCTTCGTGGTCTTGGCACCAGTGGAACTGCACGCCGTGCCGAATCATGCAGCCCGCTTGTTCCAGGGCCCGCGCATCGGCTTCATCCGGAAACAGCACATGCAGCGACGAGAGTCCCAACCCTTGGGCATGAGAGACCAGCGCACGCGCCAGGGCTTGCCGCGCGTGTTCATCGTGGGCCAGCAGCCGCGCGCCGGGCACCGGCGTGTAGGGCAGCGCCGACAAGAGCTTGGGGTAGTAGGGCAGGCCGTGGCGATGGTGCGCCTCGGCCCACGCCCAGTCAAACACATACTCGCCGTAGGAGTGCGACTTCAGATAGGCCGCGCACGCCGCACTCAGCGTGGGCCCGCGCCACAGGGTGATGAACTGTGCTTGCCACCCGGTGGCCGCCACAGCACTGCCACTGTCGTGCAGCGCGCGCAGATAGGCGCTGCGCATGAAGGGCAGCGGGTGGGCCTGCTCCTGCAGCAAAGCGTCCCAGGCCGCCGGGTCCACTTCACCCGGGTCGGAAAAGACCCGAATGACATAATCCGCGACCGTGTTGGAAACCTGCATCCCCACATTGTCGACGCGCTGCCGGAGCCCGCTGTGTTGAAGGTGGCTTTGGCCCAGATCAACCCCGTGTTGGGTGACTTGCAGGGCAACAAGGTCCGCTTGCTCGAGGCCGCGCGGCAGGCCCACGAGCAGGGGGCGCAGTTGATGGTGTCGCCGGAGCTGTCTTTGTGCGGCTACCCACCCGAGGACCTGCTGCTGCGCCCTGGTTTCCTGTCTGCCTGCCAGTCCACTTTGCAGGAGTTGGCACAAGCGCTTCGAGTGTTTGCGGGCCTGACCGTGGTGGTGGGCCACCCCCATCGCCTACCCGGGCACGAAGACGACCGCACGCGCTCCACCCATGTGGCCAAGTGCTTCAATGCCGCTTCGGTGCTGCGCCATGGCATGGTCGAGCTCACCTACCTCAAGCGTGAGCTGCCCAACTACCAGGTCTTCGACGAACGCCGCTACTTCGCCTCGGGCCGCTTGGCGCCGGGGTCCGCGGGCGCGCCAGGCGTTTTCGAGGTCAACGGTGTGCGCATGGGCCTGCTGATTTGTGAAGACGCCTGGTTTGAAGAGCCGGCTCAAGCGGCCGTGGAGGCGGGCGCGCAGCTGCTGTGTGTGCTCAACGCCTCGCCCTTTCACCTCAACAAGGCACCGGAGCGAGAAGCGGCCATGGCCCGGTGCGCCCAGCAAACGGGCCGGCCATTGCTGTATGCGCACGTCACGGGCGGGCAAGACGAGGTCGTCTTCGATGGGGCATCCTTCGCCCTGCAGGCCGATGGCCAGCTCGCCGCCCGTGCGCCCAGCTTTCAGGAGGCGGTGTGGCTGGTGGACGTGCACGCCTCGGGCACGATGCCGGCTGAAAACCCCAGCGGCCGCAGCAAAGCGCCAGCCCTTCGCTTGACCGGTGCCATAGACCCCCTGCCCAGCCCGCCGCAGCAGGCATGGAAGGCCCTGGTCACCGGCGTTCGCGACTACGTGGGCAAGAACGGTTTTCCTGGCGCCATCATCGGCCTGTCCGGTGGTGTCGACAGCGCCCTGGTACTGGCCGTGGCCGTGGACGCTCTGGGGCCCCAGCGCGTGCGGGCGGTCATGATGCCTTCGCCCTACACGGCCGAAATCTCCTGGGTCGATGCCCGCGACATGGCGCAGCGCTTGGGCGTGCGCTATGACGAGATTTCCATTGCGCCCACCTTTGATTCGTTTCAGGCGGCCTTGGCGCCACAGTTCGCTGGCATGCCTGAAGACACCACCGAAGAAAACCTTCAGGCCCGTATCCGTGGCACCCTCTTGATGGCCCTGTCGAACAAGACCGGCGCCATTGTCTTGACCACCGGCAACAAAAGCGAAATGGCCACCGGATACTGCACGCTGTACGGCGACATGGCCGGCGGCTTTGCCGTCATCAAGGACGTGGCCAAGACCCTGGTGTGGCAGTTGTGCGAGTGGCGCAACCAACAAGCCGATGCCCAGGGCGTGGTGCGTGAGGTGATACCGCGGCGCATCATCACCCGGCCACCCTCGGCCGAGTTGCGCCCCAACCAGTTGGATCAAGACAGCCTGCCACCCTACGAGGTGCTCGATGCCATTCTGGCGCGCTACATGGAAGAGGACGAGTCGGTGGAGCAGATCGTGGCCGCAGGCTTCGACCGCCCCACGGTGGAGCGCGTGGTGCGCCTGATTGCCCTCAACGAATACAAGCGCCGGCAGGCACCCATCGGCATCCGCATCACCCACCGCTCATTCGGCAAGGACTGGCGTTACCCCATCACGTCCAAGTTCCGTGCTTAAATCTTGTTGATTGTTCACCCGGAGCTCCCCATGAAGCAGATCACCGCCGTCATCAAGCCGTTCAAGCTCGAAGAGGTTCGTGAGTCCTTGGCCGATGTGGGCGTGTCGGGCTTGACCGTCACCGAGGTCAAGGGCTTTGGGCGCCAAAAGGGCCACACCGAGCTCTACCGTGGCGCGGAGTACGTGGTCGATTTTCTGCCCAAAGTGAAGGTCGAGGTCGTCGTGAAGGACGAGGATGTGGAGCGGGTGGTGGAAGCCATCGTCGCCGCAGCCAAAACCGGCAAGATCGGTGACGGCAAGATCTTCGTCACGCCCGTGGAGCAGGTCATCCGCATCCGCACCGGCGAAACCAACGAGTCGGCGGTCTAAGCCGCCACCCCTATACAAGCCCGCCGCGCTTCAGGTGCGGCTGTAGTCGGCCGCCGGCGCCGCCCGCGCCGCCAGGGCCTGTGTCTGAAGGGTCTTCATCAGCCGTGGAAGGTCATCGTCCACGATCAGGGCGGCATGCTGTTCAGGGCTGATGAAGCCCCGCTCGTAGCCGTCTTGCACAAAACGGATGAGCGCATCGTAGTACCCGGCCACGTTCAGCAGGCCCACCGGTTTGGCGTGGTAGCCCAGCTGCTGCCAAGACCACATCTCAAACACCTCTTCCATGGTGCCGATGCCACCGGGCAGCGTCAGAAAGGCGTCGGAGCGGTCAGCCATCAGCATCTTGCGCTCGTGCATGGTCTGCACCACGTGCAGTTCCTTCACACCGTCATGGCCCACTTCGCGCCGCATCAGGGCATCCGGAATCACGCCCACCACGTGCGCGCCGTGGGCCAGGGCTGCATCGGCCACCGCTCCCATCAGGCCCACGCGGCCACCGCCGTACACCAGCTGACCGCCGCTTTGGGCCAGCAGCCGCCCGGTGGCCTCGGCCGAGGCTCGGTAGGCCGGGTCGTCGCCAAAGCGCGAGCCGCAATACACGCAAAGCGACCATCCCTTGGCAGCCTTGTCGAGGTTCGTGTTCATGTCGTTTCGGTCCAATCCATCACAGGGCCTTCAAAACCAGCGCGCCCACGCGGCGGCTGCCCAGGTGCCCCCGCACAGCAGCAGGCTCAGCAACACCGCTGCGCTGCCCATGTCTTTGGCGCGCCCAGCCAGCGGGTGGAGTTCGAAGGACACGCGGTCTACCGCCGCCTCCACCGCTGAATTCATCAGTTCCACGGTCAGCACCAGCACCACGGTGCCCACCAGCAGCGCCCGCTCCACCCATGTGGTACCCAGCCACAGGGCTGCAGGCAGCATGAGAGCAGACAGGATCACCTCTTGGCGGAAGGCGCTCTCATGGGCCCAGGCCGCTTGAAGGCCACGAGCGGAATAGCCTGCCGCATTGACGATGCGCTGCAGGCCCCGCTTGCCCTTGAGGGGGTGCTCGGTGCTCATGTCGGCGAAGACCCCCCGGCTGGCGTGGCCTGGCCACCGTCAGGCGCCTGGCCGCGTTTGCGTTTGGGGGGCAGGGCGGGGCGCCAGCTGATGAGCCGGGTGCCGCACACCACGTCGTGCCAGAACTGCCGCTGCGGGTGCAGCCGCGCCAGCAGCGCATAGGCCACCACACCCACGAACATCAAGCCAAAAATCTCCGCGCCGCTGCTCAGGCCGGCCACCCAGGCCGCCGAGAGCGCCGGCAGGAACCACAGCCATGACAAGAGGTAGCGACACAGCGCACGCGCCTGCGAGACCGCCTGCCCGTTCACATCCACCAGGCGCACATGCCAGGCCTTCATGGCCACCGTTTGGCCCCCGCGCGACCAGAACCACACGAAGTAAATCCCCAAGACCAGGAAGAGAAAGGCCCTCAGGCCCCACTGGCCCTGCAGGGCGTGCCGCTGCTGGGTCAACGTGGAAAACAGATACCCCGCGATCATCACCACACCGAAGAGGATCACGCCTTCGTAGGTGAAGCTGGCCATGCGCCGCCACAGGCCGGGCGTGGTGGCCGGTGCGGGGCTGGGCCCTGGTGCGGTACCGGGATGGGCGCTTGGCGAATCCGTCGCCGGGGTTTCAACTGCGTTCACGTCGCGCATCTTACGGTCCGCCACCCCCTGGCTGTGCCAAACGCCCCCATCGGACGAGGGTGCCGGTGCGCCCAGGGCGCCCTGTGTTGGTTCGGTTCAGCCCCAGGAAAGCGCGTTGCCCTCAGGGCGTGCCACCGGTGGCCGGTGCCGTGGCGCCGCTGCCCGGGATGCTGGCGCCCGGCTCCGCTGCCGCTGGCGCTGCCGGTGCCGATGAAGGTGCAAGCTCATCCGCAGCGCCCGCGCCCGGGTCGCTGCTGGTGCTGGGCCGGTTGCTGCGGGCCTGGGGTAGCAGGGTGACCGGGTCCACCGTGCCGGCGCTCACCGCCAGCCGTGGGCCGCTCACCGTGCCGGCTGCAGGTGCGTTGGGCAGTTGGGTGACCAGGCGCGTGGTGGCACCAATCGGGGCTTGCACCAGGGTGCCGCTCACCGGGCGTGGCACCGCGCCGGCCAGCGCTTCGGCCATGGCGCCGCTGGACTTGGGCACCGGCGCCGGGCTGTCGCTTCGTTTGGGGACGGCTGGGGTCTGGGCTGCGGCCTTGGCTTTGATCGCCAGCTCCTTGCGCTCAGAGGGCCCCAGCTCTTGATACGCCTCCCACTGCTCCAGCCGCTCCTTGGCCGTGAACTGGCGAATTTCCTGGAAGTTCAGGCGTGCCGCGCCTCGCTCGGCGGTCGTCATGCGCGCCCATTGGGCCATGCGGTCCTGCACCCGCTGCTGTTCATCAACGGCCATCGACGGAAAGCGCATCGACAACTCCAGCCATTTCAGCCGTTGGTCCACGCTCTGCTCCGACCAGTCGTCCTTCAGTGGCGCCAGGATGGCCTGGTCACCGGCCGACAGTCGAGACCAGCGGCCCGAAACGGCCACGGCACGGCGTGCCTGCGCCGGAGCGGCCTGCGCATCGTCGGGTGCGGCCGCCACAGGGGCTGAAGCTTCCAGGGGTGCGGGCACCGCCTGCACCAGCTTGGATGGCCGCCACAGCCACGCCAGCAAGGCCCCGATCACGGCCAGCCCCATGACGGCGGCAATGCCCGTCATCCAGGGTTCTCGCTGGCGGTACAGGGGGATGCGGTTCATGGCTCGGCGCTCAACGCTCCTGGCGGCGCAGGAACTCGGCGAACCCCGGGTCGGAGTACGCCTGGGGCGGCAGGTCGTCGGTCAGCAGGGCCGCGTCCACCTCGGCTGCGGCTTGAATCTGGTGCTCGGCCAAGGTGTCCTGGATGGCCAAAAAGCCCAGGGCCAGGATCAGCAGGGGCAGCGCCGACACCAGCTTGGTCCACCAAGCACCGCCGCCGCGCTGATCGGCCACAGGCCCCGCCCAAGCGCCCCAGCGGCCCGCCACCCCACCGCCGGCCATGGCCAAACCGGCCTGCCCGGCCCAGACCGGCGACGAGGCCACCGCCGATTGCAGCTGGGCGCGCCGGGCACGTGCCAAAGCGCGTTCGCGCGAAAAGCGCAGCCGCTCAGCGATGTCAGCACCCAAGGTCGGAAGCGCGTCGTCCAGGCGCGCGGCCAGCAGGTGTCCGGCGCGGTCCAGCTGTTGCTCGTGGCTTGAAGGCGACTTGTTCATGGTGCAAATCCTCGATCTTTCAACGCTTTGGCCAAAGCATGAACGGCCCGGGAGCAGTGGGTTTTCACACTGCCTTCCGAGCATCCCATGGTTTCCGCCGTTTCGCTGACATCCAACTCTTCCCAGTAACGCAAGAGGAAGGCTTCCCGTTGACGGTCCGGCAGCCGGGCGATCTCTTCCTCCAGCAAGGCCAGGGTTTGCTTGCGCAGCAGCAGGGGCTCGCCCGCCCCATCTTGGTGCGCCTCGTCGGCGCTTTCCAGGAATTCGAGCAGGTCCCCGCCATCCCCATCCTCGTCAGGGCTTTGGATCGAGGAGAAGTTCTGCATCACCGCTTCGCGGGTCTTGCGGCGTCGGAACCAGTCCAGGGTGGCGTTGGACAAGATCCGCTGGAACAGCAGCGGCCACTCGTCAGCAGGGCGGTCCGCGTACTTTTCGGCCAAGCGAATCATCGCGTCCTGAACAATGTCCAGGGCAGCGTCCTCGTCTCGAACCGCATAGACCGTTCGCTTGAAGGCGCGCCGCTCGACCGCTTTCAAGAAGTCGTTGAGTTCCTGCTCGGTGGACAAGGTACGGCGGCGGCTAGGCAAGGACCAGACAGTCCCCAGTTTATGTCAAGGCCTGCGTGCCATAATCCCAGGTTCTGCTACCACGCTACCCGATCACGCGCCACCCGACCAACCCGGATAGGTGGACCTGATCCGCAACGTCCTGAATCCACCTCACAAGGGTGAGTGTCCGAAACGAAAGCCGGGCACGCGAAGAGGGACACCGACGGTTTTTCGTTAGAGAAATTCACTGAGGTTTGATATGGACATATCACCCGCGGATGTCAAGCGCGCCGCGACCCTGGACGGTCGTGCCGGCTCGAATCAATCCCAAAACAACCCTCCTGCCGATCCCAACGGATCGGAGATCCTTGTGCGCTGCCTGCAGGCCGAAGGGGTTCAGTACCTCTGGGGCTACCCCGGCGGAGCGGTGCTGTACATCTATGACGCGCTGTACCAGCAGGACACCATTCAGCACGTCTTGGTGCGCCATGAACAGGCGGCGGTGCATGCGGCCGACGGCTATGCGCGCGCCACCGGCGAAGTGGGCGTGGCCTTGGTCACCAGCGGCCCGGGCGTGACCAATGCCATCACCGGGATCGCCACGGCCTACATGGACAGCATCCCGATGGTGATCATCACCGGACAGGTGCCCACGCCGGCCATCGGCCTGGACGCCTTCCAGGAATGCGACACCGTGGGCATCACGCGTCCCATCGTCAAGCACAACTTCTTGGTCAAGGATGTCAAAGACCTGGCGCTGACGATCAAGAAGGCCTTCCACATTGCGCGCACCGGCCGCCCGGGCCCGGTGGTGGTGGACATCCCCAAGGATGTGTCCGTGAACACCGCTGCCTTCCACTACCCAGAGACGGTGGAGATGCGCTCCTACTCCCCAGCGCGCAAGGGCCATGGCGGGCAAATTCGCAAGGCGGTGCAACTGCTGCTGTCGGCCAAGCGGCCCTACCTGTACGCCGGTGGCGGCGTCATCCTGGGCGAGGCCTCGGCTGAGTTGCGTGAGCTCAATGAGCTGCTGGGCTTTCCGGTCACCAACACCCTGATGGGCTTGGGTGCCAGCTCGGCGGCCGACCCGCGCTTCCTGGGCATGTTGGGCATGCACGGCACCTACGAAGCCAACATGACCATGCAGAACTGCGATGTGCTGCTGGCCGTGGGTGCGCGCTTTGATGACCGTGTGATCGGCAACCCCGCGCACTTCGCGCAGGTCGAGCGCAAGATCATCCACGTCGACATCGACCCGTCCTCCATCTCCAAGCGGGTGAAGGTGGACGTGCCCATCGTGGGTGATGTGAAAGACGTGCTGCAGGAGCTGATCGCCCAGATCAAGGCCACCACACAGCGCCCGGCACCGGCCGACCTGCAAGCCTGGTGGGCCCAGATCAACGACTGGCGCAAGCGCGATTGCCTGGCCTATCGCAACAGCGACGAGGTCATCAAGCCCCAGTTCGTGGTGGAAACGCTGGGCCGCTTGACCAAGGGCATCGACACCTACATCACCTCCGATGTAGGCCAGCACCAGATGTGGGCTGCGCAGTACTTCCCCTTCATGGAGCCGCGCCGCTGGATCAACTCCGGCGGCCTGGGCACCATGGGTGTGGGCCTGCCCTATGCCATGGGCATCAAGCTGGCCAAGCCCGATTCAGAGGTCTTCTGCATCACGGGCGAAGGCTCCATCCAAATGTGCATCCAGGAGCTGTCCACCTGCCAGCAGTACCAAACGCCGGTCAAGGTGGTGTCCCTGAACAACCGCTACTTGGGCATGGTGCGCCAGTGGCAGCAACTGCAGTACGGCGGCCGCTACTCGCACAGCTACATGGACGCCTTGCCCGATTTCGTGAAGCTGGCCGAGGCCTATGGGCACATTGGCTTGAAGATCGAAAAGCCCTCCGAAGTGGAGCCCGCACTCAAGGAGATGCTGCGGTTGAAGGACCGCACCGTGTTCCTGGACGTGCGCACCGACCCCACCGAAAACGTCTGGCCCATGGTTCAGGCGGGCAAGGGCATTACGGAGATGCTGCTCGGCTCGGAAGACCTGTGAGCACGCGGCGTCCAGGCGGCGCCACGCCGGTCTGACAGCCTCATCGGGCTGCCGGGCTTGCGTGGGTTGCAGGGCGCCCCGCACAGCACAACCGAACACCCACTCAACCCGCGCACGAGCGGACGCGCCACAGGCGCGCCAATCGTGCAAACGAGTTCGAGGCGGAAGCGGTCCCTACCCGGGGCCGGGGAACGCCCAGAACCCTTGGACATGAAACACATCATTGCCCTTTTGCTTGAAAACGAGCCCGGCGCGCTCTCGCGCGTGGTGGGTCTGTTTTCAGCGCGCGGCTACAACATCGAAAGCTTGACCGTGGCCCCCACGGAAGACGCTTCCTTGTCGCGCATGACCATCGTCACCACCGGCAACGACGACACCATCGAGCAGATCACCAAGCACCTCAACCGCCTCATCGAGGTGGTCAAGGTGGTAGACCTGACCGAGGGCGCCTTCACCGAGCGCGAACTCATGCTTATCAAGGTCCGTGCCGTGGGCAAGGAGCGCGAAGAGATGAAGCGCATGGCCGACATCTTCCGCGGACGCATCATCGATGTGACCGAGAAGACCTACACCATTGAGCTCACCGGTGACGCCGGCAAGCTCGATGCCTTCATTGAGGCGGTGGACCGCACCGCCATTTTGGAAACCGTGCGCACCGGCACCAGCGGCATCGGCCGAGGTGAGCGCATCCTGAGGGTCTGATCCACGGCCCGTTAACCCTGACGAGCCCCGCTGTTTGCACAGCGGCCAAGGCCCGTTGATCCTGACCCCACTGAACCACTGGAGAGACCTACCATGAACGTTTACTACGACAAGGACGCCGACCTCAGCCTGATCAAAGGCAAGCAAGTCACCATCATCGGCTACGGCTCACAGGGCCACGCCCATGCCCAGAACCTGAACGATTCAGGTGTCAAGGTCACCGTGGGCCTGCGCAAAGGCGGTGCATCGTGGGCCAAGGCCGAAAAGGCTGGCCTGAAGGTGGGCGAGATCGCCGACGCGGTGAAGACCGCCGACGTGGTGATGATCCTGCTGCCCGACGAGCAGATCGCAGCCGTGTACAACGCCGAAGTGGCGCCCAACATGAAGGCCGGCGCATCGCTGGCGTTTGCCCACGGCTTCAATGTGCACTACGGCCAAGTGGTGCCCCGCGAAGATGTGGACGTGTGGATGGTCGCGCCCAAGGCCCCGGGCCACACCGTGCGCAACACCTACACCCAAGGTGGCGGCGTGCCGCACCTGATTGCCGTGCACCAAGACAAGACCGGCAAGGCCCGTGACCTGGCCCTGAGCTACGCCACGGCCAACGGCGGCGGTAAGGCCGGCATCATCGAAACCAACTTCCGTGAAGAAACCGAAACCGACCTGTTCGGCGAACAGGCCGTGCTGTGCGGCGGCACGGTGGAGTTGATCAAGGCCGGGTTCGAAACCCTGGTGGAAGCCGGCTACGCACCCGAGATGGCCTACTTCGAGTGCCTGCATGAGCTCAAGCTGATCGTGGACCTGATCTACGAAGGTGGTATCGCCAACATGAACTACTCGATCTCCAACAACGCCGAGTACGGTGAGTACGTCACCGGCCCGCGTGTGGTGACCGAGGACACCAAGAACGCGATGCGCCAGTGCTTGAAGGACATCCAGACGGGTGAATACGCCAAGAGCTTCATTCTGGAGAACAAGGCGGGTGCTCCCACGCTGCTGTCGCGCCGCCGCCTGACGGCCGAGCACCAGATCGAGCAGGTGGGCGAGAAGCTGCGCGCCATGATGCCCTGGATCAAGGCCAACAAGCTGGTGGACAAGAGCCGCAACTGATCGTTGCATCGGCTCAAGAAGGACGGCGCTCCGGGTGGGCGCCGTTTTTCTTTGGGCGCGCTGCGCTACAGCCCACGAGGCACAAGACGCCTCCCCAGTAAGCTATCCTTCACCCCGAAATGAACACCACCCCACCGCAAGACAACGAAGCCCCCGAGCCGCGCCCCAAGCCGCGGCCCAAGGGCATCTACGTCCTGCCCAATCTGTTCACCCTGGCCGCCTTGTTCGGCGGGTTCTATGCCGTCGTGATGGCGATGAATGGTCGCTTTGAACAGGCTGCCATCGGCGTGTTCTGCGCCATGGTGCTCGACAGCCTGGACGGCCGCGTGGCCCGTATGACCAACACGCAAAGCGCGTTTGGCGAGCAGATGGACAGCCTGTCTGACATGGTCAGCTTCGGAGCTGCGCCGGCCCTCATCATGTACGAGTGGGCCCTCAAGGGCTTGGGCAAGCTCGGTTGGATCGCCGCCTTTGTCTACTGTGCTGGCGCCGCCCTGCGGCTGGCACGTTTCAACACCAACATCGCCGTCGTGGACCGCCGCTTCTTCCAGGGGCTGCCCAGCCCCGCGGCCGCCGCGCTGGTCGTGGGCTTCATTTGGGTCATGGACGACCTGGGCTTGCGCCAAGTCAGCGAGATGCCCTTGGTGGCCTGGACCGCATTTGGGCTGACCCTGTATGCAGGCTTGACCATGGTCACCAACGCGCCCTTCTACAGCTTCAAGGACGTGAGCCTGAAGAAGTCGGTTCCCTTTGTGGTGATCGTGGTCATTGCGCTGGTGATTGCCTTGATCAACGTCCACCCACCCATCGTGCTGTTTGGCACGTTCCTGATCTACGGCGCCAGCGGTTATGCGCTGTACGCCTGGCGCCGCATGAAGGGCAAGCCGGTGAGCGTGATCGCCACCTCCACCGAAGACCCGGATGAGGTAGGGCTGCACCGTTGAGCGGGCCGTGCTATATTTAAGATATGTCGATCAATCGCACGTCCCTCAACGCTCTGCTGCTACTGGCACTGGCTTGTCGCCGGGCGCCCTGATCGCACACGTCTTACACCCCGCATCAGAAAGCCCGACGGCACAGCGCCCTCGGGCTTTTTGCATTCTGACCGCCCCAAACAACCACCGTTCATCTTCACGTTACCCAGGAGCCGACCATGACCGACCAGCTCATCATCTTCGACACCACCTTGCGCGATGGCGAACAGTCGCCCGGAGCCTCCATGACGCGCGACGAAAAGCTGCGCATCGCCCGGCAACTCGAGCGCCTGCGCGTGGACGTGATCGAAGCGGGCTTCGCGGCCTCCAGCAATGGCGACTTTGAAGCGGTCAAGTCCATTGCCGACCACATCAAGGAGTCCACCGTTTGTTCCTTGGCGCGCGCCAACGATCGGGACATCTCGCGGGCGGCCGAGGCCCTGAAGAACGCGCCCCGCGCACGCATCCACACCTTCATCGCCACCAGCGAACTCCACATGGAGAAGAAGCTGCGCATGACGCGCGACCAGGTCTTCGAGCAGGCCAAGCAGGCGGTGCGCTTTGCCCGCAACCTGATGGGCGACATCGAGTTCTCCCCGGAAGACGGCTACCGCTCCGACCCGGATTTTCTGTGCCGCGTGCTCGAAGCCGTGATCAATGAAGGCGCCACCACGCTCAATATTCCCGACACCGTGGGCTATGCGGTGCCCGAGCTCTACGGTGAATTCATTCGCTCGCTGCGCGAACGCATCCCCAACTCCGACAAGGCCATCTGGAGCGTGCACTGCCACAACGACCTGGGTATGGCGGTGGCCAATTCCTTGGCTGGGGTGAAGATCGGTGGGGCCCGCCAGATCGAGTGCACCATCAACGGCTTGGGCGAGCGCGCCGGCAACTGTTCGCTCGAAGAGGTGGTGATGGCGGTCAAGACCCGCAAGGACTACTTCGGACTCACGCTGGGCATCGACACCTCGCAGATCGTACCGGCCTCGCGCATGGTCAGCCAGACCACCGGCTTTGTGGTGCAACCCAACAAGGCGGTGGTGGGTGCCAATGCCTTTGCGCATGCCAGCGGCATCCACCAAGACGGCGTGCTCAAGGCGCGCGACACCTACGAAATCATGCGCGCCGAAGACGTGGGCTGGAGCGCCAACAAGATCGTGCTGGGCAAGCTCAGTGGCCGCAATGCCTTCAAGCAGCGCCTGCAGGAGTTGGGCATCGACTTGGAAAGCGAGTCCGAGGTGAACGCCGCGTTTGCACGCTTCAAAGACCTGGCCGATCGCAAGAGCGATATTTTTGACGAGGACATCATCGCCTTGGTCAGCGACGAGAGCGTGACCAGCGAGCAGGAGCACTATCGCTTGCTGGCGCTCTCACAGCACTCTGAAACCGGCGAGCGGCCGCAGGCCTCGGTGGTGTTCACAGCAGGCGATGCCGAGCACAAGGCCACCAGCGATGGCAACGGTCCGGTCGATGCTTCGCTCAAGGCCATCGAGTCGCGTCTGAACACCGGCGCCGAGTTGGTGCTGTACTCGGTCAACGCCATCACCAGTGGCAGCACCGAATCGCAAGGCGAGGTCACCGTGCGGCTTCAACACGGTGGGCGCGTGGTCAACGGGGTGGGGGCAGACCCCGACATCGTGGTGGCCTCGGCCAAGGCTTATTTGTCGGCGCTCAACAAGCTCCACTCCAAACATGAGCGGGTGGCGGCTCAGGGTTAACGCGTGTTTTTGCTTCAAATACCCCCGCTAAGCCATTGATCGAGATGGCCTGCTCACTTACACTGGTGAGTCCGGTCAACTGTATGGGCGCCCGCAAGGGCGCCGCACGGCGTACGCGATGGTGTTGAGCACTCACAAGTGGTTCTGGGCCCTGTTCTTGGTTCTGGGTATGGCCTGCTCTGGCGGCGTTTCGGCCCAGGCCAACGGCGCCGCAACGGCCAAACCCGCGCCGTCCAACAAGCCAGCAGCCCAGGCCGATCGCCGCTCCACCACGGCCGCTGCCCCCAAGAAGAAGGCGGAGCAGGCCGCCAAGAAGCCCTCTAGCGCCAACGCCAAGCGCGTCAAGGCCGCAGCAGCCGTGGGCGCCGCTGGTGCGGTGGCCGCCGTGGCCGCGCGCCCTTCCATGGGGCAAACCTATGGGCTGCACCAAACGCCGGACCCCCTGGACCTGAAGTCCAGTGTGGCCCTGGTCCTGGACCGCAACACCAACGAGGTGCTGTTCAGCAAGAACGCACAGGCCGTGTTGCCGATTGCCTCCATCACCAAGCTGATGACCTCGATGGTGGTGTTTGAGCACCAGCAAGACCTTGACGAGGTGCTGACCGTTACCCAAGACGATGTCGACACCGAAAAGAACACCGGCTCGCGTCTGGCGGTGGGCTCGCGCCTGTCACGGCGGGAGATGCTGCACCTGGCCCTGATGGCCAGCGAAAACCGTGCGGCCCACGCCTTGGGCCGCCACTTCCCCGGCGGGCTGTCGTCATTCGTGGACAGCATGAACCAACGGGCCCGCGAGCTGGGCATGCACGACACCCGCTTTGTGGAGCCCACTGGCTTGAGCAGCAAGAACCAGTCGAGTGCGCTCGACTTGGCCCTGCTGGTGCGCGCCTCGCACGAACACGAGCTGTTGCGACAGTTCTCGGTGACGCCCGAAGCCAAGATGGCCGTGGGGCGCCAACAGCTGCAGTTCCGCAACACCAATGGCCTGGTGCGCGGGGGCTCCTGGGACATCGCCTTGCAGAAAACCGGCTACATCGCCGATGCGGGTCGGTGTGTGGTGATGCAGGCCACGCTCGCAGGTCGCGAGCTCATTCTGGTGCTGCTGGATTCGGCCGGGCGCTACTCACGCATCGGGGATGCGGAACGCCTGCGCAAGTGGATCACCGAACACGCGGCCCAGGGCAGCCCAGTGCCCGAGAGATCGTCTGCGCGGTCTCCTGTAACCGGCTGACCCAGGCCTCTTCCAGCCGGTCGGCTGGCGCGGAAATCGACAAGCCGGCCACCAGCCGGTTTTGGTCGTCGTAGATGCCCGCGGCCATGCAGCGCACCCCGAGCTCCAGCTCCTCATCGTCGCGCGCCACGCCTTGCTGGCGCACCTGGGAGAGTTCACGCTCCAGCTTGGGCAGCTCGGTCAGGCTGTTGCGGGTGTGGCCGGCCAGGCCGGTTCGCGTGGCATAGGCCCGAACGCGCGGTGCATCGTCCTGCGCCAGGAACAGCTTGCCCACGGAGGTCAGGTGCAAGGGAGCGCGTCCACCCACCGCGCGAACCACCTGCATGCCCGATCGTTCGCTGTACGTGCGCTCGATGTAAACGATCTCATCACCCTGGCGCACCGACAGGTTCACCGGTTGTTGGGTCAGGCGGTGCAGGTCTCGCATCGGGCCGATGGCCACTTCGCGCACGTCCAGGCGCGCCTTGACCAGATTGCCCAACTCCAGCAGCCGCATGCCCAAGCGGTAACTGCCCGCCTCGGGCCGCTCCACCCAGCGGCCCAGGGTCAGGTCGTTGAGGATGCGGTGGGCGGTGGAGGGGTGCAGCCCGGTGCGCTCGCTGATCAGCTTCAGCTGCACCGGGTCTTGGTGCTCGGCCAGCAGGTCCAAGAGCGCGAACATCCGCTCCAGCACCTGGATCGCCGGCTGCCGGCCTTCTTCGGCCGAGGCCGGGGCTGGCGTGGCAAGGGGGGCGGGCGTTCGGGCCATGTGTGGATTTTGCATCCCGAAAGCAAACGGCGCATCATGAATCGCGCAATTGCTGCGCCGCAGCAACACCGCTGCGCACCGCACCCTCCAAGGTGGACGGGTAGGGGCCCTCGACATAGTCGCCGGCCACCCACAGCCCGCCGTGGGCCGCCGCCGCGCGGCCCGGGGGGCGCAACAGGCCGGGCGTGCAGGCAAAGGTGGCGCGCCGCTCGGCGATGCTGCGCACCACTCGGGTGTGGCGGGCTTGGGCGCCGGGCAGGGCCTGCGCTTGCTTCAGAACTGCTTGTTCCAGGGCCGCCAAGCCTTGTTCCAAGAGCGGTCCAGCGTCGCTGACCACCAGGCTCAGGCCCCCATCCCAGGGCACACCGATGGCGGCCAGGTCGAAGACGAACTGGGCCGGCCCGTGGTCCAGCCGAACCATGGGGTGTGGCAAGCGCACACCGGGTGCCTCCACCCAACAGGTGACGATCGGCTCGAACTGCAGGCCCCGCGCGGTGGCCGCCCAGGCGGCATCCCAGGGCTGCAGCAGGCGGCCTGCTTCAACGGGGGACGCCGCCACCACCAGGCGGTCCACGGTATGGCTGTCTTTGGCTTGCACCCTCCAGCGGCCCTGGCCCAGGGGTTCCATGTGCGTCACCCGTTCGCCCAGGTGCACGCCCGCCCCCAGCGCCTGCAGCCTGGCCAAGGCCGGTGAGGGCAGCAGCCGCCGCAGGGGCCAGCGCGGAAGCATGAGGTCGGATCCACCTGCCCCGGCGAAGAGCCCATCGGCCAACACCCGCAGAAACACCTGCGCATCGGCCGATGCAGCTGCTGTGTTCAGCGCGGCCACACACAAGGGCTCCATCAGCTCGCGCATCACCTGCGGGGCAAGGCCCGCGCACAGCTGCGCCACCGTCAGCCCCGGTGCGCATCGAAAGCCACGGCGGTGCCAGCCCGCCAAGCGCCACAAGAGCTGCACCCGGGTGCGCCAGGGCCACGCGCGGTGTTGGCTCAGGCCACGCAGAAAAGCGACCACGGGTTGGCCGGCGGGCAGCGTCAGCCCCAGCCCGTCCGGGCCCACCAGGGCCAGCGGGGCCTGCCAAAAGGCCTGTTTCGGATCCACGCCCAGGCGCTGCATCAGGCGCAGGGATTCGGTGTACGCGCCAATCAGGATGTGTTGCCCGGCATCGAGCTCCCACGGCCGGTTTTGCGGCAGGGTCTGGGCGATGCCACTGCGGCCGCGCCCGCCGGGGCTGGTGGCCATTTCCCATATCTCCACCTGCCAGCCCGCCTCTGCCAGCTCCACCGCAGCGGCCAAGCCTGCCCAGCCCGCGCCAACCACGCCCACCCGACGCATGTCGGGCCCCGGGTTCAGCGCCACTGCCAGTGGGTGCGCATGGCAATCCACACCTTGCGCAGCGGTGTGAGCGAAATGCGCTGGTGCAGCACCTGAAAGGCGCTGGCTTCGATCTCGCGCAAGAGCGTGCGGTAGATGGCCGCCATCATCAAGCCCGGGCGTTGCGCACGGCGGTCTTGTGGCGGCAGCATGCCCAGGGCCTGCTCATACAAGGCATGGGCGCGCTGGGCTTCGAATTGCATCAGCGCGGTGAAGCGCTCGCTGTAGCCCCAGGGCGCATCACGCTGCAGCAGTTCATGCGCCTTCACATCAAAACGCTGCAGGTCGCTGATGGGCAGGTAGATGCGTCCGCGGCGCGCGTCTTCACCCACATCACGAATGATGTTGGTCAGCTGCATGGCCTGACCCAGGGTGTGGGCGTAGGTCGTGGTGGCCGGATCGGTCTGGCCGAAGATCTTGGCCGCCACTTCACCCACCACGCCGGCCACGAGGTGGCAGTAGCGCTGCAGCCCGGGGTAGTCGAGATAGCGGTTTTGGCTCAGGTCCATTTCGCAGCCTTCGATCACCGCCAACAGATGCGAGGCTTCAATCCCGTACAGCCGCGCGTGCGGCATCAAGGCCTGCATCACCGGGTGGTGGGGCTGGCCGCCATAGGCGTGGCCCACCTCGGTGCGCCACCAGGCCAGCTTGGTGGCGGCCACGCCGGGGTCGCGCACCTCGTCCACCACGTCATCGATCTCACGGCAAAACGCGTAGAAGGCGGTGATGGCAGCCCTGCGCGGTGGCGTGAGGAACTTGAAGGCGGTGGTGAAGGACGAGCCGCTGCGCGCGGTCTTGTCCTGTACGTATTGCTCGGGCGTCATGATGGCTTTAAGCCCGCATTCTCGCTGCACGCCACAGCATCAGCGGCACATCCCACGCCCGCAAGCGTGGGCGCTGGCGCAGGCTGCGGTAGTGCAGGGCCTCAATCTTGTCCAAGATGCGCAGCCCACCTTGCACCACCAGGCGCAGCTCCCAGCCCACACGCCCCGGCAGGCGCGGCGCCAGCCCCTGGCCTTGGGTCATCAGCTGGCGGGCCCAGCCCACCAGTTCACGCACCAGGGCCTGGGTGGCGGGGCTGTCGTGCAGGGCGCAAAGGTCCTGTGGGTTCAGGCCGTGTGCCCGGGCCTCTTCGTGGGGCAGGTAGCAGCGCCCCACCGGATGGTCGCGGCTGAAGTCTTGCCAGAAGTTGGTGAGCTGCAGCGCGGTACAGATGGCGTCGGACTGCGCCAGGGATAGCGCGTCGTTCACCCCATACAGGTGCAGCAGCAGCCGGCCCACGGGGTTGGCCGAGCGGCGGCAGTAGTCCATCAAGGCGGCGCGGTCGGGGTAGGGCGGGTTGTAGGTGTCTTGTTCGAAGGCGTCCAACAGGTCCAGCAGGGCCTGCACGGGCAGCCCGTGTTGCTGCACCACACGGCCCAGGGGCTCGAACACCTCGGGCCAGCTGGGTTGGTCTTGTTTTGCGCCACCTGGAGGCCTTGGGGTAGGCACGGTGGTCCCAGCGGCCTTGGTGGCCAAGGCAACCCCGGCGACCTCGGTGACCCCGTTGCCCTCGGCCTGGCCCACCGCAGCCAGCAGGCACTGCCGATAACGCTGCAGCAGCGCGCGCCGCTGCTCGGGCGCGCCGGGCCCCTCATCGGCCATGTCGTCGGCCGTGCGGGCGTAGTGGTACAGGGCCACCACCGCCGGGCGCAGCGCCGGCGGGCACAGGATGGAGGCCACGGGGAAGTTTTCGTAATGGTCCACGCTCACGGCAGCCCATTGTCGCCCGGGGCACACGCGCCTGGGGGGCTAGTACACTACAGGGTTTGCCGCAAAACACCCTGCGCGGGTGGCGAAATTGGTAGACGCACCAGGTTTAGGTCCTGACGCCAGCGATGGTGTGGGGGTTCGAGTCCCCCCCCGCGCACCACGTATCCCGGCGGGCTTGCCCGCCGCCTTGACCGGCTCGCCCAGCTTGCCGATTGAACCGCTAGACAGAGAGTTCCCAACATGACGGTCACCGTTGAAACCCTTGAGAAGCTTGAGCGCCGTATCACGCTCGTGCTGCCGGCCGACACCATCAACAACGAGGTGCAGACCCGGCTGAAGAAGCTGGCCCGCACCGTCAAGGCCGATGGCTTTCGCCCCGGCAAGGTGCCCATGAGCGTGGTGGCCCAGCGCTACGGCTATTCCGTGCAGTACGAAGTGGTCAACGACAAGGTGGGCGAGGCCTTTGCCAAGGCCGCTGATGAGGCCGCCCTGAAGGTGGCCGGCATGCCCCGCATCAGCCAGAAGGACGAAGCCCCGGAAGGGGCCTTGGCTTTTGACGCCACCTTCGAGGTGTACCCCGAGGTGCAAATCGGCGACCTGGCCACGGCCGAGGTGGAAAGGGTGCAGGCCGAGGTGACCGAGGCTGCCATCGACAAGACCCTGGACATCTTGCGCAAGCAGCGCCGCACCTTTGCCCAGCGGGCCGCCGCTGAAGGTGCTGCCGAAGAAGACCGCGTCACCATCGACTTTGAAGGCAAGATCGACGGCGAGCCCTTCCAGGGCGGCAAGGCCGAGGCCTTCCAATTCATCATCGGTGAAGGGCAGATGCTCGAGCAGTTCGACAAGGCCGTGCGCGGCATGAAGGTCGGCGAAAGCAAGACCTTCCCGCTGCAGTTCCCGGCCGACTATCACGGCCAGGACGTGGCCGGCAAGGAAGCCGACTTCCTGGTCACCATGAAGAAGATTGAGCAGCAGAACCTGCCCGAGGTGGACGACGCCTTCGCCAAGTCCTTGGGCATTGCCGACGGCACCGTGGAAGGCCTGCGCGCCGATGTGAAGAAGAACCTGGCCCGCGAGGTCAAGTTCCGCGTGCTCAACCGCAACAAGGCTGCGGTGATGGACGCCCTGGTCAAGGTCAGCGCGCTCGACCTGCCCAAGGCCCTGGTCCAAGGCGAGGTGGAGCGCATGGTGCAAAGCGCCCGCGCCGACCTCAAGCAGCGCGGCTTCAAAGACGCCGACAACATGCCCATCCCCGCCGAGGTCTTCACCGAGCAGGCTGAAAAGCGCGTGCGCCTGGGCCTGGTGGTGGGCGAGCTGGTGCGCACCCATCAGCTGAAGGCCAAGCCCGAACAGCTGCAAGCCCACATCGAAGAGATCTCTCAGAGTTACGAAAAGCCGGCCGAGGTGATGCGTTGGTACCTCACGGACCGCAACCGCATGGCCGAAGTCGAGGCCATCGTGGTCGAGAACAATGTGGCCGAGTTCGTCCTGGCCCGCGCCAAAGTTTCGGAGAAGGCGGTACCCTTCGACGAGCTGATGGCCCAGTCCTGATCAGGAGCAATCAAAGCATGAGCGTGATCGACCCCCAAAACCTGGGCATGGTGCCCATCGTCATCGAAACCTCAGGCCGGGGCGAGCGCGCCTATGACATCTACAGCCGCCTGCTGCGCGAGCGGGTGGTGTTCCTGGTGGGGCCGATCAACGACGCCACGGCCAACCTGGTGGTGGCGCAGCTCTTGTTCCTGGAGTCCGAAAACCCGGACAAGGACATCTCGCTGTACATCAACTCCCCGGGCGGCAGCGTGAGCGCGGGCATGTCGATCTTCGACACCATGCAGTTCATCAAGCCCGATGTGAGCACCCTGTGCATGGGCATGGCCGCCTCGATGGGCGCCTTCTTGCTGGCCGCTGGTGCCAAGGGCAAGCGTTTCGCACTGCCCAACAGCAAGGTGATGATCCACCAACCCCTGGGCGGCACGCAGGGGCAGGCCACCGACATCGAGATCCACGCCCGAGAAATCCTCAAGACCCGCGAGCAGCTCAACCGCATCCTGGCCGAGCGCACCGGCCAGCCCCTGGAGAAGATCCAGGCCGACACCGAGCGCGACTACTACATGAGCGCCGCCGAAGCCAAGGACTATGGCCTGGTGGACCAGGTGATCGAGAAGCGGGCCTGATGGTCTATCATCGTTAAGACACGGAACCGACACAGGCCAACCGACCTCCCATGCCAGAAAAGAAGGGCTCCTCCAGCGAAAAAGTGCTCTATTGCAGCTTCTGCGGCAAGAGCCAGCACGAGGTCAAGAAGCTGATCGCCGGCCCGTCCGTGTTCATCTGTGACGAGTGCATTGAGCTGTGCAACGACATCATCCGCGACGAGGTGCCGCCTGAGACCGCACCTGTCAAGGGTGGCAAGTCTGACCTGCCCACGCCGGCTGAAATCAAAGACAGCCTGGACCAGTATGTGATCGGTCAAGACACCGCCAAGCGCATCCTGTCGGTGGCGGTGTACAACCACTACAAGCGCCTGAAGCACATGGGCGCCAATGGCAAAGATGAGGTGGAGCTTAGCAAGAGCAACATCCTGCTCATCGGCCCCACCGGCTCGGGCAAAACACTGCTGGCCCAAACCCTGGCCCGCTTGCTCAATGTGCCCTTCGTCATCGCCGACGCCACCACCCTCACCGAGGCGGGTTATGTGGGCGAGGACGTCGAAAACATCATTCAAAAGCTGCTGCAGAACTGCAACTACGAGGTTGAGCGTGCGCAGCGTGGCATTGTCTACATCGACGAGATCGACAAGATCTCCCGCAAGGCCGACAACCCCTCCATCACGCGTGACGTGTCCGGCGAGGGCGTGCAGCAGGCCCTGCTCAAGCTGGTGGAAGGCACCATGGCCAGCGTGCCCCCGCAGGGCGGGCGCAAGCACCCCAACCAAGATTTCCTGCAGATCGACACCACCAACATCCTGTTCATCTGCGGCGGCGCCTTTGATGGCCTGGAAAAGGTGATTCAGAACCGGACTGAAAAGTCGGGCATTGGCTTCTCGGCCTCGGTGCAGTCCAAGACCGAAAAGAAGGCGGCCGAACTGTTCCGGGACGCCGAGCCCGAAGACCTCATCAAGTTCGGCCTGATTCCTGAACTTGTCGGCCGGCTGCCGGTGGTGGCCACCCTGGGTGAGCTCACCGAAGACGCCATGGTGCAGATCCTCACCCAGCCCAAGAATGCCCTGGTCAAGCAGTACGAGCGCTTGTTCGCCATGGACGGGGTGGAGCTTGAGGTGCGCCCCTCGGCTTTGGGCGCGATTGCCCGAAAGGCACTGGCCCGCAAAACCGGCGCCCGCGGCCTGCGCTCCATCGTGGAGCATTCGCTGATCGACACCATGTTCGACCTGCCCACGCTCGACGGCGTGGCCAAGGTGGTGGTGGACGAGCACAACATCGACGAGGGCACCAAGCCCCTGTTGGTGTACCGCGAGACCAAGGCCAGCGCTTAAGCGCTTCAACGGACCCCGCGCCCGGCATTTCCGCGGGCGCTTGAGCCCGCTCAAGTCCCGGGCGCCTGATCCGATCCACCCTTGCCATCCGTGAGTTTGTGCGTGCACATGCCCATGTCCGTGCCCGTCTCAGGGTCAGGGCCTGTGCGCGTGCACAATGGGGCTCAGTTCGACCATTTTTGCCCTCTTGAAGCCCGTTTTACCCGGTGTTCCAGTGGGGCACTTGCAATCCTTCTGCCGGCCCCCAAGTAGGCTGAAGAAAGAGAGACTTTCATGCCTGGACAAGCCCCCCTCATCGAGGACCCCGCCACCCTGCCCCTGCTGCCGCTGCGCGACGTGGTCGTCTTCCCCCATATGGTGATCCCGCTGTTTGTGGGGCGCCCGAAGTCCATCAAGGCCTTGGAAGCGGCCATGGAAGCCGGCCGGCAGATCATGCTGGTGGCCCAGCGCGCGGCCGGAAAAGACGAGCCCAAGGCCGACGACATGTTCGAGATCGGCTGCATCTCCAGCATCCTGCAGATGCTCAAGCTGCCCGACGGCACCGTCAAGGTATTGGTGGAAGGTTCGCAGCGTGCCCGCACCGTGAAGATTGAAGACACGGGCGAGTACTTCACGGCCGACGTGGTGAGCGTGGCCGCCGAAAACGAGGCCTCACCTGAGATCGAAGCCCTGCGCCGCGCGGTGACGCAGCAGTTCGACCAGTACGTCAAGCTCAACAAGAAGATTCCCCCGGAGATCCTCACCTCGATCGCGGGCATTGACGATGCCGGCCGCCTGGCCGACACCATCGCCGCGCATCTGCCGCTCAAGCTTGAGGCCAAGCAAAGCGTGCTCGACCTGTACGACGTGGCCAAGCGCTTGGAAAAGCTGCTGGAGTTGCTCGAGCACGAGGTCGACATCCTGCAGGTGGAAAAGCGCATCCGCGGCCGCGTGAAGCGCCAGATGGAAAAGAGCCAGCGCGAGTACTACCTCAACGAGCAGGTCAAGGCCATCCAGAAGGAACTCGGCGACGGCGAAGAGGGTGCTGACCTCGAAGAGCTGGAAAAGAAAATCAAGGCCGCGCGCATGCCCAAGGAAGCGCGCCAGAAGGCCGAGAACGAGCTCAAGAAGCTCAAGCTGATGTCGCCCATGTCGGCCGAGGCCACCGTGGTGCGCAACTACATCGACACCCTGGTCAACCTGCCCTGGAGCAAGAAGACCAAGGTCAAGCACGACCTGTCCAACGCCGAAGAGGTGCTCAACGAAGACCACTACGGCCTGGAAAAGGTCAAGGAGCGCATCCTCGAATACCTCGCGGTGCAGCAGCGAGTGGACAAGGTCAAGGCGCCCATTCTGTGCCTCGTGGGCCCGCCGGGCGTGGGCAAGACCTCACTGGGCCAAAGCGTGGCGCGCGCCACCGGCCGCAAGTTCGTGCGCATGGCCCTGGGCGGTGTGCGTGACGAAGCCGAGATCCGCGGCCACCGCCGCACCTACATCGGCTCCATGCCAGGCAAGGTGCTGCAGTCGCTGACCAAGGTGGGCACGCGCAACCCCCTGTTCCTGCTCGACGAAATCGACAAGCTGGGCATGGACTTTCGCGGCGACCCGTCTTCGGCCCTGCTCGAAGTGCTGGACCCTGAGCAGAACCACACCTTCAGCGACCACTACATCGAGGTCGACTTCGACCTCAGCGATGTGATGTTCGTGGCCACCTCGAATTCGATGAACATTCCGCCGGCGCTGCTCGACCGGATGGAAGTGATCCGCCTGTCGGGTTACACCGAAGACGAGAAGGTCAACATTGCGCAGACCTACCTGCTGCCCAAGCAACGCAAGAACAATGGCGTGAAGGACAGCGAACTCGACGTTCAAGAAGGCGCTATTCGCGGCATCATCCGCTACTACACCCGTGAAGCGGGTGTACGTTCGCTCGAGCGCGAAGTGGGCAAGATCTGCCGAAAGGTGGTCAAGGGCCTGCAGCTTAAGAAGTACACCGGTACCGTGGTGGTCAATGAGGAGAACCTCAACGACTTCCTGGGCGTGCGCAAGTTTGACTTCGGCCGCGCTGAAAAGACCAACCAGGTTGGGCAGGTGGTGGGCTTGGCCTGGACGGAGGTGGGCGGCGATTTGCTGACCATCGAAGCCGCCGTGATGAACGGCAAGGGCAACATCATCCGCACCGGCCAGCTCGGCGATGTGATGAAGGAGTCGGTGGAGGCCGCGCGCACCGTGGTGCGTTCGCGTGCCCGCCTGTTGGGCATCAAGGACGAGCTCTTCGAGAAGCGCGACATCCACATCCACGTGCCCGATGGCGCCACGCCCAAGGACGGCCCCAGCGCGGGCATCGCCATGACCACCGCTTTCGTCTCGGCGCTCACGGGCATTCCGGTGCGCTCAGACGTGGCCATGACGGGCGAGATCACCCTGCGCGGTGAGGTCACGGCCATCGGCGGATTGAAGGAAAAGCTGTTGGCCGCGCACCGCGGCGGCATCAAGACCGTGATGATCCCGGAAGAGAATGTGAAGGACCTGCAGGACATTCCGGAGAATGTGAAGAACCACATCGAGATCGTGCCGGTGAAGTGGATCGACAAGGTGCTGGAAGTGGCCCTGGCCGGCAAGCCGCAGCCGCTGCCCGATGAAGAAGTTGCTGCCCCCGTGAAGGAGGCCGAAACGACCGCTGCCAAGGCACCGCCGGCCGAAGCCGGTGGTGAGGCCATCAAGCATTGAAGGGCGACCCCTCGCCCTAGGCGTGGGGAATTGCAAAGGCGGGCCAAAGTGTTGTACAGTAGAGGGCTCGGGGGATGTGCGACCAAACACATTCAAACAGCCGAGACCGTTACTGGCGCAAGCCTGTACTCATGCGGGAATAGCTCAGTTGGTAGAGCGCAACCTTGCCAAGGTTGAGGTCGCGAGTTCGAGCCTCGTTTCCCGCTCCAAATTCCACGAAAAGGGAAGCCCAGGCTTCCCTTTTTTGTCGGTGGTGCCCCGCTTGCGCTGCCGACACGGTTTTGAAGGGCGTGCTAACCTGCACCCTTAAAGCGTGGCGCGATAGCAAAGCGGTTATGCCCCGGATTGCAAATCCGGTTAGGGCGGTTCGACTCCGCCTCGCGCCTCCAAAAAATCTTAATAGATCAATTACTTGGGCTGCCTTAGGCGGCCCTTTTTTTGTACCCAAATGAGCCCCGTTGTGTGGGGATTTTTGACCACCGATGGCATTCACGGCCCTTTGCAGGGTCGCCGCATTGAGGTGCGAGTAGCGTTTTGTGGAGCGTGCGTCCTTGTGACCGAGCACGGTGCCGACGGTGTAAAGGTCCACCCCGGCATTGATCATTTCGCTTGCGGCGCTGTGGCGCAGGTCGTGGAGCCAACTTCTTCTCTCAATAGACCATCTTCGGTTTCATCTTTCACCTTAAGTGGGTGTCTGTGAAACCGGCAGCAGCTCCGCTCTATGGCAGGCCGGGCATGAGGAACTTAAATCAGCCGAAAAGAAGCGAGAAGTAGCGAGCCAACTTCAGAGTACCCGTTCAGCGCTGGGGCATATCCCGTACCGAGTAGCCCAGGCTGACGATCGCATCCGAAGGGATCGGCGGCATCGTGGCGTTCCAAGCCTCCCATGATTGAACCATTTGCGCCAGCCGTTCGGGCTGAACAGCTGCCTGATTGGCCCGCTCGCGTTCGTCCTGATCCAGATTAAACAAGTAGTCGCAGCCGTCCACCCGGAGGTATTTCCATTCACTGAAGCGGCAGGCACGCTGATCGCGATGATTCATTCGCCAGTAAAGCGGCCGGTCAAAGCACTTGGATGTATCTCCCAGGAGTTGTGCTAGGGACACGCCGTCAAGAGGGTATCTGGGGTCCGCTGTAGCTCGGCCCAATTCGAGCAAGGTGGCTGACCAGTCCATCGTCATGCACAGCTGCTGCGTGCTTCGGCCCGGAGCCACTACCGCCGGCCAGTGCACGATCCACGGCACCCGGATGCCGCCTTCCGTTAGATCCATCTTGCCACCGACCAGGGGCCAGTTGTCGCTGAAGCGCTCACCCCCGTTGTCGCTCGTGAACACGATTAGGGTGTTGTCTAGCAAGTCATGTCGCCTAAGGGCGTCAACCACCCATCCGATACCTTCGTCCATCTGGTGGATCATGCGGCGGTAGGTGTTGACATTGCCGCCGTTTAGGTGGAAGAGGTTGCTGCGTACCTGATCGGCAAGCGCTACATCATCGCGCGTCTCCCAGGGCCAATGTGGCGCCGTGTAGTGCAGGCTGATGAAGAACGGTTGATCCTCCCGAGCATCCTTTGCCTGTCGCTCGATCACGGCTACTGTCCGGCGCGAGAGCAGGTCGGTGAGGTAGCCAGGCGTCGGGGCTTCGGTCTCGCCCTCGAAGAGGTCGTGAGAGCCGTTGGTAGCCGCGTGGGTGAAGTAGTCGACCCCACCTGACATCGGACCAAAGAATTCGTCGTAACCGGAGCGCAGGGGTCCAAAGTGGGGCGGGTAGCCCATATGCCACTTGCCGATGAGCGCCGTACGGTAGCCAGCATCGCGCAAAAGTGATGGCAGGGTGGGATGGTCCGGTGGCAAGCCCAGTATGGAGCTGCTTCGGCTTCGGATGCTAATGGGCTCCTCTGCAGCACCTCGCAGGCGGTACTGGTAGCGCCCAGTCATCAGCGCAAAGCGCGTGGGTGAACACACCGGTGAGTTGCTGTAACCCTGTGTGAAGCGTAGGCCTGACGCCGCAAGGCTATCAAGTACCGGCGAAACCGGGCCGAAATCGCCATCTCGCCCTCCATAGCAGCCTAGATCGGAAAACCCCAAATCGTCGGCGACGATAAAGACAATGTTGGGCCGTTGCGTTCTCATTTGACGCAACTCCCGGTCACTCAGGCTTGAATCCGGAGTCTCGGATTGGAGGGCCCCAACGCTCGTAGTCGGTCTTCATCACCTCGGCCAGGCGCTCGGGACCCCAGCCGGTAGGTTCGAGCCCCATGTCGGCCAAGCGCTTGCTCACGGTGGGGTCAGCCATGCTGTCCTGTGCGGCACGGGCTAGGCGCTGAATCGTTGCTACAGGGGTGCCAGCGGTGGCGAACAAGCCATACCAACCATTCGCCACCAAATCAAAACCCTGTTCACGAAACGTCGGCACATTGGGAAACTGCGGACTGCGAGCTTCGCCTGCAACAGCCAACAAGCGAGCTCGGTTGCTCTGCACCAGCGTCTGCAGGTCAGCCGCCACAGTGGACAGCGCTGCGATCTCACCTGCGGCTAAGGCCTGCATGGCTGCGGCTGTTCCCTTGTAAGGTACGTGCTGCAGGCTCAAGCCTGCTGAGCGGGCGAACATCGCGCCAAAGAAGTGCGGAATGCTGCCCGCAGCAGCCGAGCCGTAAAAGGCGTTGGTGTCGGGCTTAGACCTGACCCATGCCACATACTCGCGCAGATTCTGTGCCGGCACCTGCATTCCCACGCCCAGACCGATCTGGAAGTTCGTCAGATGCGCTACGGGTACAAAATCCTTGAAGGGGTCATACCGCAGTTGAGCACCGTAGCTATGGGGGTAGATGGACATCGTAGCCACTGGCGTCATCATCAGCGTGGTGCCGTCCGGGGCTGCGTTCTTCAATGCAATATTGGCCAGTTGACCCGCTGCACCTGCTCGGTTTTCGACGATCACGGGTTGGTTCAGCCGCTTGCTCATGCCCTCGGCCAACACTCGGGTCAGGGTGTCAGAGGTGGCTCCCGGTGGGAAGCCGACGATGATGCGGATGGTGCTGCTCTGCGCGATAGCAAAGGAGGCACAGGACATCAGCAGCGCAGCGACCAAGGCGTTTCGCAGCAAGTTGAAGACGAGCATGTTGGCCTCCACACAGCGGACCGGCACAGTTTAGGAACTGGCTGTGCAAGGAGGGCCCGGGGCAAACCCTGCAGCGGGCGGATGCGCGGCAGTCCGGCTGGGGCTCAGCTGCTTACAAAGTAAGCGGGACCGGTGCAAAGCCCCTTGCTGCCGCGACATGGGGGCCAGCTTGAGCTGAGAAACGACAAACCCGACGTGGTGAGCGCAGGCAAAGCTGTTACTGAAATTGATGATGGGAAATTGCGCGAGCCCAGGGGCCGTATCACCTCGTCGTGAAGCCCGCGACCAACCAGCACAACTTTCGATATCGGTTTAGTCATCCTCGTCAGGCACCAAGGCTGTGACCTCGATTTCTACCTGAGCCGCTTCCTCCCCGCAGCGATGGACCCGTGCGTCCGCCGCTCGATCGCCATGATGAAGAGCGACCTGAGCCTGTCGATGGACTGTCCTGCGGTTTGAATCGGCAATTGATCAGTTGTCGAAGACCAATCGCTCTGTTGGCGATGAGGCCGACTCCTTGGGATTTGCGGTACCCGGCCACTTCGCCCGTTTCTTCCGTCAGCATCTGGGGATCACACCGACGGAGTACCGACGGGTGGTCAACCTCCACGAGCCGACACCGCAAGCCTCAGCGCTCGGCCTTGGGCGGTCCCAGCAACAGCGGGTAGCCCATATTTCGCATCAGGGCCAGGTACTCCGCCAATCGGTCTGGTTGTTGGGTCAAGAGGATCAACACCAAGCGGTGGCGAGGATCGACCACGAAATTGGTTCCCGTCGCGCCCGACCACCAGTATTCGCCCAGACTCCCGTGTAGTGCGCTGCGCCCCGCGTGCGTTCGCACAGCGAAGCCCAGTCCGAAACCCATACCCAGCTCGGGCATCGGGGTCAGGACATTTCGAGACGGCGCGTAACGGGCGGCGAACTTCAGTCCTGGGGGTAGATGATCAGAGGTCATCAACTCAACCGACGAGGGGCTCAGCAATCGCACCCCATCAAGCTGCCCGCCGTTGAGCAGCATTTGACAGAAACGCGCATAGTCCAGGGCTGTGGACACCATGCCACCACCGGGGCTTAGTCGCTTGGGCCGGACTTCAACCGGTCTGACAAAGAAGGGGCTACCGGTTGTCAGGTTGATCTGTGGAAACGCCAGACGCTCATGATTTCGGGCGGGTACCCAGAACCCCGTGTCGGGCATCTTCAACGGGTCGGTTATGTGTTGCTTGATGAACTGGTCGAGCTCCTGTCCGGAAACCACTTCCACGATGCGCCCGAGCACATCCACGGAGATGCTGTACTCAAAGGTTGAGCCGGGTTGATGTTTGAGGGGGAGCTTGGCCAGCTTGGTGATTTGCTCCGCAAGGGTCTGATCTGTGCCCAGGATCCCAGACTCCACCATCAGCCTGTCGACATATGAGTTGTCCAGGTTGCCCGATGAGAGGCCCGCCGTGTGCCGAAACAGATCGTGCACCGTCATCGTCGTACGGGCCGGCTCATATCGAATCGAGGTCTTCCCATCAGCGTCGCGCTCTTCCACGGCAACGCGCAAGTTTTGGAACTCCGGCAGGTACTTGGCTACTGGGTCCCGTAAGGCAAGGCGCCCACGTTCGACCAACATCATGGCCGCCACACTCACGATGGGCTTGGTCATTGAGGCGATCCGGAAGATGGAGTCCTCTTGCATCGGTGTGCCCTTGTGAGGATTCTGCAGCCCTACGGCCTCGATCCCTCCAATCTTCCCGTCCTTGGCCACGAGAAACACAGCTCCCGGTATCTCCTTGGCAAGGGTTCGCCGCTCCAATTCGGCCTTCAGGATCTTCATTTGGTGAGCCGAAAGACCCAGGGCATCCAGGGAGCTTGGCTCCAAGGCACGGGCGCTGGTGGCGGTCCAGGCCAAGCCAAAGCTCAGCATGGCGGTCACCAGTGTCTTCATGACGCTTCCTCCCGCATGGCCTGCAACACCAAACTCGCCCACTCCGCCGGCGCCTCCTCATGGCCCAGGTGACCCCAGCGCGGCAGGGCGATGAGTTTGGATCCCGGGATCAGCGCCGCCGCGCGGGCACTGATGGACGGCGGCACCGTGCCGTCTTGTGCGCTGCTGATCAAGGTGACACGGCCCTGCAGCCGCGGCAGTTCGCGTGCGAAGGGCTCCAGTTCCCACTGCGCCATCATGCGCAGCACGGCGCGCAGGTGCACTTCGTTGTGGGCCAGCCGCTCGTACAAGCGGTGGCCGCGTTCGTCGATCACCGAACCCGTATCGCGCAGCAGCAGGTCGACCGTGCCGGTGCGCCGGGCGTTCCACACGAAGAATCGGGTGGTCCACGGGTTCGTGGCCAGCGCACGGGCCACCGGCATGAACACGCTGGCCGCGCGGCCGCCCCAAGGCAAGAGGGCGCCATTGAGGCTGATCACTTCACGCACCACGGAAGGCTGCAGCAGCATCACCTGCAAAGCCACGGCCGCGCCGGCAGAGTGGCCGATCCAAGCATCAGCGCGCTGCCGTGGATCCGCGCTCTGCTCCTCCCCACTCAGCGCAGCCTGCAAGGCGATCAGCGCGCGCGCCATACCGGGCAGGGTGAGGTCTTCATCCACCGCGCCGCGGGTGAACGCGTGCCCCGGAAGGTCCACGCTGATCACCTCATGGTGCTGGGCCAAGATGGGCGCCAGGTCTCGCCAGGTGTGGGTGGAAGCGCCCGTGCCGTGCAGCAGCCACACGCGCTGGGGGTGTGAAGTGGCTGCCGTGCTGGGTGGGGGCTGCAGTCGCTGCACATGCCAGCGCAAGTGCCCTTGCGAGATGAAGCGGCTGTGTTCGCGCAGCGGCCAGTCGGCGCCGTCACGGTCCCAGCTCAAGGCTTCGCTCATGGCGGTGGGCGCGGCGTGGGCCTAGGCCGCGCGGCTGTTGCGCACGATGCGTCCGATCTCACCGGCTTGCGCTTGGGGCAGCGGGATGTAACGCGCCCCCATGGCCAGGGCCAGTTCTCGTGCCTGGGCCTGGGGCTTGGGCGAGGTGTCGATCAACAGGCATGACACCCCGCTCACAAACAGTTGGCGCGCGGCGGTCACCGCGTCCGCATGCGCGGCTTCGCGCCCGGGCAGGCCTTCTAGGTTGATGTTGGACTTGCCGTCGGTGAGCAGCACCATGGACACCGTGTCGCCCCGGCGTTGCAGCGATTCGCACAGCAGCCGCGAATCGGTGAGGGCACGCGCCATCGGTGTGCCGCCGCCCCCGGGCAGGCCGGCCAGGCTGCGCTTGGCGCGAACGAGTGAGCGGGTGGGCGGCAGCAGGGTTTGCGCATCTTGCCCCCGAAAGCCGATCACCGCCACGCGGTCGCGTCGCACATAGCAGTCGGCCAACAGCGTTTCCACCGCGCCCTTGGCTTCAGCCAAGCGGTTCAAGGCATTGGACCCCGAGGCGTCCACCACAAACACCGTGGTGGTGGGGCGCCGCGGCTCACGCCGGATGATGCGCAGGTCTTCGCGGTGCACCACCACGGCGGGCGGCCGGGCCTTGCGCAGCCGCTGCCACGGTGCGGCTTGGCGCAGCGTGTCCACCAGGCTCAGGCGCTGGCCGCCTTCGGGCAGGCCCGCACGCGTGCCCGAAGGGCGCCCCTGTGCACCGGCGCGCTGCCGTTCACCGCTGCGGGAGGAAGCCTCACTGCGCGCGCGGGTGCGAGCTGCTAGGCCGTTTGTCTGGGCCATCAGGGCTAAGAGCCCGGCCGGCAGCGCGGCCTGTATCGCTTCGATGCTGAGGTCTTGCAGCTCTTCGGGCTCGGGCGCGGGGGTGGCCTGGGCGCTTGGGGGCTCAGCGGCGCTGGTGTCGGGCTCTGGAGGCTCGGTGTTGAGGGGCGGTGGCGGTACGGGAGCGGGCTCATCCTGCTGCGAGGCTGAGGCCTGCTGCTCGGTGGTGTCTTGCGGCTCGTCTGCTTGAGGCGGCGCGGGCAGCCGTGTGGCCCTTGGGCCCAGCACCAGGCGTGCGGCGTCGCGCACCTCGTCGACGCCAGGTTCGTCCAATCCCCGCAGCGCAGCCAGGGTACGGGCGGTTTGCAGCGCCCACCAGGGGGCACGCGCCGACTCCACGCCCAAGGCTGCCGCCGCTTGCACCAGGGCGTTCACCACGTCCGGCTGAACCTCGATGCCCGCCAGCCGCTGACGTGCAGCTTGGAAGTCTTCGCGCTCGTCTTCATCCCAGGCGCCTTCATCGGGGGGGGCCAAGGGGGTCAGGCCGCAGCTGCGCCAGTCCAGGCTCTGCAGGTCGAGCACGAAAGCCAGGCGTTCGCGCAGGGCCGGCTCCAAGCCGGGCTCTTCGCCATCGGGCAGTGCTTCGTCCATGGCCACCACGGCCAGCCGCGTGGGCACCTCCAGGCTCATGCCTTCGCGCTCGATGCGCAAATGGCCGCGGTCCAGGGCTTGGCACAAGAAGGCCACCGCTCGGCGCGGCAAGCGTTCGGCCATGGGGCAGGCCAAGAGGCCGCCATCGAGCTCGCTGAGCAGCCCCGGCTGCACAACCGGGCGGCCACTCTTGAGCGTGGCCGCCAGGTCCAGCCCGCCCAGCAGGCGCGATTCATCGGCGTGCTGCGGCATGCGGCGCAGCATGGACGCGGTGGGGCAGGCCTGCTGCAGCAGGCGCAGCCATTCGTCGCGCACCGGCCCGGCGGGTGACTTCAGGTGCACACCCCCTAAGCCCACGGGGTTCACCGCCAGCAGCGCGGCCACGAGCCGTGCGTCCATCCAACGTGCCAGGGCCTGTTCAGCGGCATCGGCCGCGCAGTTCACATCGGCCGTGTCGGCAGCATGGGCTGCCTCATGGGCATCAGCCGCACCCGCGCGGGCCGACGAAGCCGGCGCCTGGCGCCGCAGGGCCAGCACGTCGGCGCCGGTTTTTGTGTGGGGTTGGCCCATGAACGTGGCCGTGCGCGGGCGTGTCAGGCGGCCTGTGCACCTAAGCCTGGTGCGAGTACCTCGGCCATGGCCCGCTCGATCCTCACGCCGGCTCCGGTGTCGTCCAAGGGGTTGCGCCGCAGGCGGTGGCGCAGTGCGCTGGGGGCCACGGCGCGCAGGTCGTCGGTGGTGACGCTGGTGTGGCCTTCCAGTGCGGCCCAGGCGCGTGCGGCCCGCAGCAGGGTGAGCTCGCCGCGCAGGCCGTCGGTGCCCAGCTGCAGGCACAGGCTGGCGGCTTTCTCCAGAACTTCATCGGGCACCACCAGGTCGGCCACCCGCTTGCGCGCGGCTTCAATCTGCTGGCGAATCTTTTGGTCCTCAAGCTTCCACTGCGCGCAGAAGGCTTCGGTCTGGCGCTCATAGGCGTCGCGCCGCTTGATCACCTCCACCCGCGTGGGAATGTCGCCGGGCGTGCGCACGTCCACCGAGAGGCCAAAGCGGTCCAGCAGCTGCGGCCGCAACTCGCCTTCTTCAGGGTTGCCGCTGCCCACCAGCACAAAGCGCGCGGGGTGCCGCACGCTCAGGCCTTCGCGCTCCACCACGTTTTCGCCGGAAGCGGCCACATCGATCAGCAGGTCCACCAAGTGGTCTTCAAGGAGGTTGACCTCGTCGATGTACAGAAAGCCGCGGTTGGCGCGGGCCAGCAAGCCCGGCTCAAACGACTTCTGGCCCTGGGACAAGGCTTTTTCCAAATCGAGCGCGCCGACCACGCGGTCTTCGGTGGCCCCCAGTGGCAAATCCACCACAGGCACGGGGATCAGGTCGACGTCACAGGCGGCTGCGTCGCCGGGTGAGTTCCGGCTCCAGCCGGCTTTACGGCAGGCGGCGCAGCTCAGGCTGGGGCGGGCGGGGTCGCAGTGGTAGGGGCAACCGCGGGTGGCCCGGATGGGGGGCAGCAGGGCGGCCAGGGCGCGCACCGCCGTGGATTTGCCCGTGCCGCGGTCGCCCAGGATCAGCACGCCGCCCACCGAAGGGTCGACGGCCGTGACCAGGATGGCCCGCTTCATCTCGTCCTGTCCGACGATGGCCGAGAAGGGAAAGGGTTGCTTCATGGTGCTGCCTGCCTCCCGAATCTGCCCTGAACGGGGCATCCCGGGTTGTCAACTTCGTGTGACAGCCATACTATCACTATAAATTGACACTTGGAACTGTCCAATTTTCGGGACAACCCGGAATCTGCGCGGCTAGCCCTTTCTCATGAATGTCGTCTCCATTGGTTTGAACCACCATTCGGCGCCCCTGGATGTACGCAGCCGATTCGCCGTGGCCCAGGACGCCCTGGGCGATCACCTTCGGGCCTTGAGGGCCCATTTGGAATCGCAGGCCGGCGAAGCCGCCATCCTGTCCACCTGTAACCGTACCGAGCTGTACGTGGCCACCCACGGCGGCACCATGCGCGACGTGTGCCACGCGGGCATGAGCTGGTTGGCGGGGCAGGGCGGCATGCCTGGCGCCGCGCTCAACGACCACCTCTATGTGCGCGAGGGCGGCGAAACCGCGCGCCACGCCTTCCGGGTGGCCAGTGGGCTCGATTCGATGGTGATTGGCGAGCCGCAGATCCTGGGCCAGATGAAGGCCGCCGTGCGTCACGCTGGGGAGGCGGGCACGCTGGGCAGCACCTTGCACCAGCTGTTCCAGCGCAGCTTCTCGGTGGCCAAGGCCGTGCGCACCCGCACCGAAATTGGTGCGCAGTCGGTCAGTATGGCCGCGGCCGTGGTGAAGCTGGCCGACCAGCTGTTTGAGGATTTCGGCAAGCTCAATGTCTTGTTTGTGGGTGCGGGCGAAATGATCGAGCTGGTGGCCACCCATGTGGCCGCGCGTAAGCCCGCCGCCATGGTGGTGGCCAACCGCAGTGCCGACCGCGCGGCGCGTTTGGTGTCGCGCACCGGGGCCACACCCATACCCTTGTCCACCATGCCGGCCCGCTTGGCTGAGTTCGACCTGGTCGTGTCGTGCACCGCCAGCGCCTTGCCCCTGATAGGCCTGGGCGCTGTGGAGCGGGCCCTGGTACAGCGCCGCCGCCGCCCGATGCTGATGGTGGACCTGGCCGTGCCACGCGACATCGAACCCGAGGTGGCGCGCCTGTCGGATGTGTACCTGTACACCGTGGACGACTTGGCCGGCATCGTGCGCGAGGGCGCCTCGAACCGGCAAGCCGCCATCGAGCAGGCCGAAACCATCGTCGACGACGGCGTGCGCAGCTTCGAACATTGGATGCAGCAGCGGCGCAGCGTGCCCTTGATCCAGGCGCTGCAGCACCGCGCCGACCACTGGGCCGAAATCGAGATGGGGCGCGCGCGCCGGCGCTTGGCGCGCGGCCAAGATGTGGAAGCGGTGCTGCAGGCCCTCACACGCGGCCTCACCGGCAAGCTGATGCACGGCGCCCTGCACGAGATTCACGCCAGCGACGAGGCCCAGCGCCGCGCCACGGCCGACACCATGGCCCGTCTGTTTGGCTTGCCGGGCGCGCCCACGCGGCGTGAGGCCTGTCCCCACAGCCGGGACGCCACCGTTACCCCCCTTCGTTCCCTTATGCCCAAGGAGGCACCATGAGCCTGTTGACGCGCATCGAGTCCGCGTTGGAAAACGCGGTACTCCACAGCAGTGGGCCGGGCTGCCCGCCGCGGCTGGTCTCGGCCGTGCGGCATGCGGTGTTTCCGGGCGGGGCCCGCATCCGCCCACAGCTGTGCTTGGCCGTGGCCATGGCCTGTGGCGATGACGACCCCGAGCTGGCCAATGCCGCAGCGGTGGCCATCGAACTGCTGCACTGCGCATCCCTGGTGCACGACGACTTGCCCTGCTTTGACGACGCCGATTTGCGCCGCGGCCAGCCCACGGTGCACAAGGCTTGGGGTGAACGCCTGGCGGTGCTGGGCGGAGACGCCCTGATCGTGATGGCCTTTGAGGTGATCGGCCGGGCCGGTGGCGCACACCCTCGTCGCATGGCCCAGGTGCTGGCTGCGGTGGCCGCCGGGGTGGGCATGCCCACGGGCATCGTGGCCGGTCAGGCCTGGGAATGCGAGCCCAAGGCTGACCTGCACGACTACCAGCGCGCCAAAACCGGCGCGCTCTTCACCGCCGCCACCATGTGCGGTGCGCTGGCCTGCGGCGTAGCAGCCGAGCCTTGGCGTGCTTTCGGCGACGCACTGGGCGAGGCCTATCAGGTGGCCGACGACATACGCGATGTGGCCGGCGACCCGGCCCTGTTGGGCAAGCCGGTGGGCCAGGACGCTGAACACCACCGCCCGAGCTGCGCGGCCGAGCTGGGCCTGGATGGGGCGGTGCGCTACTTCGAAGACCTGGTGCGCCGCGCCCAGGCTTCCGTGCCGGCCTGCGAGGGCGCGGGCCTGCTGCGCCACTTGGTGCGCCAAGAGTCCTTGCGCTTGGTGCCGCAGGAGCTGGTGCCCGACATCGTGCGTGCGGTGGCCTGAACCTGCCCCCATGCAGCCACTGACCTCTTCGAGTCCCACACCCGATTGGGCCGCACCCGCCTCCACCACCTGGCGCGACCGGTGGCTGGATTGGCGCGACGCGCGTTTGGTGCACCCCTGGTTTCGGCGCTGGGCCATGGCCTGGCGCCTGCCGCGTGCCCTGGTGCGCCGGCGCGCGCGTTCGCTGTTCGACCTCATGGCCGGATTCGTCTACAGCCAAACCCTCTTGGCAAGTGTGCGACTGCGGCTGTTTGATCACCTGGCCACGGGGCCGCAAACCTTGCCGCGCTTGGCTGCCCTGACCGGGGTGCCCGAGGCGGGCCTGGAGCGCTTGCTGCGTGCGGCGTGTTCGCTGCAACTGCTGCAGCAGCGCGACACCGGCGCCTACGGCCTGGGGGTGTTGGGCGCGCCCCTGGTGGGTGACCCCGGCATTGCCGCCATGGTCGAACACCATGCCTTGCTGTACGAAGACCTGCGCGACCCGGTGGCCCTGTTGAAGGCCGACGCGCCCACGGGGCGCATGGCCTCGTACTGGGTGTATGCCAACACCGCCCAGCCCGGGGTGTTGAGCGACGCCGACGTGGCCGCCTACTCGGCCCTGATGTCGGCCACGCAGCCCATGATTGCCGAAGAGGTGCTGCAGGCAGTGGACCTGCGGCGCCACCGCTGCCTCTTGGACGTGGGCGGTGGGGAAGGGCGATTCGTGCAACAGGCGGCCGAGCACGCCCCGCACCTGCAGCTGATGCTGTTTGACCTGCCGGCGGTGGCCGAGCGGGCGCGCGAGCGCCTGACGCGCGCGGGCCTGGGCCGCCGTTGCGCGGTGCACGGCGGCGATTTCGCGCAAGACGGCTTGCCCGGTGGGGCCGACATCATTTCCCTGATCCGGGTGGCCTTCGACCACCCCGACGAACGGGTGTTGGCGGTGTTGCGCGCGGTGCATACCGCTTTGCAGCCGGGCGGCACGGTGGTGCTGGCCGAGCCCATGTCGGGCACGCCGGGGGCCGAACCCATGGGGGAGGCCTATTTCGGCTTCTACCTGATGGCCATGGGCCGTGGGCGGCCCCGTACACCCGAACACCTGGGGCGCCTGTTGGCGGCGGCGGGTTTTGGGGCGGTTCAGCTGATGCCCACCCGGCTGCCCCTGCAGACCCGGGTCATGGTGGCCACCAAAACAGCCTGAATCAGACGTAAACAAGAGTTGACATTGCGCAAAGTAAGCTTAGGATGACGCTCATGGATGCCGATCTGAGCACGCTGGCCGTTGTCATTGAACGGCCTGAACACCTGCGGGTGAGCCGCCTGGCCCTGCAGGCGCCAGGGCCCGCCGACCTGGTCGTGGACATGCAGTGGAGCGGCATCAGCACCGGTACCGAGCGCTTGTTCTGGACCGGCAAGATGCCCCCCTTCCCGGGCATGGGCTACCCCCTGGTGCCGGGCTATGAGTCCGTGGGCCGTGTGGTGGAAGCCGGCCGTCAAGCCGACTACAAGATCGGCGAACGCGTGTTCGTCCCTGGGGCCAACTGTTACGAAGGTGCGCGCGGCCTCTTTGGAGGCTCGGCTTCGCGTGTGGTGGTGCCGGCAGCCCGGGTGTTCCCGCTGCCCGAATCCCTGGGCGAAGAGGCGGTGTTGTTGGCCTTGGCCGCCACGGCCTACCACTCGGTGGCCGGCGGTGGCCGCGGCTTGCCGCACGACCCGCCCGACCTGATCGTGGGCCATGGTGTCTTGGGGCGTCTGTTGGCGCGCCTGGTCGTGGCCGCTGGGGGCGTCGAGCCCACCGTGTGGGAAACCCAAGCCATACGGCAGGGCGGTGCCCAGGGCTACCGGGTGCTGCACCCCGAAGATGACCCGCGGCGCGACTACAAGGCCATCTACGACGTCAGCGGCGACCCCAAGCTGCTGGACACGTTGATTGCGCGCCTGGCCCCGGGGGGCGAGGTCGTGCTGGCGGGCTTCTATCACGAGCCCTTGTCCTTTCAGTTCCCGCCGGCCTTCATGAAGGAGGCCCGCATCCGTGCCGCCGCCGAGTGGCAGCGCCCGGACATGCTGGCGGTGCAGGCCTTGTTGGCCAGTGGCCGGCTCTCTCTTGACGGTTTGGTCACCCATCGCGAACGCGTGGCCCGTGCCGAGAACGCGTACCGGACCGCCTTCGGCGATCCGGCCTGTTTGAAGATGATCCTTGACTGGAGTGCCTCCGCATGAGCAGCAACACCGCCATCCCGGGTACCGCACCGGTTCAACTGATGCTCAACCGGCAACAGCTGCGCGCTGAAGCCGCCCTGGAGCCGCCGGCGGTGCACACCGGCGAGGTGAAGAAGGAAACCCAGATCATTGCCATCTACGGCAAGGGGGGCATCGGCAAGAGCTTCACGCTGGCCAACCTCAGCTACATGATGGCGCAGCAGGGCAAGAAGGTGCTGCTGATCGGCTGCGACCCCAAGAGCGACACCACGTCGCTGTTGTTTGGGGGCAAGGCCACACCCACCATCATCGAGACCTCATCGAAGAAGAAGCTCGCTGGTGAGGCCGTCTCCATTGGTGACGTGTGCTTCAAGCGTGACGGCGTCTTCGCCATGGAACTCGGCGGCCCTGAAGTGGGCCGCGGCTGCGGTGGGCGGGGCATCATCCACGGCTTCGAAACCCTGGAAAAGCTGGGATTCCACGACTGGGGGTTTGACTACGTGCTGCTCGACTTCCTGGGCGATGTGGTGTGCGGCGGCTTCGGCCTGCCCATTGCGCGCGACATGTGCCAGAAGGTGATCGTGGTCGGCTCCAACGACCTGCAGTCGCTGTATGTGGCCAACAACGTGTGCTCGGCGGTGGAGTACTTCCGCAAGCTTGGCGGCAATGTGGGCGTGGCCGGCATGGTCATCAACAAAGACGACGGCACCGGCGAGGCGCAGGCCTTTGCCAAGAACGCGGGCATTCCGGTGCTGGCCTCCATTCCGGCGCACGAAGACATCCGCCGCAAGAGCGCAGCCTACGAAATCATCGGCAAGCCCGATGGCCAGTGGGGCCCCTTGTTTGCGGAACTGGCCACCAATGTGGCCGTGGCACCGCCGCAGCGGCCCAAGCCTCAAACGCAAGACGAGCTGTTGGGTCTGTTCTCTTCCGACACCGTGGGCCGAAATGTGGTGCTCGAGCCCGCCACCAGCTTCGACATGATGGGCCGCGAAGAAGTGGCCCGTCCTACCCTGGAGGTGGTGTACGACAACGCGTGAGCGCTGCCGGTACACGAACCCGCCGCCGCCATGAACGCCCCACACGAGCCCGTCAACCGCTTGGCCACTGAGCAAGATGGCCTGGGATGCCATTCGGGTGCCGAAAAGATGAAGGCCGCCGCGCAGGCCTCGGGCAAGTTCGAGGTGCTGGCGCAGTACGCGCGGGACTACCCACTGCCCGAGGGTGCGGGGCCGCACGACCAACCCCAGAGCATGTGCCCGGCCTTTGGTTCCCTGCGGGTGGGCCTGCGCATGCGGCGCACCGCCACCATCTTGTCGGGCTCGGCCTGCTGTGTGTACGGCCTGACCTTCACCTCGCACTTCTACGGCGCCCGCCGCAGCGTGGGCTATGTGCCCTTCAACAGCGAAACCCTGGTCACCGGTAAGCTGTTCGAGGACATTCGCGAGGCGGTGCACGCCCAGGCCGACCCCGAGAAGGTCGACGCCGTGGTGATCATCAACCTGTGCGTGCCCACAGCCAGCGGTGTGCCGCTGCAGTTGCTGCCGGCTGAGATCAACGGCGTGCGCATCATCGGCATCGATGTGCCGGGCTTTGGTGTGCCCACCCACGCCGAGGCCAAGGACGTGCTGGCCGGTGCCATGCTGCGTTACGCGCGCACCGAAGCGCAGGCCGGCCCCGTGGCTGCGCCGCGCCAGGCACGCCCGCAGCTGCCGGCCATCACCTTGCTGGGCGAAATGTTCCCGGCCGACCCCGTGGGCATCGGCATGATGCTGCAGCCCATGAACCTGGCGGTCGGCACCGTGGTGCCCACACGCGAGTGGCGCGAGCTCTACACCGCTTTGGATTGCGCCGCGGTGGCGGCCATTCACCCCTTCTACACCGCCAGCGTGCGCGAATTCGATGCAGCCGGCCGCGCCGTGGTGGGCTCGGCGCCGGTGGGCGTCGAGGGCACCGAGGCCTGGCTGCAGGCCATCGGCTCGGCCTGCAATGTGGCACAGGTGCAGATTGACGCCGCCAAGAACCGCTTCCTGCCCATGATCCGCAGCGTGCTGGCCGCCACGCCCATCAAGGGCCGCATCACCGTCAGCGGCTACGAAGGCTCGGAATTGTTGGTGGCCCGCTTGCTGATCGAAAGCGGTGCCGAGGTGCCTTACGTGGGCACGGCCTGCCCCAAAACCCCCTGGAGCGCGCCTGACTTGGCCTGGTTGCAGGCGCGCGGCGTGCACGTGCAGTACCGCGCCTCGCTGGAACAAGACGTGGCCGCGATCCGCGAGTTCCGGCCCGACCTGGCCATCGGCACCACGCCCGTGGTGCAGGCCGCCAAGGAAGCCGCCATCCCCTCGCTGTACTTCACGAACCTGATCTCCGCGCGCCCCCTCATGGGCCCGGCTGGTGCCGGCTCCTTGGCTCAGGTGATCAACGCTGCCCTGGGCAACAAGGGGCGTTTCGACCGCATGCGCGGCTTCTTCGACGGCGTGGGAACGGCCCACGCAGCAGGCGTTTGGGAGTCGGGTGAGGGTGCGGCTGGTGTGCCGCAGGACCGCCCCGAGTTCAAGGCGGAGACACGCCGCCAGGTCATCAAGATCATGAAGCGGCGCAAGGCCGAGGAGATGTTGCCTTGAGCCCCCACGTTCACTTCGTTCACTGCCCCCCGAGGGGGCGTTCAGCGCCCTACGGGCGGCCGGGCGGGCGCTGAGATGTTGATCCTCGACCACGATCGCGCAGGCGGCTATTGGGGCGCGGTGTATGTGTTCACCGCCATCAAGGGCCTGCAGGTGGTGATCGACGGCCCAGTGGGCTGCGAGAACCTGCCGGTGACCAGCGTGCTGCACTACAGCGACGCCTTGCCACCGCACGAGCTGCCCATCGTGGTCACGGGCCTGGCCGAAGAGCAGCTGGGCCGTGAAGGCACCGAGGGGTCGATGAAGCGAGCCCATGCGGTGCTTGACCCCGACCTGCCCGCCGTGGTGGTCACAGGCTCGATCGCGGAGATGATTGGTGGTGGGGTCACACCTGAAGGCACGACCATCCAGCGCTTCTTGCCCCGCACCATCGACGAAGACCAATGGCAGTGCGCCAACCGGGCCATGTTGTGGCTGTGGCAACAGTATGGCTTGCGCCACATTCCGGCGCGCACGCCCCTGGCCGAGCGGCCCGCGGGCGAAAAGCCGCGCGTGAACATCATCGGCCCGGCATACGGCACTTTTAACTGCCCCAGCGACTTGGCCGAGATCCGCCGCTTGGTGCAAGGCCTGGGTGCCGAAGTGAACATGGCCTTCCCGCTGGGCAGCCACCTGGCCGATGTGGCGGAGCTGGCCAACGCGGATGTGAACATCTGCCTGTATCGTGAATTCGGCCGCGCCCTGTGCGAAGCGCTGGAGCGGCCCTACCTGCAGGCCCCCATCGGGCTGCACAGCACCACCGCTTTCCTGCGTGAGCTCGGTGCCTTGCTGGGCTTGGACCCCGAGCCCTTCATTGAGCGTGAGAAGCACACCACCATCAAGCCGGTGTGGGATCTGTGGCGATCGGTCACCCAAGACTTCTTCAGCACCGCCAGCTTTGGCATCGTGGCCGGCGAAACCTATGCGCGCGGCGTGCGCCATTTCCTCGAAGACGAGATGGGCCTGCCCTGCCACTTCGCTGTCTCGCGCCGTGCCGGTGAGAAAACCGACAACGTCAATATTCGCCGCTTGATCCACGAGAAGACGCCCTTGATCGTCTTCGGCAGCTTCAACGAGCGCATGTACCTGGCCGAGGCCGGTCAGAAGGGGCCGATGAAGGCCGCCTACATCCCGGCCTCCTTCCCCGGCTCCATCATCCGCCGCCACACCGGCACGCCCTTCATGGGTTACGCCGGCGCCACCTACCTCGTGCAGGAGGTGTGCAACGCGCTGTTTGACGCGCTGTTCCACATCCTGCCCCTGGCCACCGAAATGGACCAGGTGCAGGCCACGCCGGCGCGCGGTATCAGCGGCAGCGATTCGGTCTTGGCCTGGGATGAAGAGGCACAGGACGCGCTGCGCGAGTGGGTGCAGCTGCAGCCGGTGCTGGTGCAGATTTCGGCGGCCAAGGGGCTGCGCGACAAAGCCGAGCAACTGGCGCAGCGCGGCGATGCAGACCGGGTGAGCCTGGAGCTGGTACGCCAGGCCTTGGGTCAAGCGACCCGCGCCACCGCGGTGGCTCCCGCTTCCGCAAAGAACCCCATGGGCGGTGAAGCCACCGCCCGCCAGGAGATGCCGGCATGAAGCAGGTGTCTTGGTCAACAGAACACGTCCTTGCAGTTCGGACTCCCGATGTCGCGGCACTCGGCCGCGTCTTCCCGTGCTGCGCGGGTTTCGCAGGCGAACGGCCGCAAGGTCGCATTTGAGGAGCATCTCGATGGCTGAACGGAGAACTTCGATCTCTGGCCTGACCGATGACGAGGCCCAGGAGTTTCATACCTACTGGGTGCAGGGTTTCGTGGGATTTACGGCCGTGGCCGTGGTCGCACACCTGCTCGTCTGGATCTGGCGTCCCTGGCTCTGATAGCCCATTGGTCACCTGTCAGAAGGATCTGTGATGGCAAACACCCACGCTGAACACGCACGGCTGCATCCGCATGACGACGAGCGAAGCATTTCGCTCATCTTTGTGTTGGGCTATGTCGTGTTTTTGGTCATCGCCCTCTTGGGCACGGCCATGGGCTTGCACTGGCGGACCTGGCTGCCCGGTGCCGAAGGCATGACGAGCATCTTTGGCGGAGTGAAGGCGGCTGTTTACACCTTCATGTCTCACTTACTTTAGGAGCACACCTATGTGGAGAATTTGGCGTCTTTACGATCCCCTTCGGGCGATGGTCGTTCAAGGCATTTTCCTGTTTGGTCTGGCTGCGATGATTCATCTCGTCCTGCTCAGCACGAACAAGTACAACTGGTTCGACGGCGCGAAGAAGCCTGCAGTTGCTTCGGCCAACGCACCGATGCCGACAGCCGTGGCTTCAAACGGCAAGTAAGCAGTCTGATCGCAGTACCTGTGCACGGCGTGGCGACACGCTCGCCACTCCGTGCACGTTGGAGTTCAAAGGCAGTTGAGCTCAAGCAGAACCTGGGTCGGAGGACAAACCATGGCCATGTTGAATTTTGAAAAGAAGTACCGCGTCAGAGGCGGCACCCTGGTGGGAGGCGACCTTTTCGACTTCTGGGTGGGGCCGTTTTACGTCGGCTTCTTTGGCGTGACCACGCTCTTCTTCGCGGTGTTGGGAACGGTTCTGATCTTGTGGGGCGCCTCGCAGGGTCCCACATGGAATCTGTGGCAAATCAACATTGCGCCGCCCGACCTTTCCTACGGATTGAAACTGGCGCCGCTCATGGAGGGCGGGCTGTGGCAGATCATCACAGTGTGTGCCCTTGGAGCCTTCGTGTCCTGGGCGCTGCGCGAAGTGGAGATCTGCCGAAAACTGGGCATGGGCTTTCACGTGCCGGCGGCCTTCGGCGTGGCCATCTTTGCTTACTTCACCCTGGTGGTAATCCGCCCGGTGCTGATGGGTGCCTGGGGGCACGGCTTCCCCTACGGCATCTTCAGCCACCTGGACTGGGTGTCCAACGTAGGCTACCAGTACCTGCACTTTCACTACAACCCCGCACACATGCTTGCGGTGAGCTTCTTCTTTGCCACCACCTTTGCCTTGTCCCTGCATGGCGGGTTGGTACTGTCAGCCACCAATCCCAAGAAGGGTGAGTTGGTCAAGACGCCCGAGTACGAGGACACCTTCTTCCGCGACACGATCGGCTATTCGATCGGCACGCTCGGCATTCACCGCCTGGGCCTGTTCCTGGCCTTGGCCTCCGGTTTTTTCAGCGCCGTGTGCATCGTCATCAGCGGCCCCTTCTGGACCCGTGGTTGGCCGGAGTGGTGGGGCTGGTGGTTGGCCATGCCCATCTGGAAGTAAACCCCGGCGACCCACACACAGGAGCGATCCGTGGCTGACTATCAAAACCTCTTTACCACCGTCCAACCGACATCCCATCACCTTCACGATGGGGTGCCGCTGGGCCCCTACAACAGCTCGCGCGACTTCAAGCCTTGGTTATTTCACCTGTTAGGCCGCCTTGGAAATGCACAAATCGGCCCCATCTACTTGGGCCGCCTGGGTCTGGCTTCGCTGTTTTGCGGCCTGCTGTGGTTCACCATCATCGGCATGAACATGCTGGCTTCGGTGGACTGGAGCCCGATCCAGTTCGTCAAGCAGCTGTTCTGGCTGTCCTTGGATCCGCCCAGCCCGGAATACGGCCTGTCTATTCCGCCCATCAACGACGGCGGTTGGTTCCTGATCGCAGGCTTCTTCTTCCTGGCATCCGTGCTGCTGTGGTGGGCACGCATGTACACCCGCGCCCGTGAGCTGGGGTTGGGCACCCACATCGCTTGGGCCTTCGCGGCAGCCATCTGGTTGACCGTGGTGCTGGGCTTGCTTCGCCCCATCCTGATGGGAAGCTGGAGCGAGGCTGTTCCATACGGCGTCTTCAGCCACCTCGACTGGACAGCTGCCTTCTCGTTGCGCTACGGCAACCTCTTCTACAACCCCTTCCATGCCCTTTCGATCGTATTCTTATACGGCTCGGCGCTGCTGTTTGCCATGCACGGTGCCACCATCTTGGCGGTAGGCCGGTATGGAGGCGAGCGCGAGATCGAACAAATTGTCGACCGCGGCACAGCCTCTGAGCGCGCCGCGCTGTTTTGGCGTTGGACCATGGGCTTCAACGCCACGATGGAGTCGGTTCACCGCTGGGCCTGGTGGTTCGCAGTGCTGTGCCCCTTGACCGGCGGTATCGGTATTTTGCTCACGGGCACCGTCGTGGATAACTGGTACCTCTGGGCCGTCAAGCATGGTGTGGCGCCTCCGTACCCGGCGGTTTATCCCCCACAGGTTGACCCGGCCACGCTCATCCAGCCGCGCTGATACACGGAGCACGACCATGAACTTCATGCAAAGACTGGCCACCACGGTGGCCGCATTGGGCGCGGTGCTGGCCCTGGCGGGATGTGAACGCGGCGCGCCGTTTGAGCGCCCACCTGTCGACTCGGTGCAATCGGGCTACCGGGGAACCGGCATGCTGCAGGTGTACAACCCGCGCATCCTGGAGCCCCAGATCGAGCAGAACCAACCACCGGCAGCCTTGCCTCCGGCCCCGTCAGAGGGGCCCAAGGCTTCCCAGGTGTACCAAAACGTCAAGGTGTTGGGAGACCTCAGTGTCGCTGAGTTTGCCCGTCACATGACGGCTATCACGGCTTGGGTTTCACCCAATGAGGGCTGTGTGTATTGCCACAACCCGGCCAATTTTGCGGAGGATTCGAAGTACACCAAAGTGGTGGCGCGCCGCATGATTCAGATGACGCAGCACATCAACGTTGATTGGCAGCAGCACGTGTCCAACACCGGTGTGACCTGCTACACCTGTCACCGCGGCCAACCGGTTCCTTCCAAGATTTGGTTCACCGCGCCCGGCCAGAACAAGGGCGCTGACTTCATCGGAAACAAGAACGCGCAAAACACCCCTGATCAAGACTCGGTGAAGGGTGCATCATTGCCTTACGATCACTACACCGAGTATTTTAAAGAGGCCAAGCCCATACGGGTAGCGGGCAACACCGCGCTGCCCACTGGAAACCGCGCGAGCATCCAGCAAGGCGAGTACACCTACGGCCTGATGATGCACATGTCCGACTCTTTGGGCGTGAACTGCACCTACTGCCACAACTCAAGGAATTTTGGCGACTGGAGCCAGAGTCCACCGCAACGCACCACCGCGTGGTACGGCATCCGAATGGTTCGAGACCTCAACCTCGAATACATGGAAGACCTGACCAGTGTGTTCCCGGCCGAGCGCAAGGGCCCCCTGGGCGATGTGGCCAAGGTCAACTGCGCCACCTGCCACCAGGGCGCCTACAAGCCCCTGTATGGCGCCAAGATGGCCAAGGACCATCCTGAGCTCACCACGCTGGTTCAGGTGGTGGCCGGCGCGGGCGCCGGCGGCGGCGCGGGTGACGCCAAGGCGGTGAAGGCTGCTGCCGATGCGGTGGCACGTTCAAAGCAGACACCGGCGCGCTGAGCCTCGCACCAGGGGCCGGCCAGCCCCCTGAGCCGCTCGTTGCAGTACCCCAGTCCAGAGCAGTCGTGATGAGTCTGAGTACCCGTCCCGACATCGCGGTGGTGGTGCTGATGGAGTACCGATCCGGCCTGCACCTCCTGTGGGGGTGGGGTCGGTTTCTGTTTGGGCGCTTCGCCCTGCGGCGCTGGCCTGGGCTGCGTTTTGCCAAGGTCATGGGCAGTGGCCATGACGGAGGCTTTGGGCTGCGGCCCAGCTTTTCCCGCCAGGGGCTGTTCTGCGTGTTCGCCGGCCACGAAGCGGCGGATGCCTTCTTGGCTTCGGACTGGTTGCGCCAAACCGAGCCGCACCTCCGGTCTTGGCGTTGGCTGAAACTGGAGGCTTACGCCAGCCGCGGCCGATGGTCAGGGCACGAGATTCGGGCCAGCGCGGCCCCTCCCGTGGATGAGCCGGTGGTCTCGCTCACACGGGCCTCCATCCGTTGGTCCCAAACCCGGCGGTTTTGGCGCATGGCACCACCCGCCGAGGCGGCACTGGCGCAGGCCACCGGGTGCTCGCTGTCGGTGGGGCTGGGCGAAGCGCCGGTGCTGCGCCAGGCCACCCTGAGCGTGTGGGACTCGGTGGCGGCCATGAACGCCTATGCCCACAGTGGCGCACATGCGCAGGCGATTCGAACCGCATACAGCGACCGCCATTTCAGCGAGTCCATGTTCGTCCGCTGGCGCCTGCTGGGGCAGGGGGGGCACCATGCGTGCTGAGTCGTTGGGCCGAACGCGGGGACCGTTCACACGAGACCGCGCGCTGGTGGTGGGGGCAGGGATGGG
>JBJTHN010000088.1:0-106938 GCA_046094505.1 Betaproteobacteria bacterium
TAGGTGGTGCCGGTGGAGCGGCCCGGCACCTGCTCGTTCATGTACACGGCGTACAGGTCGGTGCGCTTGCTCAGGAAGTGGTCATAGGCCAGGGACGTGGTCTTGCTGGCCTTGGCGTTGCTGGGCTCCATGGAGCTGTACTGCGCCAGGATCTTGCCATTGGGGCCCATGGGCACGGAGGCGCCCACACCCATGTGGTCGTAATTGGTCTTGAAGGTGATGTTCTCCACCTTGCCGACCTGCGCAAACAGCTTGACCGTCTTGAGGTCATAGGCAGCGCCGATCTGCCAGGCGTCGCTTTCGCTGGCACCCACCGAACCGGGGGCGCCGTCACGGCGGCGAACTTCCTGCCAGGACGCACCCAGGCTCAAGGGGCCTGCAAAGTACAGGGCCGACACGTTGGTGTTGGCGCCCGGACGGCTGCCCTTGAGGGCATGCACCACATTCACGGTGGCGCCGCCGATCCGGGGCAGTGTCACACGAATGGCTTCATTCCAGCCCGTGTCGCCACTGGCCTGACCGGCGCTGAGGTGCAGCATGCGGATGGCCGGTGAGAAGCCGAAGGAGTCGCCCAAGGCGTTGAAGATCAGGTTGTTCACGAACAGGGGGTTCGTCAGCCGGCCCAGGGCCACGCTGCCAAAGCCACCGGACAGACCCACGCTGGCGGTGCGAGAGAACAGGGGGTCACCATCGAAGCGGCCTGCAGCGCCGTTGGTGGCACGCAGGAAGCCTTCGGCCACCGCTTCAGCCTTCAGGCCACCGCCCAGGTCTTCCGTGCTGCGAAAGCCGTAAAAGCTGGTGGTCATATTGCCGCTTTGCGCCTGGGTGGAGGAGGTTGCCGCACCGGGGGCCTTGGTGTTGACGACGGACATGTCGACCAAGCCGTACAAAGACACGCTTTGGGCCTGTGCGCCAGCGCTGGCCAGGGTGGCCACCACAGCGGCCAGGAGGGATTTCTTGATCATGGAGGGGTCCTGAATGGGGGTTGAGCGCCTACTGCTATTGGGAATTTTAAGGAGGCCGACCGTCACATGGCCGACAAATTCGGCAGTCCAGGCCCGAGCGGTCGCGGATTGTTGGGGCCGCGCCACATGGATGGCGGCATGCACCGAATCAGTGCTGGGAGTCGGGGCGTTGAGGGCTGATTGGGCCCCACCCAGGCCCCATTGACGGCGGCGGTAGGACCCGGGGGCGGCCTCAGCGGTGTGCCGGCAGGCTCAACAGTTGTGCCGCCACGGAAACCGCCACCACCGCGGGCTCTTTGCCCTGGATGCGCGGATCGCCGATGGGGCAGACCAAGTCGGCCATCCGATCGGCTGCAAGCCCACGGTGAGCCAGGCGGCCCTCGAAGTGCCGGCGCTTGGTCTTGGAACCGATCAGGCCTACCAGTCCGGTGTCGTGTCGATTGAGCAGACGCAACACGATGTCGAAGTCCAGGCTGTGGCTGTGGGTCATCACCAGGTGGTGCGCGCCCGAGGGCGCCCGGCCCGCGTCGGCTGCAATATCGTCCGAAACCCACCACCGCAGCCCGGCGTGGCCTTCGCTGGGCCAGTCGACAAAGGCCTCTTCGCGTGTGTCGAGCCAGTCGATCGTCACATCCACGCCGCGCAGCAGGCCCACCAGTGCCTGCCCCACATGCCCCGCGCCATAGAGGCACAGGTGAAAGCGCGGGGCCGGCAGCGCCCAGGCGTCCAGGCTGTCGGGGCTCAAGGGTTCGTACCGGAGCTCCACCGAGCCGCCGCAGCACTGCCCCAGTGTCGGGCCCAAGGCCAGGCGCTGTGGCGTGGGCCAAGCGGCCATTCCGGACAGCAACTGCCTTGCCGTGGCTTGGGCCATCCACTCCAGATGGCCGCCTCCAATGGTGCCCCAGCAGGTCTCGGCGGTCACCACCATTCGGGTGCCGGCATCCCGCGGTGCCGAGCCCTTCACGCCCCGCAGTTCAACCAACACGGCGCTGTGACCCAGCGCCAGCCACTGGCTGGCCAGTTGCTTGAGCGCGGTGGCGTTCACAGCGCGGCCGACGCAGCCAGGCGCAGCCGCTGCAGCGCGCGCAGGGTGTTTTCCGGTGTGGCCGGCACTGGCAGGCTCAGCTCGGCCGCTGCTTCGGGGGCGTTCACGCAGGATGCCAGTGCATCGCGCAGGGCCATCAACACGGAAACGGACAGCAGCAGGGGGGGTTCACCCACGGCCTTGCTGCGGTGGATGGAGTCGGCTGGATTGGCTTGCCCGAAGAGGCGCACCTGCCAGCGCGGCGGCGTGTCGTTGGCGCAGGGAATCTTGTAGGTGCTGGGGGCGTGGGTCATCAGGCGCCCACTTTGGGGATGCCACCACAGCTCCTCCATCGTCATCCAGCCCATGCCTTGGATATAGCCGCCTTCAATCTGCCCAATGTCCAAAGCCGGGTTGAGCGATGCGCCGACGTCATGAAGGATGTCCACACCCACCACGCGAGACTCGCCGGTGAGGGTGTCCAGCAGCACCTCGCTGACCGCAGCGCCATAGGCAAAGTAGTGGAAGGGGCGGCCCGTCATGCTGTTGCGGTCCCAGTGCAGGCCCGGCGTGGCGTAGAAGCCATCGCTCCACAGCTGCACACGCGCCACATAGGCGCTGGCCACGGCTTCTTCAAACGGCACGCGCTTGGATCCCATCATCAGCGCGTCATCGGCCAGCCGAACCTGGGTCGGGTCCACCCCTTCCTTTTGGGCCCAATGGGCGACCAGCCGCTGGGCCACCATTCGGGCCGCATCCTGGGCGGCTTTCCCATTGAGGTCGCTGCCGGTGGAGGCGGCCGTGGCAGAGGTGTTGGCGACCTTGTGCGTGTCGGTTGCGGTGACGCGCACCCGGCCAAGTGCCACGCCCAACTCCTGCGCCACCACCTGGGCCACCTTGGTGTTCAGGCCTTGGCCCATCTCGGTGCCCCCGTGGTTCACCAGCACGGTTCCGTCGGTGTACACGTGCACCAGTGCGCCGGCTTGGTTGAGGTGTGCCAGGTTGAAGGAGATGCCGAATTTGACCGGCGTGAGCGCCAAGCCCCGCTTGAGCGCAGGACTGCGGGCGTTGTAGGCGGCAACATCGGCACGCCGCTGCTCGTAGTCGCTTGACCGGGCCAGCTCGTCGATCAGCTCGTGCAGGATGTTGTCTTCCACCTCCTGTCCGTAGGGGGTTGTGCTTCGCAATCCCCGCGGTAGACGGTCATAGAGGTTCACACGGCGAACCTGTAGCGGGTCCACACCCAGCGCACGGGCCACAGCATCCAAGATGGCTTCGATCACCAAGGCCCCTTGAGGTCCACCGAACCCCCGGAAGGCTGTGTTGCTCTGGGTATTGGTGCGCGCGCAGAACCCGTGAAGGTCCACGGCGGGCAAGAAGTAGGCGTTGTCAAAGTGGCACAAAGCCCGCGTCATCACCGGCGCGGACAGGTCGGCCGAGTAGCCCGCGTTGGAGATGAACAGCGCCCGAGCGCCGCGCAGGCGACCCTCATGGTCAAACCCCACCTCCCAATCGACTTCGAAGGAATGGCGCCGTCCGGTGATCATGAAGTCATCGTCACGGTCAACCCGCAGCTTCACCGGTTTGCCCAAGGCTTGCGCGGCGATGGCCGCCACGCAGGCAAACAGGGCCGATTGGGATTCCTTGCCACCAAAGCCGCCGCCCATGCGCCGGCACTCCACCTGCACGTGGTGGGCCCCCAGACCCAAGGCATGGGCCACCAGGTGCTGCATTTCGCTGGGGTGTTGGGTGGAACAGTGCAGCTTGAGGCCCTGGTCCTCCAGGGGCAGGGCGTAACTGATTTGACCTTCGAGGTAGAACTGCTCCTGGCCGCCGATCACCTGGGTGCCCGACAGGCGGTGTGGCGCAGCCGAAATGGCTGCGTGCGCATCGCCGCGGCGCATGGCCATCGGCGGCACCACGGACTCGCCACGCGCATAGGCTTGGCGCGCCGTCAGCACCGCAGGCAGGGGTTCAATGGACACCACCTCTGAGGCCAGGGCGGCTGCACGCAGGGCCAGCCGACGCTCGCGTGCGACGACGGCGAACACCGGCTGGCCCAGGTAGTGCACCGTGCCATCAGCCAGGATCGGGTCGTCCGCCACGATGGGCCCGCATTGATTGGCCCCGGGGATGTCCTGGGCCGTGAGCACGGCCACCACTCCCGGTTGGGCCAGCAGGCGTTCACGGTCGATGCTGATGAGCCGGCCATGGGCCACGGGCGACCACCCCAGGGCCGCGTGCAGCGTCCCGGCTGTTTCGGGCAAATCGTCCACGTAGCGCGCCTGCCCCGTCACGTGCAGGCGGGCCGACTCGTGTGGCAGGGCGCGGCCCACTGGCGCGGTCATGCCGGCCGCGGGTCCTGTGGCTGTCATCGCCACACCTCCAACGCGGTGGCGTGTTCCAAGCCCGCCGGCTGCTCCAGCGACCACCACAGCCGCTGTACCAGGGCCTGGGCGGCCTCGAGCCGGTACCCAGCGCTGGCGCGTAAATCGCTCAAGGGTTTGAAGTCCTGTTGCAGGGCGGCTTGTGCCGCCTGCACGCCGGCCGGGTTCCAACCCGTGGTCAAGAGGGCCTCTTCGGCAGCGTGCGCTCGCTGCACCGTGGCCGCCAGCCCGCCAAAGGCGATCCGCGCGGCCCGCAGCACTCGGCTACTGGGCGACTGCCCATCAAACCGCAGTTCAAAGGCACCGCACAGCGCTGAGATGTCACTGTCGTATCGCTTGGAGACCTTCCAGGCCCGAAGGTGTTGCCCCGCTTCGGGCAGGGGAAGCTCGATCCATTCGATGAACTCCCCGGCCTGCAGGTCTTTGCGCTGATAGCCCAGGTAGAAGTTCTCCAGGGGCACGGTACGCCGCTGCGGGCCTTGGCGCAGCACCAGGCGAGCGCCCAGGGCCATCAACACCGGCGCCCCATCGCCAATGGGTGAGCCGTTGGCCACGTTACCGGCCATGGTGCCGGCGTGGCGCACAGGTGGAGAGGCGAAGCGCCGCCACACATCATCCAGCGTCGCCCAATGGCGCGCGAGGTGGGCCCAGGCGGTTTCCAGGCTGGTGGACGCGCCGATGCGGACCCATCCGGCCTCGTCGTAGGCCCGGTTGAGGTCTGCCGCTGCCCCGGTATACACCAGATGGCCCACATCGCGGTGGGCCTTGTTTGTCCACAGTGCGATGTCGGTGGCGCCGCCCAGTACACGGGCTTGTGGATGGGCCTGCAGCACCGCGGCCAGTTCGTCGCTGCTGGTGGGGGCCGTGAAGCGACGCGGCGCACCACAGGCCGTGTCGTGGGCGATGTAGTCCAGGCAGGGCTGTGATGGCGCGGGCTGGACAGACAAAAGGGCTTGGCCCAAGGCCTTGCGGTTCAGTGCCTGTTCGGGGGCTGTGTGCTGAACGCAGGCCTGTGCAGCGTCCAAGATGGGTCGGTAGCCGGTGCAGCGGCACAGGTTGCCAGCCAGTGCATCGGCCCATGCTTGACGGTTGGGTGCCTGGCCGCTGCAGTGGGCCTGTTCCCACTGGGTCCACATCGTCATCACAAAGCCGGGCGTGCAAAAGCCGCACTGGCTGCCATGGTGGTCCACCAAAGCCTGTTGCACGGGGTGCAGCGGTCCCCGTGGGCCGGATGCCAAGTCTTCCACCGTGAACAAGGCTTTGCCGTCTAAGGCGGGCAGGTACAAGAGACAGGCATTGAGGTTACGCAGCAGCACCTGACCATCGGCCTGCCGTTCGGCCACGGCCACCGTGCAGGCGCCACAGTCGCCTTCGTTGCAGCCTTCCTTGGTACCGGTGCACCCGGCATGCTCGCGCAACCAGGTCAGCACCGTGGTGGTGGGTGGCAGCTCCGTCACCTCCACCACGCGCGACTGGTGCAGAAACCGGATGGGTCGTGTTGCATCGTCCATAGGCATACGGTAGCGCATTCGGGCGCGCCTGGGCGCAGGGAGGACCAAAGCAGGTGCGCTATCCTTCCTGCCGATTCCTTCACCAAGATGGCAGACGACACCTGGGCCCTGCGTGGCGACCTCCTGGACTTTACCGGCGAGCCGGCTTGGGGTCAGTTGAAGCCATCCCAGGTGCGATGGCGGCCCGACCATTGGCTGTTGGTGCGAGGCCAGCGCATCGAAGCGGTGCAAGCGCACCCTCCGGGGCCGGAGTGGCGTCAAGTCGACCACGCCGGACGCCTGGTGTTGCCCGGCTTCATCGACACGCATGTGCATGCCCTCCAGCTCGATGTTCTGGCCAGCTATGGCACCGAGCTGCTTGATTGGCTGAACCACCACACCTTCCCAGCCGAGGCACGCTTTGCCGATCCCCAAACGGCCCAGGAGGGCGCACAGCGCTTCGTGCAGGCCCTGCTTCGCCACGGGACCACGGCGGCCATGGCCTTCTCGACGGTCCATGAATCGGCCACGGAGGCCCTGTTTGCGGCTGCGCATGGCGCCGGGATGCGGCTGATCACGGGCAAGGTGCTGATGGACCGCCACGTGCCGCCAGAGCTGCAGGACGATGTGCTGGGCGCGGAAAAGGCCTGCCGACGGCTGATCGCGCGGTGGCACGGCACAGGCCGTCTGGCCTATGCGCTGACCCCGCGCTTTGCGCCCACCTCCACCCCTGCACAGTTGGACATGGCCGCACGCCTGCTGCGCGAAGACCAGGGGCTTTATCTGCAAAGCCATGTGGCCGAGACCCAGGCCGAAGTCCGTTGGGTCGGCGAGTTGTTCCCTGAGGCGCGCAGCTACCTCGACGTCTACGACAGCCGCGGCCTGCTGCACCGTCGCACGGTCTTGGCCCATGGCATTTGGCTAGACGAGCAAGACCGGGCGCGCCTGCAAGACGTGGGGGCCGCCCTGGCCCACAGCCCCACGTCGAACCTGTTTCTCGGCAGCGGCCTGTTCCACTGGCGCCAGGCCCAGGCTGCAGGTGTTCGGGTGTGCACGGCCAGCGACGTCGGGGGTGGCACCAGCCTGAACCTGCTGCGCAACTTGGCAGCGGCCTACCAGGTTCAAGCCCTGTTGGGGGAGCGTTTGACCGCCTGGACTGCGCTGCACTCCGTGACGCTGGGCGCCGCGCAGGCTTTGTGTCTGGACCATGAGATCGGGCGCTTGGAGCCTGGTTGCACCGCGGACGTGGCCGTGTGGGACTGGGCACGGGATCCGGTTGTCGAACACCGCCTGTCCTTGTCCCGTGACCTGCATGAGCGGCTCTTTGCCTGGTTCATGCTGGGCGATGAGCGGCTGCTGCGCTCCGTGGTGGTGGCGGGCAGGGCGCAAGCCGCGACCGCTTGAAGCGGGCTGAACTACCATTGCCGTTCATGGCCTCCTCTCCCGCAACGATCCATGCCGCGCCGCGGCTTTCCCTGCGGGGCATCACCAAGCGGTACCCGGCGGTGGTGGCCAACGATGCGATCGATCTGACGGTCCAAGCCGGGGAGATTCACGCCCTCCTGGGCGAAAACGGTGCGGGCAAGAGCACCCTGATGAAGATCATCTACGGTGCCGTGAACCCCGATGCGGGCGAGGTGCGGTTCAACGGCCAGCCGGTGGACATCCGGGGGCCGCAACAGGCCCGAGCCCTGGGCATCAGCATGGTGTTCCAACACTTCAGCCTCTTCGACACACTGAGCGTGGCGGAAAACGTGTGGCTGGGCTTGGGCTCCGAACTGAGCTTGGAGCAGGTTGAGCAGCGGATCGCGGAGAAGGCGGCGGCTTATGGCTTGGAAGTGGATCCGCAACGGCCGGTCCATACCTTGAGTGTGGGCGAGCGCCAGCGCGTGGAAATCATCCGAGCGCTGCTGGGCGATCCGCAACTGCTGATCCTGGACGAACCCACCTCGGTGCTCACGCCCGCGGCGGTGCATCGCTTGTTTGAGGTGCTTCAGCGCTTGGCATCCCAGGGTTGCAGCATCGTCTACATCAGTCACAAGCTGCATGAGATCCGCGCCCTGTGCACCGCCTGCACCGTGTTGCGCGGTGGGCGTGTGACGGGCACCTGCGACCCCCGGGTCGAAAGCTCGGCCTCGCTGTCGCGACTGATGATCGGCAGTGACCCACCGCAGCTGCAGCACCGACCGCAGGCAGCTGGCGCTGTGGCGCTGACGGTGAGCGGCCTCTCGGTGGCACGCGCGGACCCCTTTGGCACCGACCTCCAGGACATCAACCTGCAGCTGCATGCGGGCGAGATTCTGGGCGTGGCCGGTGTGTCGGGCAATGGGCAGCGTGAGCTGCTGGCTTGCCTGTCCGGCGAGGACCGGCGTGCGCCGCCTGGGACCATCGCATTGGCGTCCACGGATGTCAGCACCTCCTCGGCTGCGCAGCGCCGCCAGCTGGGCCTGCACTTCGTGCCAGAAGAGCGCCTGGGCCGCGGTGCCGTTCCCAGCATGAGCCTGGCGCTGAACACGCTGTTGACGCGATCCGAACCGATTGAGCGCGGCTGGTGGATCAACCGAAGCCGACTGCGCAGCCTCGCACAGGGGCTGATCAAGCGGTATGACGTACGCACCGGTGGGCCGGACTCGCTGGCACAGTCGCTGTCGGGTGGCAACCTGCAGAAGTTCATCGTGGGCCGCGAAATCGACGCGCGGCCCAGCGTCTTGATCGTGGCCCAGCCCACCTGGGGTGTGGATGTCGGTGCGTCTGCCCAGATTCGTGCAGCGTTGCTGGCCTTGCGCGACGCCGGAACGGCCGTGTTGGTGATTTCCGAAGAGTTGGACGAGTTGTTCGAGCTGGCCGATCGCTTGGTCGTGATGAGCAAGGGGCAACTGTCGCCGCCCATGCCGCGTGCGCACGCCACCACCGAGCGCATTGGTCAGTGGATGTCGGGCCTGTGGGAGCGCACATGAGCCTGCAACTCGAACGGCGCCTTCAACCCTCGGCGGTGATGACCTGGGCTTCGCCCTTCATCGCCTTGCTGCTGACCACCGTGCTGGCTGGAGCCCTGTTCGCGCTCTTGGGCAAGGACCCCTTGCGCGGCCTGTCGATGTTCTTCATTGAGCCCATGGCCAACCTGCGCCTGGCGGGCGAGGTCTTGCTCAAGGCCACCCCGCTGGTCTTGTGTGCCCTGGGCCTGGCCGTTTGTTATCGCAGCAATGTGTGGAACATCGGTGCCGAGGGCCAGTTTCTGCTGGGTGCGATTTGCGCCAGTGGGGCCGCACTCTGGATGGGCGACCTGGGCCTGCCGGGCGTGGCCGACCGCGACACACCCGCAGCTGCAGGCGCTGCTGGCCCACGCGGTTTGTATGCTCCGTTGGTGCTCTTGGCCGGCGTGCTCGGCGGCGCAGCGTGGGCAGGCCTGACCGCCTGGCTCAAGGACCGCTACAACGCCAATGAAATCTTGGTCAGCCTGATGTTGGTCTACGTGGCCCAACAGCTGTTGAACTACTTGGTGTTCGGTCCTTGGAAAGACCCCAAGGGTTTTAACTTTCCGCAGACCCCGAGCTTTGACGCCACGATGCTGCTGCCACCCTTGCTCAGCGGCACCCGGCTGCACATGGGGGCGCTGCTGGCGGTGGTGGCTGTCGTGGGCTTTGCCGTGTTCCTGTTTCGCTCCTGGCAGGGCTACCAACTGCAGGTGGGTGGCTTGGCGCCGGCGGCTGCGCGTTATGCCGGCTTTTCCGAGCGGCGCGCACTGTGGGTGGCCCTGGCCATCTCGGGGGCCATGGCCGGGCTGGCCGGTGCGATGGAAGCGGCTGGTCCGCTTCAGCGGCTGACGCCCCATGTGTCCACCGGGTACGGCTTTACGGCCATCATCGTGGCCTTCATCGGGCGCTTGCACCCCGTGGGCATTCTGGTGGGGGGGTTCTTGTTGTCGATGGTGCTGATCGGTGGTGAATTGGCCCAGTCGCGCATGGGGCTGCCCAATGCGCTGACGGGTGTGTTTCAGGGTCTTCTGCTGTTTTTGCTGTTGGCCTGCGACACCCTGGTGACCCACCGCCTGCGCTGGAAGCCCCGCACCACGACGGCGTCCAACGCAGCCACGACCCACACGGGGGGGCGTCCGTGAACGAGTGGGCCTTGCTGCTGGCGGCCGCCATTGCATCGGGAACCCCCGTGGCCTTGGCGGGCCTGGGTCTGCTGCTCAACGAGCGCGCTGGTGTGCTCAACCTCGGCGCAGAAGGGCTGATGCTGATGGCGGCGGTCACGGGTTTTGCCGTGGCCTTTCACACCGGCAGCGATGTGGCCGCTTTTGGCGCGGGCGCGGCTGCGGGGGCGCTGGCTGCTGCAGTGTTTGGTGCCCTGGTCATTGGGCTCAACACCAACCAATACGCCACCGGCTTGGCCCTGTCCTTGTTTGGCGCGGGCTTTTCGGCCTTTGTGGGTGTGGGCTTGGTGGGAAAGAAGCTTGAAGACCGCAGTCTGTACGAGGTGCCGGTGCTCGCCGACATTCCCTTCTTGGGCCCCATGCTCTTCCAGCAACACCCCATGGCCTACGTGGCCCTGGCCTTGACTGCAGCCATCGTCTGGTTTTTGTATCGCACGCGCTCGGGCCTCGTTTTGCGCTCGATCGGCGAGTCGCCGGAGTCTGCCCATGCACTGGGCTATCCCGTGCGCCTGATTCGGCTGGTGGCCGTTGTGGCCGGGGGGGCGCTTTGTGGCTTGGCCGGTGCCTTTCTGTCGGTGGTGTACGCGCCTATGTGGGTTGAGGGCCTGGTGGCCGGGCGCGGTTGGATCGCCCTGGCCCTGACCACCTTTGCCACATGGCGCCCGGTGCGCGTGCTGCTGGGCGCCTACCTGTTTGGTGGGGTAACCATGCTGCAATTCCACCTTCAGGGGCAGGGCGTGCAGATCGCCAGCCAACTGCTGGCGATGCTGCCTTACCTCAGCACCATCTTGGTGCTCGTGTTGATTTCCCGCAACGCCACCTGGCTGCGAGTCAACATGCCCGCTTCATTGGGCCGTGCCTTTCATCCCGGGCACTGAATCTGGTTTCATAATCTTGGTCTGTTGTCCGTCCCCGTTTCCACCCTGTCACCGGAGATCTTCATGACCCTTCGTTCCAAGCGAACCCTGATTCAAGTTGCGGCACTGTCACTGGTGTCGGCCACCCTGGCCCTCAGCGGCTGCGGCAAGAAGGAAGAGGCCAAGCCTGCGGCCGCGCCGGCAGCGGCCAAGCCCGAGCCGATCAAGGCTGCTTGGATCTACGTGGGGCCGGTGGGGGACGCCGGTTGGTCCTTCGCACACGACCTGGGTCGCAAGGCGGTGGAGGCCAAGTTCGGCGATGAGGTCAAGACCTCGATCGTGGAGAAGGTGCCCGAGGGTGCCGACGCCGAGCGCGTGATCCGCGATTTGGCTCAGCAGGGCAACAAGATCATCTTCGCCACGAGCTTTGGCTACATGGATGCCATGCTCAAGGTGGCCGGCGAGTTCCCTGATGTGAAGTTCGAGCACGCCACCGGCTACAAGACGGCGCCGAACATGCGCATCTACGACGCCAGCTTCTATCAAGATACCTACATGGCCGGTGTGATTGCGGGCACCATGACCAAGACCAACACGCTGGGTTTCGTGGGGTCCTTCCCCATTCCCGAAGTGCTGCGCAACATCAACGCCTTCACCTTGGGTGCGCAGAGCGTGAACCCCAAGATCAAGACCAAGGTGGTTTGGGTCAACACCTGGTTTGATCCCCCGAAGGAAAGTGAAGCCGCCCAAAGCCTGATCAACCAAGGCGCGGACGTGCTGTTGCAAAACACCGATTCCACCGCTGTGCTGCAGACCGCTGAAAAGAACGGCAAGTACGCCTTCGGTTGGGACAGCGACATGAGCGCCTTCGGACCCAAGGCCCACCTGGCCTCGGCCGTGGTGAACTGGGCCCCGTACTACATCAAGTCGATCGAAGAGTTGAAGGCCGGCACCTGGAAGACCGAGCGCACCGTGTGGGGCGTCAAGGAAGGCCTGAACGACCTGATCAAGATCAACGACGTGGTGCCTGAAGGCGCCAAGAAGAAGGTCGAGCAGATCAAGGCTGGCCTCAAGGACGGTTCGTTCGAAGTCTTCACCGGCCCGGTGGTGGACAACGCCGGCAAGGAGCGCCTGGGCAAGGACGTCAAGGCGGACCAGGCCTGGAGGGACAAGATCGACTTCTACGTCAAGGGTGTGGAAGGCAAGGTCCCGAGCGGCAAGTGATGTCCCGGGCCTGAGCACGGCGGCTGCACAGTCGGCCCGCTTGGGCCTCCAGCGCCGCCCAGCGCATCGCGCCGGGCGGCGTTTTTCATGATGCCGTTGGCTCAGATGCCTGGCCCAAAGGAGCCCTTCACGATGATTGAGCACGCCTGGTGGTGGCCAGTGGCCCAAGTGGGCGAATGGGGGACGGCGCCCTATCCCATCCAGCTCCTGGGCGAGCGGCTGGTCCTGTGGAGGAACGCCGCCGGAGCGTGGTCGTGCTTGACCGACCGTTGCCCGCACAGGGGTGCACGTTTGTCCATGGGGCGGGTTGAGGGTGACACCTTGCAGTGCCGCTACCACGGTTGGCGCTTTGGCAGCTCAGGCCAGTGCGTGGCCATTCCGGCGCAGCCCGGGTTCACACCGCCGGCCTCCAGCAGCGCCTGCGAACATCGCCTGCAGGTGGCGCATGGCCTGGTGTGGGTTGCACTGGCCGAGCCAGCCCATGCGCTGCCCAGCCTGCAGGGCTTGCCCGCGCGGCGCTTGGTCTACGGCCCGTTTGATGTGGCCACCAGCGCCCCGCGTGCGGTCGAAAACTTTCTGGATACGGCCCACTTTGCCTTTGTCCATGAGGGCTGGCTGGGTGACGCCGCCCACCCCGAAGTGCCCAGCTACGAGGTCACCTTCACCGATGATGGTCGCCCCGTGATCGAGCGATACCGTGCTTGGCAGCCCCGCGCGGCGGCCAGCGCGCAGGATGGTGCGTGGGTCGAGTACCGCTATGAGGTCCTCAGCCCGTTTGCGGCGTTGTTGACCAAGCGCGGCCAAGCCGCCGACAGCACCCAAGACAGCTATGTGATCTGGGCCTGTCCGCAGACCCCTGGCAGTTGCCGCTTGTGGTTTGCGCAGTACACCACCGATGTGAAGACGCCCGATGCTGAGCTGCGGGACTTTCAGTTGGCCATCTTTGCCCAGGACCAACCCATCTTGGAGTCGCAGGAGCCCAAGGCTTTGCCGCTGTCGGGTGGCGAGGCGATGTCTGCTGCAGACCGTCTGAGCGCCGCCTACCGTCGCTACCTGAAGACCTGCGAGATTGGTTTTGGCGTTTGCTGAATCCGCTGTGCCCATCCGCGCGGGCTGTTGTGCCACCACCGTTTCATTCCTGCCAACGCCATGAACACCTTTGCCACCCCCAGCCGGCCCATTGACTTCGAGCGCATTGCGCCGTCGCAATTGGATGCAGTCGTCAGGACCGCACCGAAGGCCGAACTGCACATCCACATCGAAGGCTCACTCGAGCCAGAGCTGATCTTCGAGTTGGCCGCGCGCAATGGGATCCGCTTGCCGTACGCCAGCGTCGACGCCTTGCGCTCGGCCTACGCCTTCACCAACTTGCAAAGCTTTCTGGATGTCTATTACGCCGGGGCCAGTGTCTTGCTGAGGGAGGAAGACTTCTACGACATGGCCTGGGCCTATCTGCGCCAGGCAGCCTCCGAGGGCGTCGTGTGCGCGGAGCTCTTCTTCGACCCGCAGACCCACACCGAGCGCGGTGTGCCCATGGGCGTGGTGGTCCAGGGCCTCAAGCGCGCCTGTGACCAGGCACAGCGCGAATGGGGTTTGAGGGCCGAGCTCATCCTGTGCTTCCTGCGACACCTGAGCGAAGAGTCGGCGCTGCAGACCCTGCAAGAGGCCTTGCCCTACCGCGAGCACTTCATCGGGGTGGGTTTGGACTCTTCTGAACGTGGCCATCCGCCAGAAAAGTTTGCCCGGGTGTTTGAGTGGGCCGGTCAACTGGGGCTGCGCCGTGTGGCGCATGCGGGTGAGGAGGGGCCGGCGGCCTACATCAGTGCCGCACTGGACGTGCTGAAGGTGGAGCGGATTGACCACGGCGTGCGTTGCACCGAGGACCCCGCCTTGGTGCAGCGCCTGGCGCTGCAGGCGGTACCCCTGACCGTCTGCCCGCTGTCCAACATCAAGCTGTGCGTGTTCCCGAACCTGGCGGCGCACAACCTGCCGCAGCTGTTGGCCGCGGGCCTGGTGGTCACGGTCAACAGCGACGACCCGGCTTACTTCGGTGGCTACCTCAACGACAACTACAGCGCGTTGCTGCAGGCCCACCCCCGCTTGACCGCGCGCCACGCCTGGCAGTTGCTGCGCAACAGCCTGATGGCCAGTTTCGCGCCACCGGCACTCCAGGCAGACTGGGCTGCGCGCTTGGACGAGCACTTCGCGCGGGCGGCGCAGGCCTGAACGCCCCAAGGCGCAGGAGCCTGGGGCTTACCCTAGGGCCAGACGTATTCTCTTCTGTATACAGTTTGGCTCACACTTCTGGATCGAACCGTATCCATGCCGCGCGGCACGCCCACGACCACCACCCAGCGCATCGTCGATTCGATCACGTCGGCCATCGTTGAGCGGCGTCTGATGCCCGGCACGAAGCTGGCGGAGCAGCGTTTGGCTGACATCTTTGCGGTGTCCCGCACGGTGGTCCGCCAGGCACTCAACCAACTCAGCCGCGACCGACTGGTGACGCTGGAGCCCGCACGCGGCGCCTTTGTGGCCACTCCCAGTGTCGAGGAGGCCCAACAGGTCTTCGAGCTTCGACAGATGCTGGAGGGCGCGATGATGCGGCCGCTGGTCCAGCGCCTGTCCAAAGCGCAGATTGCCGAGTTGCGCGCCCACCTGAAGGCCGAGCGCGAAGCCATTGCGCTCAACCACGTGGCCGAACGCACGCGGCTGCTGGCCCACTTTCACAGCCTGCTGGCGCGCATGACCGGCAACCAGGTGCTGGAGGAGCTGCAGTCTGACCTGTTGTCGCGCTCCAGCTTGATTTCACTGATGTACCAATCTTCGCAGTCCGCCGCGGAGTCTTCGGCCGAGCATGAAGCCATTGTGGATGCGCTGGAGCACGGCCAGGTGGACGTGGCGGTGCAGCTGGCGCAGTCCCACATCGAGCAGGTGGAGCGCAACCTGCGCCTGGATCCCCGCGCGCCCGATTTGGCTGAAGCGCTCAAGGAGCACATCTGATGTGCCGGCGTTCGGCTCTGCGGATGGCGGCAGGTCGGCCCGCACCATGCTGGTGCTTCTGTTTGCGCATGGCTTTTGCTTGCCGTTTGTTCTGAACCCTGCAGTACGCGTTTCGTATCCTTCCACCCAACCCGGAGCCCCACATGACCACAGCACACCCCATTCGCCGCCGCCTGCTGGGCGGCTTGTCCACCACCCTTCTGGCCTTTGCCGCCGTGGCCGGCGCGCTGGGCCCCCAGGCGGTGCAGGCGCAAACCCCCATCAAGTTCCAGCTCGATTGGCGTTTCGAAGGGCCAGCGGCCCTGTTCTTGGGTGCATCGGCCAAGGGTCACTACAAAGGTGCCGGCCTGGACGTGACGATCGATGCCGGCAACGGCTCGGGCGGCACCGTGCAGCGCGTGGCCTCTGGGGCCTATGACATGGGCTTTGCCGATCTGGCTGCGCTGATGGAGTTTCACGCCAACAACCCGGACGCGCCGAACAAGCCCGTGGCGGTGATGATGGTCTACAACAACACGCCTGCGGCCGTATTGACGCTGAATAAGACAGGGATCACCAAGGCCTCGGACCTCACCGGCAAGAAGCTGGGTGCACCGGTGTTCGATGCGGGGCGCAAGGCCTTTCCCATCTTCACCAAGGCCAACAACTTGGGCAATGTGACCTGGGTGAGTATGGACCCGCCGCTGCGCGAGACCATGCTGGCCCGTGGCGAAGTGGATGCCATCACGGGGTTCTCCTTCACCTCGATGCTCAACCTGGAAGCCCGCGGCGTAAAGGCCAGTGACATCGTGGTCATGCCCTATGCAGACAACGGCGTGAAGCTCTACGGAAACGTCATCATCGCCAGCCCCAAGATGATCAAGGAGAACCCGGCGGCGGTGAAGGCTTTCTTGGCGGCGTTCACAAAGGGTGCCAAGGAGGTGATGGCCAACCCGGATGCGGCCATCGACTTCGTCAAGGCCCGCGACGGCATCATCAACGTGGACCTGGAAAAGCGCCGGCTGCGCATGGCCATCGATGCGGTGGTGGCCAGCCCGGATGCGCGTGCCGAAGGCTTTGGCATGGTGGTGCCAGGCCGTTTGGCACTGATGGCCTCACAGGTCTCAGACGCCTACGCCACCAAGACCCGCATCAACCCGGACTCGGTGTGGACCGACGCGTTCTTGCCCTCCAAGGCTGAACTCAACATCCTGCCGCCAGCCAAGAAGTAAGCCACCGATGTCCGCTACCCCCTCACCCTTTGTCGACTTTCAGAACGTTTGGCTGGCCTACAACGACGAGTTGTTGGCCGACAACCAGTTTGCGGTTGAAGACATCTCACTGCAGGTGCAGCAGGGGGAGTTCATTGCCATCGTGGGCCCATCGGGCTGTGGCAAGTCCACCTTCATGAAGCTGACCACCGGCCTGAAGATGCCCAGCCTTGGCCATATCCGTATCGCCGGACAAGCCGTGACGGGGCCGCTGAAGATCAGTGGCATGGCCTTTCAGGCTCCCAGCCTGTTGCCGTGGCGCACGACCCTAGACAACGTGCTGTTGCCGCTGGAGATCGTGGAGCCTTATCGGTCGCAGTTCAAGGCACGGCGCAAGGAATTTGAGGAAAAGGCACGTACGCTGCTCAAGAGCGTTGGGTTGGGCGGCTATGAGGACAAGTTCCCCTGGCAGTTGTCGGGTGGTATGCAGCAGCGCGCCAGCATCTGCCGGGCCTTGGTTCACGAGCCCCAAATGTTGCTGCTCGATGAGCCTTTTGGAGCCCTGGACGCCTTCACGCGCGAGGAGCTGTGGTGCGCCCTGCGGGACCTCCACGCCGCACAGAAGTTCAACGTCATCTTGGTGACGCACGACCTGCGTGAAAGCGTGTTCCTGGCCGATACGGTCTATGTGATGAGCCGCAGTCCCGGACGTTTTGTCGTGCGCAAGGACATCGAGCTTGCACGGCCACGCGACTTGGAAGTGACCTACACGCCAGCGTTCACCGACATCGTGCACGAGTTGCGTGGCCATATCGGCGCCATACGCCAGCCGGTGGGGCAGGGCGGCGGTCTGCCGCAGTGAGAACCCTATGAAGCACAAGACACTCGAACGCTGGTCCCCGCTGATCGTATTGGCCGCCATCCTGTTGGTGTGGCAGGCCTTCGTCAGCGCGCTGTCCATTCCTGATTACATCTTCCCCGGGCCGTGGCAGATTGCCGGTGAATTCATCGAGTTCAAGGGGCCCTTGCTGGAGGCCGCCTGGAAGACTTTTTGGGTCACCATGTTGGGTTTTGGTTTGTCGATCGTGGTGGGCGTCCTGCTGGGTTTCCTGATCGGCTCTTCGCGCTTGGCCTACACGGCCCTGTACCCGTTGATGGTCGCCTTCAACGCCGTGCCCAAGGCGGCGATCGTGCCCATCCTGGTCGTGTGGTTCGGCATCGGTTTGGGGCCTGGCGTCCTCACCGCCTTCCTGATTTCCTTCTTTCCGATCACGGTGAACATTGCCACCGGCTTGGCCACCTTAGAGCCCGAGCTCGAGGACGTGCTGCGGGTGCTGGGTGCCAAACGATGGGATGTGCTGGTGAAGGTGGGATTGCCGCGTTCGATGCCGTACTTCTACGGCTCGTTGAAGGTGGCCATCACATTGGCCTTCGTGGGCACGGTCTTGGCCGAGATGACCGCTGGCGACTCGGGGATCGGCTACCTCATGCAAACCGCCGGCTCGCAACAGCGCTTGCCCCTGGCCTTTGCCGGCCTGGTGGTGATCGGTGCAATGGCCATGGCCATGTACGAGCTGTTTTCCCTGGTGGAAAAGCGCACCACGGGCTGGGCTCATCGGGGGTCGCAGGCGGCTTGAGGGGGCCGGGCGCGCGTGTAAAGAACTGTGTAGGCCGCGCAGTGCATCGAGGCTGGGCGTAGACTCGTTTGCGTTGGGCGGCTGTGCGACAAGGGCTTGGGAGGCCCCGCGTGCAGTGTGCCTGTGTACCGGAGAAGCCCCATGACACCAAGCCGAGCCCTTGCTCGCTCGTATCCCCAGCGCAGCAGCCAAGCCATCCCAGTGCCGCAACCGGCGCCGAAGCGGGGTTCGCACCGCTGGTCGATCTTGCAGCTGGGGCCGCTTCTGGCCTGTGTTCTGGTGGGGACGGCTGCCGCGCAAACGGTGGTGGTTCCAGACGCCTTGCCTGGCGTGGTGCCTGGTGGATTGCTGGCACCGACTGTTGGCGTGGCCACAGGCTCGGTGCCGATGAGCCCGGCCGTGCCACCGGCACCGGTGGCAGCGGCAAGCCCCGCAGTTCCCGCGCCGGTGGTTCCCGCGCTGGCTCCCAGCCTGGTCACGGCCAGGGTGTTGTCGGTGACCAGCGTGGCACAGGCCGTACCGGCCAACCGCATGGTGTGCACAGAAGCCGCTGAAGTGCCCGCGCCGACCAGTGGAGCTGGGGCCATAGCGGGTGCCCTCGTGGGTGCCGCCTTGGGCAGCCAGGTGGGGGGTGGCTCTGGCCAGGCGCTGGCGACGGCAGCCGGTGTAGTGGGCGGGGCACTTTTGGGCGATAAGGCCGAGCAGGGCGGTCGCACCCAGACCGTGCGCAACTGCGTGATGCAGCGTGGTCCGGCTCCAGCGATGGCGTTTCAGGTGGCTTATGAATGGGCGGGCCAGGCGTACACCACGGTACTGCCCTATCACCCCGGTGCCACGGTGGAGCTTCTTCTGACACCCGTGGCCAACCCAGCGGCGCCCGCCGACCCAGCCCTGGCAGTTGCCGGCATGGCCCCCCCGCTGGCCGGCACGGTGGTGACGCATACGGTGGTCATGGCGGCGGTGCCCTATGCACACGGACCTTATGTCACGTATGGCACGTATGGCACGTATGGTCCCTATGGCCCCTATTGGCGTGCGCCGGTGGTGGTGGGGGTGGGGGCCGTGTGGGGCAGGCCCCACCGCGGATGGCACGGCCACCGCCGTTGGTAAGCCGGCAAGCGCTCAGTGAATGGCGGCCAGGTGCCGCAGGTGCTGTGAGGCCCGTGCGGCCAGTTGACTGCACTGGCGTGCCGTTAGGGCGTCCACGAGCCGATGCCAACGCTGCAGCACCTGGGGCTGTTCCCACTGGCGCGCCCACGCCCAGGCCAAGGTGTGTGCACCGGCGGCGCGCCGCAGGTGTGTGGGTGAGCCCAGCTCCAATCGGCGGGCCAGCAGGGTGTGTGTGAGCAGGTGCCAGGCCGCTTGGTGCGCCGTGGGCACCAGGCCTGCAACCGCCAGCAGGCCTTGAGCGGGCTCTTCGTCCAAAAAGATGTCGCGCAGCACAGCCAGCAGGTCGGCGGCAGCGGCCTGCTTGTGGTGCCGGGTGCTCGCGCGTGGGCCCGCTGCCCCATGAACGGCGGCGCCGAAGATGCTGGCGGCCGGGCCGGTTGAGGCTGAAGCCGAGGGCGGCATCGGCCGGGGCACAGACACCGGTGCAAAGAGGTCAAGGCTGGTGGTCATCATCAAGCTCCTGGTTGGGCTGCGAGACCCCATATTGACCGGATCCAGGCTCACGGAGTGAGCCACCCCAGGGCCGGTGGTGTTACATTTTTTCGGCGGTCGAACAGGGTGCAGCAAGGGGCTGCCCAAACGTTCCGCGCAGGGGCTATCGTGGGCAACACCGACCGTCTTTACCGAATCGAGAGTCTGATCAAGTCACGCGGGCACGTGAGCTTTGAGGAGATGATGCAAGCACTGGAGGTTTCGCGGGCAACCCTCAAGCGTGACCTGGCCTACCTGCGTGACCGCATGGGTGCCCCTATTGAATTTGACCGGTTCCTGGGGGGCTATACCCTGCGCAAGGAGGGCCAGGATGGGCGGGGCGACAAGCATGAGCTGCCGGGCCTGTGGTTCAACGAGCGCGAGTTGTATGCGCTGCTCACGGCCCATCAACTGCTGTCGGATATCGACTCCGACGGCGTCCTCAGCCGTCATCTGCAGCCATTGCTGGAGCGCATCCACGGCCTGTTGGGGACCGAGGGCCTGACCGCTGCCGACGTGATCAAGCGAGTGAAGATCCTCACCCCGGCCAAGCGGCCGGTTTCCAGCCAGTGGTTCGAGCGCGTGACCGAGGCCCTGATCAAGCGGCGCCGCATCGACATGGTCTACCACACGCGCAGCCGTGGGGCCTCGGGGGCTCGACCTGTCTCACCACAGCGCCTCGTTCACTACCGCGCCACCTGGTACTTGGATGCTTGGTGCCACAAGGCGCAGGGCCTGCGCCGCTTCGCACTGGACGCCATCGAGGACGCCCAGGTGAGTGATGAAAGGGCCAAGGATGTCACGCTCAAGACCGTACAAGCCGAGATGGATGCGGGCTACGGCATCTATGCCGGCGCCAAGCCACAGTGGGCGGTGCTGGTCTTCGAGCCGCAGGCCGCACAGTGGATCTCACGCGAACAGTGGCACCCGCAACAGGTGGGGCAGTGGCGCGACGATGGGCGCTACGAACTGAGGTTGCCGTTTGTGCAGGAGACCGAGCTCGTGATGGACATCCTGCGACATGGGGCCGAAGTGACCGTCCTGTCACCACCCGCGCTGGTCAAGCGGATCCGCGAGGCGCTGGGATCGGCGCTGGGCTTGTACCGCTGATCTCACCCTGACCGCGCGGGACCATGTCCCCAAGCCGATGCTCAGCTTGAGCCCTTGCTGGGCTCGCTGACGCGCTGGGCCCATTGGGGTCGGCGCATCTCAAAGCGGTCTTCTTCGCGCAAGGTGAAGTAGTCGCCAGCACCGCCGCCGCGCAGCACAGGCCTGCCCAGGGTGGTGCGGTACACACCGTCGACGATCAGCGACTCGTCGATGTGCACGCCCACCACTTCGCCAAACACCATCCAGGTGTCCACAGGCGTGGCATCGGCACGCTGCAAGCGGTGGATCTGCGTGAGCCGGCATTCAAACGAGACAGGGCTTTCAGCCACCCGTGGCGCGGAGATCATGCGCGAGGCACAGGGTGTGAGTCCGGCCAGTTGAAACTCATCGACGTCCGGGGGTGCATCGACGCAGGTCTCGTTCATCGCGCCAGCGAGCTCCCGTGAGACCAGATTCCACGCAAACTCACGCGTGGCTTCGATGTTGCGCAGGCTGTCCTTGGCGCCAATACTGGAAAAACCCACAATGGGCGGCACATAGTTGAAGCCGTTGAAGAAGCTGTACGGGGCCAGGTTGAGGATGCCCTGTTCGGAGCGCGTGGAAATCCAGCCGATGCCACGCGGGCCCACGATGGAGTTGAACGGGTCGTGCTTGAGCCCGTGGCCGTTGCGCGGTTCGTAGAAGTGGACGCTCATGTGGATTGCAGGCTGTCGCCGGTAATCGGCCCGCGGCCACTGAAGCGGTCCAGGGCCAGGTAGATCACGGGCGTGATGTAGAGGGTGATGGCCTGGGAAACGATCAAGCCTCCCACCACGGCCAGTCCCAGGGGCTGGCGGAGTTCAGCGCCTGCCCCGATGCCGATGGCAATCGGAAGGGCACCCACCAGGGCTGCCAAGGTCGTCATCATGATGGGGCGAAACCGAAGGATGCAGGCCTCACGGATGGCCACTTCGGGACTCATACCCTGGGTGCGTTGCGCTTCCAAGGCGAAGTCAATCATCATGATGGCGTTCTTCTTGACGATGCCAATCAACAGGATGATGCCGATGGTGGCGATCAGTGTGAGCTCCATGCCAAAGGCCATGAGCGTCAGCAGCGCACCTGCGGCAGCAGAGGGCAGACCCGCCAGAATGGTGATGGGGTGGATATAGCTTTCGTACAGAACGCCCAACAGGAGGTAGATCACCAGCAGTGCCGCCACGATCAGCACGGCCTGCCCCTGTTGCGAACTCTTAAACACGGCCGCGTCGCCGCCGTACTTGGTGACGATCGACGGGGGCAGCCGAACTTCACTGCGGATCTTGTCGATGTGGTCGGTGGCGTCGCCCAGCGCCGCGCCCGGCGCCAGGTTGAAGGACAACGTCACAGCCTGAAGCTGCCCCACGTGGTTGACCGCGGTGGGGCCTACGGTTCGGCGCACCGTGGCCAGCGCGTTCAAGGGAACCAAGGCTCCATTGGCGGCGCGCACCGAAATGCCGGCGAAGGCACGCTCGTCTACCTTGGCCTCGGGTGCGAACTCCATGATCACGCGGTAGGTGTCCACAGGCGTGAAGATGGTGGACACCTGCCGTTCACCCAGGGCGGTGTAGATGGCCGAACGGATCGCCTCCATCGGCACACCCAGCGCATTGGCCTGTTCGCGGTCAATGTTCAGGGTGGCCTGAAGCCCGCGCAACTGTGAGTCGGTGGTGACGTCACGGAACAGCGGATCGGACCGCAGCTTTTCCTGCAGGCGATTGGCCCAAAGGTCCAACTCAGAAGGCTCCACGCTCTGCAGGACGTATTGATAGCGGGCCTTGCTGGGGCGGCTGCCGACGTTGAGGTTCTGAACGGGTCGCATGAAGACCGAAATGCCGGGAATCGCCCGGGTGCGCTTGCGCAGGTCCTCGATCACCGCCTTCATCGAATCGCGCTCGCTGCGCGGCTTGAGGTTGACGAACAGACGGGCGTTGTTGGGGGTGGCGTTGCCGCCCACCACGCTGTTGACCGTGGCCACCGACGGATGCTTGACGAACACCTCGATCACCTGCTGTTGCAGCGCGAGCATGGCCTCAATCGATACGTCTTCGGCGGCTTCGGTGGTGACCTGCACCTGTCCGATGTCCTCCTCGGGGAAGAAGCCCTTGGGAATCACGTAGAAGATCCAGGCGGTTGCCACAAAGGTGCCCACGGCCACCGCCAGTACCGATTTGCGCCAGCGCAAAGCAAGGTCCAGCGTGCGCGTGTATCCGGCCAGGACCGCGTTGAAGCCGCGCTCGAAGGAGCGCACCACCGCGCCGGGGGGCTTCTTGTGGGCTTCATCGGTCAGGAAGCGAGCCGCCAACATCGGCACCAGTGACAGCGAGACAAAGGCCGAGGCCAGGATGGCCAGCCCCACCACCACGGCAAACTCGTGCAGCAGCAAGCCGATGACCCCGGGCATGAAGAAGACCGGGATGAACACGGCCACCAAGGAGGTTGAAATGGAGATGATGGTGAAGCCCACCTCGCGTGCGCCTCGCAGCGCGGCCTGGAACGGTGGTTCACCGTTTTCGACATGGCGCACGATGTTTTCCAACACCACGATCGCATCGTCCACCACCAAGCCGACGGCCAGGGTGAGCCCCAAGAGCGAGATGTTGTCCAGGGAATAGCTGAAGCCCCACAGCATGGCCAGTGCACCCATGAGGGACACGGGCAAGGACAGGCTGGGAATGGCGGTGGCCACAAAGCGGCGCAGGAACAGGAAGATGACCAACACCACCAGCACGATGGTGCCGATGAGGGTGAGGGTCACGTCGTGTAGCGCCTCGCGAATCGACAGCGAGCGGTCGTTGGTGACGCGCATGGCGATGGAGGCTGGCAGCTGCGCCTTGAGCTCCTCCAGAGCCGCCTTGGCCGCACCCACCACCTGCACGGTGTTGGCGTCGGGCAGGCGAAACACCGCCAGGGAAATCGAGGGCTCGCCGTTGAAGCTGGCAAAGCTCTTGACCGACTCAAAGCTGTCCTCTACACGCGCCACATCGCGCAGGCGCACCGGCACACCCCCGCGCGTGCTGATGATCAGGTTGCCGAATTCCGCGGCACTGCGCAGCTGTCGATTGGCCTGAACCGTCAGAATCTGGCGCGGCCCGTCCAGGGTGCCCAGCGGGGTGTTGACATTGGCCGCAATCAGGGCCACGCGGACATCATCCACCGTCAGGTTTCGGCCCTGCAGCGCCTCAGGCAGCAAGCGCACCCGCACGGCGTATCGCTTCGCACCGAAGACGCTGATCTGCGCCACGCCCGCCAAGGTCGATAGGTTGGGCACGATCACCTGGTCGGCATAGGCTTGCAGGTCGCGCGTGTCCAGGGAGGGGGAGTTCAAGGTGACGAAGAGCACCGGCGAGTCGGCCGGGTTGACCTTGCGGTAACTGGGTGGAGCCGTCATCTCCAGCGGCAGCGCCCGCTGCGCCCGCAGCAGGGCCGCCTGCACATCGACCGCGGCCGCGTCGATGTTGCGCGACTCTTCAAACTCAATGGTGACGTTGGTCTGACCCAGGGTGCTGGTGGAGCTGATCTGCGCCACGAAGGGGATGGTCTGGAACTGTTGTTCCAAGGGCAGGGCCACGGCGGTGGCCATGTCTTCTGGGCTGGCGCCCGGCAGGTTGGCCGAGACGTTGATCACCGGTGTGTTGTAGCTGGGCAGCGCGGCCACGGGTATGAACTTCAGGCTCAGGGCCCCGGCGACCACAATGGCCAGGTTCAGCAGCACGGTCATCACCGGGCGGCGGATGAAGATTTCCGAGAGGTTCATCGCGCAGCTGCTTCCTTACCCGAACCCGGCGCCGCCGTGTTGGCGCTGCCGCCCGTCTTGCTGCCGTCGCGGCCACGGTCGATCACCTTGCTGCCGTTTCGGACGTTTTGGCGGCCTTCCAGCACCACCCGGTCACCCGCAGCAATGCCCTTGAGCGCTGCGAATCCGTCGGCCATGGCCAAGAGTTCCACTGGCTTGGCCTGCGCAATCCCTTCGTCATCCACCACGAAGACGGTGCGGCCGCGGGCGCCTTGCACCACGGCTGCCACGGGCACCACCGCACCACCTTCGACCGCGTTGAGGTTCATCCGCACCTTCACGTAGGCGCCTGGCCACCAACGTGAATCCCGGTTGTCGAGTTCAGCCCGCACGCGTACGGTTCCTGAGGCCGTATCCACCACGTTGTCAACAAACACCACCGCGGCACTCTGGACCAGCGGCTTGCCGCCTGCGCCGGCGTCTTCCGCGGCGCGCACCTCCACCACCGTGGCGCGGCTCTTCAGTGCGGCCAACGCGTCGGGCAGGTTGCGTTGGGGCAAGGAGAAGGACACCAGGACGGGATGCAATTGGCTGATGGTGACCAGGGCCGCGCCACCCGGGCTGACATAGGCGCCCGGATGTACCGTGATGGCACCCAGCCGGCCTTCCTGCGGCGCCGTGACGGTCATGAACGACAGGGCAACCTGCGCCGCATTCAGGGCTGCGCGAGAGGCCGCTACAGCCGCATCCTGGGTCTGCACGGCGGTGCGCTGCACATCCACCGCGCCCTGGGACACAAAGTTCTGTGCCAGCAGATCTTCACTGCGCTTGAGTTGCCGCCGGGCGTCGGCCAGGCCGGCTTCGTCCTTGAGGACCTGCGCTTGTGCACGCTCGAGCTGCGCGCGTTCGTTGCGGTCGTCCAGCCGAAAGAGCACCTGGCCCTGACGGACCGCATCGCCCTCACGGACCAGCACCTCACGGATGGTTGCACCCACCTGTGCGCGCACATCCACCGTACGGCGGGCGGTCACCGAACCGGTGAGGTCCAGGCCCACGGCCAAACTGCGCTTCTCGGCCTTGACCAGGGTCACCGAAACAGGTGCACCACCGCCAGGCCCGCGGTTGGCGGCGTTGCCCGGTGCGGCGCCTGCGCTTGCAGCCGGCGTGCTGGCCTGGGCCGCCGCTGCTGAAGCCGATGACGCTGCGCCGGGCGGGTTGGTGGCGGCAGCACCCGCTGCGGTCGCGGGCTGCGTGGGGGCCGACTCTGGCTTGCCGCTGCAGGCTGACAGGCCGGCCACGGCTGAACAGACCAGGGCCGAAGCGGCCACCCGACGGGAAAACGCGTGTTTCATGTGGTGTGTGGTGGGGTGGAATTGCGGGATCTCAGTGCGCGCCCCGCCATTGGTATCTAGGGCCGCTTCAGGCCCGCGCATCGTGGCTCAGGACCAACTTGCCCTTGACGGCGCGGGAGGCCATCAGAGCATAAGCCTGTGGAAGCTCGCTTAGGGGCAGGACACGGTCGATGGCGGGCTTGATGAGCCCCTGTTGGTACCAATCGACCAGCTGGCCCAGGGCCCTTGCAAAGGAAGCGGGTTCACGGCGCACGAAGTCCCCCCAGAAGACCCCGACGACCGAGGCGCCCTTTAGCAGGGCCAGGTTCCACGGCAGGGCAGGAATCGTCCCTCCGGCAAAGCCGATCACCAGATAGCGTCCACGCCAGGCGATGGAGCGGAACACCGGTTCGGCCACCGACCCGCCAACCGGGTCGTACACCACATCCGGCCCACGCCCTTGCGTGAGGACCTTCAGGCGCTCACGCACGTCCTCTTGGCTGTAGTTCAGCGTGTCGTCAGCCCCCAGCGTTCTGCAGAACGCTGCCTTTTTGTCACTGGACACCCCGGCAATCACCCGCGCACCGGCCGCCTTGGCCACCTGGATGGCCGAGGTACCCACGCCGCCAGCGGCCCCCAGGACCAATACCGTTTCGCCCGCCTTCAGGGCGGCCCGGTCGATCAGGGCGTGGTGTGTGGTGCCATACGTGAAGGCGAAGGCCGCTGCGTGTTCAAAGGGCATCGACGCCGGCAAAGGCAGGCAGTGTTGGGCCGAGGCCATCGAATGTGTGGCAAAGCCACCGGCCGCGCCAATGACGGCCACGTGTTGACCCGGTTGCAGGTGGCTGACATCTGAGCCCACCGCTTCGACCACCCCCGCGTACTCGGCACCGGGCACGAAGGGCAGGGGCGGCTTGATCTGGTACTTGTTTTCCACCGTCAGCAAATCGGGAAAGTTGAGGCTGGCTGCGCGCACCGACACCAAGACCTGCCCAGGCCCAGGCTGCCCCAGGTTCAGCGGCTTCCAGCGCAGCTGATCCGCGCCAGTGGGGTTGTCGCATAGCCATCCGTGCATCGCATTCCTCGCTTGCTGGTCTCGGGGAGGCGCCGCCGTGTTTCAGGGGTGCTGCCTACAATGGGGTATGCGTATTCTGATCGCAAACGACGACGGCTATTTGGCCCCCGGTCTGGCTGCCTTGGCGCAGGCCATGCAGGGCTTGGGAACCTTGGACATCATTGCGCCTGAGCAGAACGCCAGCGGCACGTCCAACGCCCTGACGCTCAACCGCCCGCTGTCGGTGTACACCGCCGCCAACGGCTTTCGGTACGTCAACGGTACGCCGTCGGACTGCGTGCACGTGGCGCTGACCGGCCTGCTGCCCAAGCCCGACCTGGTGGTCTCAGGCATCAACCAAGGCGCGAACATGGGCGACGACACGCTGTATTCGGGCACGGTGGCCGCCGCAATGGAGGGTTTTCTGTTCGGCGTGCCCGCGATCGCGTTCTCACAGGTCGACAAGGGTTGGGGCGACTTGGCGGCCGCATCCGCGGTTGCGCGTGCCGTGGTCGAGCGGGTCATTCATCAAGGCTTGCTCGGGCGCGCCTTCTTGCTGAACGTGAACATTCCCAACCGTGGCGATGCGGCGCAACTGCCGTGGCGCATCACACGCCTGGGGCGGCGCCATGCCAGCGAACCGGTGGTGCGCCAGACCAGCCCGCGCGGGGAGCCCATTTATTGGATTGGCCCGGCCGGGGATGCACGCGAGGCCGGTCCCGGAACCGACTTTCATGCCACCGGCAACGGTGCAGTGTCCATCACGCCGCTGCAGATCGACCTCACCGACCACCAGCACCTGGAGGATTGGTCCGGAGCCCTAGGGGCGCTGGCGCCTGAGCCTCGATGAGCGACTCTGCACGTCCACCGGCCCGCCGTTCGCGATTCCCGGCTTCAGTAGCGGCCGCGGCACCAGGGGCGGCGAACAGGGCTCCCGTGCTGCGCCCCCAGCGCCCGGTGGAGCAGGCGGCTCAGGATGCGGCCCGCGTGGTGTCACCTTCCGGAGTGGGCCTGGACTCCGAGGCGGTTCGGCGCCGCATGGTCAGCCGCCTCGAGCAAGGCGGCATTCGCTGCGAGCCCGTGCTGCAGGCCATGGCGCAGGTTCCCCGGCACCAGTTCGTGGATTCGGCCCTGGCCGCACAGGCGTATGAGGACACCAGCCTGCCCATCGGGCTCGGCCAGACGATTTCCAAGCCCTCGGTGGTGGCGCGCATGCTCAGCTTGCTGCATGACAGTGTCCGGGCGCAGGCCCTGGGCCACTTGGGCAAAGCCCTCGAAATCGGAACGGGCTGCGGCTACCAGGCGGCCGTCCTGTGTCTGGTGGCCAGGCAGGTGGTCTCCATCGAGCGCCTGGCGCCTTTGCACGAACAGGCCCGCCAGCGCCTGGACCCCTGGCGTGCGCAGCGGCTGATGCTGATTTGGGGCGACGGCCGCCTGGGGCATGGCCCGTCTGCGCCTTACGACAGCATCGTGGCCGCCGCCGGAGGCGACGACGTGCCCCAGGCCTGGCTGGACCAACTTGCCGTGGGTGGCCGCCTGGTGGCGCCGGTCCACTCCCCGGCCCACGGTGGTCACATGCTCTTGGTGGTGGACCGCCACGACAGCGGATACACCCACACCTTGCACGAGCCCGTGCACTTCGTGCCCCTAAAATCCGGGGCGCAATGAGTTCAATGCCCCTGAGTTTTCGCCGTTTGTGGACGGGATGCACCCTGACGTGCGTCGTGGTCCTGGCGGCTTGCGGCAGCCCCGCCAAGCGAACCGTGGTGGTTGAAGACCGCAGTGTGGGCCGGGCGCCCACTTCGGCCGCTGGTTCGGCGGCCCGGGCCAACCCGACCGAGGCGCCCGGCGCCACCACCAGCGCCGTGTCTTCTTCCGCCGAAATGGCGTCCATGGCCGGCAAGCCGGGGTATTACACCGTCAAGCCCGGCGACACCCTGGTTCGCATCGGGTTGGACCATGGGCAAAACTGGCGGGACATCGCCCGTTGGAACCAGATCGACAACCCCAACCTGATTGAAGTCGGGCAGGTCCTGCGGGTTCGCCCCGAGGCGGCGTCCTCGCGCGTGGCGGCCCGGCCCCCCGAGCGCGCTGCTGACCGTGCACAGGATCGTCCTGCCGAGCGCGCTGGCAGCGCGACCAGTGGCGGGGCTGCCCCGCGCGTGGGCTCAGGCAGCGCGGCCGACGTGGCGCGTGAGTCCGAAGGGGGCACAGCCGAGCTTGCGTGGGGCTGGCCCGCAACCGGCCCCGTCTTGCAGGGCTTTGATGAGCAACGCAACAAGGGCCTTGACCTGGGTGGCAAGGCGGGCGATGCGGTGCTGGCAGCCGCCGACGGGCGGGTGGTCTATGCCGGTTCGGCTCTGCGCGGTTACGGCAACTTGGTGATCCTCAAGCACAACAGCACCTTCTTGAGTGCCTATGCGCACAACCAAACGCTCCTCGTGAAGGAGGATCAGGTGGTCAAGCGGGGCCAAAAGATTGCCGAGATGGGCAGCACCGACGCCGAGCGGGTGCAGTTGCACTTTGAAATCCGCCGTGATGGCAAGCCGGTCGACCCGGCCCGGTACCTGCCGGCCCGATGAGGCGGGCGGCAGCCCCACCCAGCGCCAGCGACTGGCTGCAGGTGGAGTCTCTGGACCTGGAAGGCCAGGGCGTGGCGCACGATGCGCAGGGCAAGGTGGTCTTCATCGAAGGTGCCCTGGCCGGTGAGACCGTCCGTGCATTGATCCAGCGGCGCAAGAACGCCTGGGAGCAGGGCGAGTTGTGCGAGCTGGCGCGCCCCAGCCCCTTGCGTGTGCAGCCGGCCTGTGCGCACTTTGGTTTGCACCGTGGGGCCTGTGGTGGTTGCAAGGTCCAACACCTGGAGCCCAGTGCCCAGGTGGCCGTGAAGCAGCGGGCCCTGGAGGACAACCTGGCGCACCTGGCCAAGGTCAAGGCTGAACAAATCCTGCGCCCGATTGAGGGCCCTGCCTGGGCCTACCGCCACCGCGCGCGCCTGTCGGTGCGCCATGTGGCGGCCAAGGGCGTGGTGCTGGTGGGTTTCCATGAGCGCCAGTCGCGCTACGTGGCCGACATGGCCAACTGCGCCATCCTGCCCGCTGGCGTGAGCCGGCTCCTGCTGCCCTTGCGCGGATTGATCGGATCCCTGCAAACGCGTGACCGTCTGCCCCAGATCGAATTGGCCGTGGGTGAACGGCAGATGCCCGATGGGTCCTACGGCCCGAGCACTGCCCTGGTCTTGCGCCACTTGGTGCCCTTGCCACCAGCAGATGTGGAGCAACTGCAGGCGTTTGCGGCCGCTCAACAGACCATTGGACTGCAATGGTGGCTGCAGCCCAAGGGGCCCGACACGGTTCATCGACTGGGCGGCCACGGTGAGGCGGGCCTGGACCTGCTCTACCGCTTGCCGGAATTCGGTGTCGTGATGCCGTTCAAGCCCACCGACTTCACACAGGTCAATACGGGGATCAACGGCGTGATGGTGGGCCGGGCCGTGCGCTTGCTGCAGCCCCAGCCCAGCGAGCGGGTGATCGATTGGTTCTGTGGCTTGGGTAACTTCAGCTTGGCCTTGGCCCGTTCAGCTGGCGCGGTGCTGGGCGTGGAGGGCAGCGCGGCCCTTGTGGAGCGTGCCAAGGGCAACGCAGCGCTCAACGCCTGCGCGCCGCGGACCTCGTTTGTCGAGCGCAACCTCTTTGAGATGAGCGCGGAGCGCTTGATGGCCGATGGTCATGCCGAGAAGTGGCTCGTCGACCCGCCCCGCGAGGGCGCACTGGCTTTGTGCAAGGCCTTGGCCGACGCGGTCGCTGCACCGGTGCCCGGTTGGAAGCCGCCACGCCGCATCGTTTACGTCAGCTGCAACCCCGCCACCCTGGCCCGTGACGCAGGTCTCTTGGTGCACCAGGCGGGCTACCGATGTACCCACGCCGGGGTCGTCAACATGTTCCCGCACACCGCGCATGTGGAAAGCATGGCGGTCTTTGAACGCCAAGATCCGCAGCAGGCGCACCAGCCATGAAAAACGCCCGCGTCGCGGGCGTGTTTTCAGAGAAGCGGCTGACGCTGGCTCAGTCGCGCTCGCCGCCGAAGATGCCAAACAGGGCCAGCAGGCTCTGGAACACGTTGTAAATGTCCAGGTAGATGGCCAGCGTGGCGCTGACGTAGTTGGTTTCGCCACCGTCGATCACGCGCTTGAGGTCGTACAGCATGTAAGCCGAGAACAGGCCCGCAGCCATCACCGACAGCGTCATCATCAGCACGCTGGACTGCACGAAGAGGTTGATCAACCCCACCACCAGCAGGATGATGGCGCCGACAAACAGGAACTTGCCCATCCCGCTGAGGTCTCGCTTGATGACCGAGGCCAGGCTGGCCATGGCAAAGAACACGGCCGCGGTGGTGCCGAAGGCGTACATGATGAGCGTGGCGCCGTTGGACAGCCCCAAGATGGCCGCGAGCATGCGCGACAGCATCAGGCCCATGAAGAAGGTGAAGCCCAACAGCAAGCCCACGCCTGCGGCCGAGTTCTTGAACTTTTCAATGGCAAACATAAAGCCAAAGGCGCCGGCCAGGAACAGGATGACGCTCATCCCGGTGCCCATGCGGGCCATGATGCCGGTGGACACGCCCAGCCAGGCGCCCAACACCGTTGGGATCATCGACAGTGCCAGCAGGGCATAGGTGTTGCGCAGCACGCGGTTGCGCTGGGCGGGGGTGGACACCACGCCGTCGAAACCGTAGGCGGTCTGGATACCTTCGTTCATCTTGCAATGCTCCTTGGTTGCACTGGGGCCTCTAACTGGGGGGCCGCCACGGTCACTTTGACGCGACGGCCTAAGTTTAGTTCCCCCGGCGGGACATCGCCAATCCACTAAAGTACCGGGGTCTTATCCGACCAGACCCCAAAACCATGAACACCAAGCCCTTCCTGAGCCTTGAAGACGTACGCCGCGTGGCGCAGGCCGCCGAAGCCGAAGCGATGAAGAACCAGTGGGCGGTCACGATCGCCATCACCGACGAGGGCGGCCATCTCCTGTGGCTGCAGCGCCTGGACGGCGCCCCCCCGGTTTCGGCCCACATTGCGCCCGGCAAGGCCCGTACAGCCGCCTTGGGCCGCCGCGAGAGCCGCGTGTACGAAGAAATCATCAACCAAGGCCGGACCTCTTTTTTGAGCGCACCCACCATCGACGCCATGCTGGAGGGCGGTGTTCCCATCATGGCCCAAGGGCACTGCATCGGCGCGGTAGGGGTCAGTGGCGTGAAGTCCACGGAGGACGCCCAGATTGCCAAGGCCGGCATTGCCGCATTGGGCCTCTGAGGCCCGCTTGATGAGCCCGCACCCGGCCCCCTGAGGCCAGGCGCGAAGGGGCAGGGCAGCGGAGGTCGCTAGGGCTAACCCTGAGCTATACTTCGAAGGTTTACCTGACCAACCGGCACGCCAAGGCATCACCCCTCGATCCACCATCCCACGAAAAGGCCAAAGGACGGCGGCGTTTGCCCGTTTTCCCGAGGCCTTTCGTTCAGGTTGGGCGTGCAACTGGAGTGAGCTTTGCTGCCTGTTTTGCCTCCCGCCATCCTCGCCCTCGCAGATGGCACGGTGTTCCTCGGCCAATCGATCGGTGCGCCTGGTGCCACCGTGGGTGAGGTGGTGTTCAACACCGCGCTGACCGGCTATCAGGAAATCCTCACCGATCCCAGCTACACCCGTCAGGTCGTCACCCTGACCTATCCGCACATCGGCAATACCGGTGTGAACCCCCAGGACACCGAAAGCACGCGTGTCTTTGCGGCTGGGCTGGTCATCAAAGATCTGCCGCTGCGCGTGTCGAGTTTTCGACAGACGGCCAGCCTGAGCGACTACCTCAAGGCGGAGAACACGGTGGGCATTGCCGGCATTGACACCCGGCGCCTCACCCGACATTTGCGCAGCACGGGCGCGCAGAACGGCTGCATCCAGGCCTTCGCCGCAGGCCACAGCATCACCCCAGCTGACATCGCAGCGGCCATAGCCCAGGCACAGGCCGCGCCTTCCATGGCGGGACTCGACCTGGCCCAAGTGGTCACCACAGCCTCGCGGCACACCTGGACCCAGGGCGAGTGGAGTTTGAAGGGGCAGGGCGCCGCTCCCGAAGGCTCTCCAGGCTTCAACGAATCGGTGACAGCGCGCTTTCACGTGGTCGCCTATGACTTTGGCGTCAAGCGCAACATCCTGCGTATGTTGGCCGAGCGCGGCGCTCGGATCACGGTACTGCCGGCGCGCGCACCCGCGGCTGAGGCTTTGGCTCTCAAGCCTGACGGCTTCTTCCTGAGCAATGGCCCTGGAGACCCCGAGCCTTGCGACTACGCCATCGAGGCTGCGCGCACCCTGATGGACAGCGGCACGCCGACCTTCGGCATCTGCCTGGGCCACCAGATCATGGCCCTGGCCAGCGGGGCCAAGACCTTCAAGATGAAGTTCGGTCACCACGGTGCCAACCATCCGGTCAAGGACCTGGACAGTGGCCGGGTGTCCATCACCAGCCAGAACCATGGCTTTGCGGTGGACGCCGATTCGCTGCCAGCCAACTTGCGTGCCACGCACATCAGCCTGTTTGACGGCACCCTGCAGGGCCTGGCCCGCACCGACCGCCCGGCCTTTTGCTTCCAAGGTCACCCCGAAGCCTCACCCGGGCCCCACGACATCGCCTATCTCTTCGACCGTTTCACTGCGCTCATGACGGCACACCAGGAGGACCAGAATGCCTAAGCGCAGCGACATCCAATCGGTCTTGATCATTGGTGCAGGCCCGATCATCATCGGCCAGGCCTGCGAGTTCGATTACTCCGGCGCACAAGCCTGCAAGGCCTTGCGCGAAGAGGGCTACCGGGTGGTTCTGGTGAACTCCAACCCCGCCACCATCATGACCGACCCCGGCATGGCGGATGCCACCTACATCGAGCCCATCACCTGGCCCGTGGTGGAAAAAATCATCGCCAAGGAGCGCGCGCAGCACCCCCAGGAGAAGATGGTCCTCTTGCCCACCATGGGCGGGCAGACGGCGCTGAATTGCGCCCTGGACCTGGCCCGCAACGGCGTGCTGGCCAAGCACGGGGTGGAGATGATCGGCGCCAATGAACACGCGATCGAAAAGGCCGAGGACCGCCTGAAGTTCAAGGACGCGATGACCAAGATCGGGCTGGATTCGGCCAAATCGGGTATCGCCCACTCCCTGGAAGACGCCTGGGCGGTGCAAAAGCGCATCCAGACCGAGATCGGGGGCAATGGGTTCCCGATGGTGATTCGCCCGTCCTTTACCCTGGGCGGCACGGGTGGCGGCATCGCCTACAACCCCGAGGAGTTTGAAGAGATCTGCAAGCGTGGTTTGGACCTGTCGCCGACCAAGGAACTGCTGATCGAAGAGTCCCTCATCGGCTGGAAAGAGTACGAGATGGAGGTGGTGCGCGACAAGGCGGACAACTGCATCATCGTGTGCTCGATCGAAAACCTGGACCCCATGGGCATCCACACCGGGGATTCCATCACCGTGGCGCCCTCGCAGACGCTCACCGACCGCGAGTACCAGCTGCTGCGCAACGCCTCCATCGCCATCCTGCGGGAGATCGGTGTGGACACGGGCGGCTCGAACGTGCAGTTCTCCATCAACCCGGACAACGGGCGCATGATCGTGATCGAGATGAACCCCCGGGTGTCTCGTTCTTCGGCCCTGGCCTCCAAGGCCACGGGTTTCCCGATTGCCAAGATTGCGGCCAAGCTGGCGGTGGGCTACACGCTCGACGAGCTCAAGAACGACATCACGGGTGGCGCCACGCCTGCGTCCTTCGAGCCTTCGATCGACTATGTGGTCACCAAGATCCCGCGCTTTGCCTTTGAAAAGTTCCCAGCTGCCGATCCCCACCTGACCACGCAGATGAAGTCGGTGGGCGAGGTGATGGCCATAGGACGCACCTTCCAGGAGAGTTTCCAAAAGGCCCTGCGTGGCTTGGAGACCGGCATCGACGGCTTGAGCGAGCGCAGCCAAGACCGTGACGAGATCATCGAAGAGATCGGTGAGCCCGGCCCGGAACGTATCCTGTTTGTGGGTGATGCCTTTCGCATCGGCATGACGCTGGATGACGTCTTCGAAGAAACCAAGATCGACCCCTGGTTCCTGGCGCAGATCGAAGACTTGATCAAGACCGAATCGCAGGTCAAGGGCCGCACCTTGCAGAGCCTGTCGGCCGATGAACTGCGCCACCTGAAGAAGAGGGGCTTTTCAGACAAGCGGCTGGCGCGTCTGTTGGGCACGGACCAGCATGCGGTGCGCAAGGCCCGCCACGGTCTGGGCGTTCGCCCGGTGTACAAGCGGGTGGACACCTGCGCGGCTGAATTTGCCACGCAAACCGCCTACATGTACTCCACCTACGACGAAGAGTGCGAGGCGCAGCCTTCCACACGCAAGAAGATCATGGTGCTGGGCGGTGGCCCCAACCGAATTGGCCAGGGCATTGAGTTCGACTACTGCTGCGTGCATGCCGCGCTGGCCATGCGCGAGGACGGCTATGAGACCATCATGGTCAACTGCAACCCCGAAACCGTCTCCACCGACTACGACACCTCCGATCGCCTGTATTTCGAGCCGGTCACGCTTGAAGACGTGCTGGAGATCGTCGACAAGGAAAAGCCCGCGGGTGTGATCGTCCAGTACGGCGGCCAAACGCCGCTCAAGCTGGCTTTGGATCTCGAAGCCAATGGGGTGCCCATCATCGGTACCTCGCCCGACAGCATCGACATCGCCGAAGACCGCGAGCGCTTTCAGAAGTTGCTGCACGAGTTGGGCCTGAAGCAGCCGCCCAACCGCACCGCCCGCACCGAGGAGGCAGCCCTGCAATTGGCCAAGGAAATTGGTTACCCCCTGGTGGTGCGCCCGAGCTATGTGTTGGGCGGGCGTGCCATGGAAATCGTGCACGGGGATAGAGACCTGGAGCGCTACATGCGCGAAGCCGTGCGTGTGAGCGAGAAGTCTCCCGTGCTGCTGGACCGCTTTTTGGACGACGCCATCGAAGTCGATGTGGACTGCATCTGCGACGGCAGCGACGTGATGATTGGCGGCATCATGGAGCACATCGAGCAGGCGGGCGTGCACTCCGGTGACAGCGCTTGCTCGCTGCCCCCGTATTCGCTGAGCGCCGAGCTGCAGGACGAGCTTCGCCGGCAAACCGCCCTCATGGCCAAGGCCCTGAAAGTGATCGGCCTGATGAACGTGCAGTTCGCCATCCAGGGTGAGGGCGCCGATGCGGTGGTGTATGTCCTGGAGGTGAACCCGCGTGCCTCGCGCACGGTGCCTTATGTGAGCAAGGCCACCGGGCAAAGCCTGGCCAAGATCGCCGCGCGCTGCATGGCCGGCCAGAAGATTGCGCAGCAGGCGGGCTTGGGCGGTCGCGCACCCCATGAGGTGATCCCGCCTTACTTCACCGTCAAGGAAGCCGTGTTCCCCTTCAACAAGTTCCCGGGCGTCGACCCCATCCTGGGCCCCGAGATGCGTTCAACCGGTGAGGTGATGGGCGTTGGGGCCACCTTTGGCGAGGCCATGCTCAAGAGCCAACTGGGCGCGGGCTCCCGCCTGCCCACCAAGGGCACGGTGGTGATCACCGTCAAAGACCATGACAAAGACCGCGCGGCCAAGGTGGCCGCCGACCTAACCGGCTTGGGCTTTCAGATCGTGGCCACCAAGGGCACGGCCGCGGCCATCAGCGCCGCCGGCACGCCGGTCAAGGTGGTCAACAAGGTCAAGGATGGCCGACCGCACATTGCCGACATGGTCAAGGCCGGTGAAATCCAGTTGGTGTTCACGACCGTTGATGAAACGCGCACCGCCATCGCCGATTCACGCTATATCCGCACGGCCGCGCTGGCCAACCGGGTGACCTACTACACCACCATGGCGGGCTGTGAAGCGGCCACCGAGGCGCTCAAGCACGAAGAAGACCTCACCGTGATGTCGGTTCAGGAACTGCACCGCCAACTCCACTAAACTTCCATTCGAGTTTGGCCGCCGCCCAAGGCTTGAAGTGCAAGCCGGGCGGCGGTTTTCATTCCAGGAGACCCCGATGACGACCATTCCGCTGACCAAGCGCGGTGCCGAAAAGCTCAAGGAAGAGCTGCACCGGCTGAAGACCGTGGAGCGCCATGCCGTGATCCAGGCCATCGCCGAAGCGCGCGCACAGGGCGACCTGTCGGAGAACGCCGAATACGACGCAGCCAAGGACAAGCAGGGCTTCATCGAGGGTCGCATTCTGGAGCTTGAGAGCAAGCTGGCGGCCGCGCAGGTCATCGACCCCAGCACGCTGGACGCTGATGGCCGTATCGTGTTCGGGGCCACGGTTGACCTCGAAGACGAAGACAGCGGCAACAAGGTGACCTACCAGATCGTGGGCGACGACGAAGCCGACCTGAAGCTGGGCTTGATTTCGGTGAGCTCGCCGATCGCGCGTGCGCTGATCGGCAAGGAAGCGGGTGACGTGGCCGAGGTGCAGGCCCCCGGCGGCAAGCGCAGCTACGAGGTCATCGAGGTGCGCTATCTCTGAGGCACGGGGAGGGGTACAGCGAAAGTTCCAGCGCCTGCGCGCGGCGCGGTGTCGCGGCCGCGGCTGTCGCTCAGGCCTTTTTCGCGCTGGTCAGCCGTTTCTTGGCTCGCTTGATCATGCCCCCGGCGGTGACCCGCTCGTTGCCCATCAGCCGCACCTTTTTGACTTGTGGGCGGTGGTTGCCGCTCTTGCTGAACTTGAGGATCTTGACCTCGCGCGGGCCGGCCATGCGGCCTTCATCCGCGCCCTTGGCCTTTTCCGGCATGGGGCGCCACAGCACCAGCAGCTTGCCGATGTGTTGGATGGGGGCGGCGTCAAGGGTTTCGGCCAGCTCCAGCAGGGCGGACTCGCGCACGGCTCGGTCGTCGCTGAAGACCCGAATCTTGATCAAGCCGTGGGCCTTCAGCGCGGCATCCACCTCTTTGCGGACGGCCGGCGTGAGGCCATCGGCGCCGATCATCACCACCGGGTTCAGGTGATGGGCGGCGGCACGGTGCTCCTTGCGCTGAACGGGCGTGAGTTGGATCGCAGACATTGACGCATTATCGGTGTACTCATGAAGATCAACACCAAGAGCAAGAAGGTCAACAAGGCCTGGCTGGCCGACCACATCAACGACCCCTACGTGAAGATGGCGCAGCGCGAGGGTTACCGCTCCCGTGCGGCCTACAAGCTCAAGGAGATTGATGAGGCCCTGCAGCTGGTGCGCCCGGGCCAGGTGGTGGTGGACCTGGGCGCTACGCCCGGGGCCTGGAGCCAATACCTGCGACGCCGGTTTGCACCCAAGGAGGCTGGCGCGGGCGGTGCGGCCGTGGGCGCGCTCAACGGCACCATCATCGCCCTGGACATTCTGCCTTTCGAGCCCCTGGAGGGGGTGCAGTTCATCCAGGGCGACTTCCGTGAGGAGGCCGTGGTGCAGCAGTTGGAGGCTGCCCTGGCGGGCAGGCCCGTGGACCTGGTGGTGTCCGACATGGCCCCCAACCTCTCGGGCATTGAGTCATCCGACTCGGCCCGTATCGCCCACCTGATCGAGCTGGCCATCGACTTTTGCCAGGCCCACTTGCGGCCCGAAGGCGCCTTGGTGTGCAAAGCCTTTCACGGCAGTGGCTACAGCCAGCTGGTGGAAAAGTTTAAGGCAAATTTCCGCATCGTGAAAAAAATAAAGCCCAAGGCCTCACGGGACCGTTCGGCGGAAACCTTCTTGGTCGGCCTGCATCCAAAGGCGTAACGCTGAGACCCTGTTGGGCACGGGGTGTGTTGCCAAACGTACACAAGTCTTGACTCTCCTAGAATCGGACTCATATTGAGGGAAGGAAGGCCGCCTCTGGCTTTCGCCCAAGGAGCTCAGGTGAACAATCAATGGTTTTCGAAGGTGGCTGTTTGGCTGGTGATCGCCCTGGTGCTGTTCACCGTCTTCAAGCAGTTCGACCGCAGCGTGGGCTCCGGCAACACCATTGCCTACTCGGATTTCCTGGAAGAGGTGCGGGCCAAGCGCATCCGCCAGGTCACGCTGCAGGAAGGCAATGGCAGCACTGAAATCATCGCCATCACGCACGATGACCGCCGCATCCGCAGCAATGCCACCTACCTCGACCGGGGCCTGGTGGGCGACCTCATCAACAACGGCGTCAAGTTCGATGTGAAGCCGCGGGAGGAGCCCTCCCTGCTGATGAGCTTGCTGGTCTCTTGGGGCCCGATGCTCTTGCTCATTGGTGTTTGGGTCTACTTCATGCGCCAAATGCAAGGCGGCGGCAAGGGCGGGGCCTTCAGCTTTGGCAAGTCCAAGGCCCGCATGCTGGACGAAGCCAACAACTCCACCACCTTCGCCGATGTGGCGGGCTGCGACGAGGCCAAGGAAGAGGTCAAGGAGCTGGTTGATTTCCTGAAAGATCCGCAGAAATTCCAAAAGCTCGGTGGCCGTATTCCGCGCGGCGTGTTGCTCGTGGGCCCGCCGGGTACCGGCAAGACCTTGTTGGCCAAGGCTATTGCGGGCGAGGCCAAGGTTCCGTTCTTCAGCATTTCCGGCTCGGATTTCGTGGAAATGTTCGTGGGTGTGGGCGCGGCCCGTGTTCGCGACATGTTCGAGCAGGCCAAGAAGAGTGCGCCTTGCATCATCTTTGTGGATGAAATCGACGCCGTGGGCCGTCACCGTGGCGCCGGCTTGGGTGGCGGCAACGACGAGCGCGAGCAGACCCTCAACCAGATGCTGGTGGAGATGGATGGTTTTGAAACCAACCTGGGTGTGATCGTGATGGCGGCCACCAACCGGCCCGACATCCTCGACCCGGCCTTGCTGCGCCCGGGCCGATTCGATCGGCAGGTGTACGTCACGCTGCCCGATGTGCGCGGGCGCGAGCAGATCCTGAACGTGCACATGCGCAAGGTGCCGGTGGGCCAAGACATCAAGGCCGACATTCTGGCTCGTGGCACGCCGGGCTTCTCCGGCGCTGATCTGGCCAATTTGGTCAACGAAGCCGCCCTGTTTGCTGCCCGACGCAATGCGCGCGTGGTGGAGATGGACGACTTCGAGAAGGCCAAGGACAAGATCATGATGGGCCCGGAGCGCAAGTCCATGGTCATGCCGGAAGAGGAGCGCACCAACACCGCGTACCACGAAGCCGGCCATGCCTTGGTGGCCCGCTTGATGCCCAAGACCGACCCGGTGCACAAGGTCACGGTGATTCCCCGTGGTCGCGCCTTGGGTGTGACCATGCAGTTGCCCGAAGGCGACCGCTACAGCATGGACAAGCAGCGCATGCTGTCATCCATCAGCGTCTTGTTTGGCGGGCGCATCGCCGAAGAGGTGTTCATGCACCAGATGACCACCGGCGCCAGCAACGACTTCGAGCGCGCCACGCAAATCGCGCGCGACATGGTCACGCGCTACGGCATGACCGAAGAGCTCGGTCCGATGGTCTATGCGGAGAACGAAGGGGAGGTGTTCCTGGGCCGGTCGGTGACCAAGACCACCAACATGTCCGAGGCGACGATGCAAAAGGTGGACCGCGAGGTGCGGCGCATCATCGACGAGCAGTACGCCACGGCGCGCAAGCTGATCGAGGACAACCAGGACAAGATGCACGCGATGGCCAAGGCCTTGCTGGAGTGGGAAACCATCGACAGCGAACAGATCGACGACATCATGTCTGGCAAGCCTCCTCGCCCGCCCAAGGACTGGACGCCCAGCAACCGTGGGGGCCAGCCGCCTTCGGCGCCCACCGTCAACCCCGGCGAGGCGACGGCAACAGCCTAAGCGGGCTCAAAGGGCGTGATGTCAACACCGTCACAGCGGGGCCGTCAGGCCCCGTTTTCATGTTGGTCTGCCGGGCGTTTCCAGTTGACGCTGGACAGCCCACTGGTGATGGGTATCGTCAACCTCACACCCGACTCTTTTTCAGACGGTGGGCAGCACGATGCACCCGAGGCAGCGCTGGCCCATGCGCAGCGCTTGGTCGAGGAGGGCGCCCACATCCTGGACCTCGGTGGCGAAAGCACGCGGCCGGGTGCGCCTGCGGTGTCGCCCGAACAGGAATGGGCGCGACTGGCGCCCGTGCTCACGGAAGTGGTGCGCTGGGGGCTGCCGGTATCGGTGGACACCCGCCGAACCGAGGTCATGGCCCGCGCCTTGGATATGGGCGCCGACATCATCAACGACGTTCAGGCCCTGCAGGCCCCAGGCGCCTTGGAGCTGCTGGCGCAGCATCAGCAAGCGGGCGTGTGTCTGATGCACATGCATGGCGAGCCCGGCACCATGCAGCAGCACGCCGATTACACCGGCGATGTGGTGCTGGCGGTGCTGCAGTGGTTGACCCTTCGGGTGCAGGCGGTGCAGGCCGCCGGCGTTCAGGCGCAGCGCATCGTGCTGGATCCCGGCATTGGCTTTGCCAAGACAGCGACCCACAACCTGCAACTGCTGCAGCGCCAGCACGAGCTCCAGGCGCTGGGATTCCCATTGTTGATCGGTTGGTCGCGCAAAAGCACCCTGGGCTTGATCACCGGCCGGCCCGCCCCGCAGCGCCAGGCAGCCAGTGTGGCTGCCGCACTTCTGGCCGCCCAGGCGGGCGCCCTGGTGTTGAGGGTTCACGATGTGGCCGCCACGGTGGACGCTTTGAAGGTGTGGCGCGCGGCAACGCTGGGCCGGCCGCCTGAACAGGACGGGTGACCAGGCGGGTGACGGGACTGGTAACGGCGGGCTTGGTAACGGGACTGGAAACAGGACCGACAATAGGCCCGCAGCCCCGGCAGAGGGTCAACTTCGGAGAACGCAGCAAGATGAGCCGACGCCATTTCGGCACCGACGGCATTCGTGGCACCGTCGGCCAGTACCCCATCACACCCGACTTCATGCTTCGCCTGGGCCACGCCGTGGGCCGCGTGTTGCGCAGCAGCGGGGCTCGTGCCAGCGTTTTGATCGGCAAGGACACCCGCGTGTCGGGCTACATGATCGAAAGCGCCCTGGAGGCCGGCTTCAACTCTGCGGGCGTGGACGTGTTGCTCACAGGCCCTCTGCCCACCCCGGGTGTGGCCTACTTGACCCGGGCGCTGCGCCAGCAGCTGGGCGTGGTGATCAGCGCCTCGCACAACCCCTATGGGGACAACGGCATCAAGTTCTTCTCAGCCGACGGCGCCAAACTGCCCGATGCATGGGAGCAGGCCGTGGAACAGGCTCTAGAGGACCAGCCCCAGTGGGTCGACTCCTCGGCCCTGGGGCGTGCCCGACGCGTAGACGACGCGGCCGGCCGTTACATCGAGTTCTGCAAGGCCACGGTGCCCGACAGCTTGAGCCTGGGCGGCTTGAAGGTGGTGGTGGATGCAGCACACGGTGCGGCCTACCAGGTGGCCCCCAGCGTGTTTCATGAGCTGGGCGCTCAGGTGGTGCGCATCGGATGCGCACCGGATGGGCGCAACATCAACGATGGCGTAGGCGCCACCGCTCCCCAGGCGCTGGCAGCTGCGGTCCGGGAGCATGGGGCCGACCTCGGCGTGGCCCTCGACGGAGATGCCGATCGGCTGCAGATGGTGGACCAGCAAGGCCGCCTGTACAACGGAGACGAGTTGCTCTACCTGTTGGCCATGGACCGCCTTCAATCGGGCCTACCGGTTCCCGGTGTGGTGGGCACGCTTATGACCAACCTGGGCATCGAGTTGGCTTTGCGTCGTGCCGGTGTGGATCTGGTGAGGGCCAAGGTGGGTGACCGCTATGTGCTGGAGGCCTTGTTGGAGCGCGGTTGGCACCTGGGCGGGGAGGGCTCGGGCCATCTGCTGATGCTGGATCGGCACACCACGGGAGACGCCCTGGTCAGTGCGCTGCAGGTCTTGCAGGCCTTGCGTCGGCAGCAGCGTGGCCTGTCGCAGTGTTTGCAGGACGCTGAGCTGTTTCCGCAGAAGATGATCAATGTGCGCCTGCAGCAAGCAACGCCGTGGCAGGCCACGGCAGCCGTGGATGACGCGGTGAAGCGCGTGCAGGCTGAATTGGGTGAAGGTGGGCGGGTGCTGATCCGCGCCTCCGGCACCGAGCCCGTGGTGCGGGTCATGGTGGAAGCCCATGACGCCCAACAGGTGGACCGTTGTTGCCGGCAGTTGGCCGACGTGGTGGCGCAAGGGTGAACTGGGGTCGCTTGTTCCTTCGCATCCTGATCCTGGTGACCGCTACGGTCGCTGGAGAGGTGGTAGGCGTGCGCCTGGGCGTTTCGGTCTTGGGAGGCCTGGTGGGTCTGAGCACCGTGGCCACGCTGTGGGCGCTGCGTGAAGAGTGGCGCAGCCTGCGCCTGATCGACTGGCTCAAGCGCGATTCTGATGCGCCAGCGCCCACCCTGCCGGGCCGGTGGGGCGACGTGGCTTACCACGCCGAAAAGGCCCTGCGCGCGCGTGAGCGAGACCTGTCCGCTGCTTATGCGGACCAAGCGCAGTTTCTGCAGGCTTTTGATGCCACGCCCAATGGCGTGTTGCTCTTGGACTCTGCGCACCACGTGGTGTGGTGCAACCGGGTGGCCGCTGACCACTTCGGCCTCGACCCTGATCGCGACCGGTTGCAGCTCATCACCAACCTGGTCCGGCAGCCGCTCTTTGTCGACTACCTCTTGGGCGAGGACCACGAGGAGCCGCTGCTCATGGGCAGCCCACGACATCAAGGCAGCCTGAGCATCCTGATCCGCCGTTATGCCGCCGACCGTTCCATGGTGTTGCTGCAGGACGTTTCGGCGCGGGAGCAGGCAGACGCCATGCGGCGGGAGTTTGTGTCTCATGTTTCCCATGAGATTCGCACCCCTTTGACGGTTTTGTCGGGTTTTGTGGAAACCTTGCAATCCTTGGACCTGGACCGTGGCGAGCGCGACCGCATCCTGAGCTTGATGCGCCAGCAGTCCCAGCGCATGCAAGGCCTGGTCTCAGACCTGCTGGTCTTGGCGCGTCTGGAGGGCAGTCCCCGGCCCGCGGTAGACCGCTGGGTCGAGCTCGACGGCCTGCTGGCCAGGATCGAGGCGGAGGTGCACAGTGTTTCCGCGGGCCATCACCGCATCGTGTTCCCACAGCCCACACACCTGGCCTTGGCGGGGCAGGAGAGCGAATTGCACAGCGCCATCGGCAACCTGGTGCTCAACGCGGCGCGCTACACGCCTGAAGGCGGCGAGATCCGCATCGAGGCGCAAGTCAACACCGATGGCCACGCGCTCATTGCAGTGCAGGACAGCGGTATCGGCATCGCGCGGGAACACATCCCACGCCTGACCCAGCGCTTTTACCGCGTGGACCCCAGCCGCTCTCGCGAAACCGGCGGCACGGGCTTGGGCTTGGCCATCGTCAAGCACGCCATACAGCGGCACGGGGGCGAGTTGCTGATCGAAAGCGAACTCGGGCGCGGCTCGCGCTTCACCCTTCGGGTGCCTTCGGCTCGGGTGAAGCTGCTGGGCCCGTGCGTCGGTACACCAGGGTTGCAAAGTAGCGCTCGGTCGGTCGACGAACCCGTTCACTGAAGGTCCATCCGTCCACGTCGGGTATCCCACCTTCGCGGCTTTCGGTTAGCAGCAGGATGGGGCAATCGGCGTTCAGTTGCGCCTGCTCGCGCGCATCCACCACCCAGCCCCCCTGGGCTTCCAGGGCCGCCACATAGGCCAAGGGCATCTCGGGGGCTGCCAGGCAGGACGGCCTGCCCAACGGGCCTTCCAAGGCCTGTACCCAGGGTGTGAGGCTGCGGGTGTAGTCCAGCGGGTGCAGGAGCAGGGTCATGGCCAACAGCCAATTCAGCAGCACGCCGCCTGCGGGCAGCACGAGGCTCTTCCACAAGGCCTTGCGGTGCCGAGACGTGCGCCAGCGCACCAACCACAACCACACGGCGCTGGCCGCCAGCCCCAACAAGAGCGCCAGGGCCTGGAAGTCCACCCGGTAGTCCGGCGCCACTGCCATGGCGTTGCGCAGCGGCGCCTGCGGCCAGCCCGTCTGCAGGGACAGGTACACAACCCAGACCCCCAAGGCCAGGGCGCTGAAGAAAAAGACGGAAAACCAGTCCACGGCCGCACTGCCGCTGCGGCTGAGCGTGGGCAGGGCGAACGCAGCCAGCACGGCAATGCCTGGCAAGGCCAACAGCAGGGTCCGGTCCGATCCCCCCACCACCAGGGTTTGAAGCAGCGGCAACAGCGCCAAGAGGCTGGGCACGGCCATGTGCCGACGCGCCCACTGCCGCCTCCAGCGCCACATGGTCAGCAAGGCCAAGGGGGCTGTGGGCCAGGTGAACCAGGCCAGCAGGCGCAGCAGCTGCAGGCCGTCGGCAGCTTCGTCCGGCCAATCCAGGGTGGCCCGAAAGGTGTGCAGCTCCAGGCCCAAGATGCCGGCCAGCAAAGTGCCGGCCGCCACCCACCACCGCATGGGGGCCAGAGCGGGGTCTTCCGATCTCAGGCACACCAGGGCAGCCATCAAGCCGCAGGCCAAGGCCAGCTCCGCGGCACCGGAGGCCGACAGCAGCGCCAAGCCAAGGAGCGCCATCAAACCGGCCTGCCAGCCCCGCTGGGCCGGCAGGGCCAAAGCCCACAGGATCAGGCACACCGAACTGAGCTGCATCAGCTCCGGCGTGGTTTCATGTCCCAGCTGCAACAGCCCCAGGGTGGCCATGAAGGCCAGCAAGGCGCCATCGGCCAGCGAGCGGGCATAGTCCTTGGGGGCGGCCTCGCCCCCGAAGGCAAAGGCCACCGGCAGCGCGGCCTGTGTGCGGGCCAGGCGGTAGGTGGCGTACCAAATGAGGGCCATATTGGCCCCCAAGAGCAGCACAAAGGGCAGTCGCGCGGCAAACGGGGCATACACACCCAAGGGTGTGAGGGCGGCGATGAAGATGGCACCCAGGGCATGGGCGGGCAGCGAAGCGTGCACCGAAACCATGCCCAGGGTCGGCTCCAGCCAGGAGGTTCGGCCTTCGGCCATGGCCAACATCACGCCGTAGGCGGTCAGGTCCGCGTTTCGCCAAGGGTCACGACCGATGAGGCCGGGCAACAGGTACACGGCAGCCATCAGCCACAGGGCCACGCGCGGCAAACGCTGTGCGGCGTCTTTGGTGACCAGGGCTGGTGTGGTGATCATGGCCGCATCATGCCAAGAAGTGCAGCCACATGAAAAAGGGCAGCCTTGGCTGCCCTTGTACGGAGGCTCGCGCCACAAGCCGATCGCTTACTTCTTGAGGTGAGCAAACTTGTTGCGGAACTTCTCCACGCGGCCGCCGAGGTTGTCCACGCTCTTTTGCGTACCCGTGTAGAAGGGGTGAGACTCGCTGGTGGTTTCCAGCTTCATGAGGGGCAACTCACGGCCGTCGTCCATCTTCACGGTCTCCTTGGTCTGCACGCACGAGCGCGTGACGAACTTGAAGCCGTTGGACAGGTCCACGAAGCACACGTCGCGGTAGTTGGGGTGGATGCCTTCTTTCATGGGGTCGCCTTTAACCTTTGTTCGGGGTGGTGGGCAGCCACGCGGCCTTGATGCTGCGCACTTGCCTTCAGGAACGGTGAACCGCGCATTGTAGCGCCAAAACCCGGGGCTAGACCAGTCGCCGGCCGGTCTTGGCATCAGCCGCCACGGCGCATCATGTCGAAGAAGTCCAGGTTGTTCTTGGTGGCCTTCATCTTGTCGAGCACGAACTCCATCGCCTCGATTTCGTCCATGTTGTACAGCAGCTTGCGCAAGATCCAGGTCTTTTGCAGGATTTCGGGCTTGAGCAACAACTCTTCGCGCCGGGTGCCGGTCTTGTTGATGAGGATGGACGGGTACACCCGCTTTTCGGCCATCCGGCGGTCCAAGTGGATTTCGCAGTTGCCGGTGCCCTTGAACTCTTCGTAGATCACCTCGTCCATCTTCGATCCGGTGTCGATGAGCGCGGTGCCGATGATGGTCAGGCTGCCGCCTTCTTCCACGTTGCGGGCGGCGCCGAAGAAGCGCTTGGGCCGCTGCAGGGCGTTGGCATCCACGCCGCCGGTCAGAACCTTGCCGGAGGACGGCAACACGTTGTTGTACGCGCGGGCCAGACGGGTGATGGAGTCCAGCAGGATCACCACGTCCTTCTTCAGTTCGACCAGGCGCTTGGCGCGCTCAATCACCATCTCGGCCACCTGCACATGGCGCGCAGCGGGCTCGTCAAAGGTGGAGGAGATCACTTCGCCGCGCACGCCACGCACCATTTCCGTGACTTCTTCGGGGCGCTCGTCCACCAGCAGCACGATCAGGTGGATGTCCGGGTGATTGGCCACCAGTGCATGGGCAATCTGCTTCATCATGACCGTCTTGCCGGTCTTGGGCTGGGCCACCAGCAAGGCCCGTTGGCCTTTGCCAATCGGGGCGATCAGGTCAATGATGCGGCTGGTGATGTTTTCTTCAGCCTTGATGTCGCGCTCGAGCTTGAACTGCTCCTTGGGGAACAAGGGCGTCAAGTTCTCAAACATGATCTTGTGCTTGTTTTCCTCGGGAGAAAGGCCGTTGACGCGGTCAACCTTGACCAGCGCAAAGTAGCGTTCGCCGTCTTTGGGAACCCGAACCTCGCCTTCGATCATGTCGCCGGTGTGCAGGTTGAAGCGGCGGATCTGGCTGGGCGAGAGGTAGATGTCGTCGGTGGACGCCATGTAGGAGGTGTCGGGGGAGCGCAGGAAGCCGAAGCCGTCGGGCAAGACTTCCAGGACGCCGTCGCCGAACACCTGTTCGCCGGCCTTGGCCCGTTTCTTCATGATCGCAAACATCAACTCCTGCTTGCGCATGCGGGAGACGTTTTCGATTTCCAGGGCTTCACCTTGCTTGATGAGCTCGGAAACGTGCTGGGCTTTGAGTTCTGAAAGGTGCATAAGAGGGCTGCCGCAAGTGAGCAACGGACCGGAGAGTCGGTGCAGGACCCCAGGAGGCCAGAGGGCAGGCCATCGGGCCTGCGCCACCACAGCGCAGTGGGTTTAGGAGGAAACGGCCGGCACGGGTGCGGGCTGCTGGGGCAAACGGCGGGAGGTCTGGTAGACCGCGGGCCGTTTCGCCGATGGGGTTGCGCTGCGGCGCCCGTGGGCAGCCTTCAGCGCGGCTTGAGTGATTATAGGTGCTTGTCGACGAGTTCGACGAGTTGGGCCTTGGACAAGGCGCCAACCTTGGTTTCGGCCAATTGTCCGCCCTTGAAAATCATCAAGGTGGGGATGCCACGGATGCCGAACTTGGCCGGGACCTCACGGTTTTCGTCCACGTTCATCTTCGCCACCTGCAGCCGCCCACTGTAGCTCTGCGCGATGTCGTCCAGGATGGGGGCGATCATCTTGCAAGGGCCGCACCATTCGGCCCAGTAGTCAACCAACACCGGGGTGGAGGCCTGGAGCACATCGCCTTCAAAAGAGGCGTCGGAGATGTGTTTGATCAGTTCGCTGCTCATGTTCCGAAGTGAATCCGGTGGATCAGATCGGCACCTGACACGCCGAGGTGCCGCATGCCGTTGAAGTGGACGGGGCGGGGCTGTGTGGGGTTCGCCGCCCGCATGCCCTTGACGGGTGACGAGCCTGACCCCGGCACTGGGTTCGCCGGTTAGGGCTGCTTGGTTCCCCACCTGACCCGATTGGCCGTGTTCCCATGCGAGGAGGCCCGTCGCTGCCGATTGTAGGGGCAGGGCATCGGGCCTGCAGGAGGCCCCCAATAGACCATGCTCAGCGCAGCTGCAGATCGTCGGCGCTGTAGCGCAGGCCCAACGGTTCGACCAACAGTTGCTTGGGCCCCGTCTCGACCATGCCGGCCACCCAGGCCTGAACACCACAGGCTTGGGCCACCGCCACGGTGGCCTGGGCCTGCTCTTGGGGCACGAAATAGGCGAAGCCTGCGCCCATGTTCAGGGTGGAATAGGCCTCTTGGTTGTCCAGACAGGCCTGTTCTTGAATGAAGCGCAGCACCGGCGGCACCGGTGGAACGGTGTGGATGCGGTACGTCAGGGCTGCGGGGTGGCGCAGCAGCTTGCGCCACCCGTGGCCGGTGACATTGACGCAGTACACAGGCTGGATACCCGCCTTGGCCAAGGCTTCGCTCACCGGTGAATAGAGCACCGTGGGCGAGAGCAGACCTTCACCGTAGCTCATCCCGTCGTCCAGCGGCGTCAAGTAGCCCTGGGCAAGGCGTTCGGACAGGCTGCGGGCCAGGCTCAGGCCGTTGGCATGGATGCCGCTGGAGGCCAGGAGCACGATGGCATGGCCGGCTTGCAGCTGCTCGCCCAGGCTCAAACGGCTCTTGGGGCTGACGATGCCCGTGCACGACGCGGCCAGGTCGATGCGGCCACTTTCCACGATGCCGGCCAGGGAGGGTGTTTCCCCGCCGCCCCAGGCCACGCCACAGTGGTCGCACGCCCGTTTCCAACCCTCCACAAGCGCGCGAGCCCGGTCGCTGTCGGCAAACCATTGGCTTCCTCCTGCCGCCCAATAGGCTTGCACCACCAGCGGCGTGGCGCCCACGGTGATGAGGTCGTTGACCGCCATGGCGATGGTGTCCTGCGCGATGCCGTCGTACCAGCTGCGGCCGGTCAGGGCCTGCATTTCATCGGCCACCAGCGCTTTGGATCCTAGGCATTCGACGATGCTGGCCAGGTAGAACGGGCCGACATCCACGACATAGGCCGACTCACCGCGCGACGAGGCCACCTCACGGATGCCATGGCCCAGGAGATGGCTGGCGGTCTGCGCAGCAGCGCGCTGCGCCGTCACCTTCAAAGGGTCGATGAGCTCGTAGTTGACGCCGGCCTGCTCATAGGTCAGGGGCGGGTGGGCAGAAGGCGAGGGCTGTGTGGGCACGGGTGCGGTTGCCAAGGCTGGCATGAGGGGCGCGATGCAGCGATTATCCGGCACCGCCACATAGAATCTGCCGATGTCCTACGTTGTGCTTGCGCGAAAGTACCGGCCCCGCACCTTCGATCAGATGGTGGGCCAGGAGGCCGTGGTGCGGGCCTTGAGCTCGGCCTTGTCCACCGGCCGCTTGCACCACGCCTATCTGTTCACCGGCACGCGGGGCATCGGCAAGACCACCGTCTCGAGAATCCTGGCCAAGAGCCTCAATTGCACCGGCGAAGACGGACGCGGCGGCGTGACGGCGCAGCCGTGTGGCCGCTGCAGTGCCTGCCGGGAGATCGATGCCGACCGCTACGTCGACTACGTGGAACTGGACGCGGCCAGCAACCGAACCATCGATGAGGTGCGGGACCTTCTGGAGCGAGCGGCCTACAAGCCAACCGTGGGCCGCTACAAGGTCTTCATGATCGACGAAGCCCACCAGCTCACCAAGGACGCCTTCAACGCCCTGCTCAAGACCCTGGAGGAACCGCCGGACTACCTGAAGTTCGTGCTGGCCACCACGGACCCCGACAAGATGTTGCCCACGGTGCTCAGCCGTTGCCTGCAGTTCAACCTCAGGCCCATGGCGCCCGAAACCGTGCAGGAGCACCTTGCGCAGGTGCTGCAGGCCGAAGGTGTGCCCTATGAGGAGGCGGCCTTGGCGGTCTTGGGGCGGGCCGCGCGCGGCTCCATGCGCGATGCACTTTCGCTGACCGACCAGGCCCTGGCCTATGGACAAGGCCGTTTGGAGGCCGCTGGTGTGCGCGCCATGATCGGCTTGGTGGACGATGACCATGCCGTGGGCTGCTTGCAGGCCTTGGCCGCGCGGGATGCTGCTGCGGTCATGCAGTCGCTGCTGAGCCTGCGCGACAGTGGGCAGTCGGCGGTAGCGGCTGTAGACGCCATGACCCGGGCCCTGCAGTCCATGGCCTTGGAGCAGATGCTGCCCGGCAGCCTGGTCAACCCGGAAGACGAACCCTGGAGGCAGTTGGCCAGCCGTTGGGATTCCCAAGAAGTTCAGTTGCTCTACGCCATGCTCTTGGCCGCGCGCGCCGAGTTGGGTCTGGCGCCCGATGAGCACGCGGCTCTGTTGATGGTGGCTTGGCGCTACTTCGCATTCGTGAAGGGCCCCGGTGAGGCTGCGTCCGCGCGACCGGCTCCCCAGGCCCTGGTGGGCGGCACGCAGCGCCCCGCTCGAACCGAGGTGCGGCCTGCGGTGCCGGTGCCCCCGGTGCGCTCGGTGGTGGAGCCTGTGCCGCAGTCACCGGTGTCGTCAGAGCTGAGGCAGGGTGCCACGCCAGCGGCCGTCGCGGTGCCACCGGAGGCCGCGCACGGGGCATCCGACGGCGCAACCATGGAGCGCTGGTGCGCTTGGATCGCCGCCTTGGTGCAGGCGCAGTCCGTCAACGCCCTTGTGCGTGAGTTGGGCCTGCAGGCCCAATGCGTAGCCATGGATGAAGCAGCCCAGCGTCTGCACTTGAAGGTGCGCAGCGAGTCACTCGCGTCGGAGGCCCTGGCCACCAAGTTGGCCGAGGCCCTGAACCGCCACACCGGACAGGCCTGGGTGCTTCAGGTCAGCCTGGGTGAAGTCGGGGACAGCCTGGCCCTGCGGGAAACGCGCAGGCGCGATCGCCGCCAAGCCCAGGCCGAAGCGATGATCCGGCAAGACCCTTTGGTTCAAGACCTCTTGGCACAGTTCCCCGGCGCCCAGCTGGTCCCCGGGTCTGTGCGTCCCGTGGAGCCCACCACCTGAACCGCCGCGGTCCACGTGGGAAGCGGTAAGCGTATCCCCGCAAGCGTCAACAAACAACCACCCACCACACCACACATTCGGAGCCAAACACCATGATGAAGGGTCAACTCGCAGGGCTGATGAAGCAAGCCCAGGCGATGCAGGACAACCTCAAGCGCGCGCAGGATGAGCTGGCGCAGTTGGAGGTGGAAGGGCAGTCCGGCGCTGGGCTGGTCAAGGTGCTGATGACCTGCAAGCACGACGTCAAGCGCGTGAGCATCGACCCGAGCCTGCTGGCAGATGACAAAGACATGTTGGAAGACCTGGTGGCGGCCGCCTTCAACGACGCGGTTCGCCGGGCCGAGCAGCTCTCACAGGAGAAGATGAGCAAGCTCACCGCCGGTTTGCCCCTGCCCCCGGGCATGAAGCTGCCGTTCTGACGGTGTCGAACTCCCCGCAGCTCGATGCCTTGATCGATGCCCTGCGCTGCCTGCCGGGCGTTGGGCAGCGTTCAGCGCAACGCATGGCCTTTCATCTGCTGCAGCATGACCGTGGCGGCGCACAGCGTCTGTCGCTGGCCCTGGCTGCGGCGGCCGATGAGGTGGGCCACTGCAGCCGCTGCCACACCTTCAGCCAAAGCCCTGTGTGCGCGCTGTGCCAGGACCCGCAGCGAGACGCCAGCCAGCTCTGCGTGGTGGAGACCCCCGCGGATCAAGCTGCCTTGGAGCGGACCGGCGGGTATGGTGGGCGCTACTTCGTGTTGATGGGGCGGCTGAGTCCCCTGGGGGGCACGGGTCCGCGGGACATTGCCTTCGCATCCCTGCTCGAACGTGCCCGTGAACCCGATTTGCGTGAAGTGATTCTGGCCCTGAGCTTTACCGCTGAGGGCGAGGCCACCGCCCATGCGCTGTCTGCCGCACTGGAGGGCCTGCCGCTGAAGGTCAGCCGATTGGCTCGCGGCGTGCCGGTGGGCAGTGAGTTGGAGTTCGTGGACCTGTCCACGATTGCACACGCCCTGGCTCACCGGCGCTGATGGGTGCCGCGCCCTGGGCCATGGGGTGTCAGCGGCGATCCGTCCCCTCGGACCCCGCGGCCACGCGGGCGCGGTTGATCTGGCCCGAGCCCGCATCTGACGCCGCAGGTGTGCCACCTTTGGCCGATGCCGACTTGGGTTTGGCTGCTGGCTTGTTCGGGGTGGTACCTGCCTTGGGCTTGGCCCGGCCCGCGCCTTCGCGCTGCAGGTTGAGGGTACCGCTGTCGGCCAGGCGCTCACTCACATCCTGGTCGTGACGGCCATGGCGGGGCACCAGCAGCGCTGAGCCCTGCCGGATCATCATGCCCCGCGGAATGCGGTTGATCTCTCGCAGGCGCGACTCATCCATGCCCGTGAGCTTGGCTGCCTCGGCGGTACGCAGCGTGCGCGGCGCGACCCAGGCGGTCCAGGAGGCCAAGGCCCCCTTGTGTCGGTCCAGCTCGGTGAGAAAGCGTTCGGCGTTGTCGTAGGGCAGCAGGATGTGCGGTGTTCCCGCCGCCAGGATCACCGGACGGTTGTGTTGGGGGTTGAGCGCAGCGAAGTCGGCTTCGTCCATACCGGCCAAGCGTGCGGCCATGGCCACATCGATGTCCCGCTCGATGGGAACGGTCAGAAAGTAGGGGTGGTTTTCCAGAGGGGGCAGCGACTGGCCGAACGCCTCTGGCTGGGTGACGATGTTCTTGACGGCCAGAAGCTTGGGCACATAACGCCGGGTCTCGTCGGGCATGCGCAGGTCTTCGTAGCCCGTAGGCAAGCCGGCGCGCTGGTTTCGTTGGATGGCCCTTTGCACATTGCCCTCGCCCCAGTTGTAGGCAGCCAGCGCCAGGTGCCAGTCGCCGAACTGGGCGTGCAGGCGCGTGAGGTAGTCCAGGGCTGCTCTCGTAGAGGCCAGAACGCTGCGGCGATCGTCCCGAAAGGCGTTTTGCTTCAGAGAAAAGTCGCGTCCCGTGGCAGGCATGAACTGCCACATGCCCGACGCTTTGGCGGTGCTGAGGGCCTGTGGATTGAACGCGCTTTCGATGAAAGGCAGAAGGGCCAACTCCGTGGGCAAGCGACGGCGTTCGACTTCCTCGACGATGTGAAAGAGATACCGCGCGCCGCGGGCGGTCATGCGCTGCACATAGTCCGGTCGGGCGGCGTACCACTGCTCGGTGCTGCGCACCAGGTGTGGGTTCTGAAGATCAGACAGGCTGTAGCCGGCGCGTATGCGTTGCCACAGGTCCCGTTTGGCTTCTGGTGCATCGAAACGGATGGCCTGGTCGGGATTCAAGCTGTCCAGTCCCACGCGTCCGGCACTGGTGGGCTCTGGCGAACTCTCCTTGGCTGCAGCCAGCGGCTTCGGCAGGACGGGTGCGTTGTCTGTGGTGGCTGCGCCTGTGGGTGTGGCAGGCGCATTGGCCTGCGCGATCGCAAGCGCTGAGCCAGGGTTCATGTCCTCACGCGCGGTGGCGTTGTCTACAGGCCCTTGAACCGAGGCGCAACCGCCCAACAGTGCGAGGACAGCGGTGACCAGGGCCCAGCCCAGCAGGAAGTGGTGTTTCACAGGCGGTTCTTCCAGGCACGCAGTGCGGCCAGCACCGCCACCGGGTCGTCGGATGGAGCACCCTGCGCCTGCGCACTGGCGCAGACCTCAGGTTCATGGCAGCGCAGAAAGGGGTTGATGCGGCGCTCGGTGTCGATCGTCGAGGGAAGCGTGGGCTGCCCCTGTTCACGCTGCTGGGTACAGCGGCGTTGGTAAGCCTGCAGGCTTTCGTTGTTGGGCTCAACCAGCACTGCAAAGCGCAGGTTGCTCAGTGTGTACTCGTGTGCACAGCAAACCCGCGTGCGGCCGGGCAGTTGCGCCAAGCGGTACAGCGAGGCGTGCATCTGCGCAGGTGTGCCCTCAAACAGCCGGCCGCAGCCACCGGAAAACAGGGTGTCGCCGCAAAACAGGATGGGATCTTGCCCGTGCGGCTCCATGACAAAGGCGATGTGGCCGAGGGTGTGCCCAGGCACCTCCAGCACCCGCACCGGTTGCCCCAGCAACTCCAGCGCCGTGCCATCCTGAACCGGCTCGTGGGGTTCTGGCGTGCGCTCTTGGGCTGGGGCATACACCGGACCCTGCAGCACCTCGCGCAGCCCTTGCACCCCGCCCGTGTGGTCAGGGTGGTGGTGCGTCACTAGAATGGACGTCAGGGACAGGCGGCGAACGCGCAGGGCTTGTCGAACCACCTCGGCATCACCGGGGTCCACAACCAGGGCCTCACGGCCGTTGTGCACCATCCAGATGTAGTTGTCGGTGAAGGCCGGCAAACTCAACAGTTCGATCATGAAGTGATGGACGTCAACAACACACCGGATTATAGGAACGACCCCGTCGGTAGGCCGACGCGGTGGAGCGCTTCCGTGGCCGGTGCACACGCCCTGGCGTGGCAGCAGGCGCAGCTTGATGATTGGGTCGCTGACGTGTTTGGCTATCACGCCTTGCAATTGGGAATGCCCGAACTGCAGGCTCTGCGCAACAACCGCATGCCGCACCGTTGGCTCTTGTGTCCCGAGTCATGGGAGGGCCGATCGGGCGTTGCACCGGGTACCCCTGTGCATGCAAATGGGATGGTGGCCGTCTGTGCGGAGTTCCACGCGCTGCCCTTTGAGAGCAACAGCCTGGACCTGGTGGTGATGCCGCACACCCTGGAGGCCAGCACGGATGCCCACCAAACCCTCCGAGAAGCCGAACGGGTCCTTCGGCCTGAAGGGCGATTGCTGATCACCGGCTTCAACCCGGCCAGCTTGTGGGGCATGGCCGGGCGGGCCCGGTGGCTGTCACACCGCACCGTCGAGACGGCGCCGCCGTCGGCCCTGTCCACGGTCCAGGAGTGGGTGGGCTACTGGCGCCTTCGCGACTGGCTGCACCTGCTGAGCTTTGAAGTGGAGGGCGGCCGTTTTGGCTGTTACACCCCGCCCGTGGGGAACCAAGCCTGGTTGGACCGATTGCGCTGGATGGAGCCCTTGGGAGACCGGTGGTGGCCGGTGCTGGGTGGCCTGTACGCCGTGATGGCGGTCAAGCGGGTGCGGGGCATCCGCCTGTTGGGGCTGAGCCTGCAGGCCAAAGGCACGCGGGCAGCATCACCGGCGGTGGCCGCACAGCGCCACCATCGCCTGATGCACGGCGGGTCTGCCTTGCCAGCCGCGCCCTCGCCTGGGGGCAGGCCGGCCTCGGATGCACAGGACCGCTGACATGGCCCAGGAGCGCGTGCTGATCTACACCGATGGCGCCTGCAAAGGTAACCCGGGGCCTGGGGGGTGGGGGGCCTGGTTGCGCTACGGTCAGCATGAGCGCGAGTTGTTCGGCGGAGAGCATGTCACCACCAACAACCGCATGGAATTGACCGCCGTGATCCAAGCCTTGGCCTCTCTCAAGCGCCCTTGCGTGGTGGACCTCTACACGGACAGCGAGTACGTGCGCCAGGGCATCACCTCGTGGATTCGAGGCTGGAAGGCGCGTGGATGGAAGACGGCCGACCGCAAGCCCGTGAAGAACGTTGACCTGTGGCAGACCCTGGATGGGTTGGCCGCCGCCCACGAAGTGAGTTGGCATTGGGTGAAGGGTCACAACGGCGATGTGGGCAACGAGCGGGCTGACGCCTTGGCCAACCGTGGTGTAGCCCAGGCTGGGGCCTGAGGCGCAAGCGAGGCGCCTTCAAGCGGCGCACTCACCCAGGTTTCCTCAGATCAGCCCTTCAAAGGGCCACACGTCCACCCAGTCCCCGGTGTTCACAGAGCCGCTTTCGTGGGGCAGGATCACCAGACCGTTGGCCGCGCTCATGCTGCTGAGGATGCCCGAGCCTTGTGCGCCGGTGATGCGCACCTCCCACTGTCCGTCTGGCCCCTGTGTGACGATGCCCCGTTGGTACTCGGTTCGACCGGGCTTCTTGCGCAAGGGTGTTTGGCACCGTGCCTTGAGCAGAACCGGCGGCAAGCCCTGCACACCGGCCATCTGCAGCAGCGCACCACGCACAAAGGCGTAAAAGGTCACCATGACGGCCACCGGGTTGCCCGGAAGGCCGAACAACAGGGTGCCACCGTGCAGCCGCCCGATGGCCATGGGGCGGCCCGGCCGCATGGCGATGCGCCAGAAGGCCACATCGCCCAGGGCGGCCATCACCTGTTTGGTGTGATCAGCCTCGCCCACGCTCACACCCCCCGAGGTGATGATGGCGTCTGCACAATCGGCCGCCTGCTCAAAGGCCGTTGTCAGGGCGGCCGCGTCGTCCCGCACCACGCCCATGTCGATCAGCTCCACGAAACCCAGGCGCTGCAACATGCCCCAAATGGTGTAACGGTTGCTGTCGTACACGCAGCCGGTATCCAGCGATTCGCCCAACGATCGCAGTTCATCGCCCGTTGAAAAGAAGGCCACCCTCAGGCGGCGCCGAACGGGCAGCTCGGCACGCCCCAGTGAGGCGGCCACCCCCAGGTCCGATGCGGTCAGCAAGCGGCCCTGCGGCAACGCCACCGCCCCTTTGGCCAGGTCTTCGCCCGCCAAGCGGCGGTTGTCACCGGGCCGCACCACGCCCGGCTCCACGCGCACCCGGTCTTCAACCACCGTGGCGAACTCTTGGGGAACCACGGTGTCCAGCCCCGCGGGCATGACCGCCCCCGTGGTGATGCGCACGCATTCGCCTGGGGCCGCCGTTCCTTCGAACCGCTGCCCGGCCAGGCCTTTGCCCGCAATCCTCAGCTCGGTGGGGCCATCGCTGCGCAAGTCTTGCCCCCGCAACGCATAGCCGTCCATGGCCGAGTTGTCGTGCGAGGGCACGTCCAGCGGCGAGAGGATGGGCTGGGCCAGTACACGGCCCAAGGCGCTGCGCAGCGCCAGCTGTTCGACGCCTTGTACCGTGGGTACCAAGGCAGCGATGAAGGCCTGGGCCTGCGCCACCGGTAGGGCGTTAGGGTCGTAACCGGCCAGCCGGTCTGCAATGTCCTGAAGGCGTTGGGGTTCGGTGCGTAAGGGGTTCATGGTTTGGGATCGCCCGGTGAGCGTCTGGCCGCGTGGGCCGTTGCAGCGTGCCGCAGCAGGTCGCGCAGGCTGATCAAGCCGTCAAGCGGTGCAACTCGTCCAGGGTGTTGGCATTGCGAAATGCGGCACCATTGTCGAAGGGAACCAGAACGGTGCGCCGGGTGGCGGTCCACTCGTCGATCTTTCGGCCCCCGCTTTGCAGGAAGGCCGCCAGGCTTTCGGACAGCTCCATGCGCATCAGGCAGAACACCGGTTGTGCGCGCGGGGCACCCCCGGGATGCTCTGGGGCACTGACCATGGCGATCTCCGCATCGTGCGCAAGGGCTGCATCGGCCAGGACTTGCACCATGTCCAAGGGGAACAGCGGGGCGTCGCAAGGTACGGTGGCCATCCAGGCCGTCTCGCAATGTTCCAAGCCTGTGAGCATGCCCGCCAACGGCCCTGCAAAGTCCGGTGTGCTGTCCGGCCACACCGGAACCTCCATCGCCTCGTAGGCACTGAGGTTGCGGTTGGCGTTGATCATGAGCTGGCCAACCTGGGCGCCCAGGCGCATCAGGGCGTGCAAGGCCAGGGGCGAGCCCTGAAAGTTCTGCAGGCCCTTGTCGACACCGCCCATGCGGCTGCCCCGACCGCCCGCCAGGATCAAGCCCGTGATGTCCTGCCGATCCATCCCCATGCTTCAGCCTCCGATGTAGTGCATCTCAACCTTGCGAGCGCCAGCAAGGGCCGGGGCGGCGTTCTGCCCCCGCAGCTCGGAGTAGCGGTCGTTGCGTTGAGACCAGATTCCGGCGATGGCCGCGGCCAACTGCTCGTCGCTGGCCTGCTCCTCGCGCAGCAGCGGGCGCAGGTCGTAGCCTTGGTTGGCGAACAGGCACAGATACAAGCGCCCCTCGGTGGACAAGCGGGCCCGGTTGCAGTCCCCGCAAAAGGCTTGCGTGACGCTGGAGATGAATCCGAGCTCACCACGGCCATCGGCATACGCCCAGCGTTGCGCGGTCTCGCCCTCGGCGTTGGCTTGCAGGGCCACCAGGCGATGGTGCTCCTCAATTCGCCGGCGCACCTCATGCGAGGGCACCACGTGGTCCATGGCCCAGCCGTTGGTGTTGCCCACGTCCATGTATTCGATGAAGCGCAGCACGACGGCCGTACCGAAGTGTTCGCGGAAGAACCGCGCCATTGGCAAGACCTCGTGGTCGTTCACGCCGCGCTTGACCACCATGTTGACTTTGATGGGCGCCAGTCCCGCCTTTGCCGCGGCTTCGATCCCTGCCAACACGTCTGCCACCGGGAAGTCCACATCGTTCATGCGCCTGAAGATGGCGTCATCCAAGGCGTCCAGGCTGATGGTGATGCGCTGCAGCCCAGCCTCCTGGAGGGCCTTGGCCTTGCGCGTGAGCACCGAGGCGTTGGTGGTCAGTGTCAGGTCCAGTGCTTGGCCCTGCGGTGTGCGCAGCTGGGCCAGCATGCCCACCAGGACCTCCAGATGTTTGCGCAACAAAGGCTCGCCGCCGGTCAGCCGAATCTTTTGCACCCCATGCGCGGCGAACACCGCTGCGGTGCGCGTGATTTCCTCAAAGCTCAGCAAAGACGACTGGGGCAGGAACTGGTACTGGCTGTCGAACACTTCCTTGGGCATGCAGTAGCTGCAGCGGAAGTTACAGCGGTCGGTGACTGAAATGCGCAGGTCGCGCAGGGGCCGGCCCAAACGGTCGCTCAGCAGCCCACTGGCGGGTGTGAGGACAGCGGGCACCACGGCCTTGAGGGCCGCATGGCGCAAGTCGATGAGGGGTATGGTGGCGTCACCCATGGCCGCATTGTGCCGTTGCACAGGCTCAGGGCGTGGCGCGGTCCTCGGAGTTCAGATAGCCGTTCAGGGTTTTGCGCAGGCCAGCCAGTGCACCGCCGTCTTCCATGGGGGCTCGCCGGGCACCGGTGTAGCGTTTGCTCCAGTAAGCCTCGCGCATATCCTCGATGCGCACCGACGCGCCGGGCTTGGGGGCATGGATGAACTTGCCGTCTCCCACGTAGATCCCCACATGCGAAAACGTTCGGCGCATGGTGTTGAAAAACACCAGGTCACCGGGCTTGAGTTCGTCACGTCCCACCGTGGCCAGGCCCGGCAGCCGGGCCTGTTCATCGGCTCGCCGGGGCAGCAGCAGCCCCACACTGTTTTCAAAGATATGCCGCGTGAAACCACTGCAGTCAAACCCGTCTTCGGTGCTGGTGCCGCCTCGGCGGTAGCGCACGCCCAGGAAGTTCATGGCCGACAGGACCAATTCCGAGGCTGCATCGCTGACCTTGCGCACGGTTTGAGGTGCCGTGGCGGGCAGCAGGCCCCGTTCCACCAGCATGGCGGCCAAGGGGTCGATGGGAGCGCCGGCTGCCGTGGCCTGTGTGACCGCCGAGCCCGGGGGCAGGGGCTCGCCCTGGGCTTGCAGCGGAAGCGCCGCCACCACCGCCCACATGCACAAACACCGGCTCACAAGCGTGGCCACGCGGCTGGGCCAAGCCTGTCCAGCTGTGGCCGGGAGGCGAGCAGTGGGCAAGACCGCAGGGGTCCGTGGGGGTTGGGTCATGTCTGGCTGCATGGGGCCACAAACAAGCCGTGGCCGGGGGAGTCAAACGGCGGTCGAGGATAACATGCGATCTGTTTGGGCAAGCCCCGTGTGAAGGAGGGTCGCGATGCGCGCCTTGATGTTGGAGAAGGACGGAGCGGGGGTCTTCAGGGCCTCGGTGCAAGACATCGATGCCGCCGGCTTGCCCGACGGTGATGTGGAGGTGGCCATCCAGTACTCCACCTTGAACTACAAGGATGGTCTGGCCATCACCCAGAAGGCCCCCGTGGTGCGCACCTGGCCCATGGTGGCCGGCATCGACGGCGCTGGCGTGGTGACGGCGAGCCGGCATCCGGGCTTTCAGCCTGGCGACCGGGTGGTGCACAACGGTTGGGGCCTGGGCGAAACCCGATGGGGGTGCCTGTCGACACAGGCCCGGCTGCAGGGCGACTGGCTCGTCAAACTTCCCACGGTGCTGAGCTGCCGCCAGGCCATGGCCATCGGCACGGCCGGCTACACCGCCATGCTATGCGTCATGGCCCTGCAGGAGCGAGGCGTTCAAGCGGACGCCGGTGAGGTCCTGGTGACGGGTGCAACGGGTGGGGTCGGCAGCGTGGCCTTGGCCCTGTTGGCCCGTGCGGGCTATCGGGTGGTGGCGGCCACCGGCAAAACGCAAGAGCACGGATACCTGTATGCGCTGGGTGCGGCCGAGGTCATCGACCGGGCTGCCTTGGCATCACCGGGCAAGCCCCTTCAGAAAGAACGGTGGGCGGCCGTGGTGGACGCGGTAGGCAGCCACACGCTGGTCAACGCCCTGGCCCAAACCCGCTACGGTGGCGTGGTGGCCGCCTGTGGTCTGGCGCAGGGGGGCGACCTGCCCGGATCGGTGATGCCGTTCATCTTGCGTGGGGTCAGCCTGGTGGGGGTTGACAGCGTGATGGCGCCACTGGCCAAGCGCCAGACGGCGTGGGCGCGCCTGGCCGAGGAACTGGATCCGGCGCTCTTGGAGCGTATGGTCACCGAGGTCACCCTGGATGGGGCCGTGGAGGCCGCGCACCGGTTGATGGCAGGTGAGGTCCGTGGGCGTGTGGTGGTGAGGGTGGCCTAGGCCAGGCCGTCAGGCCACTGCAAGTGCCGCATCGACAATCGACAGCCAGTCGACATTTGCGGAACCGTACGAGGACCTGACATGAGTTACGCCGAGTTCTACCGCCGCTCCATTGAGCAGCCCGAGGCCTTCTGGGACGAGCAGGCGCGCCTGATCGAGTGGCGCACGCCCTACACCCAGGTGCTCGACTATTCACGGGCACCGTTCACCCACTGGTACGTGGGGGGAACCACCAACCTGTGCCACAACGCGATCGACCGGCACTTGGCCGCGCGACGTGACCAGGCCGCCCTCATCTGGGTATCCACCGAAGTGGACCGCGAGGTCACCTACACCTATGGTGAACTGCACGAGCAGGTGCAGAAGATGGCGGCGGTGCTGAAGGCTCAGGGCGTGGGCAAAGGCGACCGGGTCCTGATCTACATGCCGATGATTCCCGAGGCCGCGTTTGCCATGTTGGCCTGTGTGCGCATCGGCGCGATCCATTCGGTGGTGTTCGGCGGATTTGCCAGCGTGTCGCTGGCCAGCCGTATCGACGATGCCGAGCCCAAGGTGATCATCAGTGCGGATGCGGGCAGCCGCGGTGGCAAGGTGGTGCCCTACAAGGGGCTGCTGGATGAGGCGATTGAACTGGCCAAGAGCAAGCCCAGCAAGGTGTTGATGGTCGACCGTGGCTTGGCCGATATGCCAATGACGCCGGGTCGCGACGAAGATTACGCCAGCCTGGCGGCTGCCCATGTCGGCACGCAGGTGCCTTGCGAGTGGGTGGAAGCATCCCATCCGAGTTACACGCTCTACACCAGCGGAACCACCGGTCGTCCGAAGGGTGTGCAGCGGGACACCGGCGGCTACATGGTGAACCTGGCCGCCTCCATGAAGCACATCTTCATGTGCAACCCAGGGGAAACGTATTTCTCCACCAGCGACATCGGCTGGGTGGTGGGGCACAGCTACATCATCTATGGCCCGCTGCTGCATGGGATGGCCACCATCATGTACGAGGGCTTGCCCATTCGGCCCGATGCGGGCATCTGGTGGAGCCTCGTTGAGAAGTACAAGGTCACGGCCATGTTCAGCGCGCCCACGGCGGTGCGGGTGCTTAAGAAGCAGGATCCGGCCTATCTCAGTCGTTACGACCTCGGTTCCTTGCGGGCCCTGTTCTTGGCCGGCGAGCCCTTGGATGAACCCACGGCCCAGTGGATTGCGGACGCCCTCAAGCGCCCCATCATCGACAACTATTGGCAAACCGAGACCGGTGCACCCGTGTTGACGATTGCCAACGGCATCGAGCGCAAGCCCAGCAAGTTTGGCAGCCCGGGCATCCCGATGTACGGATTCAACGTGAAGTTGTTCAACGAGAACACCGGGGAAGAGTTGACCGGTGCCAACGAAAAGGGCGTGGTGGCCATCGAGGGTCCCTTGCCGCCCGGTTTCATGCAGACGGTGTGGCGCGACGACGAGCGCTATGTCAACACTTACTGGAAGAGCATCCCCGGACGGCTGGTCTACAGCAGCTTTGATTGGGGCATTCGCGACGAAGAGGGCTACTACTTCATCCTGGGCCGCACCGACGACGTCATCAACGTGGCCGGCCACCGACTGGGCACGCGCGAGATCGAAGAAAGCATCTCCAGCCACCCTCAGGTGGCCGAGGTGGCGGTGGTCGGTGTGGCCGATCAGCTCAAGGGCCAGGTGGCCATGGCCTTTGCCGTGCTCAAGGATGCCTCGCGTGCGGCTGCGCCGGCCGACGCGCTGAAGCTCGAGGGCGAAATCATGAAGGTGGTCGACGAGCAGTTGGGCGCTGTGGCCCGACCGGCCCGTGTGCGCTTTGTGACACTGCTGCCCAAGACCCGATCAGGCAAGCTGCTGCGCCGGGCCATTCAGGCGGTGTGCGAAGGCCGTGATCCCGGTGACCTCACCACCATCGAGGATCCGGGTGCCTTGCAGCAGGTCAAAGACCTCGTTACGGGGCGCTGACCAACCCAACGCGGGCCTTGCGGCCTGCGTTCAGAGCACCTCGGAGGCGTAGTCCGCCAGGCGCGAGCGTTCGCCACGTGCCAGCGTCACATGGCCGGAATGGGGCCAGCCTTTGAAGCGGTCGACCGCATAGGTCAGGCCTGAAGAGCCCTCGGTCAGGTACGGTGTGTCGATCTGGGCCAGGTTGCCCAGGCAGACGATCTTGGTGCCCGGCCCTGCGCGTGTGATCAGGGTCTTCATCTGCTTGGGCGTGAGGTTCTGCGCCTCATCAATGATCACGAACTTGTTGAGGAAGGTCCGCCCTCGCATGAAATTCAGGCTCTTGATCTTGATCTTGCTGCGCACCAGATCGTTGGTGGCTGCGCGCCCCCATTCGCCGGCGACCCCGTCGCTGCGGGCCAGCACCTCCAGGTTGTCGTCGAGCCCGCCCATCCACGGTCCCATCTTCTCTTCCTCCGTGCCGGGCAGGAAGCCGATGTCCTCGCCGACGGGAACGGTGACGCGGGTGACGATGATTTCCGTGTAACGCCGGTCGTCCAGCACCTGGGCCAGCCCGGCGGCCAAGGTCATCAAGGTCTTGCCGGTGCCGGCTGTTCCCGTCAGCGTGATGAAGTCGCAGTCGGGGTCCATCAACAGGTTCAGCGCAAAGTTTTGCTCGCGGTTGCGGGCGGTCACACCCCACACGGCATTTTTCTGATGCGTGAACTCTCTCAGGGTGCGCAGCACCGCGGTTTTGCCGGTGATCTCGGTCACACGGGCATACAGCGGGGTGGCGCCAGGGGCCTCCAGGTACAAGAACTGGTTGATCAGCAGGGCGGGCACCAGCGGGCCTGAAATCCGGTAATAGGTGCTGCCGGCCTGCTGCCAGCTCTCCATGGTCTTTCCATGGTGCTCCCAGAAGTCGGCCGGAAGGGCCAGAACACCGGTGTACAGCAGGTCTCCGTCTTCCAGGGTCTTGTCGTTGAAGTAGTCCTCTGCCGGAAGACCCAAGGCCCGCGCCTTGATCCGCATGTTGATGTCCTTGGACACCAACACCACCTCCCGGTCTTTGATTTGGCCCCGCAGGGCTTGCACCACGCCCAGGATCTGGTTGTCTGCCTTGCCCTGTGGCAGGCCCTCGGGCAACCGCGTGTCCATGAACGTGGTCTGAAAGAACAGGCGACCGCTGGCTTCGCGGTGGCCGGTTTTGGCCAGGGGAATGCCCTGCGCGGGGTCGGGCAGCCCATCTGCGGCCAGGGCGTCGAGCTCCCGACTGACCTGGCGCACGTTGCGTGACACCTCGCTCATGCCCTTCTTGTGGCCGTCGAGCTCTTCCAGCGTGATCATCGGCAGGAAGACGTCGTGTTCTTCGAAGCGGAAGATCGACATCGGGTCGTGCATCAGCACGTTGGTGTCCAGCACAAACAGTTTGGAGGCCACGGGTGCGGCTGCGGTTTTCTTGCCCGCCTTGGGGCGCTTGTCCGGGGCCGCAGCAGAGGCGGCCGGGATGGCTTTGCTGCGCCGCGCGGGGCTGGGCGGCGACGCTCCTTCGGTCCGGTTGGCCGGTTCGGCCTTTCGCGCCTGTACAGGCGGCGTGGTCGGTGGCAGCGATGCCGGTGCCACCACCCGCAGGTCTGCGGGCAGTCGGGCAGGGGCTGTCAGGGGTGAGGGGATGGGCGGCGTGCGCGATGCCGCCGATGTGTAGTCAGCTGGCGAGAGCAGGGTGGCTTTAAGAACTGGGGGCTTGGGCAGTGGCATGGGCAGTCAAAGGCAAAAACAAAAAGGCCGCAGGGAAACCGCGGCCTTCGCAGGTGAAACTCGAATGAATCAGGGGGCAGGGCTTGCCTGTCATGAACCCACTATACGGCAAACCGTGCCGCCGGGAGACCGGCTGCTCGGTAGACCTCAGGCGGCTTTCTTGAGCGCCTTGACTGCCAGCAATACCTCGTCGACGTGGCCGGCCACCTTGATGCCTCGCCACTCCTGCACCAGCACGCCCTGGGCGTTGATCAAGAAGGTGCTGCGCTCGATGCCCTTGACCTTCTTGCCGTACATGATCTTGTTCTTGACCACCCCAAACATGTGGCAGAGTTTCTCTTCCGTGTCGGCGATCAGCTCGAAGGGCAGTTCCAGGTTGGCCTTGAACTTGTCGTGCGAGGCCATGTTGTCTCGTGAAACGCCGAACACCACGGCACCGGCCTTCTTGAAGTCGGCATGCTTGTCGCGAAACTGCATGGCCTCGGTGGTGCAGCCAGGTGTGTTGTCCTTGGGGTAGAAGTACAGCACGATGGCCTTGCCAGCAAAGGCTGACGGCGTGAACTTCACACCTCCGGTGGCAAGCGCGTCGATGTCCGGCAGGGTTTTGTTCAAGGCTGGCGTCATGATTCGGGCGGGTGCTTGAAAGTTAACCGGGGATTATAAGGAACCTCAATCAGGGCAGGATCAGGGCCGCCAGGACCGCGCGCCCCTCGCTGGCCAGGACGTTGAAGGTGCGGCATGCCGCCGCGCTGTCCATGGCTTCAAACCCGACTCGAGCCTCCACCAAAGCGCGACGCAGGACTGGCGCTGGAAATCGCAGGCGCGGGCCTGTGCCCATGATCACCAATTCGGGCTTCAGGACCAGCAAGGCCTCGAAATCGGCCGCAGTGAGGTCGTCGAACCGTGCCGGCGACCAGGCCTGAACGGCGCCGCGGTGCGGCACCAGTAGGCTGCCCTCGAAGGCCGTTTGGTGCACCCACAGGCGCGGCCCTTCCAGTCGGCTGATGAGGTTGGTGCCTTCCAGGCGGTCGGGTTGCATCTTCATGTGGTCAAATTCTAGGTTTCCTCTAGACCGAGCGCCCCTTCCGTGAACCCGATCGCCAAATCCAGCAAGCTGGCCAACGTCTGCTACGACATCCGTGGACCGGTGCTGGACAAGGCCCGCCAGATGGAAGAAGAAGGGCAGAAGATCATCAAGCTCAACATCGGCAACCTGGCCGTGTTTGGCTTGGAGCCCCCAGATGAGATCGTGCAGGACATGATCCGCAACCTGGCCAACGCGGCGGGTTACACGGACAGCAAGGGCCTGTTTGCGCCGCGCAAGTCGGTCGTGCATTACACGCAGGAAAAGAACATCACCGGTGTCACGGTGGATGACGTCTATCTGGGCAATGGGGCCTCGGAGTTGATCGTGATGGCCCTGAACGGCCTCTTGGACAACGGCGACGAAATCCTGGTGCCCGCGCCCGACTATCCGCTGTGGACGGCCGCGGTTTCACTGTCGGGTGGGCAGCCCGTTCATTATCTGTGTGACGAGCAAAGCGACTGGATGCCCGACCTTGAGGACATCAAGCGCAAGATCACGCCGCGCACCAAAGGCATCGTGGTCATCAACCCCAACAACCCCACCGGCGCGCTGTATCCGGACGAGGTGTTGCACGGGATCGTGGAGTTGGCCCGTCAGCACCAGCTGATCGTGTTTGCCGACGAGATCTACGACAAGACCCTGTACGACGGCCACAGCCACACCAGCATTGCCTCCTTGGCCGACGATGTGCTGTTTCTCACCTTCAACGGCTTGAGCAAGAACTACCGCAGCTGCGGCTACCGCGCGGGTTGGATGGTGGTGTCGGGCCACAAGAAGTGCGCCAGAGACTACATCGAAGGGCTGAACATGCTGGCCTCGATGCGCCTGTGTTCCAACACGCCCGGTCAATTGGCCATCCAAACGGCGCTGGGGGGCTACCAAAGCATCAAGGACCTGGTGGCCCCTGGCGGGCGGTTGTGCCGCCAGCGCGACTTGGCGCACAAGCTGCTCACCGAGATTCCCGGTGTGAGCTGCGTCAAGCCCAAGGCGGCGCTGTACATGTTCCCGCGGCTGGACCCCAAGCTCTACCCGATTGCCGACGACCAGCAATTCGCCTACGACCTCTTGGCGCAGGAGAAGGTGCTCATCGTGCAGGGGACCGGGTTCAACTGGCCTCGTCCCGATCACTTCCGCCTGGTGTTCCTGCCCAACGCAGACGATTTGACTGAGGCCGTGGGCCGCATTGCTCGGTTCCTGGACCTTTACAGGCGGCGCCACGCCTGAGCGTGTGCTGCAGTTGGCTGCCCCCTGCAGCCTGAGGTGTTGAAAGATGAAGCCAATCAAAGTCGCCCTCTTGGGCATTGGAACGGTGGGGCGTGGCACTTTTGAAGTGCTGGCCCGTAACCAAGAGGAAATCCGCCGGCGTGCTGGGCGCGGGATCGAGGTGGCGGTGGTCGCCGACCTGGACACCGCGCGCGCGCACGAGGTGGTCCAAGGCCGTGCCGAGGTGTTGGCCGATGCCCGTGAGGCCATCAAGCGGCCCGACATCGACATCGTTGTGGAATTGATCGGCGGCTACGGCATCGCCCGGACCTTGGTTTTGGAGGCCATTGCGGCCGGCAAGCACGTGGTCACCGCCAACAAGGCCCTGCTGGCGGTTCACGGCTCAGAAATCTTCTCCGCCGCCCAAGAGCGGGGCGTCACCGTGGCCTTTGAGGCGGCCGTGGCGGGTGGCATCCCCATCATCAAGTCGCTGCGTGAAGGCTTGACGGCCAACCGCATCCAGTGGATAGCCGGGATCATCAACGGCACCACCAACTTCATCCTGTCCGAGATGCGGGACAAGGGGCTGGATTTCGGTGTGGTGCTGGCCGAGGCCCAGCGGCTGGGCTACGCCGAGGCAGACCCCACCTTCGACATCGAGGGGGTGGACGCGGCGCACAAGGCCACGCTGCTGGCTTCCCTGGCCTTTGGGGTGCCGGTCCGGTTCGACCGTGCGCACGTGGAGGGCATCACCCATCTGCAGGCCACCGACATCCGCTACGCCGAACAGATGGGCTACCGCATCAAGTTGTTGGGCATTACCCGGCGCCGCGATGATGTGGGCGGCATCGAGCTGCGCGTGCACCCCACCCTGGTGCCGGCCAAGCGTTTGATCGCCAACGTGGAGGGGGCCATGAACGCCGTCGTGGTGCAGGGCGACGCCGTGGGCACCACGCTTTACTACGGCAAGGGCGCAGGCGCAGAGCCCACCGCGTCGGCGGTGATCGCCGATTTGGTGGACATCACCCGGCTGCACACGGCCGATCACGGACACCGCGTGCCATACCTGGCTTTCCAGCCGGGCGCGCTCGCCGACACCCCGGTCTTGGACATGGATCAGGTGGTCACGTCCTTCTACCTGCGATTGGTGGTCGCCGACCGTGCGGGTGTGCTGGCGCAGATCACCAGCCTCTTGGCCTCGCACGACATCTCCATCGATGCGGTGCTGCAGCGTGAATCCGCTGAAGGTGAAAAGCAGACCGACCTGATCATCCTGACCCACAGCACAACCGAAGGCCTTATGAATGGCGCACTGCAGAAGATGCAGTCGCTGACCAGTGTGTTGGCGCCCATCGTGAGGCTGCGCAAGGAAGAGTTGGCCTGATGCGTTACCTGAGCACCCGCGGCCACCCGGGCCGCAAGCGTCTTTCCGAGATCCTGCTCGAAGGGCTGGCCCCCGATGGTGGCCTGTACCTGCCGGAGCAGTACCCGCAGATCGACCGAGCGGACTTGGCCCATCTGCGTGCCGTGTGGCGCGAGCAGGGCTACGCCGAGTTGGCCTCTCGTTTGCTGTCGCTGTACGTGGACGACATTCCCGCTCAGGACCTGCGGGCCATGTGTGGCCGGGCCTACAACGAAGCGGTGTTTGGCACGCCGGCCATCGTGCCACTCAAGCCGCTGGAGGGTGGCCTGCAGTTGCAAGCCTTGTCCAATGGCCCCACGCTGGCCTTCAAGGACATGGCCATGCAGCTGTTGGGCCAGTTGTTCGAGTACGAGTTGGGGCGGCGCTCACAGGTTCTGAACATTCTGGGGGCCACCAGTGGCGATACCGGCAGTGCAGCCGAGTACGCGATGAAGGGCAAGAAGGGCGTCAAGGTGTTCATGCTCAGCCCGCACAACCGGATGAGCCCCTTTCAGCAGGCGCAGATGTTCAGCCTGCAGGACGCCAACATCCACAACATCGCCATTGAGGGCGTGTTCGACGACTGCCAAGACATTGTCAAGGCCGTATCCAACGACCTGGGATTCAAGGCGCATTGGCACATTGGCACCGTCAACTCCATCAACTGGGCGCGTTTGCTGGCGCAGGTGGTGTACTACTTCGCAGGTTACTTTCAGGCCACACAGTCCGACGAAGAGCGGGTCAGCTTCGCCGTTCCGTCGGGCAATTTTGGCAACATCTGCGCGGGCCATGTGGCACGCATGATGGGGCTGCCCATCGCACGTCTGGTGTGCGCCACCAATGAGAACGACGTGCTCGACGAGTTCTTCCGAACGGGAACCTATCGGGTACGCAAGTCGGCCGAGACCCATGAGACGTCCAGCCCTTCGATGGACATCAGCAAGGCCAGCAATTTCGAGCGCTTTGTGTTCGACCTCCTCGGCCGGGACGGCCCGCGTACCCGGGCGCTGTTCGGTGAGCAAGTGGAGAAGCAGGGCTTCTTCCGCCTGTCCGACCCAGAGTTCCAACAGATGGGTCGCTACGGGTTTGTCTCGGGTGCCAGCACGCACGCCAACCGGCTGGAAACCATACGCGACACCTACAGCCGCTTTGGCGTGATGATCGACACCCACACGGCCGACGGCCTCAAGGTGGCACGCCAATGGACCGAGCCTGGTGTGCCCATGTTGGTGCTGGAGACAGCCTTGCCGGCCAAGTTTGCCCAGACGCTGGTTGAAGCCCTGGGCCGTGAGCCGCAGCGGCCTGCAGCGCTGCAGGGGATTGAAGCATTGCCCAAACGGTTCACCGTACTGCCCGCCGATGTGGCGCGGGTCAAGGCCTACATCGAGGCCCATGCCTGATGCCCGAGGGGTATCCAGCGCGTGTACCTGAACCCTTCTCGAGCCTGAACCAACGCTGCGTTGAATGAAGCCTGCTGCTGACCTGATGAGTTTGGAAGACGCGCTGCAGCGGCTGAGCCGCGGCGCACAAGCGGCCTTGATCCACGATGTGCAGGCCGTGAGCCTGATCGAGGCCTGCAACCGGGTCCTGGCCCAGCCGATCCGATCCTTGATCGATGTGCCGCCGCAGGACAACACCTCCATGGACGGTTACGCCCTGCGGGCCGCTGATGTGCCCCAGCCCGGCACCCGGCTGCCGGTGAGCCAACGCATCCCCGCCGGCCAGGTCGGTTGCGCACTTGAGCCGGGCACCGCCGCCCGCATCTTCACCGGGGCACAGTTGCCCCCCGGCGCGGACGCGGTGGTGATGCAGGAGCAGTGCGAGGCCGTTGCGGCCAGCGAAGGCCAGGGGTTGGGCGCGGTGGTGGTGAAGGTGCCGCCGCAGGTGGGGCAGTGGGTGCGCCGCCGGGCCGAGGATGTGCAGGCGGACTCGGTGGTCTTGACCGCTGGTACCCGCATGACACCTCAGGCCATGGGCTTGGCCGCGTCGGTAGGCTGTGCGGAGGTGGTGGTGGTGCGGCGGCCCCGGGTGGCCTTGTTTTCCACCGGCGATGAGTTGGTGATGCCGGGCGAGGTGAGCCCGCAGCAGTTGCGCCCGGGTGCCATCTACAACTCCAACCGTTACACGCTGCGTGGTTTGTTGTTGGCTGCGGGCTGTGACGTCACCGACTTGGGCATCGTGCCCGATCGCCTGGAAGCCACGCGCGCTGCACTTCAGCAGGCCGCCGATGGGCACGACCTGATCCTAACTTCGGGTGGCGTTTCGGTGGGTGAGGAAGACCACATCAAGCCGGCCGTGCAAGCGCAAGGGCGCCTGGAGCTGTGGCAGATGGGCATCAAGCCTGGTAAGCCCCTGGCTTTTGGCTCGGTCCGAACCGGTGGGCAGCGGGAATGCCTGTTCGTGGGCCTGCCGGGCAACCCAGTGTCCAGCTTCGTCACCTTTGTCCTGGCGGTGGCACCTTTGCTTCGGGTCTTGCAGGGAATGCCGGCCCAGTCCTTCAAGCCGCAGATGCTGCGTGCAGACTTCAGCTGGCCGCGGCCCGATCGGCGCCGAGAGTTTCTGCGCGCACGGCTGAACGGGCAGGGCGCGGTGGAGCTTTTCCCCAATCAAAGCTCGGGTGTGCTGACCTCGGCGGTTTGGGCCGACGGACTGGTCGACAATCCGGCTGGCGCCACCATCGAGCAGGGGCAGATGGTGCGGTTCCTGTCCTTCGCGGACCTCTTGTCCGCTTGAGTTTCCTCAGCAGCCCCCGTAACCGGCCATGAACCTGACCATCCGCTACTTCGCCTCGCTGCGCGAAGCCCTCGGGGAGCGCCAAGAACTCCAGGGCTTGGCGGCCCCTTTGACGGTCGCCCAGTTGCGCGAAGTCCTGATCCAGTGCAGCCCTGCCCACGCCCAAGCCTTGCAGAAGGGCCGGGCGGTGCGTTGTGCGGTCAACCAGGTCATGGCCCCCGAGGATGCGGCTGTTCCCGATGGCGCTGAGGTGGCGTTCTTTCCACCCGTTACGGGAGGCTGAGATGGGCGCACCGCGGGTGGTGATCCAAACCGAGGACTTCGACCTGTCGCGTGAAGTGCAGGCCCTGCACCAACACGACTTGGGCGTGGGGGCGGTGACGAGCTTCGTGGGCACGGTTCGAGACCGCTTGGGGTCTGCAGCGGCTGAGCCCGGCGGGTCCATTGCGCTCTTGGAGCTTGAGCACTATCCCGGGATGACCGAATCGTCCATCGAGTCCATGATCGACCAGGCGTTTGCCCGCTTTGACATCCGGGCCGTTCGGGTGATCCACCGGGTTGGTGCGCTGGAGCCGGGTGCGCAGATTGTCCTGGTGGCCGTGGCATCGGCCCACCGGGGCGAGTCCTTTCAGGCCTGCGAGTTCCTGATGGACTACCTCAAGACGCAGGCCCCCTTCTGGAAGAAGGAACACACGCCGCAGGGGGCGCGCTGGGTCGATGCCCGAGTGAGCGACGATCAAGCGCTGGCCCGCTGGGGTATCTCGGCCGGCAACGCAGCCTAAGGGACCTGGGCGGCCCTGGCGGCGCAGCGTCGCGCCGCACTGGGCCGGCCCCACACCCTCAGTTCAGGAGGCGCGGTGCAGGCGAGGGCTCGCTGGGGACTGGCGTCTGCGCTGCAGGGGAGGAGATCAAACCCCACTCCGACTGCACCAGTGCCTGCTCGACGAGGGACAGCAGGTTGTGCAACAGGTCGGCCGTCAGGGTCAGGGACAAGTCACGCTGTTGGGCATCGCGCCACACCACGGTCACCTGGCCGGAGGCGTCCTGTCGAAGGTCAACCGCGGCCACCAGCAGGGGCTGTTCGCCCAGTGGGCGCTCGGCGGCACGGTCATCGAAAGGCGAGGCAAAGTCGCCAGCCTGTTTGGCCTGGTCCCGCATGCTCTGCGTCACCATGTCACGGGCCTCGGGCAATATGGTGGCGCCGCGCGAGGCCACACCCAGGGATGCAGCGTTGGCCGTGTTTTGCATCGGCTGCCACAGCCGCGCCATCAGGCGCCGTGTCAACCAGAGCTCGAAGAGCCGATCGTCGCGGGTTCTCACCCGCAACAGCAGGCGGTCCTGATCGGTCTGGTAGACCACGGAGAGTTGGTGGATGGACATGGCCCGATTGTGCCCAAGGGTAGGCGGCCCTTGAATTTCCCGGTCCCCACTCCACATGGGATCAATCAAGGAGTGCAACATGCGTTTGGACAAGCTCACCACAACCCTGCAACACGCCCTGCAGGATGCACAAAGCCTGGCGGTGACCCGCGAGCATCCGTACATCGAGCCGGTCCACCTGCTGCTGGCCTTGCTGGCCCAAGCCGACGGTCCTCGTTCCCTGCTGGAGCGTGCCGGTGCCAATGTGGGCGCACTCAAGACGGCAGCGGATGCCGCCCTGGCCGCCTTGCCCCAGGTTCAGGGAGGGCAGGTCCAGGTCGGCCGTGATCTGGTGCAGCTGTTTCAGCAGGCCGAGAAGGAAGCGTCCCAGCGGGGTGACCAGTTCATCGCCAGCGAAATGCTGCTGCTGGCACTGGCCGATTCCAAGGCCGACCTCGGTGCGGTGGTGCGGGGCCACGGGCTGACCCGCAAGGCACTGGAAGCGGCGATCCGGGCTGTGCGCGGCGACCAAAAGGTGGACTCGGCCGAGGCCGAAGGGCAGCGCGAGGCGCTCAAGAAGTTCACCTTGGACCTGACCGAGCGTGCGCGCATGGGAAAGCTCGACCCGGTGATCGGCCGCGATGACGAGATTCGCCGAGCCATCCAGGTGCTGCAGCGGCGCAGCAAGAACAACCCCGTGCTCATCGGCGAGCCTGGGGTGGGCAAGACAGCCATCGTGGAGGGTTTGGCGCAGCGCATCGTCAATGGGGAAGTGCCGGACACCCTGCGCGACAAGCGCGTTTTGGTCTTGGACATGGCCGGTTTGCTGGCCGGGGCCAAGTTCCGTGGCGAGTTTGAAGAGCGTCTCAAGGCCGTGCTCAAGGAGGTGGCCGCCGACGAAGGCCGCATCATCCTGTTCATCGACGAAATCCACACCATGGTGGGCGCAGGCAAAGCCGAAGGCGCCATCGATGCGGGCAACATGCTCAAGCCCGCCCTGGCCCGCGGCGAACTGCATTGCATTGGCGCCACCACACTGGACGAGTACCGCAAGCATGTGGAGAAGGACGCTGCATTGGAGCGGCGATTCCAGAAGGTGCTGGTCGATGAGCCCTCGGTGGAGGCCACGATCGCCATCCTTCGTGGCTTGCAAGAGCGCTACGAGGTGCACCACGGCGTGGAAATCACCGATCCCGCCATCGTGGCGGCAGCCGAGCTTTCGCATCGCTACATCACCGACCGGTTCCTGCCCGACAAGGCCATCGACCTGATCGACGAGGCGGCTGCCAAGATCAAGATCGAGATCGACTCCAAGCCCGAGGTCATGGACAAGCTCGATCGGCGGCTCATCCAGCTAAAGATTGAACGGGAGGCGGTCAAGAAGGAAAAGGACGAAGCCTCCAAGAAGCGCTTGGCCCTCATCGAGGAGGAAATCGGCAAACTGGGCCGCGAGTATGCGGACCTGGAGGAGGTCTGGAAGGTCGAGAAGGCGGCGGCGCAGGGATCGGCGCAGGTCAAGGAAGAGATCGACCGGATTCGCCACCAGATTGAGGAGCTCAAGCGTAAGGGCGATTTCAACAAGGTGGCCGAACTGCAGTACGGCAAGCTGCCGGATTTGGAGAAGCGTTTGCAAGCCGCACAGGCCAAGGAATCCGGCAAGGGTGAGGGCGACAAGCGCCCACGCTTGTTACGTACCCTGGTGGGTGCCGAAGAGATTGCCGAGGTGGTGGCGCGCGCCACCGGCATTCCGGTGAGCAAGCTGATGCAGGGCGAGCGCGACAAGCTCCTGCATATGGAAGAGCGACTGCATGAGCGGGTGGTGGGTCAGGACGAGGCGATCGTCTCGGTGGCCGACGCCATCCGGCGCTCACGAGCGGGGCTCTCGGACCCCAACCGGCCTCTGGGGTCCTTCCTGTTCTTGGGGCCGACGGGGGTTGGAAAGACCGAGCTGTGCAAGGCCCTGGCCGGTTTCCTTTTTGACAGCGACGACCACATGGTTCGCATCGACATGAGCGAGTTCATGGAGAAGCACTCGGTGAGCCGGCTGATTGGCGCGCCGCCGGGCTATGTGGGCTACGAAGAGGGCGGCACCCTGACCGAGGCGGTGCGGCGCAAGCCCTATAGCGTGCTGCTGCTGGATGAGGTGGAAAAGGCCCATCCCGATGTGTTCAATGTGCTGTTGCAGGTGCTTGACGACGGGCGCCTGACCGACGGTCAGGGGCGCACCGTGGACTTCAAGAACACCGTCATCATCATGACCAGCAACCTCGGCTCGCACCGCATCATGGACATGGCCGGCCAAGATGCCGAGCTGATTCGTGAAGCCGTGTGGGCCGAGGTCAAGGCCCACTTCCGCCCGGAGTTCCTCAACCGGATTGACGAGACCGTGGTGTTCCACGCCCTGCAGGCCCAGCACATCGAGTCCATTGCACGCATCCAGTTGCGACTGCTGGAGAGCCGGTTGGAGAAGATGGAAATCAAGCTCGATGTGTCCGCTGCTGCTCTGGCCGAGATTGCCAAGGTGGGCTTTGACCCGGTGTTCGGTGCCCGTCCATTGAAGCGGGCCATTCAGCAGCGTATCGAGAACCCCGTGGCCAAACTCATCCTGCAGGGCCGCTTTGGGCCCAAGGATGTGATTCCTGTGGACGTTCAGGAAGGAGCCTTTGTTTTCGAGCGTGTGGTCCATTGATCGGCCCTCCTAGAATCGGTTGATGGGAGACGATGACGTGAGCGGCGCGGAGCCGCCAGTGGTGGTCATTGGCGCGGGCTTGGCTGGCCTGACGACAGCGCTGCACCTGGCCGACCACGTGCCGGTGGTGGTGCTGGCCAAGCGCAGCCTTGGCGAGGCGGCCACCGCCTGGGCCCAGGGCGGCATCGTGGGCGTGCTGGGGGCTGACGACAGCATCGAGTCCCATGTCCGCGATACCCAGGACGCCGGTGCCGGCCTGGTGGACGAGCACACGGCGCGCTTCATCGCCGAGAACAGTGAACAGGCCATCCGGTGGCTGGTGCAACAGGGCGTGGCCTTTTCCGAAGACCCCGACGGTCCCTTGGGTTTGCACCTGACCAAGGAAGGCGGGCACGCCGTGCGGCGTATCGCCCACGCCGCGGATGCCACCGGACAGGCCATACACCAAGCGCTGCTGCAGGCCGCGCTGCGCCACCCACGCATCACGCTGTTGGAGCGGTGGATGGCGGTGGACCTCATCACCTCGCGCCTGCTCAAACGCAACGAACCGGCCCGATGTTATGGGGTCTACGCCCTGGACATCGAGGCCGATCGGGTGCGGACCCTGCCGGCACGGGCCGTGGTTCTGGCCTGCGGCGGCGTGGGCAAGGTATACCGTTATACCAGCAACCCCGACACCGCCACGGGCGACGGCATTGCGATGGCTTGGCGCGCAGGCTGTCGCGTGGGCAACATGGAGTTCATCCAATTCCACCCAACGTGCCTGTACCACCCACAGGAGCGCAGTTTCCTCATCACTGAAGCGCTGCGCGGTGAAGGCGCCTTCCTGAAGGTGCCTGGCCTACAGGGTGAGGCGGCACGCTTCATGCACCGCCATGATGAACGGGCGGAGTTGGCCCCACGGGACATCGTGGCGCGGGCCATCGACTTTGAGATGAAGAAGCATGGGGTGGACCATGTGTGGTTGGACGCCACCCACCTCGGCGAGGACTTTCTAAAGTCGCACTTTCCAACCATCCATGCCCGCTGCCTGGGTTTGGGCATCGACATCGCGCGCCAACCCATTCCGGTGGTGCCGGCGGCCCACTACACCTGCGGCGGTGTGGTCACCGACCTCCAAGGGCGGACCGATCTGCCAGGCCTCTATGCGGTGGGAGAGGCGACCTACACCGGGCTGCATGGCGCAAACCGCCTGGCCAGCAATTCCCTGTTGGAGTGCGTTGTGTTGGGCCAGACCTGCGCCAGCGCCATCGGCCGAGGGGAAACAGCGGCGATGGTCGTCTTGCCGCCTTGGGACGAAAGCCAAGTGGCCGATGCCGATGAGCAGGTGGTGATCGCCCACAACTGGGATGAACTGCGGCTGATGATGTGGAACTATGTGGGTATCGTGCGCACGACCAAGCGGCTGGAGCGGGCCCGCCACCGCATCGCCTTGTTGCGCTCAGAGATCCACGAGTACTACGCTCACTTCCGCGTCAACCGAGATCTGCTGGAATTGCGCAACCTGGTGGACTGCGCCGACCTGATCGTGCGTTCAGCCCTGTCGCGGCAGGAAAGCCGGGGGCTGCACTACAGCCGAGATTACCCGCACACCTTGCCGGTGAGTTTTCCCACCATCTTGGTTCGCCAGGAGCGAGAGCGCACGATCGGCACCCCTTCAGAGCGTTGAGCGCACCCGCATCGAGAAATCGATCGCGCGGATGTCCTTGGTGAGTTTGCCGATGGAGATGCGGTCCACGCCGGTGGCGGCTATGTCACGAAGCTGCGCCAGGGTGACGCCTCCGGAAACCTCCAGGAGCGAGCGGCCCGCCGTGACCCGCACGGCCTCGCGCATGTCGGCCAAAGAGAAGTTGTCGATCAGGATGCTTTGGGCTCCCGCCGCCAAGGCCTGCTGCAACTCGTCCAGGCTTTCCACTTCGATCTGGATGTCCACGCCGCTGTTGAGCGCCTGCGCTTGCTGCATCACCGGTGCAATGCCGCCGGCTGCCGCGATGTGGTTCTCCTTGATCAGGATCCCATGCCAAAGGGCCAGGCGTTGGTTGGCGCCCCCACCCACACGCACCGCGTACTTTTGGGCCTGGCGCAGACCCGGAATCGTCTTGCGCGTGTCCAAGACCACGCAGCCGCGCGGGTTAGGGGAGGCGCCTTCAATGGCCTGCGCATGCAGCCGTGCAACGCTGGCCGTGGCCGACAGCAGTTGCAAGAAGTTCAGCCCGGGGCGCTCGGCTGCCAGCAGCGCACGTGCCTGTGCACGAAGCGTGCACACCACGGTGTCGGCCTGCATGTCCTGGCCTTCACCGTAGCGCCAATCGATCTCGGCCTGTCTATCCAGGGTACGCAGGCAGGCGTCAAACCAGGCCTGGCCACACAAGACGGCGGATTCACGCACCCGCACATCGGCCACCACGCGGCGGCTGGCCGGGATGAGCAGACCCGTCCAGTCGCAGGTGCCATAGTCCTCCAACAAGGCGTCTCGGACGTTGCGTTCCCGCGCCTGCTCCAGGGATTCGTTGTAGTCGAACATGGTTTCAGGCTGCGCCGATGTGGCGCACCAGGCCGGCCGGCGCTGACTTGAGCGGGCCAGATGCGATCGCTTGTTGGGCGGTGAAGTCGAGCATGCGGTCGATGCAGCGCCGGGCGCGATCGCGAATGGGCTGGGCCACCTCGATCTCGCCTTCGCCTGTTTCGAGGCTGTGCGCCAGGCCTTGCAGGCCGTTCATGGCCATCCATGGGCAGTGCGCGCAACTCTTACAGGTGGCGCTTTGCCCAGCCGTGGGCGCCTCGATCAGCCGCTTGCCCGGGGCGAGTTGCCGCATGCGGTGCAGGATGCCGTTGTCGGTGGCCACGATGAAGGTCTCGGCGGGGTCCTCCACGACGGCCTTGAGCAAGCGGCTGGTCGAGCCCACCACGTCGGCCTGTGCCACCACCGAGGCCGGGCTTTCAGGATGCACCAGCACACGGGCCTGCGGATGCTCGCGCTTGAGCAGTTCCAGCTCCAGGCCTTTGAATTCGTCGTGAACGATGCAGGCACCATTCCACAGGAGCATGTCCGCACCTGTCTGGTCCTGGATGTAGCGCCCCAGATGCTGGTCCGGTGCCCACAAGATCTTGCGACCCTGCTGCTGCAGGTGGCGCACGATGTCGATGGCACAGGCGCTGGTGACCATCCAGTCGGCCCGTGCCTTCACCGCCGCGCTGGTGTTGGCATACACCACCACAGCCCGATCGGGGTGCGCATCACAGAAGGCGGCGAAGTCGTCTGCGGGGCAGCCCAGGTCCAGAGAGCAGGTGGCCTCCAGGTCGGGCATCAGCACGCGCTTGTCTGGGCTGAGGATCTTGGCGGTTTCGCCCATGAAGCGAACCCCTGCCACCAGCAGCGTCCGCGCAGGATGGTCTCGGCCAAAACGGGCCATCTCCAACGAGTCCGCGACGCAGCCGCCGGTCTCCAGGGCCAGGTCTTGTATGTCGGCGTCCACGTAGTAGTGGGCCACCAGCACGGCCTGCTGCTCGAGCAGCAGCTTGCGGATCCGTTGGCGCATCGCAGGCCGCTCGGAGGCATCCAGCGCAGGCGGCACCTTGGCCCAGGCCTGAGCCGTGCAGCTGGTGCCCGCCGAATCGGCAAGGCGGTAATCAAAGAGGACGTTTTCGGTCATCGCCGTTTGGAGGAAGGACCGGTACTGTACGCCCCTGGCGCCAAGCCTGCCGTGCTGGCTTAGGATTGGGGCATGAACACCGCAAGCGCTTCGGCCGAAGGCTCAGGGGCTCCACCAGACTCTGGCCGTTCACAGGATGTGGAGACCATCGGCTTGGTGGGGTTGGCCCACGGCACCTCCCACTTCTTCCATCTGCTCCTGCCGCCCCTGTTTCCCTTGTTGGCAGCCGAACACGGCTTCAGCTACGCCGAGCTGGGGCTCTTGGTAACGGTCTTTTTTGTCATTTCCGGTGTGGGTCAGGCCTTGGCGGGCTTTGTGGTCGACCGAGTGGGGGCTTGGCCGGTGCTGATGGGGGCCATGGGCAGCTTTGCCTTGGCAGCAGTGGCCGCCGCAGGCGCACAGGACTATGCCGGGTTCATGTTGGCTGCAGCCCTGGCCGGCGTGGGCAACGCGCCGTTTCACCCCGCGGATTTCTCCATCCTGAACCAGCGGGTGTCGCCCTCTCGCCTGGGGCACGCCTTCTCCGTGCACGGGATCAGCGGTAACTTGGGTTGGGCTGCGGCTCCCTTGGTGATTGCAGGTGTGGCCGCTGCCACGGGCTCGTGGCGGTGGTCGATGCTGGTTTGCGCCTTGTGGGCGTGTGCGGTGGCGGCCTTGCTGTGGTGGCGATCGGCCGCGCTGAGGCCCCACCATCCATCGGCGGTGCGTTCAGCACAAACGGGCACGCCAAAGGCACCACAGCATCCCGCGCCCGCATCGGCCTTGGACTTCCTGCGGCTGCCCTCGGTGTGGGTGTGTTTTTCCTTTTTCTTCTGGAGCACCTGTTCGCTGGCGGCAGTCCAGAGCTTCTTAGGGCCCGCCATGGGGCGGCTCTATGAGGAGCCCCTGGGCTGGTTGGCCTTGATGATCACGGGCTACATGGTGGCCAGCGCGGTCGGCATGGTCATGGGCGGCTTCGTGGTGAAGTCTTCTCCGCGACTGGAGCGCAACATTGCGCTGGCCATGGGGATGTCGGCGGCCCTGCTGTTGTTGGCAGGCTCGGGTTGGTTGCCGGCCTTGCTCAGCGGGCTGCTCGTGGCCTTGGCCGGGCTGGGGACCGGCTTGGCTGGCCCATCACGCGACATGCTGATTCGCAAGGCGGCTCCGCCAGGGGCCACGGGTCGGGTCTACGGAACGGTGTACTCGGGCCTCGATGTGGGCTTTGCCGTGGCTGCACCCGTGTTTGGATGGCTGCTGGACCATGGCGGCTCCAGCAGCTTGTTCGTGGGTGCTGCCATGGCCCTGTGCTTGGGGGTGGCCTCAGCCGCTTGGGTCGGTCAGCGCTTCCACCAGACGCCTCCCGTGGCCAAGGGGTCTGCGCCGTGAATGCCGGCCAAGCTGCGTCCGGCTGGGCCGCAACCGACTCCAGTCCTGATGGGGCAAAGCCCCGTCCGGGTGGGCATGTGATTGTGGAGGCACTCATTGAGCAGGGCGTGGACACGGTCTTTGGCGTGCCCGGCGAAAGCTTCCTGGCGGCACTTGACGGGTTTCATGCCCACCAGGCCCGCATTCGCTTTGTGGCCTGTCGGCAGGAAGGCGGTGCGGCCTTCATGGCCGAGGCGCACGGGAAGCTGACCGGCCGCCCGGGTGTGTGCATGGTCACGCGGGGGCCGGGCGCCACCAACGCCTCCATCGGCATTCACACCGCCTTCCAAGACAGCACGCCCCTGGTGGTGATCGTGGGCCAGGTGGGTGCCGAGTTTCGCGACCGAGAGGCCTTCCAGGAACTGGACTACCGACAGTTCTTTGGGCCCGGTACCCTGGGCATGGCCAAGTGGGCTGCCGAGGTGGGTGATGCCGCTCGTCTGCCGGAGTACATCGCCCGGGCTTTTCACACCGCGCTGCAGGGACGACCCGGCCCGGTGGTGCTGGCGGTGCCGGAAGACGTGATGTCGGGCATGACCGAGGCCGCCGTGCTGCCGCGCGTGGAGCCGGTGCGCACCGTACCCGCCGCAGCAGATGTGGCGCGTTGGCGCGGCCTGCTGGAGGTGGCGCAGCGCCCCTTGGTGTTGGCCGGTGGCAGCGGCTGGACACCCCGCAGCGCGCTCGCCTTAGAGCAATTCGCACAGTCCTGGAACCTGCCCGTGTCTTGCGGTCTTCGGTTTCAGGACACGTTCGACAACCGAAACCCCTTGTACGTGGGCGACGCTGGCATCGGCATCAACCCAGCACTGGCCGAACGCATCCGGCAGGCCGACCTGGTGATGGCCCTGGGGTTGCGGCTGGGCGAGATGACCACCAGCGGTTACACGCTGCTGCAGGCGCCCAAGCCCCAACAGCGGCTGGTGCACCTGCACCCCGGGGCCGAGGAGTTGGGCCGCGTCTATGCGGCCGACGTCCTGCTGCAGGCTTCGCTGTCGAGCATGGACGAAGTGCTGGCCGGCTTGGGCATGCCCACCTCACCACCAGCGTGGTCCTCGTGGACGGCTGCAGCCGTGGCCGACTACGCCCGCAACCGTGAACACACCCCGGTGGAGCCCATGGACCTGGCGGTGGTGGTGAAGACATTGGAGCGTCTGGCACCGGCGGACACGGTGTACACCAACGGCGCCGGCAACTTCTCGGGTTGGCTGCACCGCTATTTGCGCTACCCAGGCCTGGCCCACACGGGCAAAACGCAGCTGGCCCCCACCTCGGGCGCCATGGGTTACGGCCTGCCTGCGGCTGTGGCCGCTTCGCTGACACAGCCGGGCCGGGTGGTCGTCAACCTGGCCGGCGACGGTGACTTCCTGATGAACGGGCAGGAAATGGCCACGGCTACCGGATACGGAGCCGGCCGGCATGGCGCGCCCCTCATCAGCATCGTGGTGGACAACGGCACCTACGGCACGATCCGCATGCACCAGGAACGCGAATTTCCGGGGCGTGTAAGCGGCAGCGACCTCTACAACCCCGATTTCGCCGCCTTGGCGCGGGCCTTCGGATGGGCTGCTGAACGGGTCACGCACACCGAGGCGTTTGAGCCGGCGTTTGAGAGGGCCTTGCGCCACGTGGGGCCAAGCCTGATTCACCTGCAGTTACCCACCGACGTCATCACCTCACGGACCACGCTGCAGGCCATCCGAGCAGCGGCCTTGAAGCGACAGGCGGGCAGCTGAACATGCGCGGGCCGCACAAGGCCCGCGGGCCTCTACAATCCAGCCTGTTCGGGGTGTAGCGCAGTCTGGTAGCGCATCTGCTTTGGGAGCAGAGGGTCGGAGGTTCGAATCCTCTCGCCCCGACCACTGGTCACTTGGGGGGCAGGCGAATGGCGCCGTCCAGTCGGATGACCTCGCCATTGAGCATGTCGTTCTCGATGATGTGCTGGGCCAGCCTTGCGTAGTCCTGAGGCGTGCCCAAGCGGCTGGGGAAGGGAACGCCCGCTGCCAAGGCGTCCTGAACCTCCTGCGGCATGCCGAACAACATGGGGGTGCCAAAGATGCCCGGTGCGATGGTCATGTTGCGGATGCCGTTGCGGGCCAGGTCCCGTGCGATGGGCAGTGTCATGCCCACGATGCCGCCCTTCGAAGCCGAGTAGGCGGCCTGGCCGATCTGGCCGTCGTAAGCGGCCACGCTGGCCGTGCTGATCAAGACCCCGCGCTCGCCCGTGGCTTCGGGTTCGTTGCGGCTCATGGCTTCGGCTGCCAAGCGGATCATGTTGAAGCTGCCCACCAAGTTCACCATGATGGTCTTGGTGTACAGGCTCAGGGGGTGGGCTCCATCTTTGCCCACCGTCTTGGCGGCGGTGGCGATGCCGGCACAGTTCACCAGCCCCATGAGCTTGCCCAGCGAAGTGGCCTTGGCCACCACGGCCTTGCCGTCCTCCTCGTTGGACACATCGCACTTTACAAAGGCGCCCCCGAGTTCGGTGGCCAAGGCACGGCCTTTGTCTTCCTGCAGATCCGCGATTACCACGGTGCCGCCTTGGCCCGCAAGCATGCGAGCCGTGCCTTCGCCCAGGCCAGAGGCTGCGCCGGTGACGATGAAAACCTTGCCCTTGATGTCCATAGGTTGCTCCCTTGTGTGATTGGATGTGGTGTTGGCTGCGGACCCGCCCAAATGAAAACGGCGACTCTTCGTCGCCGTGTGGTGGGCCGCGGTGCTTCAGCCCAGGGCTGCCAGGGCCCGCGAGGTGATTTCGTCGACGGTGCCCAGACCGCTGATCTTGGCATAACGGGGCGCCTTGGCGTCGCCGGTGGCCGCCCATTGCGCGTAGTAGGCGACCAGGGGCCGCGTCTGGCCATGGTAGACGTCTAAGCGCTTGCGCACGGTCTCTTCCTGGTCGTCGTCGCGCTGGATCAGGTCTTCTCCGGTGGCGTCGTCTTTGCCGGCCACCTTGGGTGGGTTGAAGGTGACGTGGTAGGTGCGGCCCGATGCCACATGGACACGGCGGCCACTCATGCGCTCAATGATGGCGGCGTCGGGTACGTCGATCTCCAGGACGATGTCCAGCGGTACACCGGCCTGCTTCATGGCCTCGGCCTGGGGAATCGTGCGGGGGAAGCCGTCAAACAGGAAGCCGTTGGCGCAGTCTGGCTGTGCAATGCGCTCCTTGACCAGGCCGATGATGATGCCGTCGCTGACCAAGCCGCCCGAGTCCATCACCTTCTTGGCTTCTAGGCCCAGCGGCGTGCCGGCCTTCACCGCTGCGCGCAACATGTCGCCGGTGGACACCTGGGGGATGCCGTACTTCTGGCAGATGAAGGCGGCCTGGGTGCCTTTGCCGGCGCCAGGGGCGCCCAACAGAATGAGTCTCATGATGGTGTGTTCTCCGTGGTTGAGAATAACACGCAGCCCCCGCGCCAGGCTGACTCCGGGGGCTTCAGGGACGCTGCGACAGGCTCACCCGCACGCGTTCCAGGTCCTCGGGGGTGTCGACGCCGCCTTCGGGCAGGTGCTGGGTGATGTGCACGGCAATGGTGAACCCATGCCAGAGCACACGCAACTGCTCCAGCATCTCGGCTTGCTCGAGTGGGCTGGGCTGCAGCTGCGGGAAGCGGCTGAGAAAGCCCGCGCGATAGGCGTACAAACCGATGTGGCGCAGGACGGGCGACGGCGCTTGCGTCAGCGGCTGTGCGGCGCGCCGGTCGCGCCAGGCGGGCAGCGGGCTGCGGCTGAAGTACAAGGCGCGGCCCTGCGCGTCCAGCACCACCTTCACCACATTGGGGTTGAGCCAATCGGCTTCGCGGTCCAAGGGATGCGCGGCGGTGCTCATGACGCAGCCTGGGTGCTGCTGGAGTTGCTGCGCGCAGGCGTCGATCAGCGCGGGATCCATCAAGGGCTCGTCCCCTTGCAGGTTCACCACCACTTCGTCATCGGAACAGCCCAGCTGGGCGCAGGCCTCCGCCAGGCGGTCGCTGCCACTGGGATGGTCCTGGCGTGTCAGCAGGGATTGCACCCCGTGCTCGTTGCAGACCTGCACGGTCCGAGGGTCATCCGCGGCCACCACCACCTGTGCGGCCGAGCTGCGCTGTGCCTGTTGGGCCACACGCACCACCATGGGCAGGCCGTGCAGGTCGGCCAAGGGCTTGTTGGGCAGCCGTGTAGACGCCAAGCGGGCGGGGATGATGACGCGAAAGCTCACGACCCCTGGCCCTCGGTCTCCAGGGGCAGGGCCTCGGATTCCAGCATCACCGCAATCCCATCGCGGATGGGAAACAGGAGACGGTCTGCGGCGCATGCCAGTCCCAAGGGGCGCTGCTCCTCATCCCGGCGCAGGGTCAGGGGGCCCTTGCACAGGGGGCAGACGAGCAGCTCAATCAGGCGGTTGTCCATGGTTCAGGCCTTGAAGGCGCGGCCCGGGCGGAAGGCGTGCAACCGCTGGTCCAGCGCCTGGGTGAAGTCGGTGGGGAGCCGCAAGTCTAGCCGCGCCACCCAGATCCGCGTGCTGCCGTGATGGAGGGCAAGGTCGGTCAACTTCACGGCATCCTTCTCGGTGACGATGACCTCGCGCACGGATGCGTCCCAGGGCAGGGTGTGCCAGGGGTCGTGGTCTGGCAACGGATGGGTTTGCGCCAGGGTGATCCCGCGCTGGCGCAGCGATTCGAAGAAGCGCTCGGGCACCGCGATCGCGGCGGCTGCATGCATCTGGAGGTCCCGAACCGCCTCCCAGCCACCGTCGGCGGGGCAGGGCTGGCCGGCAAGCCAATCCTGGAGGGTTTGGATGCCAGCCAGATGCCGCTGGGCGAGGAACCCGGGCAGCCCCAAGGTGGCCACACCAGCGCTGTACAACAGCAGGGCCCTGGGCGGCAGCGTCGTCGGCAGCGGTTCGCGCAAGGGGCCCGCTGGGATGCACCGGCCGTTGCCCGCCCCACGTTCATCCACCACCACCACCTCCAGGTCACGCCACAGCCGGTGGTGCTGCAGCCCGTCGTCGGCCACCACGAGATTCACCTCTGGACACGACTGCAGGAGGTGCTCGCGTGCGCGCCGCCGGTCCCGCCCGACCGCCACCCGCACACCGGCGCGGCGTGCCAGCAGCAGGGGTTCATCGCCGACGTCCTCTGCACGGCTGCTGAGGGGGTCAACCAGCAGGGTTTGGCCGCTGTGGCGGCCATATCCCCGTGAGACCACACCGGGTGTCCAACCCGCGCCCTGAAGGTGGGCCAACAGGGCCAGGGTGGCGGGGGTCTTGCCAGCGCCACCCACCACCCAGTTGCCCACCACGATGGTCGGCACGGCGGCGTGTGCGGGCTCTACGGCTGACGGTGGCGTTGCACGACGCTGCAGCAGGGCAGGCGGCGCAGCCGGAGCACGGGTCAGCCGGCGGTGGGCAGCGGCCAGTGCCCGGTACGCCCAGGACAAGGGAGCCAGGATCCAGATGCCCAGTGTGCCGCCCAACCGTGGTGGGCGCCACCACAGGGCGCCCAGCGCACGCTCCAGCCGCACCAGCAGTGCTTCGGGGGCTGGCGCCTGGGTGGGCTGAGCGGGGTTCGGGCGTCCTTGCACCGGTATCATGGTTCCCAACGGGTCCACAAGGTTCGTGGAGAAGCCGGAATCTGTGGATAACTTTGTGAACAAGTCATGGGTGCAGGCGCCAAAAGGCAAGTTGGGTTGACGCGTCGGTCTGCATGACTTTTGTTTATCATTAAAAATACGTTTTAATTCAATGACTTGCAACGTAAACCCATGGTTTTCGAGGCCATAGTCCCGTGAAACGCCGATCTTCTCGAGCTTGTGGAGTACCCGATGTTGCCCTCCAAGGGATGCACCCGTGAATCCTACCTCTGAGCGAGGTCCTGCCGGACGGATTTGGGGGGTTGCTGCACTGGTCCAGGCCCTGGGCGACGCCCTGCAGGCCCGGTTTGGGTCGATCCGCGTGTGCGGCGAACTCAGCGCCTGCACGCAGGCGGCCAGCGGCCACCGCTACTTCAGCCTCAAGGACGCGCAAGGCCATGACGCCTTGATCCGATGCGCGCTGTTCAAGCGCTCGGCAGCCCATTTGTCGTTTGTGCCGCGAGATGGCCTGCAGGTGGAAGCCGTGGGCCGCTTGGCCCTCTACGAGCCTCGAGGGGATCTGCAGTTCATCGTGGAGTCCCTGCACCTGGTGGGATCGGGTTCGCTCTACGAGGAGTTTTTGCGCCTGAAGAGCCGCCTGCAGGCCGAAGGCTTGTTTGACGAGGCTCGCAAGCGGCCACTGCCGGCCCATCCACGGCGTATCGCGGTGGTCTCCTCGCTGCAGGCCGCCGCCTTGCGCGATGTCTTGACGGCGATCCAGCGCCGCGCACCGCATGTAAAGGTTGTGGTCTTCCCCAGCCTTGTGCAGGGTACCGACGCACCGGCCGCGCTGGTTCGTGCCCTGCAACAGGCCGCCGATGATCCCGCTACAGATGTCGTGATCCTGGCCCGTGGGGGAGGGTCCTTGGAGGACCTTTGGTGCTTCAATGACGAGCGGGTGGTGCGTGCGGTCGTGGGCTGCCCGATTCCGCTGGTGTGCGGCGTTGGGCATGAGACCGACGTGACGCTGTCGGACTTTGCAGCAGACGTGCGGGCGGCTACGCCTACGGCGGCGGCCGAGTTGGCCACACCGGTGCGTGAGGATGAGCTTCAGACCCTGGCCGAGCGTGCCCGGCAGTTGGCCCTTTCGGTGCAACGCAGCCTGGACCGTCAGGCGCAACACCTGGACCAGGTGGGTATGGCCGTTCGGCGTCCCGCAGCGGTTCTCTCGCGGCATCAACAGGGGCTGCAGGCCCTGCAGGGGCGTCTGGCGCGGGCTGCGCTCGAACCGCTGAAAGAGGAGGGCCTGTCCCTGCAGCGCCGGGCCTCAAGGCTCATGGCTGCGCAGACGCAGCAGCTGACCCTGGCGCAGCGGCATTGGGATCGTTTGCGGCTGCGGCTTCAGGCCCAGGACCCCGCGGCTGTGCTTCAGCGGGGCTATGCCTGGGTGAGCGATGCGCATGGCGCGCCACTGACTTCGGCGCTGCAGGCCGCCACAGGCCAGACACTCACCGCGGTGTGGCACGATGGGCGCGCACAGGTGCACGTGGAGTCGGTGCACCCCGTGGCCGAGGGCGATAGTCCACGGCCGCCTTGAGGCTGCCTCCGGTGCCTACGATCCCGCCAGCCTGTACCACTTCAGGCTAGAAGGACCTCATGGAACACACCCTGCCCGCTCTGCCTTACAGCCTGGACGCCCTGGCCCCGCACTACAGCCGCGAGACCTTGGAGTTCCACCATGGCCCAAAAGGCAGGACTGTGAGGCCGGCGGCCGCGCTGCCCTGATGCCTTCTTGTTCGTCGCAAAACTCCCTTTCGCAGGTCCACTGGGCCCGATAATTTGCCTGGAGTCTGGCCGTCTCACCTGTTCATATTTGTGGGGCCGCTTCTGTGGCCACAAACTCAGGCCCGATATCGCTTCATGCAAACGGGGCCTGGTATCCCCGCCGAGTGATCCTTGCGGCAAGGATGTTCAGAGGCCACCGTTTTGCTGAGCGACCATGCAGTACAGCATGGCGATCGACAGCAGGGTGTTGATGCGCGAGGTCAGCATCGCGGTACGCCCCGCCTTGGGCTTCTCGTCGGCCGGGCAATCGACCAGGCCAAGCGCCTTCTTCTGGTTCGGCCAGATGATGAACCAGACGTTGAAGGCCATGATCAGCGCCAGCCACATGCCGATGCCGATGGCGTGCACCCCATTCTGCAGCAGTAGCGCATTGATCAGGTAGCCGTTCATCCACGCCAGCAGCAAGCCGGTGACCACGGTGCCCAGCGCGCCGTAGCGGAACCAGAACAGCACCTCGGGCGCGATGAACTTGCTGATCGCTGCACGATGCTCGGCCGGCTCGATCTTGGGGACGGTTGGGATCTGCACGAAATTCAGGTACCAGAGCAGTCCGATCCACATGATGCCTGTCAACACGTGCAGCCAGCGCATGATGAAGGCGCCCCAGGTGTAGTCGAACCTCGGCATGCTGCCGCCAAACAGCCCGGTGGCGACGATGATCGCGATCAGCAGGATGAAGCCTGCCAGCAACGTACGCCCTAAGGATTGCAGAATAACGGCCATAGCTTGATCCTCTCTGTGGTTCTTGTGTGGCTTAGAAAATCACGGTTCACCACTATCATAACGGCAAGCCCCGCGTTCAGTGGCTCGCTGGCGAGTTGTTCTACAGCTTGGGCGAAGCGCGGGTGCTCATTGAGCAATGGCGCATTCACTTCAATACACTGAGCCCGCACTAATCGATTGGAAAAAAGCCACCAGCGCGAGGCACCTGGTCACCCAAGAACAAGGCGCTGTACAAGCGGCGAGCGGCCACGGCCTCAGTCCCCCTGCCATGCCAACGTGAGCAAGCACCTGCGCCTCAAACTGCGGCAGCTTCCTCTTCACCTTTCGCCTGCCGGTCTGCCACAGCACTCCCATCCCCGCGCGCGCAGGCTGCCGGCGGGCAATCGACACGGTGGGCGTGCTGCGCAGTCCAGGAACGCGCAGCGTCGCCCATGGATTCCATTATCAAGAAGGCCCCCAACCCAGGCCCGATCTACAACAACGCCGCCCAGATTTGGAACCACACCTTCTTTTGGCACTGCATGAAGCCCAACGGGGGCGGCGAGCCCAGCGGCGCGTTGGCAGCGGCCATCACCGCCAAGTGGGGCAGCTACGCCGCTTTCCGCGAGGCTTTCGTCAAGTCTGCTGTCGGCAACTTTGGCTCGGGCTGGACCTGGCTTGTCAAGAAGGCTGACGGTTCAGTGGACATCGTCAACACCGGTGCTGCCGGCACGCCGCTGACCGGTGCTGACAAGGCCCTGTTGACGGTGGATGTGTGGGAACACGCCTACTACATCGATTACCGCAACCTGCGTCCGAAGTTCGTCGAGACCTTCCTCGACAAGCTGGTGAACTGGGACTTTGCACAGGCCAATTTCGCCTGATCCCAACGGCCGGGCTACTGCCGCCCGGGTACCGAGTTGAACGACGGGGCCTTGGGCCCCGTTGTCATTTGAAGATCTCGCCGGAGACCTTGTCGCCCGGCTTGAGGCCCCGCTTGCTGAACCAGGCCGCGTTCATCTCCAAGGCGAAACGGGCGGGCCTTGCTGAGCAGTGGCTGTTCAGCGTCTGAGGCTTCATTTCCTCGATGTTGATGATCGTGCCATCGTCCTGCAGGAAGGCGATGGACAGCGGGATGAGGGTGTTCTTCATCCAAAAGCACAGAGGCTCGGGCCGCTCAAACACAAAGATCATGCCGGCGTGCTGGGGCATCGCCTTGCGGTGCATCAACCCAATGGCGCGCTGCTCAGCTGTTCGGGCCACCTCGGCGCTGATGCGGTGCATCCCCGTGGTCAGGGTGATGGCGGGCAGCTGCTGGGCACTGTCTTGCGCGCGGGCGGCTGCGGGGATCGCGCTGACAGCCAGCGGCAGCAACACCAGCAGCGCCAAATTCAAGCAGTGGCGCGCCTGCTGGGCCAAGCGTGTGGGCCAGAGGCGGCGCCATTCCCCTCCGGAGCGACCGGCCGGTGCGAAAACCGCTGCAGGTGTCGTGGGCTTCATTTGATCTGCGTCAGAGTGGGCCGCGCTGAGCCCCTGAAGAATGGTGGCGTGGCGGGCCTGGAGCCCAACCGCGGCCGGTCATGATTCACGGAGTATCCACCCCCCCGTGACCCGTTTGTCAGGCCTGCTGCTGGCCTTGGCTTCGGCTTGGGCCCTGGGGCATGGGCTTTGGACACAGGTTTTCAATGTGTGCTGACGCGTCAGTTTTGTGCAGGTCGCTTGCATAGAATGTGCGCGCCGTGACAACACAACTGGAGCAGGACGAACATGTATCAGCACATCAAGGTGCCCACCGGAGGCGCCAAGATCTCCGTCAACGCCGACTTCTCACTGAATGTGCCCGACCAGCCCATCATTCCCTACATCGAGGGCGATGGTACGGGCATGGACATCACCCCGGTGATGATCAAGGTGGTGGACGCTGCGGTGGCCAAGGCCTATGCGGGCAAGAAGAAGATCCACTGGATGGAGGTGTACGCCGGTGAGAAGTCCACCAAGGTGTATGGCCCCGATGTGTGGCTGCCCGAGGAAACCCTGCACGCCGTGCGTGACTATGTCGTGTCCATCAAGGGGCCGCTGACGACGCCCGTGGGCGGTGGCATCCGCTCCCTCAACGTGGCCTTGCGCCAGGAGTTGGACCTGTATGTGTGCCTGCGTCCGGTCCAGTACTTCGCCGGCGTTCCCAGCCCCGTCAAGGAGCCCCACAAGACCAATATGGTGATCTTCCGTGAGAACTCGGAAGATATCTACGCCGGCATCGAGTACGAAGCCCAAACCGACAAGGCCAAGAAGGTGATCGACTTCCTGGTCAAGGAAATGGGCGTCAAGAAGATCCGCTTCCCCGAAACCTCGGGCATCGGCATCAAGCCCGTGTCGCGCGAGGGCACCGAGCGCCTGGTGCGCAAGGCCATTCAGTACGCCATCGACAACGACAAGCCCAGTGTGACCTTGGTGCACAAGGGCAACATCATGAAGTTCACCGAAGGCGGCTTCCGGGACTGGGGTTATGCGCTGGCGCAGCGGGAGTTCGGGGCCGAGCTCATCGATGGCGGACCGTGGTGCAAGTTCAAGAACCCCAAGACGGGCAAGGACATCATGGTCAAGGACAGCATTGCCGACGCGTTCTTGCAGCAGATTCTGCTGCGCCCGGCTGAGTACAGCGTGATCGCCACGCTCAACCTCAATGGGGACTACATCTCCGATGCGCTGGCTGCGCAGGTGGGCGGTATCGGCATCGCCCCCGGCGCCAACCTGTCCGACTCGGTGGCCATGTTTGAGGCCACGCACGGAACGGCGCCCAAGTACGCGGGCAAGGACTATGTGAACCCGGGTTCCGAGATCCTGTCGGCTGAGATGATGCTGCGCCACATGGGTTGGACCGATGCGGCCGACCTGGTCATCCGCTCCATGGAGAAGTCCATCCAGAGCAAGAAAGTCACGTACGACTTCGCACGCTTGATGGAAGGGGCTACCCAGGTCTCTTGCTCGGGCTTCGGTCAGGTGATGATCAACAACATGTGATCGGGGTCCCCATAGGACAAAACCCTCGACCGGTAGCCCCGGATCGAGTTTTTTTGCGCCGCGGATCGGTGGGGCTTGAGCCCCGGCCGCGCTGCTTGCTTGGCAGGTTCAGCGTTGGTGTTGGGAGTCGGCCTCGGCGCCTTCCGGAACACCGTTGCTATGCACGCAGGCGCCGCCTTCGCAGATGTTCTGCGCCAAATCACCCTTGGGGCCCTTGACCAGTTCGTAGCTCACGCGCCCACCTTGCTTGAGTGTGCGAAAACCGTCCATCTGAATGGCTGAAAAGTGCGCGAACACGTCCTCGCCGCCGCCCTCCGGCTCGATGAAGCCAAATCCCTTGGCATCATTGAACCACTTCACGATTCCCATAGGCATGGCGCTTTCCTCCTTCACGCTTCCAACCGTTGGACGATTGTGAGGTGTGCCCGAATGAGTGTCAATACAACGTGACAAATATATTTGTCAGCAAAATGTAACACTTGGGATGCGCCCCAGCTGCCGTCCGAAAAGGCCTTGCGACCACTGGGAGTCGGTGACCCTAAGCCACTTACAGAGGGGGCAGGTCGCTAGAATAAAACCCATGTCCCAAGAGCCCAGCAAAGCGCCCGAAACCCCCACCGGCGTTAACCCGCCGGAGGATGGTCAAGGCGCCGTGGTGGCCGAGCGCAAGGCGCAACGCACCAAGCCTCCCAGCCTGTACCAGGTGGTGCTGCTCAACGACGATTTCACGCCAATGGAGTTCGTGGTGATGGTGCTGCAGGAGTTCTTCCAGCGGGACCTGGAAACCTCCACGCACATCATGCTCAAGATTCACCACGAGGGTCGGGGCGTGTGCGGCGTCTACGCCAAGGATGTCGCAGCCACCAAGGTCGAATTGGTCCTCGCCGCCGCCCGCCGGGCGGGGCACCCGCTGCAATGCATTATGGAGGCCGCATGATTGCGCAAGAACTGGAAGTCAGCCTGCACATGGCGTTCGTAGAAGCGCGCCAGCAGCGCCATGAATTCATCACGGTCGAACACCTGCTCCTGGCATTGTTGGACAACCCCTCGGCTGCCGAGGTGTTGCGGGCTTGTGCGGCCAACATCGACGACCTGCGCAAGAGCCTGACCGGCTTCATTAAAGAGAACACGCCCACGGTAGGCGGCACGGAAGAGGTTGACACCCAGCCCACGCTGGGTTTTCAGCGGGTGATCCAGCGCGCCATCATGCACGTGCAGTCCACCGGCAGTGGAAAGAAGGAAGTGACTGGCGCCAACGTGCTCGTGGCCATCTTCGGTGAGAAGGACTCGCATGCGGTGTACTACCTGCACCAGCAAGGTGTCACCCGCTTGGACGTCGTGAACTACATCGCCCACGGCATCAAGAAGAGCGACCCGCCTGAACCATCCAAGCCGGCAGAAGGCTCTTCATCCGAGGGCTCTGAGAAAGAGGAATCCCCGGCCGAAGGCAAGGCTTCCCCGCTGGAGCAGTTCACCCAGAACCTCAACCAGCTGGCCCGCGACGGCAAGATCGACCCGCTCATTGGGCGGGAGCTTGAAGTGGAGCGGGTGATTCAGGTGCTGTGCCGCCGCCGCAAGAACAATCCGCTGCTGGTGGGCGAGGCCGGTGTGGGCAAGACCGCCATCGCCGAGGGCTTGGCGTGGCGCATCACCGAAAGCAGCGTGCCTGAGGTGTTGGCCCAGTCGACGGTGTATGCCCTGGATATGGGTGCCTTGTTGGCCGGAACCAAGTACCGAGGCGACTTCGAGCAGCGCCTCAAGGGGGTACTCAAGCAGCTCAAAGACCAGCCCAACGCCATTCTCTTCATCGACGAGATCCACACCCTGATTGGCGCAGGCGCAGCCTCCGGGGGCACTCTAGACGCCAGCAACCTGCTCAAGCCTGCGCTGTCTTCGGGCCAAATGAAATGCATCGGTGCCACCACGTTCACCGAGTACCGCGGCATCTTTGAAAAAGACGCGGCCTTGTCGCGTCGGTTCCAAAAGGTCGACGTGGTGGAGCCCACGGTGGAACAAACGGTGGAGATCCTCAAGGGGCTCAAGAGCCGCTTCGAAGAGCACCACGGGGTCAAGTACGCCGTCGGGGCGCTGCAAGCGGCAGCCGAGCTCTCTGCCAAGTACATCAACGACCGCCACCTGCCCGACAAGGCCATCGACGTCATCGATGAAGCCGGTGCAGCTCAGCGCATCCTGCCCAAGAGCAAGCAAAAGAAGACGATCACCCGCGCCGAGGTTGAGGACATCGTCTCGAAGATTGCGCGCATCCCGCCAGCATCGGTCAGCAGCGACGACCGCAGCAAGCTCAAGACCCTGGACCGCGACCTCAAGAGTGTGGTGTTCGGGCAAGACCCGGCCATTGACGCCCTGGCCGCGGCCATCAAGATGGCCCGCAGCGGGCTGGGCAAGCCGGAAACGCCCATTGGCTGTTTCCTGTTCTCGGGCCCCACGGGCGTGGGCAAGACCGAGGTGGCCAAGCAACTGGCCTACATCCTGGGCGTGGACCTCATTCGCTTCGACATGTCCGAGTACATGGAGAAGCATGCGGTGAGCCGCCTGATCGGTGCGCCTCCGGGCTATGTCGGCTTCGACCAAGGTGGCCTGCTGACCGAAGCCGTCACGAAGAAGCCCCACTCGGTCTTGCTCTTGGATGAGATTGAAAAGGCGCACCCCGAGGTCTTCAACGTGTTGCTGCAGGTGATGGACCATGGCACGCTCACCGACAACAACGGGCGTAAAGCCGACTTCCGCAACGTCATCCTGATCATGACCACCAACGCGGGTGCCGAGACCATGAACAAGAGCACCATCGGCTTTACCACGGCCCGCGAGGCCGGGGACGAGTTGGCCGACATCAAGCGCATGTTCACGCCTGAGTTCCGCAACCGCCTAGACGCCCAGGTCAGCTTCCGTCCGCTCAACGAGGAGATCATCCTGCGCGTGGTGGACAAGTTCCTCCTGGAACTGGAGAGCCAGTTGCAGGAAAAGAAGGTAGAGGTGACCTTCACCGACGGCTTGCGCAAGCATCTGGCGCAAAAGGGTTTTGACCCGCTCATGGGGGCACGCCCGATGCAGCGGCTGATCCAGGACACCATTCGCCGTGCCCTGGCCGATGAGCTGCTGTTCGGTCGCTTGGTTGACGGCGGCCGCCTCACGGTGGACGTGGATGGTCAGGGTCAGCCTGTGCTGGACATTCAGCCCCCGAAAAAGAGCGATCGATCCGCGGCCGAGCCCGCCACGGCCTGAGGCCGGGGCAGCAGCCGGGCTGCCTGCCGGTGGCGCCTGGGTGGCCTTTTAGGGGCGAAGGGGCCCAGGGGCGGGGTGGGCCGCTGGCTCTTGCCGGTAGAACTGGGCATAGAGGCGGTACAAGTCGGGCTGCTCTTCACGAAAAGCCCATGGCTTCGTGAAGAAGGCCTCGCTGGACACAGCAAAGAACTCGACCAGGTCTTGCGCGCCGTAGTGGTCCAAGACGCTGGGGTAGCCGCAGGCGCTTCGCTCGTCAAAGCGGTCAAAGGCGACCTGTATGCTCGCTCGCCATGCCGCGAGCTGCGACCGTGGCAGGGGCGGGGTGCCATCGAATTCACCATCCAGGCCATCCAGGACGTGCACGAACTCGTGGATCACCACGTTGAAAGCCGCGTCTTCTGACCGTTCTGAAAGGGGCTCTGCGCCCTCGTGCCAACTGAGCATGATGGGTCCGTCGCCCATGGCTTCACCCACCACGGTCTCCTGCCAGCTGTGCACGAGGCCGTTGTCGTCCACATACTCGCGCTGCGCCTGCACGGGCCCCTCGTGCATGACGATGCCCACGAAGCCGCTGTAGGCCTTGAGCCCTATGTTCAGAACGGGCAAACAGGCCTGGGCTGCCACCGCCAGAGCGATGGGGTCGCTCACCACGAAGCCACGCGTGCCATAAAACTCCTTCTCCCCCAGGAATTGTTGACACAGCGCACGCAGCTGCTGCTGTTCGGGCGCACTGCGCCAGCCCAGGAACGGGTACTGCAGCAGCAGCGCGTTCCACAGCGAATCGGGGATATGGGGCCCAACAGCCTCTGCGTGTTGGCCAAGGGGCATGCGCAAGCCGCGGCCCAGGCTCTGCAGGGTGCGGGCCAGCCAGCCCATGGGCTCAGGCCCGGCTCAGGGGCAGGCGGGTGAAGCCGTCACGCGTCAGGCGCAGCACCTCGGCGCGCGGACGTGTGGCGCGCAGATCCCAGTCGGTCAGCACATAGCGGGTGTACCCGGGCGCCAGCACCTCGGTTCCCGGGCGGTGGGTGTGGCCGTGAACCAAGCTGCGGCAGCCCGCCTGGTGCATCCAGGCTACGGCCATTGCGGTGTCGATATCGGTGTAGGCCGATCCGGTTTGAGCCATGCGCTCCTGTGCCTTGGCCTTGCTGCCTTCGCGCATTCGCTGGGCTTGGGCGCGCCGCTCCTGCAGGGGCAGGGCCAGAAAGCTGCGCTGCCAGGCGTCGCTGCGCACCAAGCGCCGAAAGGCTTGGTACTCGGTATCGCCCGAGCACAGCAGATCGCCGTGTGTGAGCAGCACCGGGTGGTTCCACACCACCAGGCGTGTGGGGTCGGCCAAGGCTGTCATGGCGGCACGTTGGCGCAGGCGTGCACCCACCAGAAAGTCGCGGTTGCCCAGCATGAAGGCCAACTGCACCCGGGCAGCGCCTGCCTCCAGTGCTTCCACGCACTCGGCCTCAAAGCCTTCGTCTGCAGCATCGTCGCCCGGCCATGCCTCAAACAGGTCGCCCAAAATGAATACCGCCTGCGCCCGGGTGCGCAGCAGGTAGTCGCGCCAGGCCATCAGGGTCTCGGGTTCACCGGCGTGAAGGTGGAGGTCCGAGACGAAGTCGATGGCCGTCCAAGCCTCGTCGGCTTGAATCTCGTAGAACGCAGGCAGGGCGAGTTCGGCGCTCATGGGCTTCGGTCAGGCCTCGAGGACGGAGACCTTCTGGATGACCACGTCGTCCACCGGAACGTCGGCGTGCATGCCGGAGCGGCCGGTCTTGACGCCTTCAATGGCGTCCACCACGTCTTGGCCCGAAACGACGCGCCCGAACACGGCATATCCCCAGCCCTGCGGGCTTTCAGACCGGAAATTCAGAAAGTCGTTGTCAGTGGTGTTGATGAAGAACTGAGCCGTGGCTGAGTGTGGCGCGGAGGTCCGCGCCATGGCGATGGTGTAGCGGTCGTTGGTCAGGCCGTTGTTGGCTTCGTTTTGGATGGGGGCGTCGGTGGGCTTTTGCTGCATGCCCGGCTCAAAGCCACCGCCTTGGATCATGAAGCCCTTGATCACGCGGTGAAAAACGGTGCCGTCGTATTGGCCGCGCTGTGCATAGGCCAAAAAGTTGGCCACCGAGTCCGGCGCCTTGTCGGAGTCAAGTTCAAGGCGCACCACGCCTTTGTTGGTGGTCATGTCGACGAGCGTGCTCATGGGAGGGGCTCCGGTGAGGTGTTGGACAGTTCAGGGATTGACAACGCTGGCCCTGAGAATGGTGATGGTGGGATTGGGGAGGTTGGCAAACACGCCTTGTGCCGTGGTGGGAACGGCGCGGATCTGGTCCACGACGTCCATGCCGGCTGTGACCGTGGCGAACACGGCATAGCCATGGCCGTCGCGGGCGTTGGGTTTGTCCAGTAAGGGGTTGTCCACCACGTTGATGTAGAACTGTGAGGTGGCCGAGCGGGGGTCGGCGGTGCGGGCCATGGCCACACTGCCGCGAGTGTTGCTTAGGCCATTGTCACTCTCCAAAGGGATCGGTGGGCGTGTGGGCCTTTGCTTGAGGTCGGCGGTGTAGCCGCCAGTCTGCACCATGAAGTTGGCGATGACGCGGTGAAAAATCAGGCCATCGAAGTGCCGTGCCTTGACGTAGGCGAGGAAATTCGCCACGGTGGCGGGGGCCTTGTCGGGGTGGAGTTCGAGTTCAATGTCGCCCAGCGTGGTACTCAGCCGAACGGTCTGTGCGCCCACCGGGCCACTGGCAGCAACGCTTAGACCCAAGGTGAGGGCTGTCAGTGCGCGGCCCAAGGCGCGCAACGGCTTGCATGCATTCATCCCCAAAACAGCTTCCAGTTTTATACTCCGCGGCATTGTAAGGAGAGGCCGCCTGCCTCGACGTTGGCCGGCTTCTTGTCCGGTGTCGTGCTTGGGCGGCCGACCAGTCTGTGATTCTGAAGATCTACAACACCCTGACCCGGCAGGCCCAAGCCTTCGAGCCTCTGGAACCGGGCCACGTGCGCCTGTACGTGTGCGGCATGACCATCTACGACCTGTGTCACATCGGGCACGCCCGCATGATGACGGCGTTCGACTTGGTGGTCCGATGGTTAAGGACCAGGGGGTATCGGGTCACTTACGTGCGCAACATCACCGACATCGACGACAAGATCATCCGACGTGCGGTGGAGCGGGGCATTACCCTGCGCCAACTCACCGATGAGATGACCGAGGCGATGCATCAAGACATTGGCGCCATTGGGGTACTGCCCCCAACGCATGAACCCCGTGCCACGGACTACGTGCCGCAGATGCTGAGCATGATCGGACGCCTGCAGTCCAAGGGGCTGGCCTACCGAACACCGGGCGGGGATGTGAACTTCGCGGTGCGCCGTTTCGAAGGCTACGGGCGCCTGTCGGGCAAGTCGCTTGACGACCTGCGGGCCGGCGAACGGGTAGCAGTGGAGGAGGGCAAGCAAGACCCCCTGGACTTTGTGCTGTGGAAGGCCGCCAAGCCCACGGAGCCCTCTGATGCGAAGTACGACAGCCCCTATGGCCCCGGACGGCCGGGCTGGCACATCGAGTGTTCGGCCATGAGTTGCGAGCTGCTGGGCGAGCACTTCGATATTCACGGTGGTGGCATGGACCTGCAGTTTCCGCACCATGAGAACGAGATCGCCCAGAGCGTGGGGGCCACCGGTCGGCCCTTTGTGAACGTGTGGATGCACAACGGATTCCTGAATGTCGACAACGAGAAGATGTCCAAGAGCCTGGACAACTTCTTCACCATTCGCGATGTGCTCAAGCAGGTCGACGGGCAAACCCTGCGTTTCCTGTTCATCCGCACCCACTATCGCAGCCCCTTGAATTTCAGCGATGCCCATCTGGAGGATGCAAGGGCGTCCCTCAAGCGCCTGTACACCGCCTTGGACAGCGTGCCCTTGGAGCCTGCCTCTGCCGGGGACGCCGACCACATCGACTGGTCAGAGCCCCATGCCGCGGCCTTCAAGGCCGCCATGGACGAAGATTTCAACGCCCCAGCGGCGATTGCGGTGCTTTTTGAGCTGGCCAGTGCGGTCAACCGCAGCCGGCGGGAAGACCTGGCCCGGCTGCTGCGGGCCTTGGGTGGGACCTTGGGCTTGCTGCAGGACCCGCCACAGGCCTTTTTGCAGGCGGGTGCGGGCATCGCCGAGTCAGACATCCAAAGCATGATCGAGGCGCGCAGCCAAGCCAAGCGTGAGCGTGACTTTGCGAGGGCAGACAGCATTCGCGATGCGCTTTTGGCGCAGGGCGTGCTGCTCAAGGACAGCCCACAGGGCACCACCTGGAGCCGTGTCTAGATGATCCCCAGCAGCACTGCGCTGATGACGCCAGCGTACTGGGATGAGGCCTGTCGGCACCTCAGCCGGCGAGACCGGGTGATGAAGCGGCTGATCCCGCAATTCGGTCAGGCGCGGCTGCAATGCCGGGGTGATGCCTTCACCACCTTGGCACGCTCCATCGTGGGCCAGCAGATCTCCGTCAAAGCGGCGCAGTCTGTGTGGGAGCGGCTGAGCATGCCGTGGGGCGGGGCGCAAGCGGTGCTCAAGCCTGCACAGGTGCTCAAGGCCCAGAGCGCCGACCTGCGCGCGGCAGGCTTGTCGCTGCGCAAGGTGGAGTACCTGCAGGACCTGGCGCGGCACTTCAAGGAGCGTGGCAGCCGATCCCCGCTGTGGAGCGAGATGGAAGACGAGGCCGTGATTGCCGAGCTGGTCTCGGTGCGGGGCATCGGGCGCTGGACGGCCGAGATGTTTCTGATGTTCGGCCTGATGCGCCCCGACGTTCTGCCACTGGACGATCTGGGCCTGCTGCGCGGCATCAGCCTCAACTACTTCAGTGGCGAGCCGGTGACACGGTCCGAAGCGCGCGAAGTGGGCGAGGCTTGGGCCCCTTACCGGTCGGTGGCCACCTGGTACCTGTGGCGCAGCCTGGACCCGGTCCCCGTGGAATACTAAGGATCGTTGCCGGGCACCCTGTGCGCCCGAGCCGCATCCTTCGCAAGGAGTTGCCGCCATGAGCAAGAAGCATTTTCTCGAGTTCGAGCAACCGATTGCCGAGCTCGAAGGCAAGATCGAAGAGCTGCGGTATGTGCAGACCGAGTCGGCCGTCGACATCTCCGAGGAGATTGAGCGCCTGGACAAGAAGAGCCTGCAGCTCACCAAGGACATCTACTCGAACCTTTCGCCCTGGCAGGTCACGCAGATCGCGAGGCATCCCCAGCGTCCCTACACGTTGGACTATGTCAGCGAAATCTTCACCGACTTCGAAGAGCTGCACGGCGACCGTGCCTTTGCAGATGACCTGTCCATGGTGGGTGGGATGGCGCGGTTCAATGGCCAACCGTGCATCGTGGTGGGCCACCAAAAGGGTCGAGACACCAAGGAACGTGCCGCACGTAATTTCGGCATGAGCCGGCCCGAGGGCTATCGCAAGGCCTTGCGCCTCATGAAGCTGGCCGAAAAGTTCAAGCTCCCGGTCTTCACGTTTGTGGACACACCGGGCGCCTACCCCGGCATCGATGCGGAGGAGCGCGGGCAGTCCGAGGCCATTGGCCGCAACATCTTCGAGATGGCCCAGCTGGAAGTGCCCATCATCACCACCATCATTGGCGAAGGCGGTTCGGGCGGTGCCTTGGCCATCAGCGTGGCCGATCAGGTGCTGATGCTGCAGTTTTCCGTGTATTCGGTGATTTCCCCGGAGGGCTGCGCCTCCATCTTGTGGAAGACGGCCGAGCGTGCGCCCGATGCGGCCGAGGCCCTGGGCATCACGGCCCACCGGCTCAAGGCACTGGGCTTGGTTGACAAGATTGTCAGTGAGCCCGTGGGCGGTGCGCACCGAGACCCCAAGGCCATGGCGGTGTCCGTCAAGCGTGCCCTCTCCGATGCCTTGAGACAGGTGGCCGACCTCAAGCCCAAGGAACTGCTGCAGCGACGCCATGAGCGGCTCAAATCCTACGGCCGGTTCGTCGACACACGCGAACGCTGAGCCCGGCGCGCCTGCCCTGGCCGTGGCCTGCAGTGGTGGGCCTGACTCGATGGCGCTGTTGTGGGTGGTGTGGCGTTGTGCATCGGCCCTGGGGATCAAGACCTGGGCTTTTCACGTGCACCATGGCTTGCAGCCTGCTGCGGATGCGTGGCCCACCTTCTTGGCCGGCGAACTGGCGCGTTGGTCAGCCCTGCACCCGGATTTGCCGGCCGTCCAATTGGCGGTTCGCCACCTCAGCGGCCGACCGGGCCGAGGCCAGAGCGTGGAAGCGTGGGCGCGAAACGGCCGATACCAAGCGCTGCAGGACATGGCCACACAGGCCGGAATCGACCTGATCCTGCTGGCACACCACCGGCAGGACCAAGCGGAAACCTTTTTGTTGCAGGCACTCCGTGGGGCCGGCCCCCAGGGCTTGGCGGGCATGCCCGCCCAGAGCTGGCGCAACGGCATTTGCTGGGCCCGGCCGCTGTTGAACCACGGCCGCAGCAGCCTTGAGCAGGTGCTGTCGCAGGCCCAACTGAAGTGGGTGGACGACCCCAGCAACCAAGACCGCCAGTGGGCGCGCAACGGCTTGAGGTTGGCGGTGTGGCCAGCTCTGGTGGCGGCCTTTCCGGCCGCTGAGGTGGCTTTGGCCCGTGCTGCGCAGCGCTGCGCGCAGGCACTGGAAACCGTGGAGCAGGGGATTCAGGCCGACCGGGCCCTGTGTGTGGCTGAAGAGCGCGAGGGCGGCCGGTCCTGGAGGCTGCATGAAGGCGCTTGGCAGGCTTTGAGTGCGGCTCGAAAATCGCAGCTGTTGCGGGCATGGTTCACCGAGTGTGGTGTGTCCGCTCCGTCCAGCCTGGTGGACCGCCTGTGCGCCGAATCCTGGGGCCCCGGCCGCGCCAAGCGTTGGCCCTTGGATGGGCCGCATGAGCTCCGCTGGTACCGGGGGCATCTGCAGATGGCCCGCGTTCGGGTGGAGGCTGTCACGCCAGTGGACATGGCCCTGCGGTGGACACGGGCCGGTGGCAAACCGCTGCCGGACTGGGGTGGGCGGCTGACCTTGCGCCGCGCAGCGGCAGACGAGCTGGGGGCGGCCTTGCGCCTGCCGTGCACCCTGCTGTTGCGCAGCCGTCGCGGTGACGACCAGTTCCTGCTCCAACCCGGCGGCACCGCACGGTCCTTAAAAAAGCAGTTCCAGACGCGTGCACGTCCCACATGGGAGCGCGACGGTCCGGTGGTGACCGATGAAGCGGGATCCCTGATGTGGGTGCATGGCTTGGGCTGGGACGCCCGCGTGCCCCAGACCCTGGGAGGCTGGCAGCTGCACTGGGCCCCCGACGAGGCAGTGTTGGGCGCTTAGAATGCAGGGTTTTACCTGATTCGACCTGGCTTCTGCACCATGGGCTTGATAGTTCACAAGTACGGCGGCACCTCCATGGGGTCGACCGAGCGCATTCGAAACGTGGCCAAGCGTGTGGCCAAGTGGGCCCGTGCCGGCCACCGCATGGTGGTGGTGCCCTCGGCCATGAGCGGAGAAACCAACCGCCTGTTGGGCCTGGCCAAGGAGTTGCAACCCGCCCAGGTGACGCCGGAGTCGCTGCGTGAGCTGGACATGATCGCCTGCACAGGCGAGCAGGTGTCGGTAGGCCTCTTGGCCCTGGCCCTGCAAGCCGAAGGCATGCCGGCCGTGAGCTACTCGGGCTGGCAAGTGCCCATCCGAACCGACAGCGCCTACACCAAGGCCCGCATCGAGAGCATCGACGATGCCCGCGTGGGCGCCGATCTCGACGCCGGCAAGGTGGTGATCATCACCGGCTTCCAAGGCATCGACGGGTTGGGGCATGTAACCACCCTGGGCCGTGGAGGGTCGGATACCTCGGCGGTGGCCGTGGCCGCCGCACTCAAGGCAGACGAGTGCCTGATTTACACCGATGTCGACGGCGTCTACACCACCGACCCACGGGTGGTGCCCGAGGCGCGGCGCTTGCACTCCGTGTGCTTTGAGGAAATGTTGGAGATGGCCAGCTTGGGATCCAAGGTGTTGCAGATCCGCTCGGTGGAGTTTGCTGGGAAGTACCGGGTGCCCCTGCGGGTGCTGTCAAGCTTCACGCCGTGGGACATCAACATTGAGGAAGAGGCCCGCTCGGGCACGCTGATCACTTTCGAGGAAGACGAGAAGATGGAAAAAGCTGTTGTGTCAGGCATTGCCTTCAACCGTGATGAAGCCAAGGTGACCGTCCAAGGCGTGCCTGACAAGCCTGGCATTGCCTATCAAATCCTGGGCCCGGTCGCGCAAGCCAATATCGACGTGGACATGATCATCCAGAACGTCTCGCGCGAGGGCAAGACCGACTTCTCGTTCACGGTGCCCCGCAACGACCATGCACGTGTGCTGGACCTGCTGCGCACCACCGTGGCGCCCTCGGTCGGTGCCGCTGTGGTGGATGGAGACGCCCGTATCTGCAAGGTGTCCATCGTGGGCATCGGCATGAAGAGCCACGTGGGCGTGGCCGCCAAGATGTTCAGCACGCTCAGTGCCGAAGGCATCAACATCCAAATGATCAGCACCAGTGAGATCAAGACCTCGGTGGTGATTGACGAGAAGTACATGGAGTTGGCTGTACGGGCCCTGCACCGCGCCTTTGAACTCGACCAGGAGTCACAGGCGGCCTGACGGCAGTGCGGCAATAGGCGCTAGAATCGCGCTCGGTTTGGGGCTGTGACCGAGAGGCCGAAGGTGCTCCCCTGCTAAGGGAGTATGCGGGCAAAACCTGCATCGAGGGTTCGAATCCCTCCGGCCCCGCCAGAACAAGACCTTCGAACCTGCTGAGCGGGCTTCGAGGGCGCTCGGAGCCCCGCACCACGCGGGGCTTTGCGTTATGGGCTCCTGACTGCGCCTTCGGCCAGTTGGGCCTGAACGGCGTCTGAGACGGGCTTTGTCTTTGGACCTCCTGACTTTTTGGGGGCGGTGCGGAGAGCTAGTCAGGCTCGCTCCAGTGCTGGCGAGTCTTCAATCGAATTAGGCCCGCGCTTCAGATCGACGGCTCTCGGCCAGAAGCTGTCCATGCCGACCGGCGGTTTCCAGGTACTGAGTCGAGGGTGACGTCTCGCGAACACCGATCGGCTTGACGTTGGCGCCTCCCATCGGTTGCGACAGCGGCCATGGCACTCTACGTTGTGCTCGCTCGTTCATCCCCATCGATGGACAAGCACTGAACCAACGGCGGCCACATGGGCGGTTCCATCAGCGGCCGCAGAAGCGCTCGGCAGAGTTGCCCGTGCACTCTGCACATCGACCGTAGAGGATCACCTCGTGCTCCTCCAGGGTGAAGCCAGGCGGCACCAGCCCGCCCAAACCACCCACACACCCCGCGACGTCGTAGACGCGGCGGCACTCCCGGCACTGAAAGTGGTGGTGATGCCCCTGACCCGCAGCCTCGTAGCGCACAGGCTCGCCTGCGAGCGCCACCGGGCAGATGCTGCCCTCGTCTGCCAGCTTCTTGAGCGCGCGGTAGACGGTCGCAATGCCGAGCGTCGGTGCCTGGCTGGCGGCCAGCTCGAGCACCTCCTGGGGTAGCAAGGGCCGCCCCGCGCTCGCGATGGCGGCCAGGACTGCTGCCCTCTGCGGTGTGTGTCGTTCCATGGGTGGAATTGTCGTGCGCAGCCAAGGCACGCCCGTCGCGTTGTATGATATTGCATTCTCAGTAGCATCCATCTGCACTATGACCCGTCTCCCCGTCACCGTGCTGTCCGGCTTCCTCGGCGCAGGCAAAACCACGCTGCTGAACCACGTGCTGGCCAATCGCGAAGGGCTGCGGGTGGCGGTGATCGTCAACGACATGAGCGAGGTCAACATCGACGCCTCGCTGGTGGACCGCAGCGCCAGCAACGCAGGTGCCGCCCTATCGCGCACCGACGAGAAGTTGGTGGAGATGAGCAACGGCTGCATCTGCTGCACGCTGCGCGAAGACCTGCTGGTGGAGGTGCGCAAGCTGGCGGCCGAGGGACGCTTCGACTACCTGTTGATCGAAAGCACCGGGATCGGCGAGCCGCTGCCAGTAGCGGCCACCTTCGACTTCACCGATGAAAACGGCGACAGCCTGGGCGAGGTGGCGCAGATCGACACCATGGTGACGGTGGTCGACGCGCACAACGTGCTGGCCGACTACACCAGCACCGACCTGCTGGAGCAGCGCGGCGAAACCGCCGGACCCGACGACACCCGCACGCTGGCGGCGCTCTTGACCGAGCAGATCGAGTTTGCCGACGTGGTGGTGGTCAACAAGATCGACAGGGTCGACGCGGCACGGCGCGACGAGGTCACCGCCGTCGTCAAGGCGCTGAACCCGGTGGCCAAGATCGTCTTCGCCGACCATGGCCGTGTGCCGCTGAAGGAGGTGCTGGGCACGGGCCTGTTCGACATGGAACGCGCCAGCCAGATGCCCGGATGGGTGCGCGAGCTGGAAGGTCGCCGAAATGGCGAAATGAGCCCCGAGACCGAGGCCTACGGCATCGAGAGCTTCGTGTTGCGCAGCCACGAGCCGCTGCACCCCTGGCGCTTCTCCACTTTCATGGATCTGCCGCTGCCTGGCCTGCTGCGCGCCAAGGGCTATGTGTGGCTGGCCAGCCGCCCCGACTGGGTGGTGAACTACTCGCGCGCCGGCAACACCGCCACGCACGAACCCGTGGGCCGCTGGTGGGCCGCCGCGCCGCGCAGCCGCTGGCCAGCGGCCGGCACCGACGAGCGCCGCAACATCGACGCGCGCTGGAGAGAGCCGTACGGCGACCGCCTCAACGAGGTGGCCTTCATCGGCCGGAACATGGATCGCGCGGCCATCGAGCAGGCCTGGAAGGCCATGCACCTGAACTACACCGAGACCCGCAAGGGGCCGCCGGGTGGCAAGGGCTACGCCGGATGGGCCGACCTGCCCGACCCTTTCCCGCAGTGGCAACGCAAGGAAGTGGCGGCATGAAAACACCCGTCATTCCGCAGACTTACGCGCAGTGGCACCACTGCATCACGGTGGAGTGCGGCATCACGCTGACCCGGTCATTTGCCGAGGAGCGGCTGGCCCTCTGGAGCAACCCCGGTGCTGATGAGACGCGCCGCTTCGAGCAGTTGTACGGCCAGGACCACCTGACCCGGGTCCGCCAGTGGTTCGCCCGGGCGCTTGAACAACCCCCCCAGCAAGCCTGAAGGAAAGCACCATGAGCCAGATCCCCGTCACCATCCTCACCGGCTTCCTGGGCAGCGGCAAGACCACGCTGCTTAACCGCATCCTGAAGGAGCAGCACGGCCACCGCATCGCCGTGATCGAAAACGAATTCGGCGAAGCCGGCATCGACAACGAACTGCTGGTGCAGGAACGCGATGAGCAGATCGTCGAGATGAACAACGGCTGCATCTGCTGCACGGTGCGTGGCGACCTGGTGCGCATCCTGGGCGAGCTGCATGCCAAGAAGCAGGCCGGCCAGCTGCACTTCGACCGCGTGATCATCGAGACCACCGGTCTGGCCGACCCCGCCCCGGTGGCGCAGACCTTCTTCGTTGACGACGACATCGGCCAGCAGTACCTGCTGGACGCCATCGTGACGATGGTCGACGCAAAGCACGCGCCCGAGCAACTGGACGAGCACCACGAGGCGCAGGAGCAGGTGGGCTTCGCCGACCGCATCCTGATCACCAAGTCCGACGTGGTGCAGCCCGATGACGTGGCGCAGCTGCGCCAGCGGCTGATGAAGATGAACCCACGCGCCAAGATCGGCGAGGCCCACCACGGCGTCGCGGCAATTGACGCCCTGCTGGACATCCGCGGCTTCAACCTCAACGCCATCCTGGAGATCGAGCCTGACTTCCTCACCGATGTGGACCATGAACACGATGACGACGTGACCTCGTTCGTGTTCCGCGAAAGCCGGGCGCTGGACCTGGATCGAGTCGAGGATGTCCTCGGCGCCATCGTGCAGGTCCACGGCACCAAGCTGATGCGCTACAAGGGCGTGCTGAACATCAAGGGCATTGACAAGCGCGTCGTTTTCCAGGGTGTGCACATGCTGATGGGCTCGGATGCGGGCGCGCCCTGGAAGCCCGGCGAGAAGCGCGACAGCAAGATGGTCTTCATCGGGCGCGATATGCCCAAGGACGTGCTGCTGGACGGACTGGCGCAGTGCGTGGCCGGCGCCAAAGCGCCCAGCGGGCCGCGCCCGTGACAGTGGCCACCCGTTCGGCGAGCGCCGGTGT